>JBBSED010000032.1:0-45559 GCA_038240025.1 Chthoniobacterales bacterium
CGAGTATCGGCGCGTCGGGCGGCCGCTCGATATCCTCGAGCTCGGCACACACAACGGCCAGATGTTCACCTTCGCCCGGTTGGCTGCCCGCCGAGTCGGGGCGGAAGCGCCGCGTTACCGACGTTGGTTAGGGGTGGATGCCATGCCGAAGCGCAACATCCTCCGACTCGCCGGCTACCGGGATATCCTCCAGGCCGATATTGAAGCGCCCAATCTGGCGCTGCCCGATTCCTTCGACAGTGCCATCTGCCTGCACATTCTGGAGCACACCGCGGATCCGTTAGGCGCGCTGCGCAAAGTCGCGGACGCGCTCCGGCCCGGCGGATCGATTATCGGCGGCTCGCCCGTGCTCCCGCATTGCCTGATCGGGATGCGCGAACGGCAAATCCGCCGGACCGCGCAAATGTTTGGGCACGTCACCGTCTTCTCGCCCGCTCGCGTGCGCGCGCTGGCGGAGGCGGCTGGCCTAACGATTGAATTTGTCTCCGGCGCCTACTGCATGCGGCACAAGGGATTCTTCCTCGAGAACTCGCGCGCGTGGCTGCGCTTCAACCTGCGCTGGGGCCGCGCGTTTCCCTGGTGGCCGGGGGAGATCCATTGGCTGGCGCGGAAGCCGCGCTAGCGCGAGACGAAAAGGGGCCGCAGCGAGCACGGTGGACGAATCTTAGTGTGTCCGGATGAATCTTCGCTCCCCGCTCCAATTGCTCGCGCCGCTCATCACCGGGCTCGTGCTCGCGAGCCACAGCACGCTCGCGGACACTCCCCCGTGCGCCTGGAAGTTGGAGGCGAACAAGGAAGGCGTGATGGTTTATAGCCGTCCGCACGCAACATCCGGGCTTAAGGAATTCAAAAGTATCGGCCTGATCGACGCCGCACCCCTGACCGTCTTCAAGCTTCTCAGCGACTGCGCTAATTTTCCGAAGTTCATGCCCTACTCGGTGGAGGTGAGAATCCTGCAGAAGAGCGGTAATACCGTGGTGGCCTATCATCGCCTTGACCTGCCTCTAATCGATGACCGCGATTACATCCTGCGTTCCGTGCATACGATCACTCCCAGCGCCGCCGGACCGGTCTATCATATTCGCTGGAAGCCCGCCGTCGGTATCGGTCCCGGCCCGCAGCCCGGGGTGCAGCGGGTCACGAACTGCCAGGGAAGCTGGCTGCTCGAGCCGACTCCCAACGGGAAGACGCGCGCGACTTACACCGTTTACAGTGACACCGGGGGCGTGATTCCGACTTTTCTCGCCAATGGCGGTAGCCGGACTGCGATCCGCAAAGTGTTTGCCGCGATTCGCAAGGAGGTGCTGGATCCGAAATACAGCGGCGCTACCTCCGCCGCTAGCCTTTAGTCGGCGAACGCTGGAATGCCGGTGATCTGCTGACCTAAGACCAGGAGATGAATGTCCTGCGTGCCTTCGTAGGTCTTGACGCTTTCCAAGTTACACATGTGCCGGAAGCACTGGTAGTCATCGAGGATGCCCACGCCGCCGAGGATGTCTCTAGTGGTGCGCGCGGCCTCGAGCGCGATCTCGACATTGTTCATCTTCGCCATCGAAATGTGATAGTGCTTTGCCGCGCCCGAGTCCTTTAACTGCGCGAGGCGGAAGGCGAGGAGTTGGGCTTTAGTCAGCTCGGTCAAGATGCGCGCGAGCTTCGCCTGGACTAACTGGAAGCTCGCGATCGGACGGCCGAATTGTTGGCGGCCCTTCGCGTAACTAACTGCTTCTTCATAGCAGGCCATGGCCGCGCCCAGCGCACCCCAGGCGATTCCGTAGCGGGCGTGGTTCAAGCAAGTCAAAGGCGAACGCAGGCCATCGCTCCCTGGCAGCAGGGCGCTTTCCGCGAGCAGACAGTTATCAAAAGCCAGCTCCGCCGTGAGCGCGGCGCGCAGGGAGAGCTTCCCTTCAATCAACGTCGCCACAAAACCCGGAGAACCCTTCTCGACGAGAAACCCGCGAATGGCGCCTGAGCTTTCCGGGTCGATCCCGGGCAACCCGTCGACCCGCGCCCAGACCACCGCGACGTCGGCGATGGTTCCGTTACCAATCCACTTCTTCCGGCCACTGAGCCGGTAACCATCCGGGGTTTTCGTCGCGCGGCACTGCATGCCGGCGGGATTCGAGCCGTAATCCGGCTCGGTCAGCGCGAAGCAACCGAGCTGCTCGCCGCGCGCCATCGCCGGCAGCCAGCGTTCCTTCTGTTCGTTCGAACCGAAAAGATCGATCGCCGTCATCGCGAGCGAACCCTGGACAGACGCGAAAGTCCGCAGGCCGCTATCGCCGCGTTCCAGTTCCTGCATGATCAATCCAGCCGCGACGTTCCCGAGCCCGGCGCACCCGTAGCCGTTGATCGTCGGACCGAAGACCCCGAGCTGCGCCAGTTCCGGCACGAGCTCGAGCGGAAAAGTACCCGCGCGATAATGCGTCGCGACCACCGGGAGAAAACGGGCTTCCACCCAGGCCCGAACGGCCCCGCGCAGGCGGCGCTCGTCCGCCGTCAGCAGGTCGTCGAGCTGGTAGAAATCGGTCCCGCTGAAACTGGCTTCTCGCTCGCTCATCGGCTCAGGTTAGCAGCAGTTCTCCCTTGCTCAAAACCGCCTAACGAATAGTCGGCTGTCCAATCGGATGGTTGACAACTTCCTCCCTTCTTCGCCACTGTCGGTTCATGCTTCGACCTCGCTTCGGCCAATTCACCACTTCCGCGATCGCGCTGCTTTGCAGCCTCACCTTTGTCTCCACGCAGGCGGCGCCGCGTAAGCCGCTGCCGACCGAAGCTCTGGAAGAGGCTGACGACGCGCCCGTCTATGTCTGGCGCACCGGCCTTTCGCCGCGGATGGTTTCGCAGCACGACGCCTTCACCAGCACCCAGGTGAACGTCTCCGCGACCGGTCAGAATATTACCGGTGACGCCGCGAACGAGCCGTCGATCGCGGTCGACCCGACCAACGGGAAAAAGATGACGATCGGCTGGCGGCAGTTTGACAGCGTCGCCTCGAACTTCCGCCAGGCCGGCTGGGCCTACACGAGTAACTCTGGTTCAACCTGGACCTTTCCTGGAATTCTCGAGACCAACGTCTTCCGGAGCGACCCGGTGCTCGGTTCGGATAGCACGGGCGGGTTCTTCTATCTCAGTCTGCTCTCTACTTTCTTCGACGACATGTGGCGCTCGCTCAACGGCGGCGTTTCTTACACCCGCCTCGCCCCCGCCACCGGCGGCGACAAGCAGTGGTTCACCATCGATCAGACCAGCAGCACCGGTCATGGCTTCCAATATCAAAGCTGGAGCACGGGCGGGAATAACTATGGTGGCCGGCAATTTAGCCGCTCCACCGATGGCGGGTTTACCTGGCTCAATCCGATCAACATTCCTAACTCTCCCTCCTGGGGGACACAGGATGTGGATACCTCGGGCAACTTGTTCATCGGCGGCGTGAATCTGAACACCGGCCAAATCTCCTGCGAACGCTCGAGTAATGCGAAAAACTCCGCGCTTACCCCGACCTTCGATCAAAGCGTCCTCGTCAACCTCGGCGGGACTATCGCGAGCAGCGAACCGATTAACCCGGTGGGTCTGGTGGGCCAGCTTTTCCTCGCCGTCGATCGCTCGACCACGACGATGAAAGATAACGTTTACATGCTCGCCAGCGTCATTCCCACTGGCGCCAGCACCGGGAGCGACGTCATGTTCGTCCGCAGCTCGGATGGCGGTAAAACCTTTAGCACGCCGGAGCGGGTGAACGATGACCCGGTGAATCACAACAAGTGGCATTGGCTGGGCACCCTCTCGGTCGCGCCTAACGGCCGCATCGACAGCGTCTGGCTCGACACCCGCAACGCCGCGAATAATACCGACTCCCAACTCTTTTACTCCTTCAGCATCGACGGCGGCGTCACCTGGGCGCCGAATGTCGTCGTCAGTGACTCCTTCAATCCCTTCCTTGGCTATCCCAACCAGGATAAGATGGGCGATTACATCACCACGGTGTCGGATGACACCGGCGGGAACGTGGCCTATACCGCCACCTTCAACGGGGAAGAAGACGTCTACTACGTGCGCGTCGCGCCCAGCGGCGGCGGCAATCTCAGCCTGACCAGCGCGGCTTCGGTGAAGGGTGGCTTCAGCATCGCTCTTCCGCTCACCGGGACGCCCGGAGTGGAAGACCGCAGCGGTGGCCGGACGGGCGATTACGAGATCGATTTCCTTTTTAACAACACCTTGAACGGCGTTGGCAGTGTCATCTCGAGTTGCGGCACGGTGGCTAGCACCTCGATTGTGGGAAACACGCTGGTCGTCAATCTCACAGGCGTCACCTGCAACGCTCAGGACGTCACTGTCACGCTCAGCACTGTCACGGATACTCAGGGGAACACGCTCGCCTCGGCCGCCGCGACCTTTGGTCTGCTGCTCGGCGACGTAGACGGCGACGGTTCCGTGACCACAGCAGACACCCGTCTGGTCCGCCTCGACCAGGGCAAGACAACGGACGCAACCAACTTCCGCGAGGACATTAACGCCAGCGGCTCGATCGACCGGCAGGATGCCAACCTCGTCAAGCGGTCCGTCGGAACATCGTTGCCCTAACGAGACTAAGACCGGCTGGGCCGGAAGGTAACTCGCTGGTCGTCAATCTCGGCTCCGCGTGCGAGAAAATATTGACGCACAGCCTCGGGATAGAACTCGCCATCCAGCTCGCGATTGAAGCCGAGCTGGATGCGGCCGCCGGGCTTAAGCCGGGTCTTAAGATCGTTGAGGAAGAACTCCCACTCTTTCGGCCCCCAGAGGGCGGGACTTTTGTGGCCGTTGAAGCAGATCATGTAGGCCGTGATGAGATCGAAGTCGTGTTCGAATTTCGGCAGCGGCTCGAAAGCCTTCACCCGCCAGATCAGGCGCGGCACACCGAGCATCGCGGTCATCTCGCCATACATCGGCAACTCATCGAGATCGAGCCCGAGGACATCGTGCCCCAGCCATTTGCAAATGAAGAGGAAGTAACCGGCGCCGGAGCCGAGATCGAGGATCTGCTTCCGCCTGCCCCAATCGAGATCGAGGCCATGGACCCGCTGCAGGTTGGTCCGAATCCAGCGTTTCAGGTCGAGGTATTTTGGCCAGGCATCGCCCGGGTCTTCGACCGCGTGCCGGTCGTAGATCGCTTGGAATTTCTCCCGGTCGATCGCGCGGAAGATCGCTTCATCGAGGGCGAAAACGAAACGCCGACTCAGGAGCACCACCCCGATGTGCTGGCGCGCGCTGCGCAAGACCAGCGGGTTCATGACCTTCTTGAGCTTGTGAGTGAGATGCATGGCTAATGGAGAAGGAAGGCCGTGAGAACGAGAAGGAGGACGAGAGCGAGAACGAGCAAGGCGGCGTAGATCAGTCGGTCCTGAAAATGCGCGCGCCGCCACGCCTCGGCATAGGGAATCCGACTGAACGAAACCATGGTGTAAAGCGGGAGATAGACGCCGGGAAACCAGCCCTCCAGCGTGTGGTCGAGTTTCTTCTTCGCCCGGAAAAGCGGGGAAGCCGTCTTGTCGCGCATCTCGATAAAATTATGCACGGCCAGATCGGCCAGCGCGTCGGCGTTCTCTTTGCGGCGCGCAAAATATTCCGCAAACGCCCGCTGCCGTTCCTGCGGAAACTCCGCCAGGCATTGATCGAAAACCACGCAGTCCTCGAAAGCAGCGTTCATCCCCTGACCATAGAACGGCACCACCGCGTGCGATGCATCTCCGACCAGCGCGACCTTGTCCTGATAAGTCCAGGGCGCGCAACGAATGGTCACGAGGGAGCCGGTCGGATTGGTCTTGTAATCCTCGAGTAACGTCGGCATGAGCGGCACGGCGTCGGCAAATTCCTCAGCGAAGAAGCGCCTGATCTCCTCATCGGTCCGGGTCGTCGCAAAGCTGCGCGGGCCCTCGAATTCCCAGAAGAGCGTGCAGGTAAAAGAGCCATCGGGATTTGGCAGCGCGATCATCATAAACCGATGCCGCGGCCAGATATGGAGCGCGTTTTTCTCCATCTGCCACGAGCCGTCGGCGGCGGGCGGAATGGTTAACTCCTTGTAACCGTGGGGCAGATAAGTCTGGCTGTACTCGAAGCGATTGAGCCGCTGCATCGACGCACGCACCGCGGAGAAGGCGCCATCCACGCCGACGATCGCGTCACTCCGCACCGTGCTCTCCGCCCCGGTCTCGGTTTGCACGAAACGCGCCGACGGCTCGTCGAGATTGACGTCGGTGCAGCGCTCGTTGAAGCGCACCTGCACATTGGGATAACGTTGCGCGGCTTCAATGACGACGGTGTTAAGGATGTCGCGTCCGATCGAGTTGATGCACTTGTTCGGGTCGCGGTCGTAGGGCGAAAAATGGAGCGCGCCGTCCGGGTCGTGAATCATTCGGCCGCGCATCGGGATCGCGTGGCGCAGCACGTCATCGGCGAGATCAAGCTGTTGAAGCGCGTGGATGCCGCGGGTCGAGAGCGCGAGATTGATCGAGCGGCCGCCGACCGTGTTGCCGGCTCGCGGGTCCGGGCGGCGCTCGAAAAGTTCGATCTCGTAGCCGCGCCGGCCGAGGAAACCGGCGAGCAATCCACCGGCCAATCCGCTGCCCACGAGAGTAAACTTGGCGCCCATGCAGGCACTACCGTGGACGCTTCCCGCCGTTTGCCAAGCCCCGGCCGGGCAATCCACGGGCTTATTGGCACCGGGTCTGCTAACTTAGGCAAGGGCCCGCATGAAATCCAACCCCTCACCCGAAGGCTCCGAGCGCGGCAAGGCATTCCACCTGAAAGCCGTGCTCGTGGTCGATGACGACCAGCAGCTTGCCTCCGCGCTGCAATGGATCCTCGCAGACGAAAACTATCTCGTGGACGTCGCCTACGATGGTGAAGAAGCCTTGCTCAAGGTCCGCGCGCATGATTACGACGCGGTGATTTGCGATTTGAAAATGCCGCACCTCCGCGGCGACGATTTCTATCTCCAGGCTCGGGAATTCCGGCCGGCGCTGGCGGACCGTTTCATTTTCATCACCGGCTATGCGACCGACCCGGCGGTGCGGAATTTCCTGATCGAGCAGGAAGTGAAGTTTCTCGTGAAGCCGTTTCCCATCCCGGGGTTGATCGGCTGCCTGCGAGAGTTACTCGGCTAGTGCTTGTCCTGCACTTGCCCACCTCTCGGTCAATGTCCTGATGTAGACGTTTCGCTGCGCGAACGTGGGTATCGACTCTCGCGGCCTGCTCAACCCTCACATTTCGCACAGCGAAACGTCTACAGGCTAACTCTGGTGAAGACGCGGGCGGGTCGCCGCCTAGTCTAGGCGTGATGCTCGCCGAGGATCTGCGCGCAACGCCAGACTTCGTGAAACGTGTTATAGAGCGGGGTCGGGGCGGCGCGGATCACGTTCGGCTCGCGGAAATCACATTTCACCCCGGCGGCCTCCAGCTTCTGGAAGAGCTCGGCCGGCCGCTCGTGCACCAGGATCGAGAGCTGACACCCCCGCTCGTTAGGCTCGCGCGGCGTGATCACAGTAAAAAGGCCGGTCGCGATTTGCTCGAGGAGAAACTCGAAATAACCGGTTAGCCGCTCCGACTTTGCGCGCAGCGCCGGCATCCCACCCGCTTCATCGAAGAGCGCGAAGGAAACGCGCAGCGGCGCCATCGCCAGAATCGGCGGATTGCTTAACTGCCACGCGTCGGCCGACAGCACCGGGACAAAGTCGGGCTCGAGCTGCATCCGAAAACGGGTCTTTGGATCGTTCCCCCACCAGCCCGCAAACCGCGGCAGCTCGCGATCGCGCGCATGGCGATCGTGCACGAACGCGCCCGCGACCGCACCGGGACCGGAATTGAGATATTTATAAGAACACCAGACCGCGAAATCGACTTCCCAGTCATGCAGAGAGAGCGGCGCATTCCCGACCGCGTGCGCGAGATCGATTCCCACCGTGCAACCGAGCCGGTGCGCCGTGGCCGTGATCCGCGCGATGTCGAAGAGCTGGCCGGTAAAAAAATTCACCCCCGCGAAGAGCACGAGTGCGATTTGCTCGCCCTCTCTTTCAAACACCGCCTCGATGTCTTCCTGACGAATGGTCATTTCTCCGTGCCGCGGGCGCGCGAGGACGAGACATTCCTCCGGATCGAAGCCATGATGCGCGATCTGCGACTTGATCGCGTAGGTATCGGAAGGGAACGCCGGTTCTTCCATCAGAATCTTGCAGCGGGTTTTAGTCGGCCGGTAAAAGGTCGCCATCAGCAGGTGCAGATTCACCGTCAGGCTGTTCATGCACACGACCTCGTTAGGCAGCGCGCCGACCAGCCGCGCCGCCGAATCGCGCAAGGTCTCGTGATAGGAATACCAGGGCGTGGCCGCGGCGAAGTGACCCTCCACGCCCAGTCGCGCCCAGTCCTCCAGCTCCTGGTCGACGATCTGCCGTGTTGCCTTCGGCATGAGGCCGAGAGAATTGCCGACAAAATAAATCAACGGCTTCCCGTCTTCGCCGACCGGAAGATAAAAGCGTTCCCGAAAACCCGCGAGCGCGTCCTCGCGATCGAGCTGAAGCGCAAACTCTTCGTCGGCGGAAAAGGTCATCCGCACCGTTAAGCGGAAACGAGGCCGGCGCCAAATTTCGAAATGCCGCGCGACCGCTCGGCGCGGCCGGCTTTTACGCTTTACCGCCCGGGAACGCTCCTTAGGTTGCGCGCGCCTTTCATGCTCTACGAAGACAACCCGGTCAGCATCAAGTATTACGTCAAACGCTACATCACGGAGCACCGGGCGGAGTTTGCCGGCAAGTCGGTGATCGACACGCCGGCCGGTTCCGGCACGACCGCGAAAGCGCTCCTGGACGCTGGCGCGCAGGTGCAGGCCTACGACCTTTTCCCGGAGTATTTCACCGCCAAGGGTCTCACCTGTGAGCGGGCCAATATCCTGGAAGGTCTGCCCGTGGCGGATGAATCCGCGGACATTCTCTTCTGCCAGGAAGGGATCGAACATTTCAGCGATCCATACCGGGCGCTGAATGAGTTCAACCGCGTTCTGAAACCCGGCGGCTCACTCTTCCTGACCACGCCTAATTACTCCAACCTTCAGTCCAAGCTGAGTTACCTGCTCTTCGAGACCGAGCATTACCTCAAGACCATGCCGCCTAACGAGGTCGATTCGATCTGGATGGCGAACGACTCCCGGACTAACGAGATCTATTTTGGCCATCTCTTTCTCCTCGGCATCCAGAAGCTCCGGCTGCTCGCGAAGCTTTCCGGGTTTCGGATCAAACAAACGATATTCACCAAGGCTTCGAGCACCTCGCTCGTCCTGCTGCCTTTGGTTTATCCGCTCATCCGCCTAACGAACTGGTGGACCTATCGTAACCGCGTCCGCCGCGATCACAGCATTCCGGGGTCCGCTTACGAGGCGCTTTACCGGGAATTGATGGAGTTGAACGCCAACGTCCGCCTGCTCATTGACCGGCACCTCTTCATCGAGTTTGAGAAAGAGGCCGACCTTGCGACCGTGAAGAAAACACTGCGCGGCCAGCACAAGTTCTTTAACGTCGTCACCTGACCTGGAGCCGGGACGCCTACTAGGGAATCAGCAACGTCTGCCCTGGTTTCAGATCAGCCGGCTTGGCCAAAATATCCGGGTTGGCCGCGAGGATCTTTCCCCAACGCGACGAGCTCTTATAAAACTTCCGCGAGATCGAAGCCAGGGTGTCGCCCCGCTGCACGGTGTAGCGCCGCCCGCTCGCGGCGCTTTTCTTCCCGTCATTAGGCTTGAGCTTTCGGGCGGTCGCTTGTTCCGCGGCGGCCGCCGCTTTCTTCTGCGCCCAGCGCTCGTCGAGTTGCTGGCGAAGATTCAGGTTTTCGTTACGTAAGCGGGCCGCGTCCGCGGGCGCCACGATCGCGTCGCCCGCGAGGCTGGTCAGGAGCGTGAGCTCATCGCGCTTCATGAATTTCTTCACCCCCTCCGCGTGTTTCCCCGCCGGCGCGAGGGTGAGGACGCGCTTGAAATGATGGAGCGCGTTCAGCGGATCGTTCATCTTGTCGTCGTAAAGCAGACCCAGCTTGTAGTGCACGTCCGCCGAGCGATCGCTGCCATCGAGGGCCGCCTCGTAGAGATTGATCGCCTCCAGATATTTGCCCTCCGCGGCCTTGGCGTCGCCATCGAGCGCGAGCTGGGTCGGGCGCGGCGTGATCATGCGATCGCAAGCGGCGAGCGCGCCTAACGAGACCAGGATCGCACCGAGGCGGAGCGAATTAGTAGCGCGGAACATCGGGATCAATCTCTTCCGACCAGGCGTCGATGCCGCCGGCGACATTCGCGACATTCTCGAATCCCGCCGAGCGCAGGAACTCGGCCGCGTGCGCGCTCCGGACTCCGCTATGGCAAAGGACGAACGTTTCCTGGTCCCGGTCCAGCTCGGCCAGCCGCGCCGGGAGCACGCCTAACGGAATGAGCTTCGCGCCTGCGATCTGCGCGATCTCCCATTCAAAGGGCTCGCGGACATCGAGCAGCGTCACTGGCACGCCGCTGGCCAGTTTCCGTTGCAGGGTCTGCACGTCGATCTCGGAGCCTAAGGCTTCCGGCGCGGGAGCGCCCTGGCAGAAAGCCTCGTAATCGATCGGTTCCGTGATGCTCGGCGCGTCCCCGCAAACCGGACACTCCGGATCGCGCCGGAGATTGAATTCGCGGAACTTCATTTTCAGCGCATCGAAATGGAGGAGCCTTCCCAGCAGGGTCTCACCGATTCCGAGGATCAGCTTCAACGCTTCGGTCGCCTGAATCGTCCCGACGATTCCGGGGAGGACGCCGAGCACGCCCGCTTCCGCACAGCTCGGGACCGAACCGGGCGACGGCGGCTCGGGAAAAAGACAGCGGTAACAGGGACCGCCAAGATGCGGCGCGAAGACCGTGGCCTGCCCGTCGAAGCGAAAGATCGAGCCGTAAACGTTCGGCTTCCGCGCGAAGACCGCGACGTCGTTCGTCAGATAACGAGTCGCGAAGTTGTCGCTTCCATCCACGATCAAATCGTATTCGGCGAGAATCCCCGGCGCGTTCGCGCTCTCGAACCGGCACTCGTGCAGGCGCACCTCGACCTGCGGATTGATCGCGTGCAAGCGATCGCGCGCCGATTCCGTTTTCGCCCGGCCGAGGTCGCTCGTGCTGTGGAGGATTTGCCGCTGCAAGTTCGACAGTTCCACCCGATCGAAATCCACCAAGCCAATCGTGCCCACGCCCGCCGCGGCCAGATAAAGCGCCGCCGGGCTCCCCAATCCCCCCGCGCCGATGCAGAGCACCCGCGCGGCTTTGAGTTTCGCCTGTCCCGCGGGACCGACCTCGGGCAGCAGAAAATGCCGGGAATAACGGCTCCGTTCCTCCGCCTCGAACGCGGCCGGCTGATCGTTAGGGCTTTTGGGATCCATCAAAAAACAGAAAGACCGCCAGAGAACTACGGCAAAGAGAATCAGACTACCGTTGCTGCATTCCTGCCCTGGCGGGATTCGTTAGTCCTCAGTCCATAGCCCCTGACGGAGGGGAAATTTCCCGCGACCAAGCCCCGGGCGCAATCGTTTTTCTTCCTCTCGCCAGCGCCATCGCGCGCGTTGACACCGGCGAGCGCATTTGTTTCCCTGCGGCGTGAAATTTCTCCTGCTCCTTTGCGCGGTGGCCACGCTCGCGACCGCTTGCACCACGCTCTCGAATCGCCGCGATCTCTATAATCCGAGCGAAGACGCGGGTCCATACAACACGCTGCCGCCGGCGCATCCGCTGCGTCCCGGGGCGGTAAATTCGGCGGCCGACCAGGAGCCGCTTCCCCCCGCGCCGCCATAGCGGGTCGGCACTTGGGGATGGCTCGTCGGCCTAACGCCTAACGAGTCAGAGATCGAGCAACGCGCGCTGCCAGTCGACGAGGATTTCGCCGGTCCGGCTCTCATCCGCCGCGATCGACTCGAGCGCGCCGCGCGAGGCGATGAAGGAAGCATCGAGCGCCAGCTCGGTGGCCCGCTTGTCGCGGCGTTGCTTTAACTCCTCAACCCGCTTCTCGAGGTTGCGGGTGCGCGGCTTGTGCACGCGCGGCGGCCGCTGCGGCCATTCCGCTTCCGGCAGCGCGAGCGCCGCCTGCCCGGCCGCGACAAAGTCGTGCCGGCGGCGATCGGAGAGATGCCGGTAATCCGGAGTCTCGCCCTCAACGAACCGTGCGGCAGAATCGAGCAGCGCGCTGTTTTGCAGAATGTGAAAGGAGGGGCGATCGCCCCGTTGCGCTTCCTCGTCGCGCCAGCGCCAGAGCGCGCGCAGGACTGCATTCGTCCGCGCCGGCAAGGTTCCGCTCCCGGCGATGCGCCAGGCTTGGTCCGGGTCTTTCTCGCGTTCCACCGCCGCCTGCTCCAGCGCGCGGCGACAGGATTGCCGGAACCAATCCTTCCGACCCAGCTCTTCCAGTTGCGCTTCCATTTGGGCGGCGAGCGGCAGGAGAAAATGGGTGTCGTTTTTCGCGTAGTCCGCCATCACATGGGGCAACGGCCGTCGCGCCCAGTTCGCCTTCTGCGAACCTTTCACGAGGGTGACGCCGAAATACTGCTGGACCAGCGCGGCGAGGCTGAACTCACGCAGACCGAGCAGACGGGCCGCGATCACGGTGTCGAAAACATCGCGGGCCTTAAAACCGAGCGTGCGCCGGAGAAGGCGCAGATCGAAATCCATCCCCTGCAAAATAATTTCCTTCTGCGAGAGCACCGCGCAGAGCGGCTGGAGATCGATCCGTGCGAGCGGGTCGACGAGAAAATCCTGCTCCGCGCAGGTGAGCTGGATAAGGCAGAGCTTCTCGAAGTAGCAATGCAGACTGTCCGCTTCGGTATCGACCGCGACGCGATCGACGGCCTGCAATTCCGTCAGGATCTCCGCGAGTTGTGCGTCGGTCGTGATCACCGCAATCCGGCGAGCAGGAGCTCGGCGTTCGTCTTCGTGGCCTGCAGGTTTTTGATCAGCATCTCCATTGCCTCGAGCGGCGGGAGAGCGGCCATCGCCTTGCGCAGGAGCTGCACCCGCTCCCATTCCTCGGGATGATAGAGCAGCTCTTCGCGGCGGGTGCCGGACTGGAGAATGTGGATCGCGGGATAGAGCCGCTTCTCCACCAGCGAGCGGTCGAGGTGCAACTCCATATTGCCGGTGCCTTTGAATTCCTCGAAAATCACTTCGTCCATCCGGCTGCCGGTATCGATCAGCGCCGTCGCGAGAATCGTTAGGCTGCCGCCTTCCTCGACGTTGCGGGCCGCCCCGAAAAACCGTTTCGGCTTAAGCAACGCCTTCGCCTCCACACCCCCCGACATCGTGCGGCCCTTGCCGCGGACCATCGCGTTATAGCCGCGCGCGAGACGGGTGATGCTGTCGAGCAGCAGGACGACATCTTTTTTCTGCTCGACCAGGCGCTTGGCGCGTTCGCTCACCAACTCCGCGACCTGGATGTGGCGCGGCGGCGGCTCGTCGAAGGTGCTGCTGTAAATTTCGCAGCCGACCTCGCGCTGCAGGTCGGTGACTTCTTCCGGGCGCTCGTCCACGAGCAGAATGATGAGGACGATCTCCGGATGATTTATCCGGATGGCTTGGGCGATTTGCTTGAGCAGAATCGTTTTGCCGACCCGCGGCGGCGCCACAATCAGGCCGCGCTGGCCCCGGCCCAACGGCGTCAGCAAGTCCACCGCGCGCGCGCTTAACGAATCCGGCGAATCGCATTCCAGCATGATCCGGCCCTGCGGAAAGAGCGGGGTGAGACTGTCGAAGGCGGTCGGCGCCTGCCATTCCGCGACCGGCTGATTTTCTACGAACGTGAGGCGGTCGAGCATCAGGCCACGCTCGCGATCGCGCGGCGGCCGGACCGTGCCCTGGAGATGCTGACCCGGCCGAAGCTCGAATTGCCGGATCAGATAATGGGCGACGCCGATGTCCTCGGGGAGCGGAAGAAAATTCAAACGCGGCGAGCGCAGGACGGCGGGGCCGTCGTTAGGCTGCTCCAGCCAGCCGTCGACGTTGACGCGCAAGCCGCGGGGGATGCCCTGCCGCACGAGCTCGTAAATCTGCTGGTGTCGGTTCTGGGCGGGATGCGGTCGCAAATTCAACCGGGCGAAGAGGTCGTGGAGCGCGGCCGGTTCCAGCTCCTGCAGTTCGTGGAGCATGACCACGGGCAGGACCGGGGCTTCCGGCTGTTCGTTAGGCTCAGGCACGAGGGCAGCCGCGGCGACGCCGGAGTCGCCTTCGGCTTGGGCTGGGCTGACTTCTTCTTTTTCCATCACGGGGCCTGCCAGCGGCGGGCGAGCAGATCGGCCTGGGCCTCGAGCACGGCGACCGGGCCGTCGTTCCAGACCAGGTGATCGGCGCGAGCGATTTTTTCGGCGAGTGGCATTTGCGAGTCGATCATGGCGATGGCTTCCGCGCGGGTGAGACGGCCGCGCTGCAGCAGGCGCTCCTGCTGGAGCGGCGCCGCGCAGGCGACGACCACGACGGTATCGCACAGGGTTTCACCATGGGTTTCATAAAGCAGCGGGATGTCGGCCAGAAAGAGTTCGCCCGTCAGACGACTTTGGTTCGCTTCAGCAGCCCACTGAAGGCGAATGCGCGGGTGGAGGATTTGCTCGAGCGCGCGCTTCTTTTCCGGCTCGGCGAAGACTATGGCGCGAAGGGCCGCGCGATTCAACTCCCCCGACGCAGAAAAAATCCCGGCGCCGAATTTTTCGCGGAGGAGAGCGCGCACTTCCGGGTCATAATTCACAAGGGAGCGAGCGGCGCGATCGGCGTCGAAAACCTTGGCGCCGGTGCGCACTTGGAGCGCGTCACGGAAGGTCGACTTGCCGGTGGCGATGCCGCCGGTGATCCCGATGACGGAGCAGTTTCTGGACATGGATGTCGGGTCCGCTCTGAAGCGGACTTCTGATTTTTTCCGCGGGCCGGTAGCGTGATCGAGAGCCCCGTGTTTCGCACCGCGAAACAGCTACCGGTTCGTCGCAGGCGCGTAGCCTAACGACGTGGCAGCAGGAAGCGGTTAGCGGTTATTTCTTGTAATATGGCACCTGCGGGAGCGTCGGCTCGACCAACTGGCTGATCGTTTCCGTTTCCTCTTCTTCATCGGTCGTGTTGATGGGCTGGCCGGCCGGGTTCACGAGCCGGGCGGTGACGAAGATGACGAGGTTGCGCTTCAGGTGCTGCTCGGTGTTAGTGCGGAAGAGCCGACCGACTAGCGGGATGTCGCCGAGGATCGGGGTGCGATCCTCGGTCTTCTGCACGTCCTCGCGCATGAGGCCGCCGAGGACGACGGTCTGGCCATCCCAGACGCTGACGCTGGTCGTGACTTTGCGGGAGTTGAAGATCGGCTGGTTGATCACGTTCGGTGTGAGGACACGGTCGTTTTGGCCCACAAGGTTAAACATTCCCATGGCGTCGAAAAACCCCGAGGGCGGAGCTAGGATCGGACTGCCATAGTTGATAAAGCCTTCAAATTCCACCACCTGTGGAACCAAGTTAAGGTCGATCGTGACACCATCAGGGCCAACCACTGGCTCGACTTCGAGAGTCACCCCTGTGTTTCGTGTTTCAAATCCGGTGGGTGTTGTAGGGGTAATTGGAATCGTGGTACTTCCGCCTATTGCTCCATTCGTGCTCCCGACGGTATCCGGGATTTTGGGCGGATCGAATTGCGTGGGATAACGAAACTCCCTGACGATCTCGATCACGGCGCGCTGTCCGCTTTTTGTCGTGATCCGCGGAGCGGAAAGAAGATCAACCCCTTTTTTTGATTCAAAGCCCTCACGACAAACTGAAATTTCGGATCGGTCAACACACCACTTAGTCCGAAGATTCCCGGAGCGAGCGAACTGGCTCCGGGAATACCGAAAAGGAGCGCGTCGATGGCATTAGCGCTAATGGCCAGATTCCCACTACGGTTGCCAGCCGTAACCGGCGATGTTCCGTTGATCGAATTTGGGAAGTCGCTCGAGCTGAGTCCGGGACTGGTTCCGGAAGTCCCTCCGCTCCCCACCACGCGACCATTATCTCCGCCTATGTTAAAGTTTCCTAGCAACCAATCGAAGCCGAGTTCCTTCAGGTTGTTCTGGGTGATCTCGACAAATTTCGCCTCGATTTCGACCTGCTTGGGCCCAGAGACGTTGGCCTGTTCGACCAACGCGTCGACGAGCTCGAGATTCTCTTCCGTGTTGCGGACGATCAGGCGGCTGCTTTGCGGGAGGAAGTTCGCGCTCGCACCGATCGGGAAGGGCACGCCCTGCCCTTTGAGGAAATCAAGCGCGCCTTGGCGATTCACGAGCTGCTGGCCACCAGTGGATTCCTGCGTATCCCGGCCCGTTCCCGTAGGTTGCCCCGTTCTCGTCGCCGGGCGATCAAGAGCATTGGCCCCGACATTGACGGAACTGCTGATGAAACCGGGCGGAACCCGATATTCTTTTGTAAACAGGTCGCTGCTCTGATCGTTGATCGGAATTATCGAGACCGCGTAAGGCTCAACTTTCACTTTTAATCCGGCCTGGCTCGCGATGTAGCGGAGCGCTTCGCCTAACGGAATCTGATTGAGCGTAATCGTGATCCGCGCGTCGGCCGGGGCGATGGAAGGCGCGGCTGGCACTGCATTGAGCGGCGCCGGTTCGATCGGCGCGCTCTCCTCCGGAGCGGCTCCGGGGAGCGGAGGCGCTGTGGCGGCGGCCGGCGGCGGGATCGGCGCCGGCGCTTCGGCCCGGCCCAACGAAGTGGTGCGCAGGACAATATCGACGCCCTTCTTGCTGTCGGGCGAGGGATCGTTGGCCGCCGCCTGTTGGCGGAGAAAATCAATCGCTTCGCGAATGCTCGCATCGCGGAATTCAATCTTCGGGATGATGATGCTGGTGAGTTTGTTCGTGATCCGCGCGGTCCCGCCGGCGTCGCGCGCAAAGGAGTCGCTGATCGGCCCGACGGTCTGCCCATACTGGCGGACGGGCTCTTCCCAGCCCTTCTCGACCTGCCAAAGATTGCGCGCGCGCGTTTCGTTATAGGCCTCTTCGCCGTAGTGAGTCTTGGCGTTGTCGATCCGCTCCTCCCCGCGGCGGGCGGCGACATTATACGGGTCGAGATTCAGGACCTGCTCGTATTTTTTAAAGGCGAGATCGTAGCGCCCCGAGCTGTAATAACCGTCGGCGTCGCTGAGCAGCTTCTTCACGTCCTCGACCTTGGCGATGAACTTCGGGCCCATCGTTTTGTTGTAGTAGCCGGGCTCGGAAAGGTGGGCGAGGAGGTCGAGCGCCTTGCGGCAATTCGGGTCGTAGCGATCGCTCGTCGTCTCGCGCACGATTTGTTCCGCTTCGCCATATTTGCCTTCGGCGATCCGCTGCTCGGCGAGCGCGACACCGCTATCGCAAAATCCCGCCACCGCCCGGTCGTGCGCGTTCGCCGTCGTGAGGGCGTCGGGCAGGAAACTGACCGCGACGCGATACTCGTCATGGGCGTGGGCGAAATCGTTCGCCTTCATCGCGAGGTTCCCGCGTTCCAAAGCCGCCTGGCCTTGGAGCACACCGCCCTGCCGACGAGAGATCTCGCGCTCGGCAATGCTCTGCACATTCTGCGCGGGAGCGCTGGAGACGATCGCCAGGGGCCCCGTGGAAACGAGGAGAGCGAAGAAGAAGGAACGGAAGCAGCGCAGGATGGTGGTCATGGCGATGGGCAGGCAAGAAAAACAACAGCGTCCCAGGCAGGACGCCGTCACGACTTCAAGATGGGAATCTCGATCTTCTCGTTAGGCTTTTGGAGGTTGATGATGATGGCTTTGTCGGGCTGGACGTCGAGGAGCTTATATTTGATCTCGTCCAACGGTTTCAATGTAAATTCTCGATCTTTTTTCACCGAGAAAGTCTGCTCCGCGCCGTTCCAGGTGTAGAGGAAGTTCGCAACCGATTCCGGCGAAGTCGTGGTCTTCTCCTTTACGAGCGTAACTTTGTCGCCGGTGTCGGTCTGCTCGAGGGTGAGTTCGGATACATCGATCCTGGTGCCGTACTGATCGGTCTCGAACTTCTCGGTGTAGCCCGTGACCTTGAACTTCGTCCCCGCGACCAGGTCGCCGACCTTGAGAAATTGGGTTGGGAGTTTCGGGTCGGTGTTGTTGATCGCGTAGGTGTCCTCAACTGAGGAGGAGAAGATGAGCGGGAATTGCTCCTGCGAGAAGGACTTCAGTTTCAACTTCGAGGTGTAGAGCGGATGCGAATCCTTTTCTGTCGGGTTGGTGTGGCCGGACCACTCGTCGAGGTTGGTGAAGCCGTCGCCGTCCGCGTCCTGGGTGAGGACATCGCCCTCGGTGAGGGGCAGGCCGAACTCTTCCAGCCACTCGTTAGGCACAGGCGGGTGCAGGAGCGTGCTCTGGAGCGTGGCCGGCTCGCCATTAGCGCCGATGAAATGCTTCTCCGGCACAAAGAGCCCGGAGCGACCGCCGAAAGTCCATTGCGGCGGGGATTGGAGGCGTTGTATGACCTCCGCCAGTTCGGGCGCGTGCCCTTCCGGGACGCTGTTGTTCGGCGTCGGAGCGTTCTGCACTGCGCTGAATTGTTCGTCGAAGCTGCCCGTCCGCAGGAAAATGAAAACGGCGCAGAGGAAAAGGAAAAGCGACGCGGCGAGCAAGGCGGCGCGTTCGTAGTTGTGCTTCACCCAGTCCATCGCCTAACGAGCCTCCGCTCGCGGCGCCGTCAGGCTCACGATTTCGATCCGCGCCCGGGTATCGAGATGCTCGGCACCGACGATGAAATGCACCGACGCGGCGGCCGGCGCGGGCGAGCCGCTGGCGCCCGCTTCCGGCGGCGGAGACGCCGTGGTCTCGGCCCCGCGACCCGGTCCCTTATCGACCTGATTCTTCACGTGCAGGGTGCGAATGATGAAGAGCTGTTCCTTGGCGGTCGCGATCTGGTTCAGGACCTTGCGGGTCGCGGTCGGGCTGGCGGAAAAGACGATGTCGACCCCGTGGTTGGAGACCGGCGGCGGTGCGGCTGCCTGCGCTTTCCCCGCGGGACGCAGGCCGCGGCCTGGGGTCGGAGTCGGCGTGGCGCCGGCGACTTTTTCTTCCGGCAACGGCGTCCGCACCAGGCTGGTGAGCGCGTCGACGTGCGCGTTCACGATGCCGTTGGCGAGCATCGCGATCGCCTCCAGTTCCTGGCCGAGCAAAGAGGCGGTCGCGGCGCTGTTTGGGAGCGAGGTCGCGTATTCGTCGAAGCCCAGATAAAAGTTGGGCGGCAGTTTCACCTTCGCGGCCGCGGCGCTCTCGTTCAAAGCGGTCACAGCCTGCCGGAGCTGCGCCTGGAATTCGTTAGGCTGAAGCGGTACCGCCGGCAGGGTGCGCGCCTTCAATTCGGCCTCGAGCGCGCCTAAAGACGCCCGATAACTTGCCGCCTGCACCCGCGCCTTCTCGAGGTTGGCCCCGCTCGGGGAAGGCCGGGTCGCGCGCAACCGGTTCAGCTCGTTCGCCGTCGTCTGGAGGCGCTCCTGTTGCTCGTCGGCGAGCCCTTTTTCATGGAGCAGAAAATAGCCGCAGAGCATCGTCGCGATCGCGCAGGCAATGAGGAAGCCGCCGAGAAATCTGTTTTGGCGAAACCACTTCATGGCAGGTAGAGCGGGTCGCGCAGCTTCAGGCGCAGCTCGTAGGGATAAGCCCACTCGGTGTTCGTCGGCGTGCTCGGCTTGATCACCTGGGATTGGTTGCTCGCGTCCACCTCGAAAATTTTCGAGTCGAGCAGATTCCGGAAATAATCGACAACGACTTCCTGCTGCTTCGGATTGAAAAGATAAAGCCCCCTCACGAACACGCCGTCGATCGCGCGCCGGGCCGAACCCGTCGCGCCTTGTCCGCGCGCGCCCGCGACCGGCCGGGACGGCGGCGTGGCGGCCGCCGAGCCAGTCTGGTTCTCGCCCAGGACCGCGCCGCCGGAGATGGGCACCAGCTCCGTGATCCAGATGTTGTCCTTCGGCAGCCGCGCGTTCAGATCGTCGAGGATTTGCAGCCAGCCGCCGCGACCGCTGAGCGAGGCGAGGAGCGGCGCGGTCTCCAGGTCGAGGGCAGTGAGGTCGCGGTTCAATTTGCTGAGCTGCGTCTCCAAGCCGTGCATCCGATCGACTTCCAGCTGGAGCTTGTCGCTCTCCGCCGCTTCGAGCTGCGCCGAGCGCATGAAATAGAATCCCCAGCCGAGCAACCCGAGTACAAAACAGGCCGCGGCCAGGAGCAGGAACGGCCGCCGCTCCGTCAGCCGCTGCCGCCTAACGACATTAGACGGCCGGAGATTCAGCTCCATCGGGCAGGTCATGGTCGAGCGGAGCGCGAGCCCGACCAGTTCGCCTAACAAATGCGCCGAATGCGAAATCTCCTCGACGTTCACGCCCTCGGCGACGGTGACGTTGCGCAGCGGGTTCAAGAACTCGATCGGCAACTGTAGTTTCTCGCGAAAGAATTCGCGCATATAGGGCATCGTGGCCGAGCCACCGCAGAGGAAAATGCGTTGCGGCGCATTCCCCTGCTGTTGCGAGCGGTAGAAACTCATCGAGCGCGCCAGCTCCGAGTGCAGCCGCGTCATCGTGTTGCGGACCAGCTTCGAGATTCGCGTGATCTCCGGGTTCGCCGGCTCGGCGTAGGCGCCGCCGAGGCTGACAAAGGCGTCCTTCGTTTTACGCAGCTCCGCCGCGGCATATGGCTCGTTGAATTCCTTCGCGATCGCCGCCGTGATCGAACTCCCGCCGATCGGGATGCTGCGGCTAAAGACTTTTCCCGGCTCGACGAAGAGCAGGTTCGTCGTCCGCGCCCCGATATCCACGATCAACGAACAACCGGTCAGCTCGCTGTAGTTAAAACGAAACGCGTTATAGAGCGCCATCGTCGCGACATCGACGAGCGTGGTCTCGAGGCCGGCCGCTTCCACCGCCGCGTTCATTCCCTCGAGCAGGTCGCTCTTGATCGCGACCAGCACGACCTCGATCTGCTTCTGCGCGTCGGAGCCGACGAGCTGATAATCCCAGACTACCTCCTCGATCGGGAACGGGACATTCTGCTGCGCCTCGAAGGTAATGATGCGCTCGATCTTATCCTGGTCGACCGAGGGCAGCTTCACGAACCGGGCAAAGACCGATTGCCCAGAGACCGCGTAATCGACGGGCCCGCCCTTGATCCCGAGATCGCTCATCAATCCGCGCACGGTGCTTTCCGCCTGCTCGTGGCGATCGCCCGTCATTGCCGGGTCGGCGACGGTCTCGCGCCGCCGATAACCGGTCAGCACCAAGCCACCGGTCGGCTGCGCCTGGAACGAAGCCAGGCTCAGGGTTTGCGAACCGAGATTGAGACTAACGATGCGGGACGCAGCGGGCATGGACAGGTCAGCGCGCGCCGGCTGGCTTGATCTGCTCGTAGTGATCCCAGAAGAGCGGCGCGAACGGCGTCTCGCTTTTGTTCAAAACGAAACCGGTCAACGCCGGCAACGCACTGAACCATTGCGGCCGCGCGCGCACCAGGCTCAGCTCGTCCTTCACCTCCCCTTTCGCGAGGATTTGCACCGCGACGTTCTGGAGCGAGTTCGCGGTGAGCGAGCGATTGCCGAGGAGATGCGCGAGCGCTCGGGGCGACACATACATGACCGAGTGGAGTTCCTTGCCGGCGAGGATGTTCACCTGTGTCACCTCCCCGGTGAGCAGCTTCCCGTCGATCAGGATGTAGTATTTAAAAGTCAGCTCGTCGGTGAACTCCGGCGTCGCGGCGAAATCCACCTCCACCTGCAGCCAGCGTTCGCGGCCGTTGCTCTTCACGCTCGGGCCCTGCGAGAGGTTGTAATCCGGCGTCGGCACCAGTTCGCGATTGATCTTCGTGATTTGATAACCGCCCGCCGCCGGCGCCTGCGCGCAGACAATCGAAGTGGCAGCAAGAAGGAGAGCCGGAATGAGGACAGGAAGTTTCATTGAATTGCAGAGTTCAACAATTCTTCGGCCGTCAGGCGAGCAGATTAACGCGCTCTAGCGTTGATTCGCCCGCGCGAGCCATTTCTGGAAATAATCGATCGTCGTCGCGATCCCTTCCTCGAACTGCACCTTCGGCTCCCATTGCAGAATCGCGCGGGCCCGGCCGATGTCCGGCTGGCGCACCTTCGGGTCATCCACCGGCAGCGGCCGATACTCGATCGGGGAGTTCGCTCCGATCAGCCCCTGAATCTTCTCCGCGAATTGCTTGATCGTCATCTCCCGCGGGTTGCCGATGTTCACCGGTTCGTGGAAATCCGATTGCGAGAGCCGGTAAATCCCGTCGATCAAATCCGAGACATAACAAAAAGACCGCGTCTGCGAGCCGTCGCCGAAGATCGTCAGCGGCTCGCCCGCCAGCGCCTGCCCGATGAACGCCGGCACCACTCGCCCGTCGCGCAGCCGCATCCGCGGTCCGTAGGTGTTAAAGATCCGCACGATCTTGGTATCGATCTTGTGATAGCGGTGATACGCCATCGTGATCGCCTCCGCGAAACGCTTCGCCTCATCGTAAACCCCGCGCGGCCCGATCGGGTTCACGTTGCCCCAGTAATCTTCCTTCTGCGGATGGACGAGCGGATCGCCGTAGCATTCCGAGGTCGAGGCGAGGAGGAAAGTCGCCCCCTTCGCTTTCGCCAGCCCGAGCGCATTGTGCGTCCCGAGCGCGCCCACTTTCAAGGTCGGGATCGGCAGTTCCAGGTAATCGATCGGGCTCGCCGGCGACGCGAAATGGAACACGTAATCGATCTCATCCGGGACGTAGAGATATTGGGTCACGTCCTGCTTGATGAAGCGGTAATTCTCGTTCCCGGCGAGATGCTCGATATTCGTCAGGTGACCGGTGATCAGGTTGTCGATCGCGATCACGCGATGCCCTTCCTTCAACAGCCGATCCGTCAAATGCGACCCGAGAAAACCGGCGCCCCCGGTGACGACCGTGACGGGCTGCTGCTGCTTCATTTCGCGCATGGCGGGAGTATGTAATTGCACACTCCATCCTTGGCGAGCGGGAAATCAGCCGCCGGGCCCGACTGCGATCTTGACCTTGCCCTAGGAGCACGCTGCTTGATGGGCTATCCGAGCTCAGCGTAACCGGGCGACAGGAAGAGCAGCAGCGGGTTAGCTGTTGAACGATTCTGTCTAGCGTGGAACCTCTTCGCTTCTCAGCTCATGCGCATTCTTTCCGGCATCCAACCCAGCGGCGTCCTCCACATCGGGAATTACTTCGGGATGATGCGCCCAGCGATCGCGCTTCAAGCCGAGGGCGAGGCTTTCTATTTCATCGCCGATTATCATGCCCTCACGAGTCTGCGCGATCCCGCGGCGTTGCGGGAAAATAGCCGGCGCGTCGCGCTCGATTTCCTCGCCTGCGGGCTCGACCCTGAGAAGAGCGCGCTCTTCCGTCAATCCGATGTGCCGCGGGTGACCGAATTGGCGTGGATCTTGAGCCCCTCGGCGCCGATGGGACTGCTGGAAAGGGCGCACTCTTACAAAGACAAAGTCGCGCGCGGACTGCCCGCTTCGGCGGGGCTGTTCACCTATCCGGTGCTGATGGCGGCCGATATCTTGATCTACGATAGCGACGTGGTGCCGGTCGGCCGCGACCAGAAACAGCACGTCGAGATCACGCGCGATCTCGCGCTCAAGATGAACGAAGCTTACGGGCCGATCCTGAAGGTGCCCGAGCCGCGGATCAATCCCGCGACCGAGTTGGTGCCCGGAGTAGACGGACAGAAGATGAGCAAGAGCTACGGCAACACGATCGAGATTTTCGGCGAGGAAAAGGAGATGCGGAAGCGGGTGATGAGCATCAAGACCGACTCGACGCCGATGGAGGCACCGAAGGACGCGGACGCGTCGGTCATCTTCCAGCTCTATTCGCTCTTCGCCTCGCCGGACGAGATCGCGGAGCTGCGGGCGGATTTCGCGCGCGGCGGGCGCGGCTACGGCGATTTCAAGAAACAGCTCTTCGACCGGCTCTGGGAATACTTCGCGCCGATGCGGGAACGCCGCGAAGATATCCTGGCCCAGCGCGGACTCATCGACGAAGTGCTGGCGGTCGGCGCGCTGCGCGCGAACACCATCGCAAACGAAGTGATGGAACGGGTGCGAAGCGCAGTTGGGCTTCGTTAGGCGCGGGCCGCTCGTTAGGCTACGACGCGGTCGCTTTTTCCTTTAGTGGGCTGCGGATTTTCGCGTTCTCTTTCAAGTCCGCGAAGACGAGGCGGCCGCCGCCGGTCTGAAGCGCGCTCGCCACGACCACGGTGGCCACGCGGCCGATGTGCGGCCGACCTTGGTTCACCACGATCATCGTGCCATCCGCGAGATAGCCGACGGCCTGATGCCCTTCGCGGCCTTCTTTGACGAGGTTCAATTCCAGCTCGTCACCCGCCACCACCACCGGCGCGAGCGCTTTCGCGAGGTCGGTGAGATTTAACACCGGCACCTGCTGCAACCGCGCTACCTGGCAGAGCGGTTGATCGTTCGTGAGCAGCCGTGCCTGCAGGACTTGCGCGACGCGCACGATCCGTGCGTCCACCGGCTGGTCGCCATCGTCGGCGCTGTCGTGGATCGTGAGGTCGATCTCGCGGACCCGTTGCAATTGATTCAGAATCTCCAGCCCGCGCCGACCGCGTTCGCGCTTGATGTTGTCGTGCGAATCGGCGAGCCGCTGCAATTCTTCGAGCACGAAACGCGGCACGATGAGCGAGCGGCTGAGGAAGCCGGTCGCGCAGAGATCGGCGATGCGGCCGTCGATGATGACGTTGGTATCGACCACCAGCGGCTCGTGCTGGGTGGTCTCGCGGGCGAAGCGCACATACGGGATGATGAGCGAAAATTCGTCGCGATTACTGCGCATCGCGAGCATCGTGCCGAGATAACCAAACGCGCAGTAGACGACGAGCCGCGCGGTCCACTGGGTGAACTCCGACTGGTAGCGCAGCACCTCTGAGGATATGAGCAGATTGGCGAAGAAAAGACCGAGGAGGAGGCCGAGGGTCGCGGAGGAAAAGGCGCGCAGCGAAAATCCCTTGAGCAGCCGGTCGACCAGCACCAGCGCGAGCCCGAAGACGATCCCGACGAGCAGGCCCTGCCAGGGGTTATCCGCCGCCTCCGCGGTAACGCTCGATCCGACCGCGGCACAAAAAGTAACGAAGAGAACCCGGAGCAGGTTGACGGTCAGGTTGGTGCTCATCTCGTTAGGGCCTAACGACCGCGCCGGCGCAACGGCGGGCTCGGTTCCGGCGGCGCGTTTTTCGCGGCGCTGTCGCGATAAAAGAGAATTCCGTGACTGCGCAGGTTGCTGATCAGGGCGCGGAGATCGTTCGCCACCTGGTCGTTCGAGAGCAGCATCGCGAGCAGACCGTTCCCGTGGCGCGCGTCCTCCATCACTTTGCCGGCGCCTTGAATCGTCTTGCGCGCGTCCCCGACTGCGAGCTGCACCTTGTCGGCGGCCTCCTTGGTCGAGCCGAGGGTGGCGTTCGCTTTCTCGATCACGCCGTCGATTTTTTTCGATGAATCAGAAAGCGCCGCCGTGGTCTTGCTCAGATTCGCGAAGGTTTCCTTGAGGTGATTCAGGTTGTCCGGAGACAGCGCCTGGTCGTTTAACCGGCTCACCGCGGTGTCGATCTTCGCCACTGCGCCGCGCAGATCCTTTACCAGATCGCCCCCTTCCGCGGTGAGATCGCTGATCCCCTTCTCCCGCGTGCCTTCGATCCGCGCGCCTTTCGCGATGAACGTCTTCGGCACGCCCGCGGGCGGAGAAACCTGGACGAAGCGATCGCCTAACAATCCCGAACTCCCGACCGTGATTGAAGTCCCAGCCGGAATCCGCGCAAAATCATAAATCCGCAGCGGCACATCGACCCCGCGACCGGTCGTGACCAGCCGCGGCTGGCCGGAAACGCGGCCGATTTTCGCGCCGCCCAAGAGCACGTCGGACCCTTTCAGGAGCCCGCTGGCATCGGCGAAATGCACCGTGAGATCGTAGTAGGTTTTGAACCCCTCCCCGAGGCGGCCGAACTGGACCACGAGCGCGGCGAGAATCGCGAGGCCGACGGCCACGAAAATCCCCACTTTTAATTCCAGTCCGCGATCCTGTTGTTCCATTCGTTAGTCTGCGAGCGTCGCCCGGCCGATCAAAAAATCCTGGATCAGCGGGTCGGTCGAGGCCTGAATTTCCTCCGGTGTCCCGTAAAAGTAAATACGGCCCTCGTGCAGGTAGGCGATGTGATCGGCGATGTGGAACGCACTTTTCATGTCGTGGGTGACGACCACGCTGGTGACATGGAACCGTTCCTGCAGCCGGCGGATGAGCCGGTTAATGCTGTCGGAGACAACTGGATCCAGCCCCGCGGTCGGCTCGTCATAGAGAATGCACGACGGCTGGCTAATGATCGCGCGGGCCAGGCCGACGCGCTTTTTCATCCCGCCGCTCAAGTTCACCGGCATCTTTTTTTGCTGCCCCTCGAGCTCGATGACCTCGAGAATGTCCGCGATCTTTTGCTCGATGACGCGGTTGTCGCGCTCACCCGCTTCGCGGAGCGGGAAGGCGATGTTTTCCTCGACGGTCATGGAGTCGAAGAGGGCGGCAGCTTGAAAGAGAATACCAACTTTGCGACGGACCGGCGCGAGCTGGCGTTCGCCCAGCCCGATGATGTTCTGGCCGTCGATCCAGATTTCGCCGGATTCGGGGTGCATCAGGCCGATGATATTTTTCAGGAGCACGCTCTTCCCGCCGCCGCTCCGGCCGATGATGACGAGCGTCTCGCCCGCGCCCACGGAAATGTCGACTCCACGAAGGATTTCCTGCGGGCCGATGCGCTTGTGCAGATCGCGCACGGCGATCATCGGCGGCTTCGCGGCTACTGCCATCCGGCCGGGAAGATGACGTTGAGGAACATGGTGAGAAAGAAGTTCGAAATCAGGATGGCGAGGGAAGAATTCACGACCGCCTCCGTGGTCGCGCGGCCGACGCCGACCGCGCCTTCGCGGGTGTTCAGGCCCTTGTGGCAACTGATGAAAACAATCAGGAGCGCGAAGCAAAAGCCTTTCGACAAGCCCATGATGATATCGCGCATCAAAGTCCAGCGGACCATGTTCGCGACGTAGTACGGCCCGGGGATATCGAGGACATTAACGGAGACGAGGTAGGAGGCGATGAGACCAAAGAAGATGCACTCGGCCACGAGCAGCGGCATCGAGATCATCATCGCGAGCATGCGCGGCACGACCAGGTAATCGACCGGATGGACCGCAAGCGCGCGAAGGGCGTCGATCTGTTCTGTTACTTTCATTGTGCCAATTTCGGCGGACATGGCCGCGCCGACCCGGCCCGTCACCATCAGCCCGGTCAGCACCGGTCCGAGCTCGCGGAAAAGCGCCGCCGAAACGACCGCGCCGACGCCGGACGCGACGCCCAACTTATTAAACTGAAAATAAGTCTGGGCCGCGAAGACCGCGCCGGTAAAACCGCCGGTGATGACGACGACGAGCTGGGAGAGCAGGCCGATGTCCACCATCTGCCGCATGAAAAGCCGCCAGCGCATCCGGTGCGTCACGGCCGAGCGCAGGCTTTCGGCCGCGAGCACGACCAGTTCCCCGAGGTAGACGAAGAAGGAGACGACGACCGCGCCGAGGGCAATGAAGAAACGGGATAACATCGGGCGAAGGCTGACCTTCCATCAACGATCCGTCCGCCAGCGGCAACCGCCTCTTTCGAAAAATCAGGCGGTGAGCGGCTGCGTCTTCGAGCGCGGGCGCAGCTCCGGCGGGATCGCCCCGACGAAGCGCGGTTCGAGGCCGAGCTTCACGAAGACGGCGCGGATCTCGCGGAAAGTGATGTTCGGCTCATCGAGCTCGAGGTAGACGATGTCGTGGTTGCTATCGACCTTGTAGCGCAGGCCGGGCACGGCCTCGAGCTGGTGGTCGAGTTCCAGAATTTTATTCAGATCGCGCACTCCGGACGCGTAAACTTCAAGCTCAATCATGGAAGAAATGTGGAATTGATGACGGCGAAAACTTTACCCGGATCGCGATCTGGTGGCAAAACGCAAATGTTCGCGTTGCTCTGCGCCGCGCTCCTCCTCGGCCTTCCTGGTTGTGCCACGGCGCCGATGCGGCCGACTGTCAGCCGGCTTGCCATGGCGCGCCAGATCCAGGCGGAGCCACCCGGCGATTACTTCATCGGCCGGCGCTATTTCAAATCGAACTTCCGGTTCTGGGGTTACGTCCGCCGGCCAGGGCAGCCTTGGAACACGGCTACGATCGTGATGTTGAACGAGAATAAAAAGCTCGCGCCTGATCGGTCGCAACTCGGTCCCGGCACTGGGAGCAGCTATGAAGATCACGCCGGTTTCGACGACGGTTACGAATACGAGCTGCACGGCTATTTTAGCGGCGACCAAGTCTATGAATTGGTCAGCAATCGGGTTTATCCGGAATTCGTTCTCACCGGTTACGAGCTGATCTCGACCCATCCTTCGCCGATTTTTCCGAGCCAGCTCTCGGGTCGCAGGGTGAGCCCTCTGGTCATCGAAAAGCCGGAGTGACCGGCGCCACGTCGAATTGCGACCGGGTGGATGTTGCGATAAAGGGAACCATCGTGGCCTACCTTGTATGACTAGATTTTCGCCACTCCAGGGTTTCATCCTGCTGGTTAGTCTGACGTTCCTCGCGGGTTGCGAAACGATGCCGCAAGGGATTCAACAGGCGCGGGTCGCGATGTCGCAGCGCATCCAGACCGAGCCGGCGGGGAATTATTTTGTCGGCCGCCGCTATTACAAACGGGACTTCAAATTCTGGGGCTACGTGCGCCGGCCGGGCGAGTCCTGGAACACCGCGGTGCTCGTGATGCTGAATGAAAACAAAAAGCTCGCGCCCGATCGCGAACAGGTGAATTTCGGTTACGACAACGGCTACGAATACCGGCTGTACGGGAAGTTCAGCGGCGACAAGGTTTACGAGCCAGCGAGCAACGGGGTTTACCCGGAGTTTGTCCTCGACGGTTACGAGCTGATCTCGACCCGTCCGCCGCCGATTTTCAAAAGCCAATATTCCGGCTCGGGTGACAACCGCTACCAAATCGAAAAGCCGGAATAGCCGACCTCGGCGCGAGGTCGCGCCTAACGAGTCCGTGCGCCCGGCCAAGGACAAGCTGGCGGAGGAATTTTTTCGCTATCTGGAGGTCGAGCGGAACTCCTCCTCCCGGACCTTGGAAATTTACCGGATCGCCCTGCGGGATTTCCGGGAGTCGGGGGCGCCCGCCTGGCGCCAATGCCAGCCGGATCATTTCCGTGATTACCTTTTCACGCTGATGAAGCAGAAGCAGGCGCGCTCCTACATTCGGCTGCAATTCGCCGCGCTGCGCAGCTTCTACCGTTTCCTCGTGGCCCGCAGCCGCCTAACGAAGGATCCCGTGCGCGAGGTGCAGTTGCCCAAGCCCGAAAAAAAACTTCCGCTCGTCCTCACGCAAACGCAGATGGGCGAGCTGCTGGCCGCGCCGTTGCAGGTGCCGAAGGAGAAGAGCGCCCCGGTCTGGATGCCGCAGCGCGACGCCGCGATCATGGAAGTTTTCTACAGCAGCGGGCTACGCCTGAGCGAACTCGCGTCGCTGAACGTAAGCGATCTCGACATTTACACCGAGTCAGTTCGGGTCGTCGGCAAAGGCCGGAAGGAGCGCGTCTGTCCGGTCGGGGCGCCGGCCCTGAAAGCGGTCTCGCGCTATCGCATGGCGGCCAATGTCCACAGCGGCCCGCTCTTTTTAAATAAGGGGCGACGCCGGCTTTCGCCGCGCTCGATTTGGCTGGTGCTGAAACGTTATCTGCGCCACACCACGATTCCGATCGCGCTCAGCCCACATAACCTACGGCACAGCTTCGCCACTCATTTGCTCGATAACGGGGCCGATCTGCGCAGCGTGCAGGCATTGTTAGGCCACGCCAGTTTGTCGACGACGCAGATTTACACCCACGTCACCACTGAGCGACTGAAGAAGGCCTACGCCGACGCGCATCCGCGTGCCTAACGAGTAACGTGGCCCAGTCCGCCTAGCTTGCCTCGGCCGGGGCGTTATCGTGCGGCGCGGCGACGTTGAAGGCGAGCTTGCCGTTTTCCATCGTGACATTCACGAGGTCGCCGGCTTTGACGCTTCCCCGCAGCAGTTCTTCCGCGAGCGGATCCTCCAGGTAACGCTCCACCGCGCGCCGCATGGGCCGCGCGCCATAGGTGGGATCGTATCCCTTCTCGATCACGAATTCGTGCGCGGCCTGGTCGAGCGCGATCTCGATTTCCTTGAGCTGCAAACGCTTCTTCACCTTGTTCACCTCGAGATCGACGATGCGGAGCAGGTCGGGTTTCTCAAGCGTGTGGAAGACAATGATTTCGTCGAGGCGGTTCAGGAATTCCGGCTTAAAGACGCGCTTCGTCTCTTCGAGAATCTTGTCCCGCATCTGGTCGTAATTGCCGTCGTCGCTCTTCGCGCCGAAGCCCATCGTGGTCTGCCGCTTGATCAACTCGGCGCCGACATTCGACGTCATGATGATGATCGTGTTCCGGAAATCGATCTTCCGGCCTAACGAATCGGTGATCTTACCTTCTTCCAGAATCTGGAGCAGGAGATGCATCACGTCGGGGTGAGCTTTTTCGATTTCGTCGAAAAGCACGACCGAATACGGGCGACGGCGGACCGCTTCGGAAAGCTGGCCGCCTTCCTCGTAACCGACATAGCCCGGAGGCGAGCCGATGAGGCGCGAGGCGGTGAACTTCTCCATGTATTCCGACATGTCGATCTGGATGAGCGCGTCGCTGTCGCCGAACATGAATTCGGCGAGGGTCCGGGCGAGGAAGGTTTTGCCGACACCGGTCGGACCGAGGAAAACGAACGAACCGATCGGCCGTTTTGGATCTTTCAGGTCGGCGCGCGAACGGCGCAGCGCTTTGCTGATCGCGATCACCGCTTCGTCCTGGCCGATGACGCGTTGTTTGATCTCCGCTTCCATCGCCAAGAGTTTCGCGGTTTCCTTTTGCTCCATTTTCTGGAGTGGGACGCCGGTCACTTTCGAGATGATGTGCATCATGTCCTCTGCGGTCACGATCACTTCTTTCTCTTCCCGTTGTTCACGCCATTCGGCGAGAATTTGTTCGAGCTTCTCTTTCGCCTGCTTTTCCTTGTCGCGAAGCGCGGCGGCTTTCTCGAAATCCTGCGCCTTGATCGCAGCTTCCTTGTCGACGCGGATCTGCTCGATTTCCTTTTCGATATTTTTCACGTCGGGCGGACGCGTCATCGCGTGAATCCGGGCGCGCGCGCCGGCTTCATCCATGACGTCGATCGCCTTGTCGGGCAGAAAACGGCCCGTGATGTAACGCTCGGAGAGTTTCACCGCCTGTTCGAGCGCTTCGTCGGTCAGCTTCGCCTTGTGGTGCGCCTCGTATTTCGGACGCAGGCCTTTCAAGATCAGGATGGCCTCTTCAACGTTAGGCGCTTCGACCTTCACAGTCTGGAAACGGCGCTCGAGCGCAGCGTCCTTCTCGATGTATTTGCGATATTCGTTGAGCGTAGTCGCGCCGACGCATTGCAACTCGCCGCGGCTCAGCGCCGGCTTGATGATGTTGCTCGCGTCCATCGCGCCTTCGGCGGAACCAGCACCCACGATGGTGTGGAGCTCGTCGATAAAAAGGATGACGTTTTTCGAGCGGCGAATCTCGTCCATCACGGCTTTAATCCGCTCTTCGAACTGGCCGCGATACTTCGTGCCCGCGACCATCAATGCGAGGTCGAGAGTGATGACTTTCTTGTCGCGCAGCAGCTCCGGCACGTTGCCGCTGGCGATTTCCTGCGCGAGGCCTTCGACGATCGCGGTCTTGCCCACACCGGCTTCGCCTAACAGTACCGGGTTGTTCTTCGTCCGCCGGCAGAGCACCTGGATGACGCGCTCGATTTCGTTGTGCCGGCCGATGACCGGGTCGAGCTCGCTCTTCTTCGCGAGATCGGTGAGATCGCGGCCAAACGCACGCAGCGCCGGAGTCTTCACATCTTTCTTCGAGCCCTCGCCGCTGGTCGCGCCGGGTTCCTGCTCGCTTTCGGGAGGGGTAAAATTCGGGTCGAGTTCCTTGAGAATCTCGTTGCGGGTCCGCTCGATATCGACTTCGAGGCTCTTCAGCACTCGCGCCGCGACACCTTCGCCTTCACGGAGGAGGCCGAGCAGGATATGCTCGGTGCCGACATAGGAATGATTCAACGCGCGGGCTTCTTTCCCGGCGAGCGCGAGGACCTTTTTCACCCGCGGAGTGTAGGGAATATTGCCGACCATCTTCGTCTCCGGACCGGAGCCAACCTGTTTTTCGACTTCCATGCGCACGGTCTCGAGATCGAGCCCCATCTTCTGGAGCACGTTCACGGCGACGCCCTGGCCGAGCTTGATCAGCCCGAGCAACAAATGCTCGGTGCCGACGTAATTGTGATTGAAGCGATCTGCTTCTTTGCGGGCCAGCGCGAGAACCTGCTGGGCCCGAGGAGTGAAATTATTCATTATTGTTAGGCGCGGAAGTGGGTTCGGAGTTCGCCCCCCGCGCCACTTTATCCATATCAGGTTTAGGAAAGAGTTTCAAACGGTCGCGGATGATTTCGGCCCGCAGGAAGTCGCGTTCCTCGGCATTTAGCTTCCGTTGCGAAGCCTTTTGCAGGTGTGCCGGCTGGGTCTCGATAAACAGCTCATCGACCGGGAGACGCCGGTCCTCCGCGAAAGCGCCGAGGTCGACTGCGAGTTTCATGATCGAGAGTAAATTGAGCGCCTCCTTCGAGGTCATCGCATGCGCATAAGTAAGCACGCCGTATGCCCGGCCGATCTGATCCCAGAGAGTGTCGGCTTTTTTCTGGATCAGGACCTGGCGGGCGTCGTGTTCCTTCTCGATGATCGTCTCGATCACTTTCGTTAGGCGAGCAATGATCTCTTCTTCCTTCTCGCCCAGGGTCGTCTGGTTCGAGATCTGGAAAAGATTGCCCATCGCTTCGGTCCCCTCCCCGTAAAGCCCGCGGACGGCGAGGCCGATTTTGTTCACCGCCTGGATGACCTGATTGATGAGATCGCTCAGGACCAGGCCCGGAAGATGAAGCATCGCAGAAGCGCGCATGCCGGTTCCGACGTTGGTCGGGCAGGCGGTGAGATAGCCGAGGCGCTGATCGTAGGCGATGTCGAGTTTGCCCTCGAGGACGCTGTCCACTTTGTCGACGAGCTTGAAAGCGTTCTTGAGCTGCAGGCCGGAACGGATCGATTGCATGCGCAGGTGATCCTCCTCATTGATCATGATGCTGAGCGTCTGCTTGCGGTTCATCACGACCGCGCTGCCGATTCCCTTGGCGGCGTGCTCGCGGCTGATCAGATGGCGCTCGACCAGCACCTGTTTCTCGAGCGCGGACAAATCCTGCAGCATTTCGGAAAAGGAATCCTGCATCTCCGGCAGCTCTTCGATCCGGGGTTTGATTTGCTCGAGCACGAGCGTGCGCTCAGCCTTTTTCGCCCAGCCGGGGAAAGCGCGATGGCGCAGATTGCGCGCGAGCCGCACGCGACTGCTGACCACGATCTGATGATGCGGGCCTTCGCCGCGAACCCACTCGCCGGCGCTGGACATGACTTGGTCGAACTTCATCGGTTCAGGTCGCCGCCATTTCGTGTTCGAGTTGTTTAATCTGGTCGCGCAAGGTCGCAGCGTTCTCGTAATTTTCTTCGGATACAGCTTTCTCCAAGTGGTCGGTAAGAGTGCGCATCTTGTCGTTTAATTCCATCTGCCGGAACGCCCGCTGCGGAAGTTTGCCCACGTGCTCCGTGCCTTTGTGCATCGCTTTCAAGAGCGTCCCGAGGCCCTCCGCGAAGGTGATGTAGCAGGCGCTGCAACCGAGCCGACCGGTTTTCTTGAAGTCCGCCTGGGTAAAACCGCAGACCGGACATTTCTGCGTGGGGGCGCCTTTCTCAATCTCCTCCGCGGCGCCGATGCCCAACAGCAGGTCGGCGAGCGCAAAACCGGTCGGATCCTGCACGCCCTTCTCCTTGGAGCAAGCATCGCAGAGATTCACCTTCTGCATCTTGCCGTCGACAATCTGCGTCAGAAAAACTGTCGCATCGTTGCACTTACAAACGTCGCAAAGCATGGCTCAAGATTAGACCACAAAGCCGCGAAAACATTCAACGGCAGCGCCAAAAACCGGCGCCTGGCTTTTCGTTAGGCGAAATGTTTCCGTCACTCCGAAAAAATCGGGGTGCCGGTTTCGCGTGTCAACTCGCGGAACCGCGCGATCATCCGCGTCGTGATGCCCCCGGGCTCACCGGTGCCGATGGTGCGTCCATCCACTTTCACCATCGGAACCACTTCCGCAGCCGTGCCAGTGAGGAAGGCCTCGTCCGCGATGTAGAGGTCGTGGCGGGTCAGATCGGGCTCGGAAATTTTGATCCCGAGCTCGGCTGCGATGTCGAACACGACGGAGCGGGTGATCCCGCGGAGAGCGCCGGCGGTGATCGGTGGGGTCATGATTTGGCCACGCTTGACGATGAAGACATTGTCCGCGGTGCACTCGGCGACGTTGCCGGCGTCATTCAGCATCAACGCTTCATCGGCGTTCGCCAGATTCGCTTCGATGCGCGCGAGGACGTTGTTCAGATAGTTCAACGACTTGATCGCCGGATTCAAAGTCGCGGGACCCATTCGTCGGGTCGCGACCGTCACGACGGTGAGGCCGCGCCGGTAAACTTCTTCGGTATAAAGTGCGATCGTCGAAGCGATGATGATGACGCTCGGGCGCTTACATTGGACTGGATTGAGGCCGAGATTGCCGACTCCGCGGGTCACGATCAACCGGACATAGCCATCGCGCAGCCCATTTTGCCGAATCGTCTCGAGCAGCGCTTCGTCGAGCTCGCGTCGCGACATCGGGATCTCGATGCAAATCGAGCGCGCAGATTCCCAGAGGCGATCCATGTGCTCTTCCATCCGGAAGACGCGCCCGTTGTAGAAACGGATGCCTTCGAAAACGCCGTCGCCGTAGAGGAGGCCATGATCGAAGACAGAAACCTTGGCGTTCGCCTCGTCGAAAAATTCACCGTCGATGAAAATTTTTGGCGCTTTGGTGGTCGAAGCCTTGCGGGCAGCAGCCTGCTGGGCGAACTCGGGCTTCATCGGAGGGACTACGACCGCTGTACTTTCAGCATCTTTGGTTAACATGAAAAAACTTCCGGTGTTTCGGAAGGCAATTCAAGCGGAGAAACAGGGCTCCTCCGGACCGCCCGAGCAAGCGATCCACTAAAGCACAGCAAAACGCCCTTGCTGGTCGCAAGGGCGTCTCGTCCCGGAGATTTCGTCAGGCTGTGCGTCAGTTAACGCGCGAAGTATGTTCACCTGCGAGGAAGCCGGGAGTCGGATGGAACGACTCCCGGCAACTTTCAAGTCCCGGGTTACTACGGGAGGCGGCTTGGCGATCGTGTCTCACGCCAAGCCGCAAACCGAGTCTAGCGCCTAACGTTATCCTGGTCGGTAGCGAGATTATTACGAAGCCGCGGATCGACGGTCCCCGCGGGAGCCGTCACAATCGCTTGGTTTCGAATCTTCCCACTGGCAGTCGTGGAGACCGTCCCTGTCCCCAGGTAGGTGATGGTGCTGCCTGCTGGCATATTGACGGAATCGCTGATATTGCCGCTTCCGGCCGCGGTGAAGCCCGTGGCGCCACCGGTAGACGTCGCCGTATAAGTCACTCCGGTGATCTTCGACGGGAATGTATCGGCAACTGTTGCGCCCGTAACTCCGTCTGGACCGGCGTTGCTCACCACGATGGTGTAGGTGATTTGCTGACCTCGCGAGACCGACGTCATTCCATCCGTCTTCGTGATGCGGAGATCGGCGGTTGGTGTCGGCGTCGGGGTTGGCGTCGGCGTCGCCGTCGGGGTTGGCGTCGGCGTCGGCGTCGGCGTCGGCGTCGGCGTTGGCGTTGGCGTCGGGGTCGGGGTTGGCGTTGGCGTCGGGGTCGGGGTCGGGGTCGGGGTTGGCGTCGGGGTTGGCGTCGCGCAAACTCCGTTGCCCATGCCGTTTCCGACCAAACCGGAAACGCTCACGTTATAGGTTGATCCTGAGGTCTGAGCCGCATTCGTTTCCTCCACCACCACTACCAGCGTCTGGTTGGCTGGGATATCGACAGAGAAGGTCGTGACTCCACCGACGACGGTTGTGCTGCCACCCGGATCGCCCAAGTAGTTGGTGCAAATCGTACCCGTGTTACCCACCGTTGGTGGGATATACATATTCAGGTAGGCCACCGAGAGAATGCCAAGGGCGGCGGTCGAGTTAGTCGCCGTCAGGCTAACCGTGGCACAGGCCGCCTGCGGACCATTCGGGAAGGAATAGGTATCATAATGGCGGTTCCCTGTTCCGAAAATGCCCGGGCAAGCCTTCACGGTGCCGCAGTTACTCGCGACGGCGTTGCGGCCCAGGCGGCCTTCTTGGACTGTATCAGTGGCATCCAAAGAACCACTGACCATTGAAGCCGGTTGAATACAGGTCGGGACCGAGAAGCTCAACATCATCGACCCTCCACCGCTGAACGAAACGTTGAGCGTGAAGTCGATGTTTGTTCCGCAAACGAAAGAGGGCGCGGTGCTGACTTGGAAAGGCGTCGTATTTGTCGTCGTCGCGCCTTCGGTCGCATCGGGATAAGCCGAGTTCGACTGTGCGACGGTCACACCTGGAGTGGTGGTGGATAGAACGCCCGAGACTCCCGAAGCGAGGAGGCAACCGTCATTCAGGATTGTGACATTCAGGTTGTTACACTCGTTAGGCTCGATCGTCCCGTTCCCGTTTCCGCCCGAGACCGACACCATACTCGAAGCAAAGACAAACTTGGCCCCGCCGCTCAGGCACTGGCTGAAGCTCGTCGTGCCCCCGTTCGTAATCGTGACCGGGAAAGGCCCAATCGCGTTGCAACCGTGCGCCGGATCGATGACGGTCGCCTGGTAGGAACCGGGTAACAGATTCATCGAGTAGGTTCCATCGGGCTTACTCGCGGCGGAGAAGCCGTCAGATGGTCCGCCAGTTACTTGCACAAGAGCATCCTTGATCGGTGCGCCGCTGTCACAAGCGGTAATGGTGCCACTCAGAGTTCCCTGCGCCGGAGCCGTAGTGCCGGCAAACTTGAAGGCACCGATCTTGGTTTTCCAGGCAAAGGTCGCATTGGTATTATAATATTCGTTCGTGTACCAGAACGTCGCGTCGTCTACCGGATCGAGGCTCATATTAGTGTAGTCGCCCCAGCGGTTGACCGTGCCGAGTTGCACGCCGGTGCCGGCGAACATCGTCGCCTCGCCTTGGGCTAGCACCCCAGGAGGATCGGTCGATAGTCTTCCTGCGTAATTGATGGAAGGGAAGACGCTCAAAGAGGAGGCCGAGTAGCCGACGGCCAGGTTCCCGGCGTTATCAACTGCCGTGCTGCCCATCCAACGTTCCGTCGTGTTGGGAGAGAAAGTCCCTTGGTCTTGGACCGACCAGTTCCCGCCTGGACTAGTTTTTTGCAAGACATAGTAGCGGGTGGCCGCGCGGTATTCCGCGACGGTGGGGCTTACGCCCGGCGCCGGGATGGTACCACCATTGACCGTGTGGCAGGTTGTGAGCAATTCTATCCCACCCCGATTGAAATACTGCAGACGCAACATCAGGCGGTCCCCGATGGTGTCGAGATAATCAACCGCGGCGGCCGGAGGCGGTTCCTCGACATCGGCACGGTCCGTCGGCGAGCCCGAAGAGATGTCGGGGTTCCGCGAATCGAAAGCAGCTACCTGTAGCGGGCTATCCGGACGCTCGGTGAAGGTCGGAGACGTATTGTCTGCGAAACCGGAGTGAAAATCGAACAAGCGCAGCGCGTCCACGGCGTCGCCGAAGGCATCGTCGAGAAAAACCGAGAAGATGTTCGGAGAGCCGGCCGGAGGCGGCGTGAGGCCGTTGTAATCCGACGGGATCATGCCCGAGGACGAATTGCTGAGATTCGGACCGGCGTTAAAATAAACGTAGGTCGCGCTCGAATCGCCGACCAGCATCTTCGCACGGTCGAAGGCGAAAACGCCGAAGCCATTGTAAGTCACGCCGCCGGTGAACTGGCGGTCGGTAAAATAGTAACCATCCGGCCACGCACCGATCTTGCCATAATCAGGAAAGTCATTTCCCGGGGTAATGAAGTCATAGGCCCAATACGCACCGGTCGGGTCGCTCGTTTTGGAAACGGCGATCGGCTGATGGAAGGGGGGAGTACTCGAGCTGGTAAAAGCAAATTGCGTCAGGACCCAGCGATTCGCCATACGATCGTAGAGAACAAGGGCATCGCCATTATTGGTGTTCGCCGGCACACCCCCGAGAGGGGCGAAGAGCGTGCTGAGCTTAAACGCCGGCCCGCGCGGAGTGCCATCCTTGGCGAAGATCCGGATGCCGCCGCCATTGACCGCCTGCATGTAGTCGTTCGGACCGACCGCGCCTGTCGTATCGGGCGGTGCAGAACCATTCACGCCGACGCCATCGAAGACGACGAGAGGAGTCGGGATGCTCACCACCGGGAAATTGAACTGGTAATGCCCGTTTGCGATAAAGGATGTTTGCAGCGCTCCGTCCTTCTGCGCGGGCGCATTCGGGTTCGCCCGGCGCGGGAAAACCGTGTTCAGCTCGTTCACCGACTCGTCTTCGCCCATAGCAGCTTGATCGGTCTGCTGGGCTTCTTCCATGAGTTCCCGCACCGGCCGGGTTTCTGCGAAGCTCACGGCGCGCCCACCCACGGCGACATTGCTCGCAAGCCGCGCATGAGTTCCGGCTGGCTGCGGCGCCTGACCGCTGCGCGCGATCGATGCGGCTGCGAACAGCGCCAAGGTAGTGACGATAAGTGATCCTTTATTACGGCTAAACATTCTGACCTCCCAGGTTAAACCGCTCACACGGTTCTTGTTGTTGAATTGGACTCGCCGCCGGATTCGACGACGCAGAACGAGAGGAACATTTTCCTCGGCTGCGGTCAATTAAGATAAACTCCGAGTTGATTGCATTTCTGAAAGGTCTTACCGCAACGTCTATGTGGAGGTGGCTAAAGAGTGTATTTAACCCGTAAGAAAAGATTCATATCAACACCATCCGGGTAAGGCTATCCTACTCCCACTCTGTTTTGCGAATCGCCAGCCGTGCACAAGGGACAATCATTCGAACTTATTCTCGTCCTCTTCGCGCTTGTTGGTTGCGTGGCGCGGGCAGAATCTCCCCGTCCCACGCCCCGGGGAGGAGCGAGCCTTGAAGGAGTAATCTCCCTGCACTCCATCTCCGGCGGGCCGGTGGTGCAGGGTGTTCCTGATTCGCGACCGCTGGCGAAGACGTCTTTCGACGTTCGGCAAAATGATCTCGCCGTGGCTTCCTTCACAACCGATGACCAAGGCCGGTTCCGCATCACCTTGCCTCCCGGCCATTACACCGTGTCGAGAAAGGACTGGAGGAGCCGGGTCGGGTTCTACGGGCCGTTCACGGTCGAGCTGGCGGCGGGTGAGACCCGGAAAGTCGCGTGGAACTGCGATACCGGGATGCAGTAAGGTTCGCGCCCACGACTAGTCGAATCAAACCGCGAGCAGACCGTCGACGATTCGCAGGGTCCGGTCGCCCCGCGCGGCCAGGTTGTTGTCATGCGTTACAACGACCAAGGTTTTGTTTCGATCCTTCGCCAGGCCGAGGAGCAAGTCCATGATCACGTCGCCGGTTTTCGAGTCCAGGTTGCCCGTCGGTTCATCGGCGAAAATGATGTCCGGGTCATTGGTCAACGCCCGCGCGATGGCGACTCGCTGTTGTTCGCCGCCGGAGAGTTCGGGCGGTAAATGATTCATCCGATCGCCGAGGCCAACGTCCTCCAGACTTTTCTGGCAAGCCGCTTTCGCCGCCTGCCGACCGATCATTCCGGGCAACATCACATTCTCCAAAGCGGTTAACTCTGGCAGGAGGAAATAGCCTTGAAAAACGAAACCCATCTTTTGGTTCCGGAGCCTGGCCAACGCGGACTCGCTGCCGTGATAGAGCTGCCGGCCTTCAAATTCTACCTCGCCCGATTCCGGCCGCTCCAGGCCCGCGAGCGTGTAGAGCAGCGTCGTTTTGCCGGCACCGGAGGCTCCGCAGAGAAAAATCGCCTCGCCCCGCTGCACCTCGAGCGAGACACCGCGGAGCACCTCGATGCGCCGGCGACCGATCTGGAAAGAGCGGCGCAAATCGCGCGCACGGAGCTGTGAGGCGGGCATCGGGGAGCAAGCATTCGCCATCTCCCCCGCGGTCGCAAGGCGTCGGCGCGGAAAAGAGAAAGCCGCGCGGAAGCGATCTTCCGCGCGGCCTCCGAGTTCGTTAGGCCTCGTTAGGCCAGGCCGAGCGTGACCAGCGTCGGCTCGTCCACCGCTTCGGTGATGACGAGCCCGTGATCGCGTTGATATGCGGCTAGTGCCGCCCGGGTCTGGGGCCCGATCAGGCCGTCGATCGCACCGTTGTAGTAGCCCTCGTCGCGCAGCGCGAGCTGCACATTTTCCAGCACCTGTCCGGGCGCGAGATCGTTGTAGCCGTAGATCGGTTCGTCGTAGGCGTAGTTGTTATAATAAGGATCGTAGCCGTAGGCCGGATACCAGTAGCCGAGGTCCCAATAGTAATAACCACCGCCGAAGAGGACGAAGGTCGTGTTGTAATGGTTCCTCCACCAACCGCGATCGTGCCGGGTGTGGATCACCCGCCCGCGCGCCGCCGCGAAGCTATTCCGGTTGAAGTTGCGGTTCCCCTGCGTGCGATCGCCGTTGCGGCTGAGCCGGTTCGCGGTCGTCCGGGTCGAGACCGGAGGATTGCTTTGCCGATAAACCGTGGGGCGGTTTTGCGTTGCCCTATTGTTACCGCGCGTCGCGGTCGAGACGCGATGCGACGGATTGAGCGGGCTGGAACGCTGCACGTTTTGCCGCTGGATGTTTTGCACGCCTTGTCGTTTGGCCCTTTCGAGACGCGCCGCACTCGAGTCGTTCGATTCGGCCGGGTGCCGCCCCTTTCGGTTGTGGTTATCGGCCTGCGCCGCCGGGATCAGCGCGACCGCCAAAGCTAAGAGCATGAGTTTTTTCATAATTTTTTACCTCCCGAGTTCGACCCGCTGGCCCCCCGGTTTATTCAAAATGGAGAAGAGAAGATCGGCCGCCGGGTCGCGTTTGAACTCTGCTGGCGGACGGCTTCGAAGAGCACGATCGCGACCGCGGTGGCGAGGTTGAGGCTACGCGTGCCCTGCATCGGGATGGTCAGCGTCGCGTCGGGATGCGCCGCGAGCAGCGGCTCCGGCAGGCCTTTGCTTTCGCGACCGAAAACCAGGAAATCGCCCGGCTCGAAGCGGATCGCATGGTAGGGGCGGGTCGATTTCGTAGTCAGGAAAAAATAGCGGGCGGAGGCATCCTGGGTGGCCTGCAATTCGCCTAACGAGTCCCAGAAGCGCAGCTCCACTTCGTGCCAGTAATCGAGACCGGCGCGCTTGAGGGTGCGGTCGTCGGTGGAAAAGCCGAGCGGCCTAACGAGGTGAAGCGTCGAGCCGGTCGCGAGGCAAAGGCGGCCGATGTTGCCAGTATTCGGGGGAATCTCCGGCTCGACGAGGACCACGTTAAACACCGGAAAGCATCCGCAGATTACGCAGATGAACGCAGATCAAAGAAACCTCTGCGGAAATCTGCGACATCTGCGGATGACACCTATTTCAGCTTCTCCGCGATGAACTTCTCCAGCTTCACGATATCGGCGGAGAATTTGCGAATGCCTTCCGCGGTTTTTTCCGTGGCCATCGCGTCATCATTCAGCAGGTAGCGGAATTTTTTCTCGTCCAGCTCGAGCCGTTCCAGGCTGGAATCTTTCGACCGGTTCGGCCCGATCTTCCGCTCGATCGGCTCGTGCGTCTTCGCCAGTTTGTCGAGCAATTCGGGACTGATCGTGAGCAGATCGCAACCCGCCAGCTCGAGGATCTGGCTTGTGTTCCGGAAGCTCGCGCCCATCACTTCCGTCTCGTAGCCGAACTTCTTGTAGTAGGTGTAAATTTCCTTCACCGAGATCACCCCGGGATCTTCCGCGCCGGTATAATCCTTTTTATTCGCGGCCTTGAACCAGTCGTAAATCCGGCCGACGAACGGCGAGATGAGTCGCACTCTCGCCTCCGCGCAGCGCACGGCCTGCGCGAGCGAAAAGAGGAGCGTCAGGTTGCAATTGATCCCGTCTTTCTGCAGTTGCTCGGCCGCGTTGATCCCTTCCCAGGTGGAAGCGATTTTGATCAGCACGCGTTTCCGATCGATCCCGCGCTTCTCGTAAAGCTCGATCAGTTGCCGGCCTTTTTTTATCGAGCCCTCGGTATCGAAAGAAAGCCGCGCGTCGGTCTCCGTTGAGACGCGCCCCGGCACGATCTCGAGAATCTCGCAGCCAAACTTGACCAGCAGGTGGTCGATGGTGTCCTCGATTTGCGCCGCGCCGGTGAGCCCGCTGTTTTTGCGATCGGCGATCACCTCTTCGAGCAGATGACCGTACTGTTCCTTCTGCGTTGCCGCGTAGATCAGGCTGGGATTCGTGGTCGCATCCTGTGGTTTGAAATCCTTGATCGTCTCGAAGTCACCGGTGTCGGCGACCACTCTGGTGAACTTCTTCAGCTGCTCGAGCTGGCTGGTTTCGCTTCCGGTTTTTTTCTCGTCGGCAACGGTTGGAGTCATGAAAAAAGATTACGCCCCGGCTTGTGCTCCCTGCAATCCCAAAGTCTGCACGCCCCGTTGTCACTCCGCCCCAACCCGTCTAGAATCGCCCGCCAGATGTCCCACGCCGCCACCGAACTGATCATCGAAGCCGGGCACACCGAGCGGAATTATTGGCGCGACCTCTTCCGCTACCGCGAGCTGTTTTATTTCCTCGCCTGGCGCGACGTGCTCGTGCGCTACAAGCAAACCGTCATCGGCATCCTCTGGGCGGTGCTGCGACCGCTGCTCACAATGATCGTCTTCACGTTCGTCTTCAGCCGCATCGCGAAGCTGCCCGCGGACGGCGTCCCCTACCCCGTGATGGTTTTCGCCGCCATGCTGCCGTGGCAACTTTTCGCCACCTCGCTCAGCGAAGGCAGCGGTAGCCTGATCAACAACGCGAACCTGATCTCGAAAGTTTATTTCCCGCGCCTGATCGTGCCGGCCAGCGCGGTCATCGTCTCGTTCGTCGATTTTGCGATCTCGATGGTCCTGCTTGCGGCGATCATGGCGCTCTACGGCGTCTGGCCCGGGGCGCCGATTCTACTGCTCCCGGTGTTTACCCTCCTCGCGCTCCTCGCTTCCGCCGGTGCGGGCATCTGGCTGGCGGCGTTGAATGTGAAATATCGCGACTTCCGCTATGTCGTGCCGTTCATCGTGCAGTTCGGGCTTTACTTGTCACCGGTCGGCTTCAGCAGCGCGATCGTGCCCGCGAAGTGGCGGCTGCTCTACGACTTCAACCCCATGGTCGGCGTGATCGACGGCTTCCGCTGGTCCGTTTCGAATGGCCGCAGCGCCTTCCCGCAAGAAAGCCTGCTCCTTTCGCTGATCACGATCGCGATCCTGCTCGCGAGCGGCATCTGGTATTTCCGCAAAACGGAGCGGACCTTCGCGGATGTGATTTGATTATCAGGGGGGATTCACCGTCCAGGCCTCCGATGGTTTGCGGGTCCCGGGCGAATGCGCTTCATCTGGGCAACCGTTCCTGTTAATCCATCAATTGAAGGAATGATCGTTGATTTGATTGCACTTGGAACCAGCCTCCAAGACTTATCCCTCCGCGTATTTCTCGGGGAGACGAACCGGGCGGAATGATGGGAAATCGAATCAGGCTCAACGCGCGCATCATCGGGCGCCGGGTATCGGAAGTGTCCTCCTTTGCGCGCGAATCTCTCAACCTCGCGCTGGCTTTCCAGGATTGGCGCCAGGCCTACCGCAATCGCGGAAATCGCAACGCCATCTTCATGTGGATTCCCAAGACGGCCGGCTATTCGCTCTTCAACGTCCTCGGCCGCCACGGCGCACAAAAGCTGCCAGACGAATCGCAGATCGAGCGCTACTTCGAGAATCGCGGCATCGTCACTTTCGGCCATATCTCCGTTCGCCACCTGCTGGAGGCTGGTCAGATCAACGAGGAATTCTGGCAGTCCGCCTGGAAGTTCGCCTTCGTCCGGAATCCCTACGCGCGCGCCGTCTCGCTTCTTAAATACCTGCGGCGAATAAAAGTCTTCCCGCCCAGCACGACCTTCCGGATTTTCTGTTCCTACCTGGCGGAGCGCGCCTACGAGCCGATCGGCCTTCAAAATCAGTCCGGCCTTAGCATGATGAACCCCCAGGTCGCCTGGCTGGTCGATGAGAATGGCCGGTTGCTGCCGGATTACATCTCGAAAGTGAAAGACGCCGAGCGCGGCTACGCGACTATCGTGCAGGAGCTGCAGCTCAAAGATGCTCCGGCCCGGCTGCCCCAGGAAAACCGCTCCGCCGACCTTTCTGTTGCGAGACATTACGATAACGAGACCCGCGCGATCGTAGCCGAGGCCTACCGCGAGGATTTCGAGCGGTTCGGGTTTGACCCGTCGATTCTCCCCGACTAGCGGAGCCCTGCTTCAAGGCAGCCTGCAGGCGACCGCATGAGTTCACCTTTGCTTTCCTTCTGTATCCCCACGCGCAACCGGGCCGGCTACCTCCGCGAACTGCTCACCAGCCTTGCGGCCCAAGCCACTCCGGAGATCGAAGTCGTCATTTCTGACGATGGCTCGACGGATGAGACCGGAGCGGTCGTGGAATCCTTCCGCGCTGCGTTGCCGCGACTGGTATACGAGCGCGTCGATCCACCACTGCTGTATGACCGGAATCTCCTGCACGCGGTTTCCCTGGCGCAGGGCGAATATTGCTGGCTTTTCGGAGACGACGATCGGCTCGAACCGGGTGCGCTGACCGCCGTCCTCGGCGCGCTCAAGGCCACGCCGGATCTTACCGGCCTCACGACCGATCGCGTCTCCTACGATAGCGAGTTGTCCCATCGAATCCCCGTCCGCGCATTGAAACAGCAGCAAAGCGCCATCTTCCGCAACGCCCGTCACGCTTTCCTCAGCCTGCTCGACCGTCTCGGTTTTCTCTCCTGCCAGGTCGTTCGCCGTGCACTTTGGAATGAAGTCGTCGCGCACGAAAATCTCGCGCCCTACTTCACCGGCTACGTGCAACTCTACGTCATCGCGCGGATGCTCGTGAACGCGCCTCACTGGCAATTCCTCGCCGAACCGTGCGTGGCCTTCCGGGCCGATAATGACTCCTTCCGCGCGCTCGGCCAAATCGGTCGATTGAAAATGGACGTCTGCGGCTACGAGACCATCGTGGGCGATGTGTTCGGCCGCGATTCCAGCCTTTATCACGAAGCAATGTCCGAAGTCGCCCGCACCCACGCGCGCCACCACATCGTGACCGCAAAACGCGTCGGCGCGCCCATCTCGTTTTTTCGCGAGGCACTGGCGCTCTGCGTGCGACACTACGGCCGCTACCCCGC
>JBBSED010000033.1:0-43387 GCA_038240025.1 Chthoniobacterales bacterium
GCGATCCATGCAGAGCGCGACGTTGAGATTCTGCAGGCAAATGTCGTGCACGATCATGTCGTAGGCGCGCTGCATGAAGGTCGAGTAAATCGTCAGGAACGGCTTCAACCCCTGGGTCGCGAGACCGCAGGCGAAGAGCGCAGCGTGTTCTTCGGCGATCCCGACGTCGTAGTAGCGATCGGGATGCATCTGCTGGAAAAAACCGAGGCCGGTCCCGCTCGGCATCGCGCCCGTGATGGCGACGATCTTGCGATTCGTATCGGCAAATTTTCCCAGCGTCTTCCCGAGAATCTCCGAGTAAGTCGGCGTCGTCGCGGCCGCGGTCTCGCCGGTCTCCGCGGTGAATTTCCCGAGCCCGTGAAATTTATCCGGCTTCGCGATCGCCGGCTCGTAACCCTTGCCCTTCTTCGTGAGGATGTGGAGGAGGACCGGCTCTTCCTGACGCTTAAGAAATTCAAAAGTGCGGGTGAGCAACGCGATGTCGTGCCCGTCGATCGGCCCGTAATAGCGGAGTCCCAGCTCCTCGAAAATCACGCTCGGCACGATCAGGTTCTTGAATCCTTCCTCGACTTTATGCGCGAGGTTCAGCATCCCGCGGCCCGCGATCGCCTTGATGAAACGGCCGGCCTTCTCGTGCAAGTGCGCGTAGGTCGGGTTGGTCACGATGTTGTTCAGGTAGGCCGCGATCGCGCCGACGTTTTTCGCGATCGACCACTCGTTGTCGTTCAGCACGACGATGAACTTTTTCGTCTGCGCCTTGACGTTGTTCAGCGCCTCGTAGCTGATCCCGCAGGTGAACGCGGCGTCGCCGGCGACGACCACGACGTTGTCATCGGCGCCGAGAAGATCACGCCCGACGGCCATCCCCAGACCGGCGGAAAGCGCGGTCCCGGCGTGGCCCGCCCCGTAGGAATCGTGCTCGCTCTCGGTACGGAGGAGAAAGCCATTCAGCCCCTGATATTGGCGCATGGTGTGGATGCGATCGAGCCGGCCGGTGAACATTTTGTGCACGTAGCCCTGGTGACTGACGTCAAAAACGAACTTGTCTTTCGGGGTCGTGAAGACGCGATGGAGCGCGATCGTCAGCTCGACCACCCCGAGGTTCGGCCCGAGATGACCGCCGGTTTGCGAGAGCACGCTGATCAATTCGTCGCGCACTTCCTGTGCGAGCTGCGGGAGTTCCTCCTCGGGCAGGGCCTTGAGGTCGGCGGGCGAATGGATGCCCGAGAGCAGTTTCCTGCCCGTTTCGTTAGGCGGATTAGAAGAGGCTGACGTCGACATTTTTTTTCGGTTCTCCCTGTGTGGCCGGGGGTTCCGGCACTGCGGCCGCGGAGGCGGCGGTTTCAAATTCTTGCACGACCGGTTTCCCGGCGCTGTTGCGGGTGATCATTTCGATCCGTTCCTCGGCGGAGGCGAGCCGATCCTGGCAGACTTTCACCAGTTGCATGCCCTCCTCATAACGCACAATCAGATCCTCGAGCGCGAGATCGCCGGATTCCATTTTTTCCACGATTTCCTCGAGGCGGGACATGGCCTGCTCGAAGTTCGCCTGGGGGGCGGGTTTCTTCACTTGGTTCGGCATACGGGCAAGGGAGCAATTAAGCATAGGCAGGGGGATAAAAAAGGGCGCGACTTGCCTAACGGAAGTGAATGGCACAGCGGCTGCTTTAATTTTCATAACCGAAAGCCGCCCATGTTTTTCCCGCGCCGCCTCCTCATCATCGACGACGAGCCGCGCCTTACCGCGCTGGTCCGCGATGCCTTCGCCTCGACCGGTCGTTACCTGATCAAGGAGGAAAACCGCAGCCTGCGCGCGCTCCATTCCGCCCGGCATTTTCAACCCGATATCATCCTCCTCGACGTCATGATGCCGGAACTCGACGGGCGGGAAGTGGCCCGGCAACTCCGGGACGATCCCGCGCTCCACGACGTGCCGATCGTCTTCGTGACCAGCCTCGCGGCGGACGGCGTCATTGGCTCGGTCGGTTATTTCGGCGACTATTCCTTTGTCGCGAAGCCATTTCAGATCCACGACCTGATCAGCTGCGTCGACGACCTCCTCGGCGACGGGGGAGTCCAGCCAGTGCGCAAAACCGCCTAACGAGTCGCTTTCACTTGTCGGATCGGGATCGTCGGCGAGTTTCTCGCCATGGTCTCGGCGACTTCAGTGAAGGATGCCTTGCAGAGCGCGGCGCCGGCCGACGCGATGCAAGTGCAGGGTTGGGTGCGCACCCGGCGCGACGCGAAAGGTTTCTCTTTCCTCGAGCTGAACGATGGCTCCTCCCTGCGCAATCTCCAGATCATCGCGCCGGAAAAGCTCGCGAACTACGATGCGGTCCAGCGGCTGACCACCGGCGCCTCCATCCGCGCGCGCGGCCCGCTCGTCGCTTCGCAGGGGAAAGGCCAAAGCTGGGAGCTGGTCGCGGACGAAATCGAGATCGTCGGCGCTTCGGACGAGACCTATCCGCTGCAGAAGAAAGGCCACACGGCGGAGTTCCTGCGCGAAATCTCGCACCTGCGGCCGCGCTCGAATCTGTTCGGCTGCGTCTTCCGCGTCCGCAGCCGGCTGGCTTTTGCCGTCCACCAATTTTTCCAGGAACGCGGCTTCGTTTACGTGCACACGCCGATCATCACCGGGAGCGATTGCGAAGGCGCGGGCGAGCTTTTCCGCGTCACGACTTTTGACCCGCAGAATGCGCCGCAGTTGCCTAACGACGGCGGCGTCGACTACGCGCAGGATTTTTTCGCGCGCCGCACTTACCTCACGGTCAGCGGCCAGCTCGAAGCTGAGGCTTTCGCCTGCGCGCTCTCGAAGGTTTATACCTTCGGGCCCACTTTCCGCGCGGAGAACTCGAACACTTCCCGGCACGCGAACGAGTTCTGGATGATCGAGCCGGAAATGGCCTTTTGCGATCTCCAGGGCGACATGGATCTGGCCGAGCAGATGGTGAAATACCTCGTGCGCGACATCCGCGAAAACTGCGTGGACGACCTCGGGCTTTTCGCGAAGTTCGTCGACAAGGAACTGCTCGCGCGGCTCGAGTTTGTACTCGAACGACCCTTCCAGCGGATCAGCTACGAGGAGGCAATTAAGTTGCTCACCGCGAGCGGCGAGAAGTTCGAGTTCCCGGTCGATTACGGCCTCAATCTTCAGTCCGAACACGAGCGCTGGCTCACCGAAAAACACTGCAAATGTCCGGTCACGGTTTTCAATTACCCGAAGGAGATCAAGCCATTCTACATGCGCCTGAACGACGACGAGCGCACGGTGACGGCGATGGATTTGCTCGTGCCCGGCATCGGCGAAATCGTCGGCGGCAGCCAACGCGAAGAGCGGCTCGACGTCCTGGAGGAAAACATCCGCCGGCACAAGATGGATCCGGCCGATTATAAATGGTATCTCGACCTCCGCCGCTACGGCACCGTGCCGCACGCCGGCTTCGGCCTCGGCTTTGAGCGGATGCTGATGTTCGTGACCGGCGTCGTCAACATCCGCGACGTCATCCCCTTCGCGCGCACGCCCGGGAGCGCGGAGTTTTAGCGACGTCGCTCCCTCATTTTCGCTCCGATCATCGCCTCATAACGCGCGACATTTCGGCTGTAAGTCAGCCCTGCGCGTCCCTCGAGAAGCCCGCCTTTCAGCACATACATGTGCAGAAAACGCAGGAGCGGCCAACCCGGCAACCGGCTCACCAGCGGCTTGAGCGCGCGATTTCTGCGCGAGGGATCGCGCGAAAATAAGTGCTGCAAAGAGGGCGCCCGCGCCGCGCGATCGGCCGCTTCCTGCGCCGCGTATTTCTCGTGCTTCGTCCACCATTCGTCCCAGCCTTTGCTGAAGGCGTAATGCAGATACGGCTCGCGGATGTAACCGAGTTTCCCGTCGATCTCGCCTTCCTTCTGTCCGTGCCCGCTATCGATGAAACGCGCCCGGCCGCGGCGTAAGAGCCGAAACTGCCATTTCGGAAATGAATCGCTCCGGCGCAACCAGCGTTCGCCGAGCATCATCTTCCAGCAGCAGTAAAAACCCGCGACCTCCTTGTCCGCCTCGCGGATGGCCACTCGCACCGCCTCGGCAAAAGCTGGGGTCACCACTTCATCCGCGTCGAGGAAAAGCACCCAGGGCGTCGCGATTTCACAATGGTCGAGGGCATAGTTCCGCTGCGCGCCGAACGCGGCGAAGGGATGGCTGAAAACCCGCGCCCCGCCCGCGCGCGCGATCTCCACGGTCCGGTCCGTACTCCCGGAGTCGAGCACGACCAGCTCGCCCAGCACGCGCGCTGCGGCGAAGCAGCGCGGCAAATTTTCCTCCTCGTTCCGAGTAAGGATGAGGATCGAGAGCAGACCGTTGGCCACGTGGGCCAATCAACGGCGAATGCCGCACGACCACAAGATTTTCATCGGCCGGTGAACCCGATCGTGCCGCCGAGTCGTATCACCTACCGCGAGCCGGACGAAAATTCGTCCGCCGCTCGCATCAGGCTTGCTTTACCAGAAGACCGCCCCACCCGACCGTCGGCGCGCAAGAAACGATAGCCTTTACCATGGGAAATCCTAAGTTGGACTGCTAAACTTCGTCCACGAACTGCCACTTTGAAGCGCCCAACTTTCGACGAAAACTGGCCGACGTCGTGGAAGACCTCCTATTCCTACGATCTCGAGGAAGTTTTCGGACAAATCACGAACTGCGGCTACGCCTACGCCTACCAAAAACGGCGGGCCGTCACGCTGCGCCTCGTCACCGAGGTGCTGTCTCCCGGCGCGCGCATTCTCGACGTCGCGGCAGCGCAGGGGAATTTTTCGCTCGCACTCGCGGAGAACGGTTACGACGTCACCTGGAACGACCTGCGCGCGGAGCTGGCCGACTATGTCCGGTTGAAATACGAGTTCGGCGCAATCCAATACGTGCCCAGCGACGCCTTCGCGCTCGACCCAGCGGGGCAGAAATTCGACGCCGCGCTCATCACCGAGGTGATCGAACACACCGCGCATCCGGATCAGTTCCTCGCCCGTATCGCCACACTCGTTAGGCCGGGTGGTTACATCATCATGACCACACCAAATGGAGCCTATTTCCGGAACCACCTGCCAAAATTCTCCGAGTGTACGGACCCCGCGATCTATGAAGATCACCAGTTCAAACCGGACTCCGACGGGCACATTTTCCTCCTCCACCCGGAGGAGATCGAGCCGCTCGCGGTCGGTGCCGGTCTCGAGCTCGAGCGCTTTGCGCTCATGACCAACCCGCTGACCAGCGGGCACATGAAGACGCGCCTGCTCCTGCGCGCGCTGCCCAAAAAGCTCGTCCATCAGCTCGAGAAATTAAGCGCGCGTCTGCCGGAGGACTGGACCCGGCAGATCTTCACCCAGATCGTGGCCCGTTTCCGCAAGCCGCTCTAGCGTCGCCTAACGAGGCCGCAAAACGCGACAGGGATTTCCGGCGGCCACGACGTCGTTCGGCACGTCTTTCGTCACCACCGAGCAGGCTCCCACGATCGCGCGCGCGCCGATCGTCACGCCCGGCATCACGAAAGAGCGCGCCCCGATAAACGCGGCTTCGCCAATGGTGATTTTCGCCACCACCAGCGGGAAAGCCGGGTGCGAAAAAGCGTGACTGCCCGTGCTCAGGTAAGCCTCCTGCGCGACCACCGCGCCCGGCCCGACCTCGATTTCACCTAACGAATAGGCATTCGTCCGGTCGCCCAGACTCGCGCGATCATGCAGGGTCAGGTTCCACGGAATCGCGATCCGGGCGCGCTGATGGACGAACGGCGTTCCGGAGATTTTGGCGTCAAAAATCCGCAGCCAGAAAAGCCGCCACTCGTTCGCGGGTTTCGGGGTCCACGAGCAGAAAACCGCCCAGCAAAACTCCCAGAGCAAGCGCCGCAGGCGCTCCGAGCTCGACCAGGGTGAGGCATACGGCGAGTTCTGTGCCGGATCGACAGGTTGCAGCGGAACGGTCATTTCCCGAGCAAACTCTCGAAGTCTTCCAGGTAACGCGAGGCCACATTTTCGACCGAAAATTCCTCGGCCTTCGCCTGCGCCGCCTGACCGATCCGGCGCACTTCCTCCGCCGGAAGTTGCAGCACCTCCTCGAGCCGAGCCGCGAGCGCCCTGGCCGGTTCCGGCGCGCGATGATCGAAGACGAATCCGTTCACGTTGTCCGCAATGTAATCACGAAAACAGGCGAGACCGGAAACAATCGGCGCGCAGCCATTCGCCATCGCCTCGAGCGGCGCGACCGGCAAGGCCTCGCCCGTTTCCGCGACCGAGGGATAGATGAACAACTGCGCGCTGCGGTATTGCGCCGTGAGCGCGGCGGGATCGAAAATCTTCCCGGCCCATGTGAGCTGCGCGCCGCTTTTCTCGCCTAACGACTGCAGCGCGCGCAGAAACTCTTCGCCGCCGCCACCGAGCGCGGTCTCATGAGGGCCGACGATTTCTACTTTCCAGCTTTCAAGGGCGCGCGGGGGCAACTCGGCGAGCGCGCGCAGGAAAAGCTCGATTCCCTTTTCGGGATGCACCCGGCCCACGAAGAGCAGCCTTTTCTCCCGCGGGCCGCTCAGCGCGCGATCAATTGGAAACGGGAGCGCGTTCGGCAGCACCCGCACTTTTGCGCGGAGCTGCGGCGCTTCCGCGACGATATCGTCTGCGATCGCGTGCGAAACCGCGCAGAGCCGCGCGACATGCGCATACCAGCGCATCTGCCCTTTCGGTCCGCGCTGCACATGCACGTAAACCCGCCCCCGACCCGTCCCGCGGACGAGCATCGGGAGCCAGAAAGTGTTGGTGACCAAGATATCGGCCTTCGGCAAAATCCGGCGCACCCGGAGTGAGTAAAGCAAATCGAGCAACTTCAGCCTAACGATCGAGCGCGGCTGCCCGTAGCCGCTGACCCGGCGATGCCGGACGCCGGCGATTTCCTCCGTCGCGGGCAAGTCCGGATGCGCGCGCGAAATGTGCGTCACCCCATGACCGCGCCGAACGAATTCCTGTCCAAGCGCGAACCAAACCTTCTCCACCGCGCCGCCCCGGATCGGCGGGACCGGGAAAAACGCGCCGGTGACGATGGTGATCTTCATGATTCAATCCGCCCTGTAGCCGTTTCGCTGTGCGAAACGCGAGAGTCGACGGGATCGGTACGGTGAAGTCGAGGCATTGTCGCGCTCGCGCCTCCCACAGGGAGGCGTCTACAAGTATGCACTGATGACCCCTGCGCCTCAGCGACAATCTTGAGCAGTTCAGTCATTCGTTAGGCAAACAAAGTTTCAGGATAACTCCCCGCGCGAGCAAGAAATTTCGGCCCGCCTGGATTGCGCTGACCACTCTGGAAATGCCATACTTCCAGCCACGTCATGCCATCGTCCCCAGCACCGACGCCCGTTTACCTGCTCTCGCCCGCAGAGGTCGTCCCCGGAATCGCTCCGTTCGCTGCTGCCTGCTTTGACCAACTGCGCGCCTGCTTCCCCTTGCAAGAAACCAGCGCGCATCCGCTTGTAGCCGATCCAGCATCCGCCGCGATCATCCTCGCTCCGATCCAGGGCAACGGCTACGGGCCTTGCTTCGAGATTCTCCGCCGCAGCGCCTTTTATCGTCGCCACGCGGAGAGGGTGTTGGTCTATTCGCCGGATGAAAATTCTTTCCCGGCTCTCCGCGGCCTCTATCCCTCGATCGCGCGCCGCTGGGTAGAGCAGGGTTGGGCCTTGCCCGCGCACTACCTCTCGACGCATTTCCCGAAATTTTTCTTCACTCGCGAAGAGCTCCTGCAAAAGGACATTCTCTTCTCCTTTGTCGGCTCTTCTTGCACCCATCCGATCCGTGAGCAGATCATGCAATTGCGTCAGCGCCGCGGGGTCCTGCTCGATTCTTCGGTCAAAGGCGATCCCAAATACTGGTGGGAGAAGGCGAACAAAAACGATTTCGTCGCTTCTTTCCGCGACATCACTGTTCGTTCCCAGTTCGTCCTCTGTCCGCGCGGAGTGAGCGCTTCGTCGATTCGCTTGTTTGAAGCCATGGAAGCAGGTGCGATTCCAATCATCATCTCGGATGATCTCGAATTGCCGCGCGGGCCGCGCTGGGAGGAATTTTCTTTCCGCGTCCGCGAGCAGGACGTGGCGGGCATTCCTCGCCGCTGTGAGCAGTGGGAGAGTCAAGCGGCGGAAATGGGAGCAGCGGCCCGGCGCGCCTGGGAGGAATATTTTTCTCCGGCGACGACGATCGGTTCCGTGGTCTCCTGGGCGCAACGGCTGCTCTTGCGATCGCCTCGCCGGCCGGTTCGTCTCTGGGCGGAAGAGCAATTCACGCCAGAGTTGCTGAAGGCCAAACTGCGTTCCCTTCTCAAGAGTTCGCGAAACGTCCCGTGATCTAATCCGCGCGAGCGCCGCACAGCACTTCGAGAAACGAGTCGACGGCCTGGTTGATCTCAAACCGGCGCGCGAACGAGCTTCGCGCCCGCGCACTCATCGTCGCGCGCTCGTTAGGCGAAACCTGACGCCAGCGTTCGAGCAACCGTTGCGTCCCGGCGAGGTCGTCGCGCTCCGCGTAGCCGCCGCCGTCTTCCACCACCTCGCGCCAGATATTTACCTGGTCGGAAATTAAAACCGGGGTGCCGCAGGCGAGCGCTTCCGTAATCGCGATCCCGAAGTTTTCCTGGTGCGACGGGAGCACGAAAACATCCGCCGCCCGGAGCGCGCCCCACTTCAGATTTCCGCTCAGCATTCCGGTGAACAGCACGGGCAGATCGCGTGCGAGTCCGCGCAGATGTTTGAGGTAGTTCTCATCCGCGCAGGGGCCGGCGATCACGAGCTGCCCGCGATTTCCGCCTAACGAGGCGAAGGCTTTGATAAGCAGGTCGACGCCTTTTTTCTCGTGCAGCCGTCCAAGGAAAAGGAAAAACCGCTGTCCGCGTAGTTGCGGATATTTCTCGAAAAATTCCTCCTGCGCCGCCGCCCAATCGACTTCGGGCGTGGCGGTCCCGTAGTTCACGACGACCTCTTTTGCGTGATAGAGCGCGAAAGATTTCCGCGCCAGACGCCGCTCTTCCTCCGAGGTAAAAAGGACCGCGGCCGCATCGCGGAGCACGCGATATTCGCCCCAGGGCCAGTAGAGCAATTTTTTCAGATGCTTCAGCGGATACGTGCGCTTGAACCACGGGTCGAGCATCCCGTGCGGGAAAACGAAATACGGCGTGGTCGTGCCATGAAGCGCACGCCAAACGCCGAAACTGGGATATTGCCAAATGCCGTGCACGACGACCGCATCGAAACGCGCCCGGTTTTCCTTCAACCACGGAACGTAACGCGCGCAATAGCCGTAGCTGCCGCGAACCGGACCGAGCGCGTGGACCGGCGCCGGGAACGGGTGCGCGCCGGGCGCATCGAGTGAGACGATCTCCACCTCGTGCTCGCGGCGCAGGAGCACGCGGGTTGATTGCGTGACCGACTCGAGCGGCCCGCCATGCGCCGGATCAAGCGAGCGAATGCAGCGCAGAATTTTCATGCTCTCGTTGCCTAACGAAATGACCCAGCACCACCATGCTCCAGCGGCGCGTCCAATGCAGGTCGCGGGTGGCGGCGACGAAGGCCTCCGGGAGCAGCCCGCGCTCCACCACTTCGCGCAGACCTTCCTCGACGAAACCGGCGAGCGGCCCGGCCATCCATTGCTCCATCGGCAGGGTGAAACCGCGTTTCGGCCGCTGATAAACACCAGGCGGGAGCAGATCGCGGCAGGCTTCGACGAGCAGGCCTTTCGTGCCCGGATAGCGACACTTCTCGGCGGCGGGCAGGCCTAACGAGTATTCCACCAGCGCGTGATCGAGGAACGGCACCCGCAGTTCGAGCGAGACCGCCATGCTCATCTGGTCGGAGTCGCGCAGGAGCATCCGGCGCATGTAACCGGTTAATTCTGCCCAGCTGATCCGGGCGAAATCATCGGGCAAATCGACGGGCTCGGGCAACGGTGTTGATTCGTTAGGCAAGCCTGCGCCCGCGAGCATCCCGTTGGTAAAAAAGCGCCGGCGCCACTGCGCGAACCCGGTCGCATTGGTGTCGTTAGGCAAATCGGCCAGGCGCCCGCCGCCGATGATTTGGCGGAGCACTCGCGGCAGGTGCGCGAGCAGTTGCAGCCGGGGGACGTCGCGAAAACTCGGATAACCGCCGAAGAGTTCGTCCCCGCCCAGCCCGGAGAGCGCCACCTTCACGCCCCGCCGCGCGACCGCGCGCGAGACGATGTAGGTGTTGATCGCGTCGACTGAAGGCAGGTCGAGATGCGCGACCGCTTCCGTGACGGATTCGATCACTTCCTCCTCGCTCAGCCGGATTTGCTCGTGCCTGGTGCCGAAACGTTGCGCCACCTCGAGCGCGATCGCACTTTCATCGAACTCGGCGAGATCGAACCCGACCGAAAACGTTTCCAGTTTGCGCTCCATCTTCTGGGCGGCGAGCGCGCTGATAATCGAGGAATCGATCCCGCCACTGAGAAAACTCGCGACCGGCACATCCGAGAGCAGGTGCTCTTCGACCGCCGTTTCGAGCAGCGCGCGGATTTTCCGCGGCGCGTCGTCGTTAGGCGAACGGAAACGCGGCTGCGCCGGCCACCAGCGCCAGGTCTCGCGTCGGCCGTCGCGGCCAATCGTCATCGCGTGCCCGGCCGGCAGCGTCTCCACGGCGTCGAAGAGCAGGCGATCCTCGGGACACGCCCCCCATTGCAGATAGGCGGCCACCGCCCCGGGCGAAATCGTCGCGTCTTCCGTCAAGAGCCGCGTCTCGGAACCGAAACGAATCCCATCGGCGTCCGCCACGAAATAAAGCGGCTTGATCCCGAGCCGGTCGCGCGCCAGGAACAGCTCCTCCCGCGCGCGATCGTAAAGCGCGAAGGCAAACATCCCTTTTAGCCTAACGACAAGTTGGCGCCCCCAATGCGCGTAGGCTTGCAGGAGCGTCTCCGTGTCGCTCGTCCCGCGCCAGGCGACCCCGGGCATTTCCGCGCGGAGCGCACGGTGATTGTAAATCTCGCCGTTGACCACGAGGACGTTGCCAGTCGCGGAATCGACCATCGGTTGCGCGCCCGTCGGCGAGAGATCGAGGATCGCGAGTCGGGTGTTGCCTAACCAAAAGCAACCATCTTCCGAAAGCCACTCCCCCGAGGCGTCGGGTCCACGATGCGCGATCAGTCGCAGATCAAGCGGCGCGGCCGCGCCCGGCGCGCGAAAATGTCCGGCAATCCCGCACATCGTCAGGCCGCGACGCCGAGGCTGCGGTAGAGCTCCACGTATTTCGCGATCATGTCTTCCGCGGCGAAACGCTCGATATTCCGCAGGCCGCGCTCGCTCCAGCGAGCGCGTTCCGCGGGATCGGCCAGCTGCAAAATCGAGCGCGCAAAACCGGCTTCGTCATCGACGTCGTGGGTGAGCGCAGCCTCGCCACCCACTTCCGACATCGGCTCGCGATCGGCGCAGATGACCGGGCAGCCGCAAGCCTGCGCCTCGATGATCGGCCAGCCGAAGCCCTCGAAGCGCGACGGATAGAGCAGCGCCATCGCCGAACTGTAAAGCGCCTCGAGCAATCCGTTATCCGGACCCGCCACTTCCACGACGCGATCCATCACCCCGAGCTCGTTGCCTAACGAACGCAGTTCCGGGCTCAGCTTGAGCCCGGCGAAAACCAGTTGCCCGTTCCATTCCTCGCGCGCGAGCGCGAAAATCCGGAGCGCGCCTTCGCGATTCTTCATCCGCAAATTCGAGCCGACATGGAGAACGAAGGGAAGCGCGGGATCGAGCCCATCGATTTCCCGCAGCCGCGCGCGCGCGACGATCTCCGGTTGCTGGTGATAAGGGTGATTAATGCCGTGATGAATCAGCAAAATCTGCGGCTGGCCCGCGCTCGTCGCGACTAGTCGCTCGGCGTCGCGCAAAGTCGCGCGCGAAGCGCAGGCAATCGCCGTCGCGCGCCCCAACCCGGCGACGATCCAACGCTGCAAATATTTCCCGGTGGCCGAAGCGGGCGTGTCCTCCACTTCACCGAGCGCACCGCGGACCGCAAGCAGGTCGTGGCAACTCACCACCACCGGCCGGCCTTCGGCGTGCGCGCTGTACATCGCGTTCGAGTGATCGCAAATGTGCACCAGCCGCACCCCGCGCGAGATCCGCGCCCGCAACTGCCGGGGAAAGATCAAAAACTTATCGACATACCCGAGCCACTTCGCGACGAAGCCGCCGGCGAGTCGGAATCTACCCAGCCATGGTCGGGGCTGGATCAGCTCCGCGGGCACGCCCGCGCTCGTTAGGCCGCGCAGCATCATCTGGGCGAAACGCTGCATGCTTTCCTGGCGATCGGCGGGGTAGTTACCGATCAAAAGCACCATGACGAGGATCGAAATCGGAGAGCCGCGCGCCGCGGTGCAGCCGCTCCGCGTAGGGCGAGCGGCGGGCCACCCGCGGCCGCGCCACCTCTTCCGCGGGAGAATCTTCCGGGGGTTCCTCGTCGCGAATCGGTCGCGCCGCGAGCGCGAGCCCGGCGAGCGAAACCGCGAACCCGAGGCTGGTCGGTTGGCCGAAAGGCCCTTGGAGCAGCGCGAAAAACGCCGCGCTAAAAAGGAACAGCGGGAGCGGATTATCATGCCGCCGCACTTCGTCGAAGGCGAAGCGACCGACCTTCCAGGTGATCGCACAGCGCCAGATCAAAAACGCGGCGCCGAGGATCGGCCCGCTCTCGAGGAGGATGCGTGACCATTCGTTTTCCGCGAGGAGAAACTCGGCGTGGCCGACGAGAAAATTCGCGCCGCCATTCGTCCCCACGCCCAGCCCGAAACCGCCTAACGGCGTGCGCGTCAGCACTTGCAGACCTTCAATGAAACCGCCCCCGGTGCGGGTGAAAAGGCCGTTCACCACCGTGGTCTCGCTGGCCTCCGCGCCTTCGGCGAAGCGATCAGAAAGAATCCCCAAACCCTCACGGAAGATCGGCAAATAACTGGTCAGCCAGAGCACGACCGCCGCGATCACGATGTATTGGCCGATCCTCCCGGCGATCGATGGCCTAACGAGGATGAGGAGCGCAAGCGAAGCCACCACCACGCCGACCGCGAGCACGGTCGAGCGACTGCCCGAGACGCCCATGCCGACGAAGAGCGCGGCGCCGGCGAGCACGAGGAGCGATTTGCGATAGGGCAATTTCGCGAGCACCGCGTGGAGCATGAAAGCCGCGACTGCGCTCAGGTAGTAGACCGCGCCGGAGATAAACGAGAACGGACCCGGGGGCCGAATTTTACCGCCCCCGGCCGCGATCTGCATGCCGTCGCCGCCCGCCACCCCGTTAATAAACGACTCCGCCGGGGCCCGGAATTGCAGCGCCATGAGTATGCCCATCGGGATCATCCCGACGATGGTCCACCATCCGACGCGTTTCACATCCTCGAGATCCATCACCGCCGGGATGATGAAGATGAGCGGGAGATGGAGGAAATTCGAGCGCACACCGTAGGCGGTGATGAGGAGCACCTTTTTCATCGCTACGAAGGGCGCGAGCACGATGATGCCGGTCGCCCACGAGGCCAGCGCGATGATGATGAGAGAGACGATGAAAGTGTTGAAGGGCAAGACCCGGGCCCGAATCGCGAGCACATAAATCAGCAACGCTACCGGGTCGCGAATGATCAGGAGGGGCGCCGAGAACTGCGGGAGAATCCATTTCCGGAAGACACCCTCGAAGATGAGGAGGAAAAGATAGAGCCAGATCAGGCGCCGGATGTTTTGGATCGTCCGCGCGGTGTCGCCCGCCGCGGGCGGCAGAATCTGGGCGGATCTCTCCCGCGCATCCGCAAAAGTCTTCATGGCGTCCCCGCTTTCTCCATCACTTCTCGTGCCACCTGCACGATCGCTTGGCGATAATTTTCCCACGTCCGGCCGGCGGCCTGACGCTGCGCGGCGGCCTGCATCGAGGCCAGCCGATCGCGATCGCGCGCGAGCAGCGCGAGTTTTTCCTCGATCGCCTCGGCCGAGCGAATCGGGACGATAAAACCATCGGCGCCGTCGGTGATGAGGTCCGGCCCCGCGGTGTGTGGGGTGGTGATGACGACCAGCCCGCGGCTCATCGCCTCGCTCATGACCAGGCCGAAGCCTTCGTGCAACGACGGGAGCACGAGGACGTCGTGGCGGGACATTTCCGCGAGGAGTTCGTGGTGTGGGAGCGAGGGCAGCCAACGGTGCGGCGCGAGCATCGCGGGCGTCGGCATGGTCTCGTTCACCCGACGGCCGATGAGGGTCAAATCGAGCGCGTCGCGGAGCGGGGCGACCGCTTCGAGCAGATAGCCGAGGCCCTTGGCCTGGGTGAGCGAGCCGACGAAAAGCACACGCAATTTACCGGTTGAAACTTTTTCCACCGGCTCCTGGCCTAACGAATCCGTCCCGTACGGAATCACCCGGATAGGTGCGGTAAGCCGCGGCGCGCTGGCCAGGCTTTCCCGCGAGAAACTGCTCGCGGTGATGATCAGATCCGCGAGCGAAAGTTCTTCGTCCTTGCGCGCGAGTTTCTCGTCGCTGTCCGCGAGCGCGCCGAGCGTTCCCGCCCATTCCGGATGCAGCTGCGCTTCCTCGCGCTGGAATTCGCGCACCTTCCGCCAGGCGATGATCGGGTGCTCATAAATGCAAGTGAGCCCGCGGCTCTTCGCCGCCCGGAAAGTCTCGAGCGCGCCTGCGTCGTAGGCATAGACGGCGCGGCTCCGCGTCGGTTGCTCCAGCCGGCGCGCGACCCGGTGATCGAGCGATCGGTAAACGGCGTCCACGCTGAAGATCCCGGTTTCATCTTTGGTCAGACCTTTCCAGCCGGCCTGCCCGGCAAATTGCCGGCCCCATTCCCGCCAGGAAAAAGTGCGAAGAAACGGCCCCATTTCCGCGGGAAACGAACGCCGCCGCAGCTCGTTGCGTAGTCGGCCGGCCGCGCCTAACGAACGGTCGAGCAGCCCGCCCTGCCGCCAGTTAACCCCGGTCCAAAACTCTTCGAGCAAATCCGCTTCCGCGAGCGCGAGGGCGGTCTGGCGAACATTTTGGTTGGCCGTCGGATGAGAGAGGATGATCACCGGAGTTTGCGCTGAAAAAGTTCGAGATACTGCTGCGCGACGGTCGTCGGGTGAAAGCTCGCCAGATGCTCCGGCGCGTGCGCGCGCAAGGCTGCGCATTCATCCGGCGCCGCCAACAGGCGCTCGAGCAAGGTCGCCAGCGCCATCACGTCGGCATTCGGAAAAGTGAGGCCGCAGGGCCCAATCGCCTCGGGCAAACCGCCGCCGCTCGAGCCGACGACGACGCAGCCGGACGCGATGCCCTCAAGCGCGACAACGCCAAACGGCTCATCGTAGCGGGAAGGCACGACCATAATTTTGTGCTCCTGCAGGAGCGCGAGCAATTCCGCGCCGCGCCACGGTCCGGCAAATTGAACGCGCTCCTGCAGGCCGAGCCGGCTGGCCAGTTTCTCCGCGTTCGCGCGTTCCGGGCCGTCCCCCACAATCGTTAGGCGCGCTTTTATTTTCGCCACGGCTTCGAGCAAAATGTCGACGCCCTTTTCCGTGACCAGGCGTCCGAGGAAAACGAGTTCGCGAGGCCGTTCCGCCGTCGGCGGACCCGGTTCGAAGAGACGCGCGTCAAAGGGATTCGGCATGATCTCCGAGGCCACGTCGAAAGAGGACGCGACCGCCCGGCTGATCGCCACGCTCGTGGTCTGCTCCGCGACCGCGCGCTTCAGGCGGAGCGTGAGATCCGGGCCGGATGGCAGCCGGCAATATGAGCCCTGGTGTGTGATCACGATCGGCACCCGTTGAAGCAGCGCCGGCCAAAGCGTGCGCATGCTCATGTTGTTCTGCCAGAAAAGGTCGCACCAGCGCAGCGCCCGCTGCAATTCCCCTAACGACGGCGTGCGCAGCACGCGGTAGGGAAAAGAGGCGCCGGTTTCCCCGCCGGTTTGCGTCACCACGCCAACTTCGTGGCCGAGCCGCACGAACTCGTCCGCGAGCAGCGCGGTCACGGTCTCAATCCCGCCGATGCTCGGGGCGAACGCGTGAGAGGAGATGAGGATTTTCATGGCTGACCGAAGCGGCCGAGAACAAAATCGCGCACTCCGCGCAAACGCGGTTTCACGGAAGCGCTTTCCTGATTGCTAAAAGCGAGGCGCAACGTGTTCCCGAGGAGCAGGCCCACCCGCGCCCAGGCCGCGCGCCGGCCGAAATAATCGTGCACGATGAGCAGGGAATTGCGCGCGAACAGATAACTGCGCAAGGCGCTGGCGGTGGCCGTGCCGGGATTGGTCACGAGCGCGCCCCAGATCATCGCCACCTTCCAACCCCGTCGCGCTGCCCGAATACCCAGCTCGTGTTCATCGCCATACGCAAAATAGCGTTCGTCGAAACCGCCAATCTCCGCGAGACATTCGCGCCTCACGAGCATGAGCGTGCCATGCGGCGCGTCCACTGGCTGCACGACGCCGCGCGGCTGCGGAGCAACCGGCTCGGGAAAAACTCCGCGTCGACGCGAGAGCCGCGCAACATAGGGCTCGAGATATTGCGGGCAGGCGATGCCGAGTCGCGGGTCCGCTTCCGCCGCGTCGAGGAGGAGGCGGAGACAGTCCGGCGCCGGCTCGGAGTCATGCGCGCTGATGAAACAGAACGGGTGCGATTCTTCGCGGAGCCAGCGCAGAAGGAGGACGTTGAGCGCGCCGCCCCAGCCGCGATTTTCCTCCAGCCTAACGACGTCGATTTCCGGGGGAAGGACGCGCTTCAGTTCGGTGAAGGCCGCGGGTTCGGAATGATTATCGATCACCGTCACGTCGAGCGGAACCCCCTGCGCGAGGAGCGCGCGCACAGCGACGGCGCAGGCGGCCGGCTGATTCCAATGCACCACCAGAAGCTTGGCGGCGCTCATGAGGTGGCGATCGCCTCCGCGACCGTCGCGGCCAGATGCTCCGCCGAAGCATGGCGGTGATACCAATCGTAAACGGCGCGCGCGATCGCCGGACGTTCCGAGGCGGTCGGCAAATTGGCGGGTGAGAACGGCCCGGGCAACGCGTCATCGCCGAGCGCGATCATGGAACCGGCTTGCGGCAGGACCGGGATGACGCCATGCGCGCAGGAGGCGGCAAAGGCGGTCGATTTCAGGATCGCGCTCGTCGGCACCGCGGCGGTTTCGAAATAATCGATCCAGCCAAACGCGCACGCGCTCAGAATTTCGGACGCTTTCGCGGCGTCGACGTTCGGAAAATAGTGCGCATCATCGACCGCGCGCCGGACCTCCGGAAGATCCGCGCCGCCGACCACGAACAGCTCGACGTCCTTTTGGGCAAAGGAACGGAGGGAGCGCCGGATCAATTCCGTGCCGCCGCAAATCACCCAGCGCTCCGGAGCGCGCTCCGCGGTGAACGCCGGTTCGCCAAAAGTCGAGGGCACCGGCCTAACGACGACTTGCGCCGCCGGCGCGAGCTGCTGCAACTGCTCCGCAAGCACGCCGCTGCTGACGAGGCAAACGGCCGATTTTTCGGCGAGCGCGCGCGCGATTCGTTTTTGCAGCGGCTGCAGCCAGAAGGCGCTCTGCCGCCAGGAGCCGGACGCGTAGAGCTCGTGAAAAATGGTGACCAGCCGCGGAATCTCGCGCAACCGGCCCGGGAGCCACGATGGAATCCCCCGCGGATCGTAGCCATAATTCACGTAGTGCAGGATGGCGGCGCTGGCCGACGGCGGGCGCCAGTTTCTCCCGGCGATCATCGCAGCCGTGACGAACTCGGAGCGCTCCCCCAACCGGCGCTCGAGTCCGGCAGCGAGAGCGCCGGCGTAGTCGCCCACGCCTTCCTGGCTGCCCGGCGGTCGTGGCACGATCTGCAGAATCATTGGCCTAACGACTCCAGCGCGGCGCGATAGCGGCGCGCGGTGGCGTCCGCGATTTCGCTCCAGCGAAAGCGGGCGGCGATCCGGTGCGCCTCCGCGGAAAGCGTTTCATATTCCGCGAGTGGCCGGGCCAGAATTTCCGCCGCCCGCGCCGCCATCGCATCCGGATCGCCGACCGGCGTGAGCCAGGGCGCGGGCAAAATCTGACGCGGTCCCGGAACCTCATAGGCAATCGTGGGCAGACCGGCCGCGAGCTGCTCGAGCACCGCGAGGCCGAAGCCCTCGATGTAGCTCGGGAAAAGCGCGAGCGTGCAATCGGCGAGGAGTTCCGGAAGATCGGCGGCGGCGTACTTCGGCCGGCAGGTCACTCGGGACGAATCAGCGAGGCCCAGCTCCGCGCGCACGACGGCTTCTTCCGTCATGGTGCCGAGCAGGACAAACTCCGCCTGCGGATGTTGCTCCCAGATTTTCTCCATGATCCGTGGCCAATCGCGCGACCCTTTGCGCAAGCTCCAGGTGCCGATGAAGCAGATCCGCGGTCGGCGCAGGCGCTCTTCAGCCGCAGCCGCAGCCGCTCCCAGCGTTTCCCGGAAACTTTCGCTCAGGCCGTAGGGCTCCACGACCGCAGGCGCGCGCACCGCCGGATCGGCCGCGAGCAAGGCGCGCTCATCGTCGTTAGGCAAATTCAGCAGATCGCACACCTCGAGCGAGCGCTGGCAGTTATTCCAAAAATGGCGCTCGAAAAATCCGTGAAATATCCGACCGGCCCAGCGGCCCTGCGGTTGACCCGGCCAGCGCCGGTCCGCTTCTTCCAAGAACGCGCCGTAAAGCCGGTGGAGGCCGACCGAGCGGGCCACGAACAGCCCGCTAAAACCGAGCGTGCGCTTGGCATACGGCAGCGTGCCAAGGAGGCAATCGACCACGTCGAAACGCGCGGCATTTTGCCTCACAAACTTCCGGGCGCGACCGGGAAAGAGCGCGGTGCGGAAAGTGGAGACCACGCTCGAAGAGGTCGGTTTCGGAAACGCATCGGTGAGGCAGAATTTTTCCACGACATGACCGGCGCGGGTCCATTCGTCGGCCAGTTCCATCCAGACGCGAGCCGCGCCGAGGCGCGCGTCCCAAGGCAGATTGACGACGGCGAGGATGCGCAGCGGGCCGCTCATCGGGTGGTCCAAAACTTATGCCGCACCGGGTTCACGTAATGGCGCAGGGCAAGCGCGGGCCCGGCGTAGCGGTCGGGGTAAATCGTCTGGTCGTCGAGCTGGAGGACGTATTTGCGCGGGTCGAGCGCCTGCGCGCCATTCACGTGCATGACGAGGTGAACCAGAGTCTGGTTGGTGAAGAAATCTGGTTCGCCCTCCAGTTCCAAAAAGCGCTCGATGCCTAACGACCAGTCGAGCTTGCGAAAGAGCAGGAGGAGCCCGGAATTAACCGGCTCTTTCGACTCGTTAGGCGAGCGAAAGACTCGCGGATCGGCCGAGTGCTCATAGCAGTCCGGCAGGTAAAAAGCCGAGACGTCGCGGGCCGCGGCGCAGCGCGCGAGGTCATCGGCGCCGGCGAAAAAGAGAATGTCGGAATCAGCGTAAAGCACCGGCGCGTCATCCCGCGGCAGGGACATGATCAGGCCGAGCTGTTTGCCCATCGGATAAGTGGTGACGTAATGGCGAAACCGCTCCGGCAAATCGGCAGGCAAAGCCTCCCCCGTCGCGCGCACGGCGACCGAGCGATCAAGGCGTCGCAGCCGCCAGATGCTCTTCTCGGTATGCGAGCCATCGGAGATGACCACGTAGGCGCGAGGCCGGCCGACGTGCCGGAGAAACGATCGGATCGAGCGCACCTGTTCCGGCACGGACTCTTCGTTCGAATAGGCGAAGACGCTGAAGGGAACGTCCCGCGGCGGGACGATCGCCCGCCTCACGATCACCGGGAGCAAAGCCCGGTAAGTGTGCCGGCGCCATTTCCCTTCCAGGCGCGCGAAGTGATAGCCGAAGTTAGGCAGCCACATCGGCAGGCACCTCCCCTGGTTGGCGAAATCCGTGAATGCTCAGCCCGATGTTCAGGAGCAGGCTCGGGGCGGCGGAGACGAGATTGAAAATGAGCACGCCGCTGACGGTGGAGAAATCAACAAACGGGATCAGCGCAATCTGCGTGGTGAGCGTGAGCGGAATGTAAAGCCACGAGCCGGCGATCCAGGCGCGGGAGGCGTTCAGTGCCCAGAGCGTGCTCGCGACCATATTGAGGGTGGCGCCGCCGACCATGAGGAGCAGCTCTCGTTGCAGATGGCTGTAGTGCGGGCCGAGGACGAAGAGGAATTGATTCGGGAAAAGCCAGGCGCCCCCGAGGACACAAAGTCCGAAGACGACCACCCCGCCGACGATCCCGGCGTAGAGCAAACCGAGCCGGCGTTTTTCCTGACACCGCGCAAAGGCCGGCGCGAAGATGTTCGCCATGAGGCTACCGAGCACGGTGAAAATCATGGCCAGGCGGCCGAGCGCGCCGACCTCCGCCACCGCTCCCGCGCGCTGGGCGAAAAAGCTGATGAGCAGAATCGTGATCTGCCCTTGGAGACAATAGAAGATCGCGTTCGGTGCCTGGTTGCGGATAAAGCCCACCATGGCCTGGCGATCGGCGGCGTTCTCCGGCGCGTGCAGATCGATCACCGCCGCGGCGTAGCGGCGCATGAGGAAATATTGGAAAAGTAAAGTGCCGGCGCCGACGAGCGCCGCGACGCCGGCGTTCAGAAAAATGAACGTTAGGGCGACGAGGACCAGCAGGCGCGAGATGGATCCGGATAAATCAATCTTCTGAATCTGGCGCACATCAGAGCGGAGCCGTGGGACGACCTCGAGCACGCCGAGCGAGAGCTGCGCGAAGAGACCCGCGAGCACCGCGCCGATCAAGAGCAGCGTGTAGGGCAGCGACGCGCCGTTTTTCGTCAGCATGAAATAGAGCAGCGGCGTGATCGCGAGAATGGAAATCGCGCCGAGCGAGCGGCGCAGCCGCAGCCCGGTGCTGACCAATTCCCCGAAGCGACGTCCGTCCTGCCAGACCCGCCCACCGATCGAGACCATGCCGATGCTGATCCCGATATCGGCGAGCACGTTGAGCGTGCCCTGCATCGTGTTGGCGATGGTGAAAAGGCCATACTCACTCTGGTCCATCCGGCGCACGAGCAGAATCCCGCTGGCAAAACCGATCGCTTGGACCACGACCTGCACGGAAGCGAAACGGCCGACGAGATGAGCGAAGCGCAGGGCGCGCGCGAGCGGTGGCCGCGGGCGTGGATCCCGGCGGAATGCGCGTGCTGCCATCGACTCGGCCGGGGTCAGTGGCCCCGGCGACAACTCAGACGCGGTGGCCGTGTTCCTGGCCGGTCGCGCGCAAGGGAGCTTCCACGCCCGTCGGCGCGGGAGTCGGATTGGCCGGCGGCGTGTTATAATACTCCGCGTACTGGTAGTAGTAATACTCCGGCAGGGAGGTATCGACGTAGTTCAGGATCACCCCCGGCACGTTGACCTGCCGGTTGTAGAGCAGCTCAAGGGCCTTCTTCGTTAGGCGGGCCGAGGTGTAAGAGAGACGGACGACGAAAAGAGTGGCGTCGATCTTCGGCGCGAGACTGGTGGTGTCGTCCGCCGCCAGCACCGGCGAGCTATCGATGATGATATAGTCGTAGTGATTGTAGATGTCCTTGAGGAAGGCATCGGTCGACTCGCGGAGGAGATGTTCGCTCGGCTGCGAGATGGTGTTACCGCGGGGGAGAACGAAGAGGCTGGAGAGCGAGGTCGGGACGACGACATCGCGCCAGTTCACTTCCTGCTTCAAGACCTCGGAGAAACCGATCTTCGAGGTAATCTCGAAATCCTCGCGCAAGGCGCCGCGCCGGAGATCGCCGTCGATCAGCAGCGTCTTCGCACCCGACAGGGCCATGGTAATCGCGAGGTTGGCCGAGATGGTGGACTTACCTTCGTTAGGCACCGCGCTCGTGATGAGAAGAGTCTTCGGCCGCGGTCCTTCATAAGGCATGAAGAAGATCGAGGAGCGGACGTTGCGATATGACTCAGCGAAAATATGGCGGGCGTCGTCCGCCTGCAGCAGGCTGACTTTACCCTTGGCTTTTTCCTTCGGGATCTGACCGAGGATATTCTCGTTGAACTGGTGCTGAAATTCGCTGAAGGAAGCCATCCGGTCGTCGATCCGATCGAGGAGAACTAGGATGAGCAGGCCGGCGAAAGCGCCGAAACCGAGGCCGATGAGCAGGCTCTTGATCATGCCGGGTCGCACGGAGACGGCCGGGGTCGCGCTTTCCATGATGCCAACCTGGTCGCTGTTGTCGACGACCTGCGAGACGTTGACGTCTTTGAGGCTGTTGGTGAGGCGATCGTAGAGAGTCTTCTGGCGATCGACCTTGTCCTTGATCCGGTTAAACGCCGCCAGGCGCTGACTCAGGTCGAGCGCTTTCTTTTCCCACTCCGAGATGCTCGACTGGAGGTTTTCCATCTGCTTGCCGATCGACTTGCGCCGGGTCTCCAGCTTCTCGACCGCGTCCTGGCGGTAGAGCTGGATGAGATTCTCCTGCTGGGTGATCTCGTCGTTGAGCTTGATGATTTTCGGATGCTTCGGACGCAGGTCCTTCGAAAGAGTATCACGCTGTGCCTTCAGGAGCTGGACGCTTTGCTTCGCCTTGAGGTAATCGCCTTCGGGGCCCACGTCGGCGAAAGGCATACCCTCGCTCGGCGCCGGGCTGCCGTTCTCCGAAGCGCGGGGACTGGCTTGCTGACGATCGAGATTCTGGTCGAGATCGAGCAGGCTAAGAAGGTCGTACTCGGTCTTCAGCCGGGCGTATTCCTGGTTCAGCTTCACGAGATAGGCGGCGGCGCTATTTCCTTCGCCTTGGATCAGGCCGATGTTGTTATCCTTCTGGTATTCCAACATCTCGTCTTCCCCGTTGCGTAGCTCTTTCTCGACCTGGATAAGTTGCTCGGTAATGGCCGTGGTGACGTGACTGCCTTCGTCCGCCCGCATCCCTTTCTTCACGTCGAGATACTTCTTCATCACGGCATTGAGATAAACCTGGGTGTAATCCCCGGTGGTGCCGACGGCTTCCAGCTCGAAGATGGAGGTGCGCGGCCGTTGCGAAACGGAGACCGTGACTTTCGCCTGGGGCAATTCCGGATGAGTGGCGCGGACGAGCGCCTCGGCACCCTGCCGGACCTCGTCGCTTTGCATCATCTGAATCTGCGTGCCGTAGAAGTTATTCGTGTCTTCGCTGTAAACCGCGTTTTGACTAAGATTCAGTTTCCCCGCCACCATCATTTTACTGGTGGAAAGAAATGCGTTCGGAGCCTGGAAAATCATCCAGGCTCCAACGAAGAGACCCAGACAGATGGTCAGGACCGGAATCCACCAACGGCGCAGAAGGAGCGCCTTATAGCGATGGAGCCGCGTCACGATCGCCGTCGTGATCGTCGCGGGGGTGGAGCGTTCGAGAGCCGGAGTCTGCATAGTTAGAAATTGATCAGGCGCTGCGGGACGTAAATCTGGTCATCGGGCTGCAGCACCACATCCTTCTCGGTCTGGCCGCGCTCAATTACGTCTTTCATGTCCACCACGACGTCCTGGCCATTCTTCCGCGTGATTTTGATTTTGCGTTTGTCGGCAAAGTCACCAAAGCCGCCGGCGCGAATGATCGCCTTACTCGCCGTGAAGGTTTCGTCCGTCGGAATTTCCTGCGGGCCCTGGCCCTTCACCGCGCCATAGACATAGACTTTACCGCGGGACTTCTCACTAACCTTGTCCACCGCGAGGATCACCGTGGCGTGGTAGTAATACTCCCGCTCGAGCGCCGACTTGATATTGTAAGCCAGCTCGCGGCAAGTCTTACCCGACGCCGCCACGAGGCCGATATAAGGCACTTCCAGCTCGCCGTTATCGTTGACCCGCAGGTGCTGGGATTCGCCATCACGATCTTCCACCACCCGGAAGCTGACGAAGTCATCCGAGCCGAGACGTTTCTTATCGTCGAGCACGGACATCGAGTTAGTCCGCAGGACGGTGCTGGCGGACGTGCCCGGAGCGGAGTTATCAACCGCGGAAGCGCGCGGGATGGCGGGCAGTGGACTGCTATCTTGTGCGAGGACGTTCTGCCCCTGGAGCAGGGCGAGAGCGGAGAGGCTGCATAAGGTGAGGAGTCGCTTCATAAGTCCATCGCGGATTCGTCAGAAACTATAGGTACCGTCGAGGGAGACGCGGTTCTGCTTGTAGTCCCGGTTCGGCTGGTCGGATTGCTTCTGCGTATATTGGTAGCGCAAGCCGAGGGTGACGTGCTTGGTGAATTGGTAGCCCAGCGCGATCGCGCCGCCGTAACGCTGAATGTGCTCGGAGAAAATACCGCCCGAGTCGTCGCCATCCTCGTAGAAGAGTTCGGTCGTGAGCAGGGTGCGATTGATGATATTCCAGGTCGCGGTATGCCGGACGTAGTTCAGCGCGACGTAGTTTGAATTCACCCCGAGCTGCGATTCGTGACCGGCAGAGAGAGTTTGGAAGATGCTGGCGTTGATCCGATGCGAGAGCAGGATGTTCGCGTAGAAGTCGTTCGAGTCGCTCCCATCCGAAACCGCGCCGCCGCCGTCGAAGCTAATCAGTTGATAACCGCCGGAGGCGCGCAGCTTCAGGTAGTTCGTGAGCTGAGTCTCGACGAACGGCCCGACCGAATAAGTGACCGAGTCATTGAGGAAATTCTGGTCGTAAGTGTTGAAGACGGCCGCGCTCTCGATTCCGCCGCCGGTCGTCGAGGTAAAGGCAAAGTAAGCGCTGAAGCTCAGTTCTTCGGCGTTCCGATTGAGATAGTCGAAGGTGCTCGTGGTCGAGATGTAGTTGTAGTGGTCGTAGCCGAAAGTCAGCACGGCCTTGTTCAAATCCCAAAGGACCGAGACGCCCGCGGTGTTCTCGAACCGGCCGTAGTCGACCACGTTGCTGAGCTGCAACTGCGCGACCGGGTCCTGCTGGAGCGAGAAACGGTCGTGCAGATTGATCCGGAAATCCTGGATGAAGATGTCGAAGGACAACTGCGAGCCGGGCTGAATCAGCACGCCGTTGGTGTTGGCGTTCGGGTGATCGAGGTAAAAGGCGTAACCAAGGCCGAGGTCGAGCTTGAGGGTGTTGAGTTGGGTGACCGGCCAGATCGCGTCAATGTTGAACTGGGGGCGGATGATCACGTCCTGCTGCTTGTTCGTCTCGGCGAGGTTGATGTTGTCGTTGTACTCGATGCCCGTGGTGACGCTGAAGAGGAAGCGAATCGGACCGGCCAGGAGATTGTAGGGAATCTGTTCGACCGATTGACGGCGCGCCTCGGCGGCGGCTTCGCCCGCGAGCGATGGCCGGACGGCTTCCTGCGCGTAGCCGGTGGGCGCCAGCAACAGCAGTGAGAAGAGGAGAGTCAGCGCCGTTTGCAAAACGGGGACGTTACGGGGTGTGTTTTCCTTGCTCATGTGAGTCAATCGCGATCTAGGTTAGCAAATGCAGTACCAACTGCGGGCGGAAGTATTCCGGGCCGCACCCACCGGGTGCAGGAGCAGTTGTTTCTGCGCGGCAGAAGAAATGGATCGGGGCGTTACGCCCCGCGGGTTGAGTGTGGGAGATGCCATGCCGTTACGGCCGGTGTTTTAAGGGGCTTGCCCCTTGGCAGCAAGAGAAATCGACGGTCGGTGGCTAGGTGAATATCGTAGTTTCGCCAGTAGAGAACGGTGGTCGTTCCCCCGCGCGGCCGCGAATCCGGGCTTCGGTTTTTCGCTCTCTTGCTGGAAGCTAGAGGCTCGCCCGAATGGCGTCGAGCTGACCGGCAGAGCCGAGCTTCTCGTTCTTATGGGCGATGAAGTTGGCGTATTCCTCGACGAAGATTTTACCCGGCGGGCGGAAGTCAAACTGCTCGGGATGGTCGCGGAAGAATTCGCGGTGCACGCGGGTCCAGACCAGACGGCCATCGGTGTCGATGTTCACCTTGGTTACGCCGAGCTTGGCCGCGGGCAGGTATTCGTTTTCATTCACCCCGCGGGCGGAAGGATCGAGTGTACCGCCGGCGGCGTTGATCCGCTCGACTTCCTCGATCGGCACGCTGGAGCTGCCATGCATCACGATCGGGGTGCCGGGAATGCGCTTCTGGATTTCCTCAATCACGTTGAAGTGCAGGCCCTGTTTCCCCTGAAACTTATAGGCGCCGTGACTCGTCCCGATCGCGGCGGCGAGAGAGTCGCAACCGGTCTCGCGGACGAATTCCACCGCCTCTTCCGGGTTCGTCAGCGAAGCATGGCCTTCATCCACCTTGATGTCCTCTTCCACGCCCCCGAGCTGGCCGAGCTCCGCCTCGACGCTGATCCCCTTTTGATGCGCGCGCTCCACCACCCGTTTGGTGATCGCGACGTTCTCCGCGAAGGACTCGTGGCTGGCGTCGATCATGACCGAACTGTAGAACCCGGAGTCAATGCAATCGTAGCAGGTCTCCTCGTCACCATGATCGAGATGGACCGCGAAGATCGCCTCAGGAAACATCTGCTCGGCGGTGCGAATGAGCGCCTCGAGCATCCGCTTGTCGGCATATTTGCGCGCGCCCTTCGAGAGCTGGATGATGAACGGCGCCTTGCTCTGCACGCTCCCGCGGAAGAGCCCGAGGATCTGCTCCATGTTGTTCACGTTATAGGCGCCGACCGCGAATTTACCGTAGGCGACTTTATAGAGTTGTTTGGTGGTGACGATCATGACCGGCCACTCTTCCCCTTTCCCTGGCAACTCTCAACTCCGGGCTCAGCCCTCCCGTTACTCTCTGTCTTCGGCGGCAGGCAACATCACGTTCACCGAGGTGCCGTGTGGATCGGAAGCGATGTCGACGCGCCCGTTGTGATCGAAGACGGTCCGTTTCACGATCGGTAAACCGAGACCCATTCCGCGCGCTTTCGTGGTGCAGAAGGGCGAGAAGACCTTGTCCTTCAAATCCGCCGAAATCCCCTTGCCGTTATCGTGCACGGTCACGAGCACGCCGTTGGAGTGCTTCCCTTCCTTCACCAACTTCGCGGAAAGAGTGATCTGCGGCTCGGGCTGCCCTACACTGGCTTCGGCCGCATTCGCGACGAGATGGGCGAATGCTTCCGCGAGCGCGGTTTCGTCGCCGACAATTTGCGGGAGGTCGTCCGGCATCGTCGTTTCGACCGAGAAGCCGTTTTTCGTGAAACGGGAGCGCACCAGATCGACCGCTTTCTTCACCGGCGCGCGGAGATCGAGCGCGCGGAAGTTGAGCTCGGGCGGGTGCGCAAAATTATTGATCTGGGTGATGATGCGATCGAGCCGCTCGATTTCCTGGACGACGATTTCGTTGAAATCGCGGCGGAAATCCGGGTCGTCGAAACGCTCGGGGAGCAGTTGCGCGAAGGTCTTGATCGCGACCAGCGGGTTCCGCACTTCGTGCGACATGCTCGCTGCGAGATCGGTCCAGAAAGCGGCCCGATCAGTCAGCTCCTGCTTCTGGCGCAGCGATTCCTCGGGCGTGAGATCCGAGATGACCGCGACCGCGCCTAACGAATCCTGCTGATGGAGCAACCGACGGGTCTCCACCGAGACGGAGCGGCGGGTTTTCGGCGAGACCCAGCGTTCCGTCGGCAGCGCCTCGTCGCTCTCGAGCGCAGCGCGCAGAAGGCCGGCAATCCGGCTGCCCGCGGCTTCGACCGGTCGGCCCAGCACCTCGGTGGCACTGAGACCGAGAATGGTTTCCGCAGTCGGATTGCACCAGCGCACGATCGCTTCTTCATCGATTGCGATGATGCCGGGCGGAATCGCCTCCAGCAGAGTCTCGGCGAGCGTTTTTTGGAGAGTGACTTCTTCGTTCAGGCGCGCATTGGCGAGCACGGTGGAGACGTGATCGGCCAGGAGCATCAGCCCCTCGAGGTTGGAGTAATCGAACGGCTGACCGGTGAGGCGATGGCCGAAAAATAGCCAGCCGCTGATGCGCCCCTCGGCGTGCAACGGCACGATGACTTCGGCGCCGAAGCTGTCGAGCGCGCGCCGGAGCAATTGGCGCTCGGACAAGTCGGTGGTCTGCTCCAGATGCGCGCGGCAAACCAGGTGCGCGCGCAACTCGAGCCAGCGCACCAGCGGATCGCGCTCCCGGAATTCCAGCTCACTCGTCTCCGGCAAACAACGCAGCCCGACCCGCAAACGATAACGCTCGCTATGGCGCACCCGCGCGAAAAGACCGACCCGCGCGACCATTGCCGCATCAGCCAAACTCTCCACCACGGTGTGCATGAGCGCCTCGCTGTCGCTGCTGCGATGGAGAGCGCGGGCAAAACGGAGCACCGGCAAGGGCGTTCCTCCAGCGGAAGCGTCCGCGGATCTTTCCGGAACCAGGGCGACGGCCGGCGTCGCCGCGGGCTTGGCTGCCTGCCGGAGCGCCCGATTTTCTTCGAGCACCTGCAAGTGGCCGAGCGCGCGATCGACCAGTGATTGGAAACGGCGGCGCTCCAGGTCGACATCCTCCGACGCGTAGGCGCCACATTCTTCCGCGGCGCGCAACGGATCAGAGTCCGGCATGCCGAGCGCGATCACGACCACATCGGGCCATTCCTGCTGAATCTGGCAGAGCAGATCGCGCCCTTCGCGCGCGCGCAGGTCGAGCAGGAGCAGCGCGGGATCATTCTGTTGCAGCACGGCCGTAAGCCGATCCGGCTGTTCGACGTGCCGGAGCAGAGCGTGCTCGCGCAAATAGGCCCGGCTGCGCCTAACGAGTTCCAGATCCTGCGTGTAAAGAAGACAGGCCGCGGAGGAAATCATGCCGCCGCAACCTCCTCCTGAAAGCGAGCCAGAGGGAGGAGAATATGGAAAATGGTTCCGCGATCGAGTTCGCTCTCGACCTCGATCTGGCCGCCGTGTTCTTGCACGATGCCGTGCACCACGGAGAGGCCGAGGCCCGTCCCGTAATCCTTCGTGGTGAAGAACGGATCGAAGACGTGCGGGACGTCTTCGGGTTTAATCCCGCTCCCGTCATCCTGGACCGTGACGCGGAGAATCTCCTGGACGCCACTGGCGTGCGCCGGCAACGCTCCTGGCCAGGATGCCGTCGAATTGATATCGGTCGAAACCGTGAGAGAGCCGCCGGTTTTCATCGCGTCCAGAGCATTGATGAAAAAGTTGAGAAACACCTGTTCGATCTGGTCCGCATCGGCGCGGATAGTATCCACCTCCGCGTGCCAGGAACGAATTAATTTCACATCTTTCTGATAGAGCCGATGGCCCACGAGGAGGAGCGCTTTTTCCAAAATCTCGTGCACATGCATCGGCTGGAGCAGCGGTTTCGCCGGCCGCGCGAAACGGAGGAGCTGATTGACCAACGAATCGATGCGATCGACTTCGTGCCCGATGAGGGAGAAGAACGTCTCGCGAAAATCTGAGTCCTGATAACGCTCCGGCAGGAGCTGCGCGAAAGTCTTGATCGAGACCAGCGGGTTCTTGATTTCATGAGCCATGCCGGCGGAAAGCGTGCCGAGGCTGGCCAGGCGATCGCTGCGGCGAATCTGCAGCTCGAGACGCTTCAGCGCGGTGATATCGGTCAGCACCATGAGCGCTCCCAAGGGTTCGCCGGTCTGGCTGTGAAAGATGGAACTGCTCGCGCGCAGCACCGTCGTCTTCTCACCCGTGCGCAGGGTGAGCTCACGATCCGCCTGCCGCTCGCCGCTCTCCAAAGTCACCTTCACGACCTCGCGCAGCTGCTCCGGCAGGTTGCTGATTTTTCGGCCCAACAATTCTGCGGAACTCAGGCCGGTGATCTCTTCAATCTCGTGATTGAAGACCGTGATCGCTTCATTGCGATCCGCCGCGACCACGCCGGTGGTGAGGTTCTGGAGCAGCGTCTCGTTGTAGATCTTGGCGTTCTGCACCTCGGTGAAAAGCTGCGCGTTCTCGATCGCGACCGCGAGTTGCCCGCAGAGCACGCGTAACGCGTTTTGCTCCACCGTGCCGTAGATTCTGCCCGAGCGGCGTGGCCCGAGCAGCATCACGCCGGCGAGGTGTTCCCGGGAAAAAATCCCCATCGCCACGCCGGCCTGGAGCGACTGCATTTGTTTGCGCACCCGCTCCAGCTCCGGAGTCGAACGCACCCGATGCAATTCATCGAGAATGATCGGCTCCTGCGTCCGCTCGAGATAGGCGATAATCGCCTGGTCCTTGTGCAGCTCGATCCGCATTGTTCGCGCGCCGGCCTGCACGGCGGGAAATCGTTGCGCGTAAAAGTTCGGCTCCGGCAAGAGGAGGAAAACGCGTTCGGTATCGACCGCCTGGGCGATCGTTAGGCCGAATCGGTCGAGCAGATCGCCCAAGGTCGTGACCGAACGCAAAATTGCCGTGGCCTGATTCATCGTCGCCTGGAAATCAAGTCGTCGGGTCCCGACAAACAGGCGATCGGCCAGCGACTGCGAAACGCCGCGCGCCGGAGCCATCGCGAACGCGATCACCAGGGCCGCAACGATATGGGCAACGGAGCGTCCATCCGCGCCGAGGAGAGGCAGGAAAACGGAAAGTCCCAACCAAAAGACGGCTAGGTAAAGAGTGACCAGATATCCGCCTAGGAGGACATAAGCGATGATCCGCCTAACGAAATATCCGACCTCGAGAATCTTGCGGGTCGCGATCCCGTAAGCGACGACGAGGCTGAAGACTACCGAGCGAAGCGGGGCAAACTTCAGGGCGATCGACTTGCTGAGGAAGTTCTCGAGCAGGATTCCAAGCACGATCGCAAAGGCGAGTCCGGCAATGCTGCCGATAGAAATAAACGCCAGCTCCGCACGCTCTCGCCCAGATGTCGTCTGCAGATCTCGAAGATAACTGGCCAGCAGGACGATTAATCCAACTGCGATATAGAGTGAGTAAATGTAAACCCCGTCGCCATAGTTTGGCTTGGGCGTGGCGTTAGGCCCCGCGGGTAAGCTCACACCAACAAGGAAAAACGAGGTCTGACAAAGTCCGACGAACAAGACCGTGAGCAAAATCCAGAGCCGCGAATCGCGGAGCAGATCCCCCCAGCCGCGATGCCTTTGTCTAACCGATAGGCGCAACAAATTTAGCGTGGCGAGATAAAGCGCTCCCGCCGCCGAAGCCTGGCGGATCGCAAACTCCGCAAGCGAAAGACTCCGCGTGGTCAAGCCGAGATAAAAACTGCCCAGCCATACGGCGATGGCACAACAAAGCAGGAGAAAGCATTTATTCGCCAGGCGGGTACGGTTTGCCTGATAGACGGCCAGGCCGAGCGCCACCTGAATAAGCAAGGCGAAAAGCGTTGGAAGAGTCGCGCCGTTCATCGGTGAAAAAATTTGGGCTTCGCCCGGCTCACGGCGACCGTTTTATTGCACCCGCTCCAGCACCATCGTGCTCGCGCTCCCACCCAGGCCGCGCACGTTCACCAGCGCCCGCGAGACCTTCGCTTTGCGGGAATGATTCGGCACCACATCGAGATCGCATGCCGGATCAGGCACCTGATAGTTCGCCGTCGGCGGCAAAACTTGATCACGGAAACTCAGGGCGCAGGAGATGATCTGGAAAGGGCCGGCCGCGGCTAGCGGATTGCCGGTCACGCCTTTGATCGAGCTGATCGAGATCTCGTAAGCGTGCGCCCCGAAGACTTTCTTGATTACCGCGACCTCCGCCGCATCGAGCGCGGGATGACCGGGTCCGTAGGCGCTGATGTAGTCGATATCGGTCGGCACGCAGCCAGCGTTGGATAAGGCCAGCCGCATGGATTGTTGCAAACCCGAGGCCGGCTGATCCGCGGCGATGTCTCGTTGCATGTTGAAACCGGTAATTTCGCAATAACTCCGCGCCCCTCGTGCCTCCGCGCATTCGAAATTCTCGAGGATGAAGATACCCGCCCCTTCGGAGATAACTCCAGAGTCACGCGTCAGGTCAAAAGGCCGGCTCGCGGTTTGCGGCTCCGAATTGCGCACCGAACTCATTCCACTCGCGGCAAAGCTCGCGATCGCCAGCGGCGAGATCGGCGCGTCCGCCCCGCCGGCGATCGCAAACTCGGCCTCGCCCCGGGCGATCATGGACGCGGCCGTGGCCACGGCATCCAATCCGGATGGACAGGCCGACGAAATGGTCGAGGCACTCGCGCGCGCGCCGATTCGTTCCGCGATGACATTCGCGGCGGCCTGGGGCTTGGAGGCTCCCAACGCAAATGGACTAATGCGATCGGGGCGATCCGCCGAAACGTGCTCGAAGACCCGCTCGATCACGTCGAGCGCGCTGGTGCTCACGCCGACAACCACAGGAGTCGGGCTGGGCAGATGCAAATCGTCGGGATCGAGCCCGGCATCCTTGAGCGCGAGCATGGTCGCGGCATAAGCCAGTTGGGTGTGACGGGCCATCCGCCGCGGCTTCATCTTCGGCTCGAAGTAATCGTCCGGATCAAACCCTTTCACTTCTCCAGCAATCCGACTGGAGAAGCCGGTCGGATCAAACAGAGTGATCGGACCTATCCCGCTTTCGCCCGCGAGGAGTGACTTCCAGAAGGCTTTCAAACCGGTCCCATTCGGCGCCAGGACGCCCATGCCGGTGATTACCACCCGGTTACGTGTGCGCGAGAAACCCTTGCCGTTCATGCCCATCGCTCAAACTAAGCAAATCCCCCGCCTCGGCATCAGATTTCTCAATTTCACGCTTCCCGGCATCCCAAACCTTTAAGTTATTCACAAGTTATACCTTGCGTTTTCCTTTGGAATACGAGAAGCATCGGTCGCAAAAGTGAATCCACTTGATTCATGCTCAAGATTTTCTTCTTCGGAAGGCACGTTGCTAGCTTCTCACGGCGGAACGAATGATAGCGACCGCTGATCTCCCACAAGTTCTCGTCATCGACGACGAGATGGGCCCTCGTGAGAGCCTGCGGATGCTCTTGAAACCGAGCTATCAGGTCCATACGGCCGATTCGGTGGAGAAGGGTCTGCAGTTGCTGGTCGAGAAGCGACCTGACGCGATTGTCATGGATATCCGGATGCCCGGAACCACCGGCATCGAAGGCTTGCGCAAGATTCGCCAGATCGATCCGCACCTTTCTGTGATCATGCTGACCGGCTTCGGCGCCCTCGAGACGGCGAAGGAAGCTTTACGTCTCGGCGCGAATGACTACATCAGCAAGCCTTTCGACGCGCGCGAAATGCGGGAAGTCATCAGCCGCAATGTCGAGCGCACCCGCAGTCATCGGACGAGTGAAAATGCCGCAGGTGAGATCAAGGAGTTAAACAACCGTCTGCTCCACGAGCTCGCGCAGAAGGAACGCCTCGCTTCCCTCGGCCAGGCCTCGGCGGAGTTTGTCCACGACATCGGTAACCCACTGACGATCGTCTGGGGTTACGTGCAGTTACTCGCCAAAAAACTCGAGGAGTCCGAGGAGTCTACCGATGGGCCGAAACCGGCTGGCTCGAACAAGGAGCTGGAAATCATCGAGCAAAATGTCCGTCTTTGCCGCGACCTGCTCACCATGTGGCAGAGTTATGGCAGTGGGGAAGCCGCACCGCACCGGATCATCTCAATCTCTGAGATTGTGCGTGAAGTGGTCGGCGGTGCGGAAGGCATGGCCTGCGAGACGCCGGTAAAAGTCGAGTCCGATATTACCGCCGACCCTTGTAACCTGATGGGCGAAGCCGTGCAGATCACCCGCGCGATTCAGAACGTGATGATCAACGCGATTCAGGCCAGCTCAGAGAATCAGGGCACGGTGATTGTGAGCTGCATCCGCAAAGACTTTTATGTCGACGTGCGCGTGAGTGATACCGGTTCCGGCATTCCCGCAGAGAAGCTCGGGAAAATCTTCGACCCTTATTTTACCACGAAACAAGGCAAGAGCGGAACTGGTCTCGGCCTCTATATTACGAAGAAGGTCGTCGAAGATCACAGCGGCTCGATCAAGGTCGATAGCGAACCCGGCGTCGGCACGACCTTTACGATTCGGCTGCCGTTGGCCGGCAGTTAGGCGGCGCTGCACCGAAAAACGCGGTCGTTTCCTCGAGGCCAAGGCTTTAGACGTTGCCACTGGCTCGCCTTCTGTTTTCTTCCAGCGTGGCGGACGCCGGTTATTCCTTTGCTCCGATCTTTCTGATTCGGATGGCGGGAGTGCCGTTCGAGGCTCTTTCCGATCTTGCTACGCCTCAGACCGCCGCTGGAGGTCGGGAAGTTTTTGCCCGGAAAAGTCAGCTTCTTACTGCGAAAACAGAGGTCAAAAAGATCATTCTTTCGCGCGAGCACGGGCTTCCGGAAAAAATTTTCCGGAAATGGCGACGAACGGTGCGCCACGGCGCGCCGCCGCCGGACGGCGATTTTGGGTTGCCGGCATTTTCTTCCTACCAGGAATCCTTTGCCAACCTCGCGGTCGCAGAAAAGCAACTCTCAGAAGCGCTGCAACGTGAACTCCCGCTGGTCCGCACCGCGCTCTACGAAGCCGCGCGCCTTTGGGTTCGTCCGTATCTGGTTTTCGCCTCGGCGGGTGTGATCGCGCAGCTCGCCAGTCTTGATGGTCCGCGACCCGAACGCAAAAAACGAGACCGCTCCGACGAGCGTCATCTGCTTCTCTATCTACAGAGGATTAGCGCGAAAAACGATTCGTTGAGTGCGTTTGGCCCCGAGGGCTGGGGCACGGTCCATCCAGACACGAAATACCTCACCTTCCAGCCGCAACCCGGCATAACGCGACGCGAAACGTTCCTGGAGCGGTGGACAGCTCACGGCGTGGCCGCAGCGGTTAACGCCGATCCTGAAACGCGGCCGGAACTGGCTCCGCGGATTCATCCCGAGGGACGAATCGAGCGCGACCATTTTATCTTCACTGCCACTGGGGAGACGATCCCGCTCGCGGCTCAGACGCAGAACCTGCTCGCCCGCTGTGACGGTCTCGCTCCAGCGTACTCGTTAGGCGTAGATTTCGAAATCCTCGGCGCGCTCGCCGCGCAAAACGTCATCCGCTGGCAAATGGAAGTGCCCGCGCTTGATCCCTATGCATTCGCAACCCTTGTCGAAGATGTGGCGCGCTGGCGCGACGGTCCGGTCCGGAATCGGTGGCTGGAACGCCTCCAGCCAATCGCCGCCTTACCGGGAAAATTTGCGGACGCCACGGACGTGCTCGAGCGCGTCGCGCTGATCGACGAGGCGACCGAGCGACTCGGACAGATCGGCGCGGAGAAAGCCGCCACCCGTTTTCTCTACTCGGCCACGAATCCGATCGGCGAAGAGTGTTTTCGCGAATGCGGCTGCAAGATTTCCGAGCGTCTGCTCGACGAAGTCACGCAGGAAGCGGCGCCCTGGATCGATCTCTGGCGGGATAACTACGCCTTCGCCGCCAGCCGAGTCGCGACGGGCCTGCGCGGTCTGCTGGAGAAAGCTCCGCGGCAGGAAAATGGCGCCGTCCCGCTGCCCGCTTTTTTGCGGCACTGTGCCGAGGCGAAATTGTCGTTGACCGGCCCCGGCATGGTCGCTTTCGCAGCCACGGCCTTTCACGAGGTAAAAGCGGCGTTCGCGCAAACCTTCGCTACCCGCGCGGACCTCCCCGAGTGCCAGGTGACCGGGGACGATTGCCGGCTCATCAGGCGGACTTTTCCCTATACCAGCTTCGATGAATACACCTACCCGTCGGCCGATTTGCAGCTCTCCGCCGCGTCCGTCGAAGCGGTGGAAAATGGCGATTACCAATGGATCATGGCCGAGCTCCATCCACCGGTGGCGCTGCTCCATCATGGCTTCTTCTGGTCGTGTCCCGATCCCGCTGCCCTCACCGCCGCCCTCACGAAAACGGTTAACGGCCAGCCCAGTTTTCAATTCGGTTTTTTCGCGGCGGATTTCACCGCGACCACCTCCGTGCGACTCTTTTCCGCCCTGCCGGAGCTGGCCAATTTCGTCGCCAGCCAGCGGGGCAATCCCGCCTGGAAATGCATTCCGCCGGCCGAGGCCGAAGTCTTCATCGACGAGGCAAAAAATGGCGACATCGGTCTGCGCCGGCGCGGCACGCACGAATACCTCGGCTCGTTCGCACGCGCCTGGCTCATCCCGCTCGGGTTTCACCCTTTCAGCTTTTCGTTAGGCCGACATACCCCGCGGCTTTGTTGCGGCAAAGTGATCGTGCAACGCCGCTCCTGGACCGTTGGCGTGGACGAGCTCGAGCCGGGCGATTTCACCGGGGTCTCGCGCGATCTCGTCACCGCGGTCGAGCAATTGCGCGACGCTCGCGATCTCCCGCGCCATGTTTACATCCGTCCGACCGAGGCCGCACTCCGACGGAGCGGCGCGGAAGGGCGCGACAAGGACACCAAACCGGTTTACATCGATTTCGAGAGCTACCTCTTCCTGGAAATTTTCCATCGCTGGCTGGCCAAGGCGGGCGAGCTGGAAGTGACCGAAATGCTCCCCGATCCGGACCACCTGCTCTGGCAGGAAAAAGACGGACGCCGCACTTTCGAGCTCCGCACGCAGATCATTCCGCGATGAGAGGCAGCTTTATCACCGTCGTTTCGACCCATCCATCTTTCTTTCAGAGAGCATGCGAGGCGAGGTGTAGGTTGGATGAGCGCACGCTCTGGCATGCTGCACTAGTACGAGGATGAAAAACTTACCTGTGAAAATCGGCGGCGGCGTCACCTGGAAAGTCTCCAACTGGCTGCAGCGCAATCTGGTCGAGCGCGTTCTGCTCCGGCGCCTGAATCAGAGGCTTTATTTGATCATCGGTGGTCACATCTTTTTTCAGACGCTAAGTGCCGCGGTTGAACTCGATTTGTTTTCCCTCCTGCATCGGCACAAACGCATGACCCGCGCGGAGATCGCCAAGGCGTTGGAGTGCGACGAGCAGCCAGTGCGGATCCTGCTTTTGGGCTGCACCACTTTGGGTTTACTGCGCAGAAGCGGCCCGACCTACTCCAACACGATGCTCTCCCGAACGCTCCTGGTACGCACCTCCGCCAGGAACGTCATCGATATCGTGCGTTGGCAGCATCATATTAACTACCGCGCCATGTTTCATTTCACCGATGCCATCCGCGCCAATTCCAACGTGGGGCTGAAAGAATTTTCCGGAACGGAAAACACGCTATACGAACGACTGACGCACGACCCTCGGCGTGAACAGATTTTCCAGGATGCGATGGAGAGCATCTCGGTCCAAGCCAACGCGATGCTGGCCCAAAGCCTCAATTTGCAAGGAGCAAAATACCTGCTCGATGTCGGAGGCGGAAATGGCACGAACCTGATCGCCTTCGCACGCAAGTTTCCGCAGCTCCACGCAGCAGTTTTCGACTCGGAATCAGTCTGCGAGATTGCCCGCCAAAACATCGCGAGTAAAAATCTGAGCGATCGCCTGAGCGCAGTCCCGGGAGATTGTTTCACTGATCCCTTTCCGCCTGAAGCCGACACGATCCTCTTCGCTCATTTCCTGACGATTTGGTCCGAGCAGCGCAACCGACAACTGCTCTGCAAATGCTTCGACAGCCTGCCCTCGGGCGGCGTGGTCATTGTTTTTAACATGATGCAGCGAAACACCGAAGACGGTCCGATCGCGGCGGCGCTGGGATCGCCTTACTTCCTCACCCTCGCGACGGGAGAAGGGATGCTCTACACCTGGAATGAATACCAGCAGTGGATGCACGACGCGGGCTTTCGCTCAATCGAAACTCAATCCTTGCCCCGGGACCATGGCCTGATTATCGGTAGAAAACCGTAGCGCGTAAGCAGCCCGAGGTAGTTGGCCGGTGGACTTAGGCTCGAGACAGCAGTTCGCGACAAGCCGACCGCCGTCATTGGCCCGGGCGGCACATGCACGTCTTAACTAAGCTGATGAAAATCATTGCCGTCGCCAATCAAAAAGGAGGAGTGGGTAAAACCACCACGGCGGTGAACCTGGCCGCGTGCCTGGCCGAGACGGGCCGGCGCATTCTCCTCATCGATCTCGACCCGCAGGGCAACGCCACCAGCTCCTTCGGCCTTCAGGATATTGCCGGGCAAAGCCTCTACGAAGCATTGTTAGGCGAAGCCTCCATCACCGACAAGATTCTGCCCACCCGGCTGAGCAATCTCTTTGTCGTGCCGGCCGATATCGACCTGGCCGGGGTCGAGATCGAGATCGCGCGGATGGACGACCACCTCACCCGTCTCGCCCAATGTCTCAAAGTGCTGCGCGAAGACCAGACCTTCGACTACATCCTGCTCGATTGTCCGCCGTCGTTAGGCATTCTCATGACGAATGCTTTGGCCGCGGCGGACGAGCTCCTCACTCCGATCCAGTGCGAATATTTCGCGCTCGAAGGCCTCGTCCAGATCGTGCGCCTGATCGAGCGCATCCAGGCTTCCGGCGCGAATCGCCGCCTCGAGCTGGGCGGCATCGTCATGACCATGTTCGACAGTCGCACCAAGATCAGCGCCCAAGTGGTCGCGGAAGTGCGCGGCCATTTCTTCTACCGCGTTTACGACACGATGATCCCACGCACCGTCCGCCTGAGCGAGGCGCCGAGCTTTGGGAAATGTATTCTCGAGCACGACCCTTCGGGCATCGGCGCCAAGGCTTATCGTGCGCTCGCCCAGGAATTCCTGCTCCGGCACAAGTAGGACGCCGGTGACCGCCATTGGCAGTTCCGCAATTGTCGCGGAAAGTAGCCCTACCGCATGGAGCTGGACCGCAAACTCGCCATTCTCGCCGACGCCGCGAAATACGACGCTTCCTGCGCGAGCAGCGGGACGACGAAGCGCAACGCGCGTTCGTTAGGCGGCCTTGGCTCCACCACCGGGAGCGGGATTTGCCACAGCTACACGCCGGATGGCCGCTGCGTTTCGCTCCTGAAAATCCTGCTCACCAACTTCTGCATCTACGATTGCCTTTACTGCATCAATCGCGCCTCGAGCAACGTCCAGCGCGCGCGCTTCACTCCGGAAGAAGTGGTGCAGCTGACGCTCGATTTTTACCGGCGCAATTACATCGAGGGGCTCTTCCTCAGCTCGGGCATCATCCGCAATCCCGACTACACGATGGAACAGGTGATCCAGGTCGCGCGCACCCTGCGCGTCGAACACAAATTTCGCGGCTACATCCATCTCAAGACGATTCCCGAGGCGTCGCCCACGCTGATCGAAGAAGCGGGCCGCTGGGCCGACCGGATCAGCATCAACATCGAGCTGCCCACGCCGGCCGCTCTGCAGACTCTCGCGCCGGAGAAAAGCTTCGAGAACACGGAGCGCGCGATGAGCGGAATCAAGACGCGCATCGAGACCGCAAAAGCGGAAAGAAAGGAATCGCGCAAAGCGCCCGTCTTCGCGCCCGCCGGACAGAGCACCCAGATGATCGTTGGCGCGACCGACGCATCCGACGCGACCATTCTCAAACAGGCTTCATCGCTTTATACGCGGCAGAAATTGCGGCGCGTTTATTACTCGGCGTTCAGTCCGATCCCGGATTCTTCCAGCAAGCTGCCGCTCCAGGCTCCACCTCTCGTGAGGGAACATCGGCTTTACCAGGCGGATTGGCTGGTCCGCTTCTACGGTTTCGCGGCGCACGAGCTCACGACCGCGGAGGCGCCGAATCTCGACCTGACCATCGACCCGAAACTCGCCTGGGCTTTGCGTTACCGGCAATTGTTCCCGGTCGACCTGAACAAGGCGCCGCGCCACCTCCTGCTCCGCGTGCCGGGGCTGGGGACGAAAAGCGTCGAGCGCATTTTGCGCATTCGCCGCTGGCACCAACTCCGGCTCGACGATCTCGTGCGGCTGCATCTGCCGTTGAAAAAATTGCTCCCTTTCGTGCTCGCGGCCGATTCCAATCTGGCCACGCGCACCCTCGACCGTGACGATCTCGTGCATTCGTTAGTCGTTAGGCCAAACCAGCTCGATCTTTTCGCGGGCGAGCCGTCGGTCTTGACCGGCCAGCTCTAGCGCGCGTGGAACAGACTTCGATCCTCCCGACTTTCGCGAGCTGGCAGACCGCGGCGCGGCGCGCCTTGCAACGGGAAATTCCGCCGGACCAAATCGCCTGGGAGGAAATCGGCGAAGATCAGCCGGCGCTTTCCCTTTTCGAAGAAGCCGAGCCGCCTCACGAATCCCAAACGGCCTCGCCGTTTCGCGTGCCGAAGCGTTTCCTCGCGCTCGCCCAGCTCATCTCCCTCCATCGCGACGCGAGCCGCTGGCCGCTGCTCTATCGGCTGCTCTGGCGACTCACCCACGGCGAGACGCATCTGCTCGAGATCTCCGTCGATCCCGATGTCGCTCAGGCGCTCGACTTCGAGAAATCGCTCCGGCACGACATCCACAAAATGCGCGCCTTTGTCCGCTTCCGCGAAGTGGAGCACGCCGGCGAGAAATGGTTCGTCGCCTGGTTCGAGCCGGCGCATCATATCGTCGAACGGAATGCCCCGTTTTTTGCCGATCGTTTCGCCTCGATGCGCTGGTCGATTCTCACGCCCGATCGCTGTGCGCATTGGGATGGTAAAGAGCTCAGCTTCACCGCCGGCGTGCCGCGTTCCGAAGCGCCCGACTCCGATCAAATGGAGGATCTCTGGCGCACCTACTACGCGAATATTTTCAACCCGGCGCGCGTGAAAGTGCACGCGATGCAGGCCGAGATGCCGAAGAAATATTGGAAGAACCTGCCCGAAGCGACCCTGATTCCTTCGCTCCTGCACGAAGCGCCGCGCCGGGTCGAGATGATGATGAAAATGAGCGCGGCCAAAGTATCCCGGAACGATGGCGACCAATGGCGGCCCGCGCCCGTGCCGGACACTTCCAGCCTAACGAACATGCGCGAAGCAGCGCTCGGCTGCACCGCATGTCCGCTCTACCAGAATGCGACCCAAACCGTCTTCGGCGAAGGCCCAAAACGCGCCGCGATCATGCTCCTCGGCGAGCAGCCGGGCGACCAGGAGGACCTGAGCGGAAAGCCGTTTCTCGGACCCGCCGGCCAGTTGCTCAATCGCGCGCTCGCAGAGGCCGGGATCGATCGCAATTCGGTTTACGTCACGAACACGGTGAAACATTTCAAATGGGAACCGCGCGGGAAACGGCGCATCCACCAGAAGCCCAGCTCGCGCGACATCGCGGCCTGCCGGCCGTGGTTCGAGGGCGAGCTGCGACTCGTGAGGCCAAGCGTCCTCGTCTGCCTCGGCTCGACCGCGGCGCAGGCGCTCTTCGGCTCTTCGTTCCGGGTCACGAAGGAGCGCGGAAAAGTGCTCGAGTCGGAGCTCGCTCCGCGGGTGGTCACGACCGTCCATCCCTCGTCCCTTCTCCGCCAGCCCGATGAAGAATCCCGCGCACGAGAATACGCCCTCTTCGTCCAGGATCTCGGCGTGGCTCTGCGCGCCTCGCAAAAGAACTGACCGGAAAAATCGACCGCGGATCACGCGGATTTCACAGATGCAGAGTGAAAGCAAAATCATCCGCGGTTCAATCTCCTCTTCTTCCGCTGCGCGACCCTTCGCTCGCTTCGAGGTACGAAAAAGCCCGTGGCAGTTCGCACCGCCGCGGGCTTCATCCCGATTCGTTAGGCGGAAATTACGGGGTCGCCGTCGGCGACGCTTCCATCATCTTCTCCTTCTTCGAGTGCTTCATCGCTTTCTTGGCTTCCATCTTCGGTCCGAGATTTACCTTCTTGGCTTCGAGCGAGCCGTCCTCCTTTTTCCAATAGGACCCGCGCACCTCTTCGTCCGCCACGATATCGGCCATCGTCGCGGCCGCGCCGGCTTTCATGATTTTCGTCTCGTCAGTGATCTTGAAGACCCGCGAACCGGCCGTCTTGCTCGCGATCGTGAAGGTCTTCGCGCTCGCGTCCACCGAGGCAACTTTGCCGCGATACGGAAGGGCGCGGGGCATTTTCGCCATTGCATCCTTGGCCATGGGAGAAGCGCTCGCCGCGGCTTCCGGAGCCGGCGATGCCTTGCCTTTGGCGGAAACCCCGGAGGGGGCGCCGAGCGCGACCGCCGCGAGGCAGACGCCAGTGAGGATCATTTTTGTCGATTTCATATTTTCTTTCTGTTGGTTGTTTGTTTTTCGGGGCCGGCGGCCCGTGCAGTCTTTGGACGGGGGAAGCAGGCACGCATACACGCCGGTCTAGCGGGACGCCTGCGGCGATGCAATCCAATTTCCTGCCCCGCTGATTTTCCCGCTTGCGGCCGGGGTTTCGCGAGCCCTAGCCTGCGCGAATGTCCGCCCCGGAACGCTATGCGCAGTTGCTCGCCGGCGCGCGGATTCACGAGCGACCGCTCCTCGCGCTGCCGCGCAATTTCAGCGAGCTGGAATTGCAGGCGCGCTGGTTCGCCGGGGACTTCGGCCGGAGCTTTGCCGCCGTGGACGGCACAACGATTGAGGTCGTGCAGTTCGGTACCTGGAATCGCGCCGCCGGCCCGGATTTTTCCGACGCCGCGATTCAGATCGATGGCGGGGAAGTCGTTAGGGGAAATGTCGAGTTCGATCTCGTGGATCAAAGCTGGGAAGCGCACGGGCACGCGACGAATCCGGCTTTCGACGACACCGTTCTGCACGTCTTCGTGGAAAAGAGCGTGCGCGATTTTTTCAGTCGCACGAGCGCGCATCGCAACGTCTCGCAGGTGCAGGTGGACCCTACGCGCTTGCCGGGTGGCCTCGCGAGCATGAGCCTGCCGCTCGCGCGGGCGGGGCGCTGTCATGCACCGTTGCGGGATCTGCCGGAAGAAAAAGTGCGGAGCATTCTGGACGCGGCGGCGCAGTTCCGGCTCGGGCGAAAAGCGCAGCGACTCACGCGCCTCGCCGCAGGGCACGGCCCGGAGGAAGCGCTCTTCCAGGAGCTCGCGACCGCGCTCGGCTACCAGCAGAACAAACTGCCCTTCACCCTCCTCGCGCAACGTCTCCCGCTGCGCCTGCTCCGGGCCGCGCCTAACGAGATCGAGGCGCTGCTCTTCGGAGTCGCCGGGTTCCTCGACGCGCCTGATCTCTCATCTTTCGAGCGCGACACGCGCGCCTATTTGCGCGGGCTTTGGGACAAATGGTGGCCGCGCCGGAGCGAGCTGGAGCGGCTTGTCCTCCCGCCGCGCACTTGGCGGCTGAGCGGCACGCGCCCGCTCAATCACCCGCAACGGCGCCTCGCCGCACTCGCGGCCCTCGCGGCGGATTGGCCGCGGCTCTGGCGTTCGTTAGGCGCGGAAGACCTCGGGCCAGTTCGAGAATTTCTCCTCGGCCGGGCGCATCCCTATTGGAACTTCCATTACACCCTTACTTCCGCCTCTTCCGCCGCGGAGATGGCGCTCATCGGCGAGACCCGCCTGACCGAAATCCTCGCCAACGTGGTGCTCCCTTTCCAGCAGAGCCGCGGCCGCGTCGTCTGGCCCGACTACCAGAAATTGCCCGCCCGTCTCACGAACCGCCGGCTCGAGACCGGCGCCGCCCGTCTTTTCGGCGACGATCCCCGCCGCGCCCTCTTTCTCAAAACCGTCGCGCACCAGCAGGGCCTGCTCCAGATCTACGAAGACTTTTGCTTGCAAGACAACTCCGACTGCGCCCACTGTCCCTTCCC
>JBBSED010000034.1:0-43237 GCA_038240025.1 Chthoniobacterales bacterium
CGCAGGAGCGCGTCGCCGTCGACCCGCTTGGTGTAGAAGGAACCGAAAAGCTCCATCGCTTCGTGGACCGTGATCTTATCCGGAAGATTCGTGGCCTGCAGACAAACGCCGATGCGATCCTTCAGCGCCTGCTTCTGTTTCTCGGGATCGAAACCGAGCACCGTGACCTCGCCGCCGGTTCGTGGCCGCAAGCCTTCGAGGATTTCGACGGTGGTGGTTTTTCCGGCGCCGTTCGGGCCGAGGAGGCCGAAGACCTCGCCGGTCTGCACCTCGAAATCGATGCCCTTCACCGCCTCATTCGCGCCATAGGATTTGCGCAAGCCGCGCGCGGAGATAGCCGGTGCGCTCATGATCGTGTGGCCAAGGAGTGACTCAGTCTTTTCACCGGTTCCAGTAAATCCCTCCGCGCCCCGAAATGCCCGGAGAAAATGACCAGCGGCCCGAAACCGTGATCGGCGGTCGGAGCAGAAGATGGCGGGCGCAGCGGATCCTGTTCATGCGCTGATCTTGGTTTTGCGCCTAACGAGTTGCGGAATTCTCACGAGCAGAAAGAGCAACGCCACGACCCCGCAGAGCTCGGCAAATAGCTCCCCGTGCCGGGTGTAAAACGTTATGCGCGGCGAAGTCGGGATTTTCACCACGCCGGTCAGCACGCCCTCCGTGAAGGTGCTCCCTTTCCCGTCGCGCAGCGTCTGGGTGATCCGGCCGAACTCGTCCACGAAACAGGTGACCCCGGTATTCGCTGCGCGCGCCATCGGCCGGCGCGTCTCGACACAGCGGAAGATCGCGTTGTTCACGTGCTGCTGCGCGGCCGCCGATTCGAGGAACCAGCCGTCGTTGGTCACGTTCGCGAGCAGGTCGGCGCCGCGGAGCACGAACTGCCGGGTCAGCTCGCCGAGCGTGTCCTCGAAACAGATCAGCGGCGCGACCTGGATTTGATTCGTTAGGCGAAACACCACCACTTCTTTCCCGCGCGCGAAATCGGCCGGCACCTGATCGCCCACGATCCGCGCCATGAACGGCATGGTGTTCCGGCCGGGCACGTATTCGCCGAAGGGCACGAGATGAAGCTTGCGATAGACCTGCGGTTTCCCCGCGCCGCCGCCCTGGAAAAGCACCGCGGCGTTGTAAGCCCCCTGCACGTCCTCATCGATCGAGCCGAGGAGCAGATCGGCCCGCATCGAGCCCGCCACGTTCAAGACAAAACGATGATTGCTCGGCTCGATCAGGACCGGAGCGGGCATCGAGCTTTCCGGCCAAATGACGAGGTCCGGCGGTGGATTCGTGGCCAGCGCGAGCTGGGTGAGCCGGGCAAACTGCCGGAAAGTTTTTCCCTGGAATTCCGGCGAAAACTTTTCCTCGCGCGGCACATCGGCCTGCACAGCGGCGACGCGGAGCGGCTTGGTCGGGATCTCCTCGCGCATAACGCGAATTCCGTAGGCGCAAAGCCCGACAATGGCGGCCAGCGTAATCGTGAAATCATAGTGCGGCCGGCGCTTCGACACCTTCGTCTCCGCGATGAAACGCCGCACGGTCGCGAGCGCGATCACATTCACGAACACGACCACGAAAGTGAGGCCGGCGACGCCGGTGAACTCCGCGATCTGGATGATCGGCAGAACGCCATGGAGCGCGACCCCGAGACCGTTCCAGCCCCAACCGGAAAACATCCAACCCCGGACCCACTCGAGCGCCGTCCAGACGCAGGCCAGGATAAAAGCCAGACCAAGATTGCGGAGCGAGCTGAGCCACGGCGAGCGCGCTTCGGGCGAAGCGAGTTCGTTAGGCTGCGGGGGTGGCCAGGAATTTTTCCCCCGTGGTTCGAGGGGCCGCGGCGGTCTTGGCCTAACGAGTCCGGCGATCCAACCCCAGAGCGCGAAGTAAACGCCCATGTAGAGCCCGACCAGAATAAGCCCCGGCACGGTCACGGTTCGGAGCCAGAAAAATGCACTCCAGAAAAAGGTCACTCCCGCCAGAAATCCGAGGAACAAATCGCGCACTCCTCGGCGCCGACGCCCTTCGCCGGAAAACCAAACCGCCGCGAGCAGCGGCGTGAGCGCGATCCAGCAGGTCCAGGTTTGCTCGAAGGGCGCGAGACTGATCGTCGCGAGCGCGCCGGTCAGGATCGCCGCGAGCCACGGCCACAACTTCAGCATTCCCGCGCCGGCGCGTTGTTCCGTCACAAGATTATCAGGAACGCCGCAACCGCCGTCCGGCCTTCACGTCGCGATTGCGCGAAGGATAAACCGCCCCCTTCAATTCCTTCGCCTGCGCCGGATTCACCCGGAACGAAGCGGACTGCACCGCCTCCATCGTGCGGATGTTCACCTTATTAGAGAGCACATAATCGAGAGACATCAGGCCACCGAGCGTATCGAGGAACTCCGCGCCATCCATGTCCTCCATCCGCTCGACCAGTTGCTTGCCGGCAACCGAGCCCCCGCCGAGCCCCAGCGTCTTGAGGATGGAAATTTCGCCACCGTTGAGGTTGATCTCACTCACCGCGGGGAACTTCCCCATCTCCCGGCGAAAGTCGAGCGCCGATCACGCGGTGCGCGCGGAACGCCAGCTTCGACCTCCGCCGCTATCCCCTCACCCCCAAGCCACCGCCGCTCCCCTCGTGCCCCAGCTTCAGCATGGGGACGCGAGAAACCAATCGAAGCGCGCGTGGCCGTCGGAGCATCGCTTGGTTATGCGATCTGAGAAATGATCAAGCCATAGCCGGGTCTGCGCCGGTGCGGAAAAGTTCTGCCCTGGGGAAGCAACGCGCCGAAGTCCGTCCGCCTCGGACCTTCTTTTGGGCCCGCGAGTGAAGGCTTACGGAACGAGAGGCGCGACGCAAGGTCGAGATCCGGAGTCCCGGCAAAAGCTCCGCGCGTATCTTGGGGCGGAAGCGGATGATGATGAGTTTCGGGCCGCCCTGCGCGAGCATTGTTATGACCTGCACTGCGCCGTCGTCGAGGGGGCGCGGCCGTATTCCTCCGGGATCGGCAATCTCTAGCGAATCGCGGTAGGCTGGCCCGGAAGCGCGGTCCCGCCCTGCATTCACCGCGCGCCCCGCCACGGCGTCGGGAGAGCCAGCGTGGTTGCTGCTCATTTGCTGATCCGTGGAGTTATACTCGTTAGGTCCAACTTTAGCCGGAGTTATCCCGACTTAGGAGGCTTCCTGCGTCGTCGGGACCTCGGCTTCGCGGCCGCGGGGAATGCCGAGGCTGTCGAAGATGATGCGCGTCGCGTCGGAGCGATTCAAGGTATAGAAATGGATGCCGTCCACGTCGTTATCCAACAGGTCGTGGCATTGCTCGAGCGCGAAGTGCACGCCCACCCGGCTGACCATTTTCGAGTCCGCGCCGCAACGCTGGAGCGCGCGCAGGAGTTTTGCCGGGAAACGCGTGCCGCCCGCCAGCTCGGCGATGCGCTTGAACCCACTGAGCGAGGTGATCGGCATGATCCCCGCGATGATCGGGACGTTGATCCCCGCGAGGGCGCAGCGCTCGCGGTAATCAAGGAAGTCGCGGTTATCGAAAAAAAGCTGAGTGACAATGTAGTCCGCGCCGGCATCGACCTTGGCTTTCAGGTGGTTCATCTCGATCAGCCGATTCGGCGTGGCGGGATGACCTTCCGGAAATCCGGCGACGCCGATGCCGAAGCCACGCGGGTCCGGGTGGGCGCCGGTCTCGTTGAAGCGGCGAATGAATTTCACCAGGTCCGACGCATGCTGGAAGGAATCGCGGGCTTTTTCATACGGCATCCCGCGGGGCGGATCACCGCCGAGCGCAAGAATATTGCTGATGGCCGACTGCGCGTAGCGCGCGAGGATGGAGTCGACCTCCCCCTCGACGTGGCAGACACAGGTGAGATGCGGGATCGGGTTGAGCTTGGTCGTGGTCTTGATCCGCTCGACGAGATCGTGGGTAAGTTCGCGGGTGGAGCCACCGGCGCCATAGGTCACACTGACAAAATCCGGCGCGTAGGACTCGAGATCGCGAATTGTCTGATAAAGGGTCTCGGCGGCCTCGGGAGTTTGTGGCGGGAAGAACTCAAAGGAGAACGTCGGCGAGTCCTTGCGCAAGATGTCGGTGATGTGCATTCGTCAACAGTGGTGGGCCGGGGCGACTTTCGGCCAAGTTCCCGATCAGGCAACCCCGGCGCGCGATCGCGTTCTCTCCGGGGAGGGCGCAGCCCTCGGCAATCTTGGCGCGGGCGGTTTCGTGGCTTGCGGAGCGAGCAGGCCCTGGGCATCCTGAGTCATGCAAAAGATTACACCTTTTTTGTGGTTCGACGGTCAGGCGGAAGAGGCGGTAGAGTTCTATCTCTCGGTCTTCAAGCAAGCGCGGCGGACGTCCACGACTCACTACGGGAACGCCGGTCCCGGCACGCCCGGCGCGGTCATGACCGTAGGCTTCGAACTAGAGGAAACGGAGTTTGTCGCCCTGAACGGTGGGCCACAGTTCAAATTCACGGAAGCGGTTTCCTTCGTGGTGAACTGCAAGGACCAGGAGGAGATCGACTACTACTGGGAACAGCTCCAGGCCGACGGCGGCGCGGAGATTGAGTGTGGCTGGCTGAAAGACAAGTATGGTCTCTGCTGGCAGATCGTGCCGAGCGCGCTCTGGGAGATGATGAAGGACGAGGACTCGGCGCGGACGCAAAGAGTCATGACGGCACTTATGACCATGCGGAAGCTTGACCTTGCAAAGTTAGAACAGGCTTACCGCGCGTAGCCTTGGTCAGACCCGCGGATCCCTTGGGCCTACTTCCTGAGAGCTTCTTGCACTGGGGCCGGTAACTTATCCGCCTCGTGCAGGAGCATGCTCACCTGCCACATTTCCGCGTCGGTTAGTTTTTCGCCAAACGACGGCATGGCACTGAACCGGATGCCATTTTTCACTACCCAATGAGTCTCGCCGGCCGGGTCGTCGGTCACCCCATGGGAGGGCGGCATGAGTCCGGGGGCATGCGGGTAAAAGCGTTTCGCCATCTTGGAAGGGGGTCCATCGAGTTTGCCGTGGCAACCCTGGCATCCATTCTCCTGATAAACGCGCGCGCCAGCGAGGAGATTCCCCTCATCCGCGGGCAGCGGTGACTTCTCGTCCCCCGCTTTGCCGATCGAGGCTGCGATCGCCTTATGCGCGAGCAGGCGCTCCATCGGCAACGGGCCTGCGCTCGTGCTCATCGCGATGCCGCCGCCCGTGATAAACAGATAACCCGCGGCTAACAGCAGGCAGATTCCAAGAAGAACGCCGGCAAGGAATTTGATCATAAGGACGGACTATAGAGCACGAAAACGAGGCCTTCACCTAAAAGTCCCAACCGCAAAAAACCACTTAAAATGTGCTTGCTGTCGCAAATTCTCTTTGCTGCACTGGCCGCACCTCCAGATAACCCATGAAAAGAAAACGGGGAATTCGATGATCACCGGCGCGCATTCGATCATTTACAGTACGAACGCGGAGGCCGACCGGGCCTTCCTGCGCGACGTGCTGAAACTCACTCATGTCGACGCGGGACACGGCTGGTTGATTTTTGGCCTGCCGCCCGCGGAAGTGGCAGTGCATCCGGGCGAGGAGAACGATTTCCACGAGTTCCACCTCATGTGCGATGACCTCGACGCTCTGATCAAAGAGCTGGCGCCGCACCAGGTCGCGTTCGAGCCGGTCCGGGACCTGCGTTACGGCCTGGTTACACGACTGACTCTGCCCGGTGGCGGAAAACTGGGTGTCTACCAGCCTCGCCACCCGCGCCCGGAACCAATGCCGGGGAGCGGGACTTAAAGAGTAAAAGTAACAAAGCTGTTACAGGAGCTTACTTGCCAGACGGCGAGGCGAGCGGCTTGCTCGCTTTGTGAAACTCTCATCTTTCGGTCTCGTCCTAATTACATTATCTCTGGGTGGATTTACCGGCCCGCTCTGCGCGCGACTTGATCATGCTCCGACGATCGGGAGCGTGATCGTGCGTGGCCAATTTGGCGGGTTGATTTTCGGATTCGAGATCGACCCGGCGGGCACGGAAGGACTGCTTTGTGAAGCGGTGCAGAACGCCGACGGCACGATTCACGCGGCGGTCGAGACCTTTGACCAGATCACCGGCCAGATTACCGCCGTGGTCGCGGAGTCCTTTTCCAAAAATGACCTGATCACGTTAGGCGTATTCGGGCCTTCGATTGGTCTGATCGAGAACGAACATCCGAAGAGTCTCTTTCATGTGTTGCGCTTTTTCCGGACTTTGCAGCCGATTGGTTCGCATCATCTCGGTCCCAAGTGGACGCCACCCCTCGATCGCACCCACATCATTAACCAGGTGAAGGGAAGCCAGGCGGGAACTTCCGACATCGCGGTCTATGCCCTCGATGTGAGTACGGCGGCGACACCTGTGGTTTTCAAGTCTGATCTCGCGGGTAACTCCTTCGGTCCGGTGATTCCCATCACTGATCCGATTTTCACCACCGAAGCTCCGCCGCTCCTGGCCTACGACAACGCGCGTAATCAGGCGATCCTGGGGCATGATTTTCCCTCCGCGTTTATCCTCCCGCCCCGGATCGCTTTCGTCGATCTCGCCAGCGGTGCGTTCACGAAGAAGACCGGGCTGGGACTGGGCGTGATCAATGGCATCGCCGTGGATACGGAAGATGGCATCCTTTGCACGGACACGTCTTTTGATTCCGCGGTGCAATTCTATGACCTGGCGACCTTCCAGGGGATCAATGTGCTCCTGCCCGGCGCCGCGCAGGATAACTCGACGGCGAGTGGCGCCGATATCGCCTTCGATCCCGTGAACAAGCTTTTCCTAGTCGCACAGACCTTTGCCAATGGTTCCCTCACGGACGGGAGTAGCATTCAGGTTTACGACACCGCGGGTAATCTGGTGGAAACCATCGACGGGCTGAATTTCCAGGGCGGGTTCAACGTTTTCCCCACCCATATCTCGATCAATCCAAGCCGACGGATCGGCTTCGTGAATGGCCCCGACCTGACGATGTCGTTGCAGTCGTTCAGCTACTAACGCCGGCGCTGCGCGAGGTGCGACAGGACGATCGACATCGCCGCGGACCCGAGCGTTTTCACGAGGGTCGGGTGCGCCGCGTAGATCTCGCTGACTCGCTCGATGATGGAGGGATCGTGCTGCGCCGCGCGCGCCGCGGCCTGTTGCGCCATGTCGGGCGTGATCTGGGCGGAATTTTCCGGGGTGACCGGGGTCGTGCTGCCGAGGCCCGCTGGGAGGGTGACTCCCGCCGATTGCGTGAGCTGGTGGAGCAACCCGGCCGCAGCGCCACTGCTCAGCAGGGTGTTGAGCAGACTCGCCCGTTGCGGTCCGTCCGACCTCCCGAAAAGCTGGCCAACCATCTGCGGGAAGGGCGGGGTCTGATCGGAGCGGAACATCGCGGCCAGGCCTGACGCGAGATCCGAGGGAGGAGCGGCCGCGGCAACCTGGTGGAAATGCGCAGCGACCTCGTCCCCGCCGCCGGCCGAAGTGCTTTGAGAATAGTTTTGCAAAACGTTGGCCACTTCATTCATCCAGCTCATGCCGCACGCTGGCAGGATAGGGCGCGTTTGTCGAGCGGGAACCCACCGCCGCCGCGCCTAACGAACAAAGGACTGCGACGGCGCGCCGCCGGATCAAGCGAGCGGGGCCGGCAACCGCCGGACCAGCAACCGGGAGAGGACGATGACTCCGCCGACTCCTCCCCACAGGTAGAGATCCAGATCGCGCAGGCCGACCTGCAAGGTGCCACCGTGCCACCAGAGCGCGAGCACGGTCAGGAACATGAGGAGGGCGAGGAGGATTTGCACGACCGAGCGACGCCATTCACGCAGGCGACCCTTCACGTCCGGATCGTCGCGTCGTCGGCTTAGGCCTCGGATCCGCAGGATACTGAGCGTAGCGAGAATCAGGGAAAAAGTGCAAAGATAGAGCGCGAACGGGGCGAGCGACGTCCCGAAGCGGACGAACGCCTGCACCGCGTAGGGGAGAATGGCGATCGCGAAGAGAAAGACGAAGTTCACCACGGCATCGAAGACGCTGGCGACGAAGTGATGCCGGAAGACACGGTAGTGTTCCAACCAGAAACGGCAGACCAGCCCAAAGGTCCCGATGATCGCTATCCAGCGCGTGGGTTCGAAGAGGTCCTCCACTCGTGCCGGCACGTCGAGCCGCGTCGCGAGGAGCGAGAGGCTGAACCCGAAGACGAGGTCGCTGAAGGCTTCCAGCCGCGCCGTGAAACGTTCTTCACTTTGTTCGGTGATTCGTTCCCGCATCCGCTCATGATGTCGCCATCCAGCCGCGCGATGACAAGGCAAAACCGATCCGCACGCTCCGTGCGCCCGCCGAATTTCAGTTTGTTATTCCCACAGCGTCTCCCTAGTTTCTGCGCCAATGCGCCGCTCCTCGCCCTGGCTTTTTCTGGTCATCGCCCTGCTCGGGGCGTTGATCCTGCGCGAGCCGCGACTGCAACGAGCGGATGATTTTTTCCAGGCTTGGGCGATGGAGAACTCCGCCGCCCCGCTCCCCCCTTCGCCGGTGACTCTGGTCGAGATCAGCCGCGACGATTTCCGCCAGATGTCGCCGGAGAGCGCGAAAAAGCCTGCGCCCGAAAGCATGGCCGCGAAACGCTCCCTCTCGCCGCTCGAGTATGCGCTCTTCCTCCAGGCGGTGCTTGATTTCGAGCCGGCTGTGATCGGTCTCGAGCCGATCGTGATCTGGCGCGACCGCGACCAGAGCCAGGAGCAGGTCTTCATTGACCAGGCGATGCGCGTGCCGAAGCTCCTCGTCGCCATGGAGCTCGGGGAAAAAGGGGGGCGCGATCTCGCCGCAGAAGATCTCCCTTCGTTCGCGCAGGTGACCGGGCCGCGCGGCGGCCTCGCGCAATTTTCCGGGATCAGTCATCGGCCCGACGACGATATTCGGCTGATCTCGACTCCGGGTTTCACGAACCTGCCGACCGATCGAAGCGACCGCATCCGGGTGCCGATGTTGTTGGAATACCGCGGCGAAATCGTGCCGTCGTTTCCGCTCCAGGCGATCATGCTCTGGCTGCGGGCTACGCCTTCGGATCTCCGGATCGTGCTCGGCTCGGAGATTTCTTTGCCTAACGGATGGAAGATCCCGCTCCATCGCGACGGCACGACCACGATCAACCCCGTCGCCTCCGGCAGCGTGCGCCGCCTGACGCTGCCCCAGCTCCTGCTCGCCGCGCAGGAGCGCGGATCGCATCGACCCGCGACGGTGGATCTGAGCGGGTTGAAGGACCAGATCGTTCTCTTCCGGATCAACGGCGATCCGCTGCAGCCGCCGAACATTTTCGCCGCCACCATCGCGACGATCCAGAGCAACGCCTACGTGCTCCCGGCGCCGTGGTTTTACGATTGGTGCGTGATCGGGCTGCTCGCCGTGGCGGCGCTGTTCGTTTGGCGTTTCTCGAAAGGGATCGTGGTCATGATTGCCCTGGCTTTGAGCGCGGCCTACGGGCTGACGGCGCTCTCGATGATCGCGCAAGCGCGGGTCTGGCTGCCGATGTTCCTGCCCCTCGCGCTCCTCTGGATTTTGGTCTTCATCCGGCTCGTGATGCGCCTGCCGGCGCCGGCGTCGGCGCCTAACGAATAGCGGAGCGAAGAAGTGCTCGGGGGGGGACTTGAACCCCCATGCCTTGCGGCATACGCCCCTCAAACGTACGTGTCTGCCATTTCACCACCCGAGCGGGGAGCCGGTGAAAGTGGAATGAGGTCGCGTGGAATGCAAGACCGGGCTTCTCACCCTCGGTGGTCGTCGTCGTCCATGCCCTCGTCCTCGATGAACAGAACTTCCGAGCAAGGTCCGGAAGCTGCACTTATCGTTATCACGATGAGGAAGGCGGACGAGGACGACTGGATCAAGGTCGATCTTCATATTCACACCCTCGACGACCCGAAGGATCATCTCGACTACAGCGCGCACGAGCTCTTGGCGCGAGCCTTCACGCTCGGCTATCGGGTGCTCGCGATCACCCTGCACGATAAGGTTTTCGATCGCGCGGAAGTGTTTGCGGAGGCTGCGACAATGGGAATTCTGCTCATTCCCGCGGCCGAGCTGAGGCTTGAAGGCGCGGATGTCGTGGTTCTGAACGTCCAGCCTGACGACATCGCCGGTATCCGTACTTTCGCCGATCTTCGCGCGCTCCGCGCCCGGCTCGGGGCGGCAGTTTTTTGCTTCGCCCCGCATCCTTTTTTCCGGCTTGGAGGTTCGTTAGGCGAACGGCTGCTGGCGGAGATCGATTGTTTCGATGCGATCGAGATCTGTCATTTTCACAAAGGCTGGTTCGACCTGAACCGGCGCGCGCGCTCGGTCGCGAGGGCGGAGGGGATGCCGCTCGTGGCCACTTCCGATGCGCATCGGCTCTCGGCTTTCGGTTCGCACTACACCAGCCTGCCGCGGCCGGCGGAGCTGACCGCGGAATCGATCCTCGCCGCGCTCCGGCACGGGCCGCTGCGCCTCACGAGCCCGCCCGCGAGCTGGCACGATCTGCTCCAGGTTTTCTACTTTGTCTTCATGCTCCATCCGGTGCGCAGACGCTGGCGAAAATGGCGACGGCGGTTCGGCGGTTGGTAGCGGCCGCCACGATCGAGTGCCATTCAGGCTGGCATTGCGCAGCGCCGCCATGTATGGCACAAGGTCGAACCGCTTTTGACTGACATGAAGACGCGATTTTTCTCCTGCCTGCTGCTCTGTGGCGCTCTCGCTCTCACCGCTTGCCCCACGACGAATCCCAAGAAGTCGTCTAAAAAGCCCGCCGCGACCGAGAAGCACGAGGCCGCCGCTGATGAGGGGTCGGTTGATTTCCAGGCGTTTCTCGGACGGCTGCGCCAGGCCGTGAAAGCGCACGACGTGAACACCCTCGCCGGGATGATGACCCCGGATTTCGGTTATCGGCTCGACCCGGTCGGCGCGGGCGACGGCGTTTTTAAATATTGGGATGACAATAATCTTTGGCCCGAGATCGACGCCGTGGTTTCGGAAAATTTCCAGGCCAAGGATGCCTACATGGTCGCGCCGCCGCAGTTTGCCGATCCCGCGACGCAATACGATGGCTACCGCGCCGGCATTCGCCGGGTGAATGGCAGTTGGAAGTTTGCCTACTTCGTGAATGGCTAAGAGCCACCTCGATTCCCTCCCCCATCGGCCGCCGTTTGTATTCGTTAGGCAAATTCTCCGGCTCCAAGCTGGGGAGCTGGCGGAATGCGCCACCCATTTCGCGGCTACGGACCCGATGTTCGCCGGCCATTTCCCCGAGAACCCTCTCGTTCCCGGCGTGATCCTGACGGAGGCGCTGGCGCAGACCGCGGGGATCGCGGCCGCCTCCGGTTACGCCGAGGAAGGGCGCCCGCTGTTTTTGTTATCGGCCATCCGGAGCATGAAGTTCCCCGCGGCGGCACGGCCCGAAGAGCAGATCCACCTTCGCGCGGAGAAGCTCGCGCAGGTCGGTGATCTACTGCAGTTCTCGGTTCGGGCGCGGGTCGGCGAGCAGATTGTCGCGGAGGGTCAGCTGGTGTTAAACGTGACCGCGGTATCTTCCGCGGGCCCGTTGGAATAGCGTGTGCTTGCGTTACTCTTACCACCTGCCAATGCCCGCAACGCAACCGCCACAAATCGCCCTGATTATTCCTGCGTGCGACGAAGCCGCCTGCATCGGGACCGTGCTCGATGAGCTGCTTCAGGTCGTCGATCCGGAGAAATATGTGATCGCGGTCGGGGTCAACGGATCGAGCGACACGACTGCGGAAGTGGCGCGCGCGCGTCCCGTGCTGGTCGCGGAAACCGCTGCCCGCGGCTATGGGTTCGGCTGCCAGGAAGCGATTCGCCTAACGAACAACTTTTTTCCTTCGGTTCGCGCCTACGTCTTCTGCGCGGGCGACGGCGCGACCGCGCCGGAGGATATCGCGCGGCTCGTGGCGGCCTTCGAGCAGGGGTATGACTTCGTGCTCGGAAGCCGGACGCGGCGTTGGCAAAACTGGCGCGCGATGACGGTGCACCACATTGTGGCGAACGTGCTCCTGGGCCTCTGGTGTGGCCTGCTCAGCTGGCGGCGGTTCAGCGATCTCGGACCGCTCCGTTTGATCAGCCGGCGGTTGTTTGAACGGATCGCGCCGCGCGAGATGACCTTTGGCTGGACGATCGAAGCGCAGATCGTCGCGGCGCATCTCGACGCCACGATCTGCGAGCTGTCGGTGCGGGAGCGCCGCCGGATCGCCGGCGAGCAGAAAGTCTCCGGCGTCACTTGGCGGCGCACGCTCGCGATCGGCTGCAAAATCGTCGTCGCCGGTTATCGCACCTGGTGTCGCCTCCCGGCACTCATGCCAGCGGCGCCGGTGCCCAACCCGAGAACGAGCGTCCCGCGCGAGGCGTGAAACGTTCGGGGTGCCTGCTGTTCGTGGCCGCGCTGCTCAGCGGCTGCGGAAGTTTCCGCCAACCGCCCCTGCCGAAAGCAGCGATCACCGCCGCCGCGGCTCCCGCCCCGAGTCCGGCCGACGCCTGGGCCGCGCGGATGCGCGCGGCGGACGCGATCTATTTTAGCCTAACGAAAAGCGCGACCGCGCCCGGACAACCGATCTGGGAAATTGTGCAGAGCTTGCAGAATGGCGGCCACCCCGTGGCCTTGGGCTGGGCGGAATTGCCGGCCCCGGAACAGCCGCGGCTCGACGCCTGGAAGCGGCTGGAAATCACTTCGACCCAATTGCTCGACGAACTCGTTAGGCCAGAACGCGCGGCGCTTTTGCAGCCGGCTTTCCGCCCGGATCTGGCGCAGGTCGCACTCGGTTCGCCGCGGAGTCTGCTCGGGAAGATTCGGGACGGCGCAGCGCTCACGGCCGACGAGGAAGCGCTCCTTCCTCGGGGTTTTCGCGTGAAGCCGGAAGCGCTGGAAGATTTCAGCGAGCGCGTCGCCGGTTCGGCGCGGCTGCACCGCTTCAATCTTCGCCGGCTCTTCCGCGCACACCTGATCGCAGAACAAACGATCGCGGCCAACGTCGTCCGCTTTCACCGCGAACATGCAGAAAGCAAACTCCTCGTCCTCTTGCCTAACGACGCCATGATCGATCCGCGCGAAGTGGCCGATTACGCCGATCAGCAGTTGCCGCTCGATCAGCTCATCCTCGATCGCGCGCAGCCGCTGCCCGCCGCGCAGCCGCAACTCGTGCAGTTGTAACGGGGTCACGGCCCGTCCGGCGCACGCTCCAGATCGTAGATCGTGCCCCAGTTGCCGGTGCCCACGACCGCGGCTTTGTCGCGCCAAGGCTGCGCGCTCGAGGGGTAAGCGCGCTTTTCTTCCTCGCCCCAGAAGAGATAGCGCGCCTGTAGCGCGCGTGCCCGCTCGCGCCAATCAGGCGCGCCGAGCATAAGCGCCTTCAATTGCCCCTCGATCGGCGCGTAGTCGAAGCCCTGGGTCCATAAGTGACCGGGATAACCGAGCACGAGCTTCCGGCCGTCGAGCAGGAGCGGGTGATTGAAAGTCGGGAAGGCGGCGAAGCGCTCCTTGATCGGGATCTCTTTCACCGCCACGGCGAGGTTGGCGAGATCTAGGCGATTCGCGACGTCGAACCCGGGCGACCCCGGGTTTAAGCCGCCGATCAGACAGACAAAGCCGGAGGCGAAGAGGAGAAAACAAACCGCATAACGAATCACCACGGGCCAGGCCGCGATCAATTCCTGCCAAAGGAAAGGCAGAATGATGAAGTAAGACCAGATGAAGAGCTTGGTGTTGTCCCAACCCCAGGGGGCGGTCTTGATGAAGAAGGCGAAGAGGAAGAGCGCCGTCGCCGGACCGACGAACGCGACCGCCGGCGTCAGCTCGAAGGAACGTCGGCCGTTCTCTTGCAACCGCATCATCCGCCAGACCAGCAGACCCACCAGCCCGATCGCCAACGGCATCATCAGGCCGAAATTCACCAGCCAGAAACCGGGGATCGAGCGGGAGAAACCCGGATCCGACTCGAGCCAGCCCGGCGCCCAGGCGAGGATCGACTTTGCCTGGAAGTGATCCGTGATCAGCCAGATGATGCCGGTGGCCGGAAGAAAAGCGACGCCGAGCAAGAGCGCGACCTGTTTGCGCATCTCGGCCCGGCCGAAGACCAGCCAACAGCCCAGCACCGCGGAGAGGGCGAGAAAGGTGTGAACATGAAACAACGGCATCGTGGCGTAGAGCGACCACTCCACCCACCAGGGGATCAGTCCGGTACGCCCGTCCGTGCTTGACTCGTTAGGCTGGGCCGAAGCCGGGAAGTATTTCCGCCGCCAATGGAGGAGCAGAAGGAGACCGGCGGGGATCGCGTAGAGCAATCCGCGCTGGGTCACAAACATGGTCAGCGGAATACTTTTCCAGGCGATCCCGTCGAGCTGGTAATCGGTAAAGGTCCAGGTCTTGAAAAATTGATAGCCGGCCAAGCCGCCATTAAAGAGAAAGCCGGCGACCCCAAACGCGCCGCCCCAGCGATAGAACCCGTAGAAAGTGGCCAGCGAAGCGAGCACCCCGGCCCAGACCAAACCCCGCACGAGGTCGAAGTGCACGAGCAAGAGGAGGGCGTTGAAGAGATCCATCCCGGCGGGGTAACGCAGCTTGCTGAAAACGTAGATCGGGTTATCCGGCCAGAGCGCCACTCCATTCGCGAAGTAGTGGATGTAAGTAAGGTGCAGACTCAGGTCGCCCAGGTTGTTCGGTGACTGAATCTTGAGATTCGCGCCGTCCACCCAGAGCAGGAAACAGAACGAGCGCACGGCGAAGAGAGCGAAGATCAAGCCCACGACCCATCCCCAGAAATGAAGAGGGCGGCGCGGTTTTTCCAGCACCGAGGGAGGCGGCAATTTCATCCGCCGCCGCGCACGTTTCGATTTCGGTTCGTCCGCGGCAATGATAACGCGGGCCGGTTGTCGGGCCGTGAAATTCGCGGTGTAAATCCACGCCACCACGGCGGCCGCGGAGCCGGCGAGGAGTGCCAGTCCGGCGAAGCCATCATCCAGACCGCCGGCTAGGATTCCCAGGAGCAGGGCAAAGGAGGTGGAGATATTGACCAGGGTCAACCCGGCGGCGAAGAGCTTCATCGCGACGGTGAAGGGGTCGGCGCGGCGGGCTTACCGACGAAGTCAGGCTCATCGCCGCGATGGAGACGGCCGAAGGTCTTGGTGTTGAGATAAAGCCTGGACGTATCCTGGTAAGGCCGAATCCGGAGCGGCTGGGTAAAGTAACTCTCGTGGAGCTTCTTCTCCACTTCCGCGATCCGGTCTTCCTGCACCAGGAGGAAGTCAGCGTCCATCTTCCCCGGTGAGTTATTTTGCTCGTAGTAACCGATATTAGGGAAGTCACCCAGAAGCCACGGAAAAGGGTAAGCGCTGGTGCGAATCAGGTGACCGACCATGCCGTAGTAAGCCGGGTTACTGTTCGCCAACGCCATGACCGGCTTGGTCAGGCGAAAAATGTCATTGTAAGTCTGCACATAGACATACGGTTCGCTGTCCGTGGAGCAGTCGAAGTAATTCAGGTAGATCGTGACGCCCAGCGACATCGCCAGGGCCACCCCAGCGACCGCCCGCTGAATTCCGCGCAGCGCTCCCTCGGTGATTTTCGACGCGTCTCCGAGATAAAATCCCAGACCGCCCCCAATGAGGGCAAAGGCCAGGGCAGAGCCGTAAAGGCGCTCGCCGATCTCGCCACAGGTCGGGCTCGTGCTGGAAGCGGCGAGAGTCACTTGGAAGATCGCCTTCAGATAAGCCCCCCAAGTGCAAAAGCCATGAACAGCGGAAGACTGGATCAGGTAGCTGGCCAGCGACCCGACGACGAATCCCACACCCGCGAAGCCCACCACGAAAAATGCCTTTCGGGGAATCTTAATTGCCGTCACGCCCGCGGCGAAAAGGAAAAGAAACGGCCACAAGATGCTGATCATGCACCAGGGCGTTTTATAGTTAACAATGCTATAAGCCGCCAGCACCCCGATCCCGTAGATCGCGAGATAGCGGATCGCGAAGTTCCGGAAGAACTGACACGCCAGGCAGAGCGCGAAGCCGATCAGGATGGGCCACTCATAACGGAGCATGAGTTCCAGCCAGTAAGGCCACGGCTTCTCGTGACCATTCCCTTTCGAGCCGGTCTGATACCAGACCGCGAAAGTCCCGTAGAGCCCTTTCAAGCCCGGCATGTTCCAGAAGGTGCCGGAGTAGAAAAACACAATCGCAAAAACTCCCACCGCCGTCACCAGCAAGAGATCAAGCCAGGTCCAATCCTGGCGCGCGCGATTCAGGTCAGGCAACGGGGTCAGCTTATGCGAGACCCAGAGGACGCCGGCCGCGATCGCCGCGCAGCCGATGTGGATGATGTAAGTCTCCTTGGTGAGAATCATCCCGGCCGTCCCCATCGCGACGCACCAGAGATAGCCGCGCGTTCCTATTTTCCAGAGCCCGAGCAACCCCAGCACGAAGAGCATCGAGAAGAGCAGCAGCCAGACCTCGTGGATCGCGTAGCGCCCATAAAAGACAAACCCCGGCGAGATCGCCATCGCGAGCGCGGCCGCCAGACTTACTTTCCTCCCGATCAGCGGCTGGAATTTCAACGTGACCCACATGGACGCGATGCTCCCGAGCACGACGGGCAGCCGGAGCGCCCAGATGTGCCGGCCGAAGAGCGTCTGCGTCACGAAGAGGATGTAGAAATGAAGCGGCCCGTGATAGTTCGTCGGGTCGTATTTGTAGAAGCCGGTCCGCCGCATCTGGTCCACGAACCAGCCGTTGATCCCCTCGTCGAAGTGCGGGGGCTTCATGCTCAGGAGCAGGAAGCGCAGGAGCGTGCCAAGCCCGAGGATGATCCACGGCGTCCAATCCACCCGCGCGAGGCGCTGCTCGAAGGAAAGCGAGGCGGCGCTCGCTTCAGTTTCTCCTCGCGCGGCTTCGGCTCCGCTGCTAGGTAGCGCGTCGATGCGCTTGCTGGTCACGGGTGGTTGTGGATTCATCGGGAGTAACTTTATTCGTTACATTCTCGAACATTACAAGCCGGCTTCGGTCACGAATGTTGACGCCCTCACCTACGCCGGGAATCTCGCCAACCTCGAGGGCGTGGTCGAGGAATACGGAGCGCGCTACGAGTTTTTCCAGGCCGATATCGCGAACGCCGACCAGATCGACACCCTCCTGCACGAGGCGCAGTTCTTCGCCGTGATCAATTTCGCGGCCGAATCGCACGTCGACCGCAGCATCAACGACCCGCAGAATTTCATCCACACCAACATCGTCGGCACCAGCGTGCTCCTCGACGCCGCCCGGCGCCACGGGGTCAAACGTTTTCTCCAGATCTCGACCGATGAAGTTTACGGTTCGTTAGGCGAGACCGGCCGCTTCACCGAGCAGTCGCCGCTCGAGCCGAGCTCGCCCTATTCCGCGAGCAAGGCCAGCGCCGACCTGCTCGCGCTCGCCTCCCATCACACCTTCGGCCAGGAGGTGGTCGTGACCCGCTGCTCGAACAACTACGGCCCCTACCAGTTCCCGGAAAAATTGATCCCGCTGATGATTGTGAAAGCGCTCCGCGACGAGCCGCTCCCGGTCTACGGCGACGGGCTGAACGTGCGCGATTGGATTCACGTGGAAGACCATTGCGCCGGCATCGTGGCCGCACTTTTCGAGGGCAAACCGGGGACGGTTTACAACTTCGGCGGCGACAGTGAGATGGCGAATCTCGAGACCGTAAAATGGATTTTGTCGTCGTTAGGCAAACCCGAGAGCCTGATCTCCTTCGTGACCGATCGCCTCGGGCACGATCGCCGTTACGCGATCGACTCCGCCTTCGCGCAACGCGAGCTCGGCTGGAAGCCTCTCCACGAATTCCGCGCCGGTCTCACGAGCACGATCGACTGGTATCTGAAAAATCGCGCCTGGTGGGAACCGCTCCTCGATCGCACCGGTCGCTACTGAAAAGGATTCGTTAGGCGCACCGCCCGTCGCCGACGATTTCCCCTTTCCGCGTTTCCCGCTCTGGCTACGCTGAGCGCGTGAGCAAGCCGACTGACTTTATCGCGTGGGTGACCGATCCGCAGCGCACCAACGACGAACTTTTCACCGTGGAACTGCTGGTTGAGCGCATGCGAGCCTGGCAGCACTGGCCGTTCCGCGACCGCAGCCTCGGATTCGAAGAGCAGCAGAAGGTAAGAAAAGAGCGCCGCTTTAATCCCGCCTATCGCCCGCTCCTCGCGCTCGACGAGTTGGAGGCACTCCAGGAGCGCGCCGGCACCGTCACCCACTTCGGAGCCAGCGGCATGAGCGATCGCACCCTGCGCGACCTCACCGCGCTCGGTTTTTTCCCGGCATTGGAGAATATCAACATCTCCAGCGTCGACATTTCTGATCTTTCCCCGCTTGGCTCGTTACCGCGCCTCAACTGGCTGACCTTCATGGAAAGCCGCGACTCGGCGGCCGAGCGCTTGGATTTTGGCAGACTCGGTCCCAAGCCGGTCCTCGATCACTTGCATCTCTCGCTGCGTCAGGCCTGGCCCGACCTGACCGCCCTCTCCACCTGGCCGGTCGTGCGCGAGCTGAATTTCAGCGGCAACCTCCTCGCCTTAGCCGAAGTCGCCAGCATCCCCGGTGCCGTTGCCGTGCAGGCGCAGAAGTGGATCGAAGCCTCCACCCCGCTGCGCGATCTCCGCGTCTTCCCCACCATGCCGAAAGTAAAACGGCTCACCATCACGCCGACGACGTCACTCAAGGGGATCGAGCGTTACCCCACGGTCGTGAATCTCGAGGTGGGCGGGGACTTCACGGACCTCGGCCCGCTCGTTGCGCTGGAGAAGGTCACTTTCCTCAGGCTCACGAGCGAAAATTTCACCGACCTCACTCCCCTCACCCGGATGCCGCGACTGCGCGAAATCGTGCTCGTGCGCGAGCGCCCGCTCGATCTCTCTCCGCTTACCGAAGCCCCTCATTTGCGCCGGGTCGACTTCGAGCGCTGCGCCACCATGCGCACCGAGCTCGCCGCCCTGAATGCCGGGCTGCTCCCCGAGGCCGACGACTTCCTGGCCGAGACACCGCGGCCTCTCGGCCCGCTCCCCTTTTACTTCCTTCCGAAAGGCGACGAAGCCGCGCGCGACTCTCAGACGGAGCGTTACAACCAGGTGACCGAAATGCGCGCCGCCTTCTATCAGGGCGACGCCGCCCTCGAGCGCGCCGAGGCCCGCTCCTTCCTTAGCCAGGTCTTCGCCGAGCTGAATGTTCTGCTTGGTTACCGCTGGGGCTATCTCGAGATCGATTCGGCGTCAACGGCCGGTCGCACCATGCTCGGCTTCAAGCGCTACCAGGATACCGCCCGTATCCGCGAGATCATCCAGCTCCTGCGCGAGCTCTCCGCCCGGTCCCGCTTCCCTTGGATTTTTGACCTCCACGTCGCACCCCACGGCGACCTCAGCTACGAGATGGAGCAACTCCAGGAGCTGGAAGAAAAAGCCAAACAACCCGAAGGGCATTGGCTCGCCAAATATTTTGACCCCGAGTCCGTGCTGCGCGAGAACGAGGAAGACGAGCGCCGCAACCGCGAGAAATACGAACTCCTCGAACGCGAACACCTTTACAAACTCCAGCAACAACAGGGCGACGAACTCGACCCCGGCTACGCGCTGCCTCCCGACGACGACGAGGATGACGACGAGGACGAGGACGAGGACGAGATGGAAGAGCCGTTAAGCCAGCCCACTAACGACGACGACGAGGGAGAAGGCGGCGTCGCCCTCGCCCCGCCGCCCCCCGCTCCCCCCGATACCGAGGACCTCAGCGACCAGCTCTGCTACTATCTCACCCTCACGGAAGACGCCCTTTACGTCGGCGAACATTGGGCGGACCGCGCTCGCTACGGCCTCGGCGAAAGCCCCGTCCCATGGACCGATCCCGGCCCGGCAAATAACCCGGGCTCATAACTCATAACCACCCATGTCCGATCCAGCGCCCGCGAGCACCACGTCAGAACAGACCCTTTGGACCGGCACCGTTTCGAACGTGCATTACGCCGGCAAGTGGCTCCTCGTCCTCATCCTCCTTGCTGCTCTGGTGGCCAGCTTCCTCTTCGCCCTGCCCGACCTCGGCCTCATCCTCTGGGGCGTCCGCCTTTCCCTTCTCCTAGTCGCCCTGCTCCTCGTGGGCTGGGTGCAGATCGACCGGCGCCGGCGCCGCTACGCCGTCACGAACAAACGCGTCAGCGTCGAGTACGGCATCATCAGCCGGGTCTCGAACGAAGTGCGCATCCCCGATATCCGCAGCATCAACCTTCGTAAAACCGGCCTCACCGGGCTGCTCGGCATCGGCCGGGTCGAATTCTCCTCCGCCGCGACCGACGACGCCGACGTTGTCTTCTGGAACACCCCCGACGCCGAGAAAGTCCGCGACCTCGTCCGCTCCCTCCAACCCTGACCAACAACCATCGCTCGAAGACCTAGCCCGATGTCCGATTTCATCCCGGCCAACAGCCTCGAGATCGCGCTGCGCAACATGATCCGAGTCAAGCACACCAAGTCGTGGACCTTCGACACTCCGCTCGGCAGCTGCCACTTTACCCGATTAGACTCCAGCCACGCCGCAGTTCACCGCCACTGGTGCACCCGCCAAACAAATCGTCGACGACAAAGTGAAAATCGTTCTCACCGGCACCTTCCTGCCTACAACAACCCGTCTCTACGTCTACACGCGGCCCGATCGCCGGCAGACATTGACGCTGAAAGCCATTCGCGGCCGGGATGAAAAGGTCACTCACGTAAATATATCCCTAAACTTACCCGAGCCGGGCGACGGCGGCGAATAAGCAATCATGCGAGCTGTGTCGCCATTCGCAATGGTCATCGCGCTTTACGGTCGACGCGCGCACTTGTCTTGAATCTGTCTTTCTGCTTATCCTGGTCTGTGGCCAGAATCCTCCTCGTGCGGCAGCGGCAGGTGAACAAATCATGAGAACAGCGTTGTCAGGCATCGTTACTCTGGCGCTGACGCTGAGCGCGGCGCAGGCCCGGGTCGGTGAGACGGAGAAGCAGGTCGCGCAGCGCTACGGGGCGCCCAGCGGCGGCGGCTACGGGAGGACGGTCGCGACCGATCCCATGGGGAATGCGCCGCTGGTTTACAACTTCCACGACTTCACCATCACGGTGATCTACCTCGAGGGTGTGAGCGTGGCGGAAAACTTCATGAAGTTCGAGGGACAGCAGATCTCAGATCTCCGGTTGCCGATAACGGCAGAGGAACTCGACGCGATCCTGGCGTCCTACAGCGAACTCGGCGTGAAGTGGAAGCCGGGTGTCACTCCGGGTGGGCTCCACTCGCGGTGGTGGATGAGCACCGATGGGCGGCTGAAGGCGATCAACAGCGCAAACCAATTACAGATCGCGACGGTCCGTTATCTGGAGCAGAAGGCCGCCGCGATGAAGCCAACGGACCCCGCGAAACCCAACGGATCCTAAGTGCCCAAACCAGGATGAAACCTGTGGCCATCGGTTATCATCGGGCCTTGGCCATTTGCCTAACGAGTTGCGCGGACAATCCGGCCACGGGGAATTGACCGGAGCCAGCCCCGGCGGGCGAGGAGACGGAATTCGTCTGCAACAGCAGAACGAAGAAACGAAAAGGCTACTTCGGGCGCCCTGTTCGAAATGATCGGCTAACCGGACCCACGCGGGCGGAAAAGGAAAAGGAGGCCGGTCCTTGCAGACCGACCTCCTTGAATCAGAGACTCGCGCTGAGTCCCACGTCGACCGTCGTTAGCGCAGATTCACCCGGACCGGTCGGGAGGCGATGCCGTTGGCGACGACCACCAGCGTGCTCGCGCCTGGTTCAGCGGTCGCCGGCACATCGAAGGTCGTGGAGACAATCGTGCTGCCGGTCGCGATGGCCATCGTGCTGTGGTCGTGTGTGCGCGCGTAGATGACGTGGCCAGTGGCCGTATTGGTGATGCGCACCAGCGGATAGTTAGAGGCCATGGTGGCGTCATCCCCATAGTCGCAGCCAACCGAGAGGCCGTTGAATTGCGTGCCCGAGATCAGGTTAGAGAGGCTCCCCAGCCGCAGAGTTTTTTTCACCGATGCGATGCGCGGCTGCCAGGCTTGGTTCGGCACGCCAGTCGAAGTGTAGACTTCGACGTCTATCGTCCCTCCATCCGACACCAGCCACAGGACCTGGCCGGTGGGCAGAAGGATAAAGCGTCCTTCATAGGACGTGTGCTGGGCGGAGGTCCGCGTGGCCGGGCCTTGAGTAAAGGTGATCCCATCAAAGACAAAGAAGTTCGCTGGCGTCTGGAAAACACCGGGGCTGGCGTAGACCAGGATCGTTCCGTCCGGCAGGATGCTGGCGGGGCCGTCGGCCATGTCGTTCCCGCCGGGGAAATCAGGCCCGGGCGCCCACGTGCTCGTGGCCGTGTTGAAGATGGAGGTGTGGGGTATTCCACCGAAGCAAACGACGGTGCCATCGGGACGCTGAATGGCCGGCCCGATCTCGAAACTGCCACGATCAGGTAACTGCACCACGGTGCTGCCCGCGCTCGTCCATTGCCCGGTCGCGGGATCGAATTTCTCCGAGTTAATCCCATTCCCGGTATCGACCGTCAGGAGTGATCCGTTCGGCAGGAGGGTGAGGCCTTCCTCGGAAAAGTTATCGGCCTTACCCGTTCCCACCGCCGTCCAGGTCAAACTCGTGGCGTTGAAGTAAGCCTGCTGTTTGGAGGCATTGCGCCCCATAGTAAAAGTCCCATCCGGCAGAATGCAGCCGGGAGAATCGCCGACCGTCGTCCAGCCCGCCGGCGCGGCCACTGGCGTCCAGCTATTGGCGACCGGATCGTAGATGGAGCCGAGATTAGTTTCGGTTGGGGAGCCGAAATTATATTCGCCGCCTTCGACGAGGACCCGGCCGTCGGGCAGGACGGCGGAAGCGAAGTAGAGCGGCCCATAATTTGAAGCCAGCGAGGCGAGCTGCGACCAAGTGCCGTTGACGTAGCTGCCGGTGTTATCCGGAGTCAGACGCCACCAATTACTGGAGCTGTACTGATGCACCATGATGGTGCCGTCAGTGAGCAGCAGCGCGGTATCGGTCTGGAAAGGGGGCTGATTGACCAGCCTTTGCCAGGACCCGGTGGCGGCTTCGTCCAGACCGGAGCGCGTGGTGGCCTGGGCTTGGGACTGCGGAGCCGTCGCGACCAGCCCGCAGGCCGCCGTGATTCCCGCGATGAATAAACCAAGAGGCTTCAGGCCGCGCTGGCGCCGGCTGAGAACGGATGGAGACAGAGATGCGTGTCGTAACATAGACGGATTCGTTAGGCGCGAGGTTGAATTTGGCTGCAGGTCGCACCGCTGCGGCGGATATGACGATTTCGACAGCGCGCCGGCAAGCTTATTTTTTGTGTGTCGCCGAGAACGCGCTCATCGCCTCGATCTCAGCGTCAGTGGCTTCGTCGGCTCGTATGTCCAGTCAATCGCGCCCCAAGTAACAACGTTGTTACGATTTTAGGCTTCCTTTCCGCTCAGATATGCAGTCACCTCCGGCGAAACAGATGAAAATTCCAATTATCCTCGCCGTCGGCTGCATCGCTCTCACTTCACTCATTAGCTCCCAGGCTGCCACCATCCAGGTGCAGGTCGGAGCGGGCGGGCTGAAATTCACCCCGCAAAACGTCACGATCAATGTGGGCGACACCGTGCAATGGACCTGGGCGGCAAACGGTCACAGCTCCACCTCGGGGACGCCGGGAAATCCGAGCGGCTTGTGGGACTCCGGCGTGCAGAACACCGGGTTCGTCTTCACCCATACCTTCACCAGCGCCGGCGCTTTTTCCTACTACTGCACGCCGCACGGCTCCTGTTGCGGGATGGTGGGCTCGGTCATGGTGAATGCGACGGCGGACACCGTCACGATCACGCGCGCGCAATACACCAGCACCCGCAGCCAGCTCACCGTCAACGCCACCGACAGCGATAGTTCCGCAGTTCTGACCGTTTCCGTGACCAGCTCCGGTGTGGTTTTGGGAAACCTGCGCGGGCAGGGTGGCACTTACACCGGCAAATTCACGGTTACCCCCAATCCGGTGAACATCACGGTGACGAGCAACCTCGGTGGGAGCGCCACGGCCGCGGTGCGAGGGAGGTAAGGTCTGATTTCAACTTCCAGCGCTCTCTAGTAACCGGAACTTCTCCCTCAACTTAGTTTCGGGCGATCGCGGCGATTCAGAAAGGGCGGTCCTTCGGGGTGCGCCGGACTGATTCGGGGTATCCCTCAAACCAGACGACGGCGCTCCGCGGTGCAGGTCACGATCGCGGAGGGGCAAAGGTTGCGTCCGCTTCGATAAGTTGAGGAACTTGCTTCTCGACGTGGTCGACCGCACCCGGATAGGGAAGGCCCTAGGACGCGAAAAGTCAGACGGCAGCGGCAGGATCCTAATGCGTGCTAGTCTGGCTGGCGTTACCCGAGCCTACCAATGAAGTTTCCGCCTGGCCGTCGCGCGACGTTGGCGGCCAATAGGCTACCTTCCAGAAGCGAGGCTGCCGATCTCCGCGGCAGGACTGGCGACGTCGTGCACATCGGTGCCGCCCGCGACCAAGCCCTGATTGTTGGGCAGCAGGCTCAAGGTGGTTAAGGCCAGTTTTGGCCGGGTATTATCGCCTAAAGCCCACTTGCCGAGCACGGGATCATAAAGCTCGCTGCTCGGAATTGTGCGGCCCTTGGTGTTGCGGCCGCCGACGACGAGGACGTCGCCGTTTTCAAACAAGAGAGCCAGATGAGAGTCGCGGGCGCGATTTAGCCTGTGCGTCGCCGACCACCGCCCGGTGGCGGGATCGTAGATCTCGCACTCCCGCAACTGGCCGGACAACCCAAGGCCGCCGGCGACAAGAACCTTGCCATCAGCCGTGAGCGTGGCGGTGTGTTCCGAGCGCGCCTCGCCGAGATTTCCCGTCGGCGTCCAGAGGCCGGTAGCCGGGTCGTACAGGTAAGCCATGTCCGAGAGGGCCTGGACATCGATCGCACTACCTCCCGCAGCCAAAAGTTTTCCATCTTGGAGCGATGTGAGAGTAAAGCCGATGAGCGGATGCGGCAGGCTACCGGTGGCGCTCCAAGTGGCGGTGGCCGGATCGTAAACTTCGGCAAGGTCATCTTGCCTCGGCAGTGCTCCCCCGACTACGAGCACCCGACCGTCAGGGAGGAAAGCTGCGAGTTGGCTGGACCGGGCGACCGTCATGCTCCCGACCGGGGTGAAGGTGCCGGTCTCTGGATCATAAAGCTCCGCGCTGCTAAGAGTCCCAGAGGAATTCACTCCCCCGGCCACCAGGACGGTGCCATCGGCTAAACGGGTTGCGGTGTGGAAACTCCGCGCGGTGGTCAAATTGCCGGTAGTCGACCAACTCCCCGTGGCGGGATTGTAAATTTCGGCAGAGGTAAGAGGCACGGAAGCGCTGTAGCCGCCGGCGACGAGAACGCGACCATCGGCGAGAGTCGTGGCGGTGTGGCAACAGCGCCCTACGTTCAGCATCCCGGTTTGCTGCCAGGAGACGGCGGTGCCGGCCGTGGCCGTCGACGTGACGAGCAACAGCGCGAAGTACGCGGGGAAGAACTTCTGGCAAAACATCATATAGGTAGGCGAGCCTTTCGTCCGCCGTTGATAGAAGAAAATGTGGTGCCGAGTCAAGCTTCAATGATCGGCATCCAATCTTTGGAGTAACGGGTGGAGTCGCATCTCTAAATTTGACCTTTATAGTGTCGACTGCCTTCGAGCTCGTAGCCAAGAGCTCTAACATCAGTAGGGGCAAAGGTTGCGTCCGCTTCGATGAGTTGAGGGACTTGCTTCTCGACGTGGTCGGCCGCTCGCTTCGCGATCCATACCCAATGAGTTAAATCACGCCGCGGAATTCCGCCTCAGGAGAATGAGAAGTCCATGAAGGAAAAAAAGAAGGTTTTTGCTTGACTACTTTCGCCAACGCTGAGAAAACCGATCACTGAGACGACCACCTAGGCAAGCATCCCATTTGTGAATATTGCCACCCACCTTCAGCCTCCGAACCAACTCACGAGTTCTTGCCTGGGGACAACGATCTTGACCAGCGCTTCTCACAGGCGGCCTGGCAGAATTCCAGCCCTCGCGCGGCGAATCGTCTTTTCGCTGCTCCTGCTCGTCGCTGGCCTCACCCTCGCGCAGACTTTCGCCGCCAGCCCGGGCCAATGGAGTCCGACGGGCACTCTGGAGGATGGACGCTCCGGGCAGGTTGCGGCGGCGCTGTCCGATGGGAAGGTGCTCGTCACGTCAGGCTCGGATGAGGTCGGTGTTACCTTGACCACGGAGATTTACGACCCAAACTTAGGCACTTGGAGCTTCACCGGGAGGCCTAATTTCCCCCGCGTTTTCACCACCGCGACGTTACTCCGGACTGGCAAGGTGCTGGTGGCTGGAGGATACTCCCCCACGACGGGCAGTGTCGCGACCGCGGAGCTCTATGATTCGGTGAGTCGTACTTGGAGCTATACCGGGAACCTCAACACCCCTCGGCGGGATCATTCCGCGACCTTACTAAACAACGGAAAGGTGTTGATCGTCGGCGGGGACAATGATGCCCTCCCCGACCTCGCCACGGCGGAACTCTACGACCCGGCGACGGGTAATTGGACACAGACCGGCAGCATGAGCACGGCGCGCAGGTTCCATACGGCCACCTTGCTCGCCGACGGACGAGTGCTAGTCGCGGCCGGCGAAGCGCCTAATTTCGCGCTGCTCGACACCGCGGAGATTTACAATCCGGCGACCGGGATCTGGACACCGACCGGGAGTCTGAGGACGGGCAAACGCGAGTTTCATTCCGCAACTTTGCTGCCGAGTGGCAAGGTGCTGCTTGCGGGAGGCTACAACCCATCCACCACGGGTTCTCTTACTTCCTCAGAACTGTACGATCCGGCGGCCGGGACGTGGACGGCGACCGGCAATTTGCACACCAGCCGCTATCAACATACTGCGGCGAAGCTAGCCAATGCCAAAGTGTTGGTCGCGGCGGGCGCCCATGATGTCGAGACTGCGACGGCGGAACTCTACGACCCGGCGACCGGGATCTGGACCACGACTGGCAGCCTTTTTCTCGCGCGAACGAGACACACGATGACACTGCTGCCGGACGGCGATGTCCTCGTGGCCGGGGGCACGGGTGTTAACAACGGCACACAGTTCAACAGTTGCGAAGTGTATGCTTCGGGTATAGCGGAAACCACGCAGGTTACCGGCAGCGGCTCCATCGCCGGACAGGGCGACAGCGCAACTTTTAACTTCCATGCCACTCTGTCGGGCGGCAGCGCGAACGGCTCCCTCACCTTCAGCGATCCCGCAGCCACCGTTTCCCTTCGCGGAGCCAAGGTGCGCACTCTCAACTTCAGCGGGACCAGTGCCACCTTCGGCGGCATAGCTCGTCTGGGCGACGGGAGCAAAATCACCTATAGCGTTAGCGTGAGCGACAACGGCGCCGATGGCAGCACCGATACCTTCGCGATTACCCTGAGCAACGGCTACACTGCGGGCGGCACGCTGACTAGCGGCGACATCAAAATTCAGTAAGCAACCAGCAATTTCACCCGAAGAAATACAGCAGGCCAGAAGCAGAACAGCCAATGAAAACAGCAATCCAACTCCGTAATCCCAGCACGATCTTGCACACGAGCGCCCTCGCTCGCCTTGGGCCGTTAGCGCGACGAGTCGTACTTTCGCTTCTGGTCTTTGCGGGACTGAGTCTCGCGTCGGCCGGCTTGGCCACTCCCCTGCAATGGGATTTTACCGGCAGCCTCAATTTTGGACATGCCGATCACACGGCGGCGTTGCTCTCGACTGGCAAAGTCTTGATCGCAGCGGGCGACGGGAACGGCGGCGAGCTCGCGACCGCCGAACTTTATGATCCCGCGACCGGAAGTTGGAGCACCACCGGCAGCGTTCATTTTCCCCGCGACGAGCACACCATGGCATCGCTCGGCGATGGCCGGCCGCTCCTCGTGGGCGGGTTCAATTTTGGCGGCCTGCCAACCGCGGAAATCTACGACGCGGCGACCGGAATTTGGACCATCACCGGCAGCCTCCATGACGGACGCTATTTGCACGTCGAATCTCTTCTCTCCGACGGCAGAATGCTCGTCGCCGGCGGAGTAGGCGCTGGCAATGTCGATCTCACGAGCACGGAACTCTACGACCCGTCCACCGGCACTTGGACCCTGACCGGCAGCCTCAATACTGCTCGCAACTCGTTCACCATAACGACCCTCTCCAATGGCAAGGTGCTTGCCGTCGGTGGCTATCACAGCGGCGAACTTTCCAGCGCGGAACTCTACGATCCGAGCACGGGCCTCTGGACCTTCACCGGCAGCCTCAATACTGCCCGCGATTTCCACACTGCGACCTTACTCTCCGATGGCAGAGTGCTCGTCGTCGGTGGCTTCAATGGCATCAGCGGCTCGCTCTCCAGCGCGGAACTCTACGACCCGGCGAACGGCGCCTGGACCACGACCGGCAGTCTCCACACTTTCGCTCGGCTTCGGCACACCGCGACATTACTCCCCGATGGCCGCGTTCTCGTCGCCGCCGGTCAAATTGGGAATCCGTTTGGGGGCACCGCGCTTGCCACTGCGGAAATCTATAATCCCACCAGCGGAGTATGGAGCACCACGGGCAGCCTCAAAGGCCGCCGAACTTTCCACACGGCCACTCTCCTGCCCAGTGGATTTGTGCTCGCCGTCGGCGGTTCGGACGACGTTACCTTCTCGCTTAGGACGGCAGAGCTCTACGATAGCGGAATCGCGGTTGCGACCAGTGCTAGCGGCCGCGGGTCTATTAATGGAATGGGCGATCGAGCTACCTTTAACTTCAACGCCACTCTGTCGGGAGGCAGCGCCAGCGGCTCACTCACCTTCAGCGATCCGGCCGCCACCGTTTCCATTCGCAAAGCCAAGGTTCGCACCCTTACCTTCAGCGGGAGCAGCGCAACCCTCGGCGGCACGGCCCGCCTGGCCAACGGAAGCAATGTGACCTACAGCGTGACCGTGAGTGACAACAGCACCGGCGGCAGCACCGACACCTTCAACATCAGCCTGAGCAGCGGTTATACCGCCGGTGGCACGTTGACCAGCGGCGATGTTCTGATTCAATAGCCGCAGATAGTGCTGACTCCGTGAAAAGAGCGCAAACGTTGTTACCGGCGTGGGCTGGCTGCCCTCACCGATCTGCTTCGTCGCGAGTCACCCGCCGGTAAGTATGAGGAGCCAGCTTGGGGGTCAAGGAAGAGTCGGGGTCAGGAGAGTATTCGATACGATCGACAAGAAAAGACGCAGCATTCCCTGTCGGTATTGAATATTCTCCTGACCCCTATTCTGACCTAAAGCGTGTGACCTTCCAGCGTACTCGTGACCAGCGCAGCAGCGAAGCGTGTGCTCACTCGCGCGGCTTGTGGTGTTTCAATTGGGGTCAGTGTGGGGTTGCCCTGATTTGACGGACAGTGGGCTTGGGGTCAAAAACCCGAGAAGTCCACATGAAAACACAGATCAGCAAACCAGCTCGCGAAAGAACGAGCTACACGAAAGAGTATAAAGAGGAGGCGCTGGAGTTATAGCGCGCCAGTGGCCGGAGCGCGGCCAAGATCGCAGCGCAGTTGGGGATTCGCCCGCCGCTGTTCTACCGTTGGGCGCGCACCGAGCGCGTGCCCGACAGGCCTGGAGGCGGACGCAAACCGAGGCGCAGCATCGAAGAACTGGAGGCGGAGATCCAGCGCTTGCGGACGGAGAACGCCAAACTCTTAGAACAGCGGGAAGTCCTAAAAAAATCGCTGGGCATCCTCTCCGAAGTGCCGCCCAGAGGTATGCCCGGATCGAAGCCATGAGCGGTCAATACAGAGTAGCTTGGTTATGTGAGGCCCTCCTGGTCTCGCGTAGCGGCTATTACGACTGGAAGGAACGACGGCGTCAGCCTGGGCCGCGGCAAGTCGAGACGATCCACTTACGTGCCCGCATTCGGGAGGAGTTCGCCCGCAGTCGCCGCACTTACGGCAGTCCGCGCCTGGCGCAAGTGCTCGGTTGCCCCGGACGGCGCAATCGCATCGCCCGGCTCGTGCGGGCCGAACGCCTCTTTTCCCGGCAGCGCTCCAGGTATCGTCACGCCACCACCCATAGCCGCCACGGCGGACTGATCGCCTCGAACCGTCTCCCAGGTCTGAGAGTCCGACGTCCTAACCAAGTCTGGGTCACCGATGCCACCGGCGTCCTCACCGGCCAAGGCTGGTTGTATCTGGTTGCCGTCCTCGATCTCTGCAGCCGGCGGGTAGTCGGCTGGGCCATGAGTCCTCTCCTCGATGCTCCCCACCATCGCCGCGCTGCGGATGGGCCTGCGCCAACGCCAGCCGGGAAGGACTCTCATTGTTGACTCCGATCGAGGGAGTCAGTTCGCCAGCGCCGCTTACCGCCAGGTCCTCGCCCAACACGGTCTGCTCGCTTCCATGAGTCGTGCGGGTAACTGCTACGATAACGCCTTTATCGAGTCGTTCTGGAGCAGCCTCAAATACGAGCTGGTCTATCATCAGCGCTTCGCCACCGGCGCCGAGGCCCGCACCGCCATCTTCGACTACATCGAGACTTTTTATAACCGCACCAGACTGCACTCCAGCCTTGCCTACACCAGTCCGATCGTTTTTGAATCCCAACTAAACAACTAACAACAGGAATTGGTCCCTTCCTCACTGTCCGAAGAAACAATGCAAGCCCAGAACTTACTATCGACACTCCACTTGGAGTTTGGACTTCCATTGTGGAAACATCCGCGGGCTAACCCAAGCGACGACTCTTGGGCTGAAGTCGTTCTCGATTCGGCGGAGCGCGGGGTTTGCGCTCGGGCTTTGTTTTGTCCGGCAGTTCATGGCCTGGGGCAGCTGGGGGCGGTTGCTCGGGTTCGCGATCGCGCTGCTCTACTTCGTGCCGCTCAATAGCCGGCTCGGCGCGGCGGTCAGACGATCGGTAAACGCGCGCTGAAGATCCGGGAGGGTTGAGGAGTCAAGTGATTCAAGCAACTCGCGGACGGAATCTACATAATCCGTTTCCGACGTGGCTGGACGTTTTCTGAAAGCTTTGAACACGAATTTCGCGGACGTCCCGGATGGGGATTGCTGAACACCACCCGAAGCAAGGTTCGCGATTCGCGAAAGCTCGGTGTCGCCGGGTCGCCGCGGCGACCGCTTACCCGGACAAGCGGGAAAGGCGGTCATTAGCCAGCGCTCTCACTTCACTCGATGGTAGCTCGGTTTTTTCCAGACGTTTCCTCACGAGGTCGGGCTCAGCGAGTCGGTGCCGGAACAGCGCGGCGAGAAAACTCAGATCTTTCTCCCGGCCGGCGATAAGCTTGCTCACGGCCAAATCGTGGACCTCGAGGCACCAGCCCGTCGCGCCGCGCGTGTTTTCGTTATGGATGGGAATTAATCGGTCGCGCCATCCTGCCGGCAGAGTCGCGGTCGTTTCATCAACGCCATGAGCGTAGTAGCCGTAGGTCTCGTGGAAGATGGAGCGCTCGCCGATGGCGCCATCGATCAGGATGGAATCCGGGGGGCGATCACGAGGGAAAACATCGGCTTCGACCGAGACGAGCAACTCCTTCGGCGCATCGGGGTGAGCGGCGAGAATGGACTGGCTGCCAATAACGACGATGTCGTTCGCGTCGGCGTTGCCGGCGGCCGCGCGAATGACGTGCTCAAGCTGCGACCGATTCACGAGCTTGATATTCTCGAATGATAGCGAGGCGCTCCGCTGGAGTGAGGATGCCGCAAAATGGGCTCGACTGGCGCAAACGGGTCGCGCGCTCGTCGGTCGACTCGAGGAGAGCGAGAACTTCAGCAAAAGAACCATCCAGCAGACGCCGCCACTCGAGAAGATCAGGCGTCGATCGGTCGTCGCTGGTTTGCAGCCAGCGGGTCAGGTTTGACCGGGCTTTGTCCAATAGCGCCGGATCGGAGCGCAGCTTTGCGGCGATGAGCCGGTCGAAGGCGAGACTTCGTTCGTCGATGAGGAGGTGGCTTTTCATAGCACGCGTGGACGGAATCTACATCATCCGTGTCGGAAGTAGCGAGTCGTTTTGCGGAGGGAGAGGATCGGGGGCAGAGCTTACTATGGAGACTCCGCGACCAGCCCTTCGGGCTCGGGTAACCCGGGATCGCCCTCTATGCCAATCGGAGCGATCAAGATCGCTTCGGGCCTATGGGCCCTTTATAGGGACCCGGTCGTGACGAGTGACACCTCCGCCCAGACCGGGTCAGTGACCCCGGGGACAAATTTCGCCGAACCCGCGGTCAAAGAGGCGCAACCTTAATTAAAGTTGCCCCAACATTAATTAATTGTGCCCCGACATTGATTAAAACCACCCAACATTAACTAAAGATGCCCCCGCTTTAATCCGTTGCGCCCCACCATTAATTAAAGATGCCTCAACATTAATTAAAAATGCCTCAACTTTAATTAAGGACGCCTCAACTTTGATTAAAAATGCCACAACCTTAATTAAGGATGACTTAACTTTAATCAAAGTTGCCCCAACTCTCATTTAGGACGCCCCAACCTAGATTAAAGTTGCCTTAACATTAACCAAGGAAGCCTCGCCCTAAGTAAAGTTGCCCTCTCTTCTTGCAAGAATTCGCGGTTTTTCCACTCCTGTGTTCGTTAGTTATCGTAGAAACTCGACCGTGGCATGGCCTGTGCTTCCTACGGGCCCAAACTGCAGGTTCTCTCCTCTTCCCTCCCCCAGGGCTGGTTTGAGGTCCGACTCTGCCTAACCAAAACAAACAACAGACAGAAAGGTATAGAATTATGAATCGAATCAGAGTTAGCCTGGCGTTCAGCCAGAAGCCAGATGGAAATCTCAGTATCACCGCCAGCGGGGTGATCCTGGGATTAACCGATAACGCCGCTTCCTTCCCGGCCCTGCCGGTGCCGGTCGCGAGCCTTGTGACCTTGAAGAAGGACTTCGACGACGCGCTCGCCGCGAAGATCGACAATGGCCCGAGCTCGACCGCGGCGAAGAACATCGCCCGCTTCAACCTCGTCGATGGCCTGCGCAAGGACGCGCTCTACGTGGAAATCGCCGCGAACAACAACCTCTCGGTGCTCCTCAGCTCCGGTTTCGAAGCGGCGAGCACGAACCGCGCGCCCTTCCCACTGGCGCCCGTGGAAGTTCTGACCTTGACCTCTCCCAATACTGGAGAGCTGCAGGCGAAGGTGAAACGGCAGGCCGGGGTGCGCGCCTTTGAGGGCCGGATCAAGGCAGCCGGGGGCGAATTCGGTCCGGCCATCTCCTTTGCCAGCTCCCGGAGGATCATCTTCGCGGGCTTGACTGCGGGGATCAATTACACCCTCCAGCTCTGCGCGATCGGTGGCAGCACCGGCAAGAGCGATTGGAGCGATCCGATCTCGAAGATGTCGATGTAGGACTGCTGGTAGACTTAAGCGAAAGGCGTGGCGCGCGAGCACCACGCCTTTCTTGCGTTGACCCTAGGCCTACTGTCCGTCAAATCAGGGCAACCCCACTCTGACCCCTTTCGTCCATCCGGTTCATCTTGTTTGAGCCCCGTGCGGCGATGACTGATGTGCCAATTTGATGCCCTCATGCGGACGCGGTCGTTTGTCCCTGATCTATTTGGTTAGACCTTTGAGTTATTCTCTTGGAGCCCAATTGGTGGAGCCGGGGGCCGGTTTTGCAAGACTTTGTGGTTGTCCGGAAAAATGGGACACAGCGTCCGCCGCAAGACGAGGATGGGCTTGCGCACGGAAAGAATCTCTTTTCGAGCGCCAGCAGGTAACTGTTCTGTTACCGCGGAGTGCTTGAGGCCCCGTCGATCCAGGTAAAAGATCCGGCCATGAGAAATTTCCACCGACTTCGTTTGACGATTGGCCACCTAAAGAAATGGTTTCTGTTCGCGGCCCTGCTCCCATTCCTTTGTTTCGGGGCGTTAACTGCCCGCGCGGGCGAGACCGCCGAAGGGTCTTACACGGTGCAAGCGCTTACCATACCGCGGAACGCGTTCTCGGGTCAGGCGAGCGCAATCAATGACTCCGGTGTCTCTGCGGGTTGGTACCAAACCATCAATGGATCGTCGGCCGCGAGTTGGAGTGCGGACAACCAGCTCACTCAGCTCGGCTCGCTCCCCGGATTCCGGTCTTCGTTGGCTAACGACATCAACCAGGCTGGCGCCATCGTGGGCTTCGCTTTCGGGAACGACCTCATCCTCTCCCAGGCGTTCATCTGGCGCCCCGACACGGGCATGCAGCCTCTTACGGGCCTGGGAGGCGACGCCAGCCTGGCGCAGGCCATCAACACGGACGGGTCCGCAGTCGGCTGGGCCTACGACGCGGCCGGCCTCCTGCACGCCGTGCGGTGGAGCGCAGCGGGAACGCTGACCGACCTCAACCCACCGGGAGGGATTAGCGAGGCGCTCGGTATTAACGATGCGGGCGACGTCGTCGGGTGGGTGTTTCCCAACGGGGGATCGGCCTCGCACGCGTATCTGTGGCGACACGATGGGGTGGAGATCGACCTGCAAACGTTGGGAGGCCCGGGCAGCCAGGCCTTCAGTGTCAACGGCGCGCTCGCCATCGTCGGCGTCTCCGACCAAACCGCGCCGCGCCCTCCGACCGCCTTCCTCTGGAGGCCAGCCACCGGCATGCGCGCTCTCCGCCTGGGCCCGAACTCACAAGGGCTCGCAATCAATGATCTTGGCCGCTCGGTCGGTCTGCGCGTGGTGGATGCCGGGGTGGTCGGGTTGACCCGGTTGGGCGGGGTGACCGAGATCCTGCCCGACCTCGCACCAGATAAGGGACCGTTCTCAGGCCCAACCGGGATAAATCGCTGTGGGACGATTGTCGGCTCCTCCTCGAGTCCCGACCCGACCAACGGCAACCCCGTTCCGGCGATCTGGACCAGAGCGGCGTGCGACTAGCCGTTCGACAGGGTGAATGAGGGTCACCGCGCTTCCTAAGGTTTCGCCAAGCTCGACGCCAACCCGCGGTGAAGGGGCCGGGGACCCGCTTCGACTCGATAACAGAGGGTGAGCAGCGTTCGTTTTACGGAGGTGGTGAAGAACTGCGGCCGGCCCGATAGCTATGTGCTCCTGACGGATCCCGCCAAGGACAAGGAGTTGCAGGCCGCGCTCAAGGCGCAAAAGGTGATGACGGTTTTCCAGGCCTCCCCCGGCGCGAAGGCGGATCACGGAGAGGTGGGCCTCGCGGTCGGGCCGGGGCGGCAATTCTTGGTTTTTCCGAAGAGTCTGCGCGCTTACGCGGGACGCCCGGTGATCGGGATCAAGTATGATCTGCTGCAATCCGCGGAGCCGGCCAAGAGCGCGCCACCGGCTAAGGCGCCGAAGCCGCCGAAGGCGCGCTTGCCAAAGGAACCCCGGGTTCCGGCGCGGGGGCGCGCGGAGCCGGAGAAGCCAAAACCTGCCGCACCCATCATCCTGCAGCGGGCGGAGCCGGCTGCGCCCGAGCCGGCGACGGTGAAGAAAAAGCCACCCACCGCGGGCTCGGCTACCAGTTCCAAAAAGCTCGTCGCCTTCGCACCCGCCGAGAATGAAGAAGACGAAGAGCTAGCGCGGCTGAAGAAGCAGGTGCGTCGGGCGATGGCGGCGGTGGAGGAAGGCAAGGAGGTGGCAGCGTTCAATCTCCTGAAGCGCATCGTGGAGTAATTTTAGCGGCGACCGTGCGCCGGATTTCCCCTGCTGGGGAGCACAGGCCGCTGGCCTGTTGGCGAAGGCTGCCAGCCTTCGCGGACTTTCGGAATGCCTCGGAGGCTGTTCCATGCGGGTTTTAGGTGCGCGTGACTTTTGTTCGTTAGGGCGTTGTTTGCAGACGCCGGATCGGTTCTAAAAAAAAATCGTACTCAAGGGATCCGCCAACTCGGCCTTGAGCCCCGAGCCTTCGCGCACTTGCGCCGGGGCTGCACGGGTCGATATTTCAGCCGTGAAGCGCGCGCGGCGAACGAGGGTTCTGGTTTCTCTGGCCCTGCTCGCGCTGTCGTTAGGCGGCGTCTCCTGCGCCAAGCACGACCTGGTGGCGGAACGCAACGCCGAGATCGATCGGCGCATCGATCAGCGGCTCGCCGCCCGGGAAGAGGCCGCGGCACAGCAGCGGCTGGCGCAACAGCAGGCCGACCTCGCGGCGCGGGAGAAAGTGCTCGCAACCCGCGAAGCCTCCTTCGCGACGATGATCGCGTCGATGCCTGCGACAGCGGAGCCCGCTGCGACGGAGCTGGCAGCGGAACCTGATTCTTCCTCGCTCGCTTCGGATTCGTATCTCGCGCCGCAGACCTATTCGACTTACCCAGAGCAGGGTGTGTCTAATTATGCGGAACCGTATGGTTACGTTGGGAGCAATGAGCCGTTCTACTCCGATCCCTATTTCTGCCCTCCGACGACGGCGTTCGTCACGGTGATCAATCAAAACGCGGTGATCGCGAATCCGCGCCGTAATTTTCACCGTCGGGGCATGGGCCGATCTCCGCGCGGAAATCAGCTGGCGCCTCCCATCGTCGCGCCGACGAATCAACCGCGGCCGCCGGTTATTTCGCGGCCTCCCGTAAGGCCGCGGCCGACCGTGATCGTGCGACAGCCACCGGCTCCACGTCCCACTTCCATCGGCCAGCGACCGCCGGGGTCGACGGTGGGTCACCGACCGACCCGGTCCACCGGAGCGCCGCAGGTGACGACTCGGCGGGGCGCGTCGAAGACGGCGCTGGCGCAGACTCGTTAGGCTCGGAGCCCGCTATTTATTGCGCGGCACCCGGACCGCAAAGCCAGCCTAACTACCTTTGGCTGCGCCTTTTTCCTGGAGCGCTTTCTTCGCGAGGCGACTCACGTAAACCGTCACTCCGATCGTCGCGAGCAGACCAATTCCGAGGAACGTCCACTCGAGTGGGCTGTGTCCCTTTTTTCCTCCGCCGCCGAGCCCCGCCTGCCCGATCGCGCCCAAATATGCGTAGAGCAGCGTCCCTGGGATGATGCCGATGAAGGTCGCCAAGAGGTAGGGCCAGAAACCGATCGAGGTGACGCCGTAGAAATAATTGCTGACGTTGAAGGGAATGAGCGGGCTGAGCCGGAGCAGGCCGACGATTTTCCAGCCTTGCTTGCCAATCGCCTGGTCGATCGCGGCGAACTTCTTGTTTTTCTTGAAGGAGTTCTCGATCCGTTTGCGCAGCAAATAGCGGCCAACCAAAAACGCCAGCGCCGCGCCTAACGTTGCCCCGACGAGCGCGACCGCCGTCCCGCCGACGATTCCGTAGACCAGCCCGGCCGCGATGGTGAAAATCGCGCCGGGGAGAAAGAGCACCGCCGCGAGCGCGTAAACACCGATGAAAACAAAGGCCCCGGCGAGGCCAAGGTGCCGCACCCAATCGGTAAAGCTTTTCACCCACTGCCCGACCGGCAGGAACGAGATCGCGACCAAGATAAGAATCAGCGCCAGGCCGAGCGCGAGCCATTTCCAATATTTCTTCAGCCAGTTCATGTCGTCTTTCTATAGCTGGTGTCAATATAGCCAGCTGGTGATTTTTTTCGCCCGCGGGGTCAGGCGTTTCTTGTTCAGCTTCTCCGCCGTTTTCAGCACGAGACTGGCGAAGGTCGGATAGGCATAAATGGTCGCCGCGATTTTCTTCAGCCCGATGCCGTGTTTCATCGCGAGGACGAATTCCTGGATCAGCTCGCCTGCAAGCGCGCCGATAATCGTCGCCCCGAGCACTTCGTCGCTCCCGCGGCCGACGAGCACGCGCGCGCAGCCGGTCTCTGCGCGTTCGAGGACGGCGCGATCGACCTCTTTCATTTCCTGCACGATGAGGTCGTATTCGATCCCCTGCTCTTTCGCGGCGGTCTCGGTGAGACCGACGGTGGCCACTTCCGGGTCGAGATAAGTGCACCAGGGCACGACCCGATAATCGACCTTCTGCCGCAGGAAACCGAAAGGCACGAGCGTGTTCCGGATCGCCACCCGCGCGTGGTAATCGGCGACATGGGTGAACTGCAACGCGCCGACGATATCGCCCACCGCGTAGATCCCGGCGCGCGTGGTCTCGAGGTGTTCGTCGACCGTGATCCCCTTTTTCGTGAACTGCACGCCGGCCACCTCCAGATTGAGATTCTCGACGTTAGGCTGGCGTCCGGCGGCGACGAGAAGCGCGGCGCCGGTGATGTTTTTCCCGGGAGCGTGCAGATGGATGCGACCTTCTCTTTCCTCCGCGCCGTCGATCTCGATCTCGGTGATGACTTTGATGCCCTCGGCTTCGAGCCGCTCGCGGACGAACTCGCTCACCGCGGGATCTTCTTTCGCGAGCAGGCGTTTGCTCTTGTTCAGGATGGTGACCGCCACCCCAAGCCGGCTAAACATCTGGCCGAGCTCACAACCAATCGGGCCGCCGCCGATGATGAGCAGGCTTTCCGGTTTGCGCTCGAGCTGGTCGAAGATGGTTTCGTTGGTGAAATAGGGCAGCTGGCTCGCGCCGATCACCGCCGGCACGACCGCGCGGGAACCGGTCGCGATCACGAAATGTTTTGCGCGCAGTTTTTGCTCGCCGACCTGGAGTTCGTTAGGCGAGAGAAAGGTCGCCTCCTCTTCGAAGACCTCCACGCCTAACGACTCGAAGCGTTCTCGCGAATCAAGCGGCGCCAGCTCCGCCCGCGCCGCGCGCATTTCCGCGAAGACTTTCTCGAAATCGAACTCCGGCTCGATGCTCCGCACGCCCCATGGTTCCGCGTGGCGCATCCGATGGAGCAGGCGCGCGGAAGAGATCAGCGCCTTGCTCGGGACACAGCCGAAATTCAGGCAATCGCCGCCCATCAGATGGCGCTCGATCAGCGCCACCCGCGCGCCCAGCCCGACCGAACCGGCCGCCGTGACCAAGCCGGCCGTGCCGGCACCGATGACGACTAAATTGTAAGTGCCCTCGCCCTTCTTCACGCTGACAAAGAGGAGCGGGGTCGCGGATTATTCCGCTTCAGCACGCGATCGCGTGGCGGCGGCAAACGCCGGTGAGCAATTCCCAGAGCGCGTCGAGCACCTGCCCGGCCGCTTCGCTCGCGGTCTTGGCATTCTCCGGTCCCACTTCCTGCGCGAGCAGCGCGCGCTCGACCGCGGCATGCTCGCGATCGGCTTCGATGTGCACGGTAAAATACCGGTAACCCTCTTCGTCGCGGAAGCCGTAATACTTTTGCAGCCCGTCGATCTTCGATTCCGAGACCGCCGGGATCTGGCTTTCGTAGGCATAGAGCGCGGCCAGGGCGGCCCCCGTCTCACCGCTCCGGCAAATCTTCCGGAAGGTTGCGATCAGCGCGGCCGTTTCGGGCCAGGCTTCGGCGCCTTCGAGTTCGTTAGGCGAAACTCCGAGGGCTGCGGCGAATTTTTTCCAGAGCTGCGGATGGTTCGGTTCGCCCGCTTCCTCGTCGATCAGGTTGGCGAGCAACTGGCGCCGCACGTTCTGGTCGTCGCAGCCGGCATGCGCCGCCGAGAGATAGGTCGGGAACGCAGCGACGTGCTGATAATATTGCTTCGCATAATCGGCCAGCGTCTCCCGCGCCAACTCGCCGCGGGTCCAGGCGAGATAAAATGGGTGAGTGAGGAGATGACGGGCGGCGATTTGCTGGTCGAGCTGATCAAGGAAGGTGTTCATGAGTTTTTTGTGGCTGACTTGGTTCTAAGCGATGCCCGCGCGGATTGCCAAGATCATTTGGATCGCCCCCGGTAAGATAACGGCGCGTCAGGGCCAGATCGTCGAGAGTGGTGCGCCACGGACCGCGCGCCGCGAACCGGCGGGCTGAGGAATAAACCGGCGGAGTTAGCGTGACCGTGCGCCCGAGCGCGCGCAGCCGTCGCGAGAAATCGACGTCCTCGAAGATCGGAAAGTCGCGAAAGCCGCCGAGCTTTTCGAAAACATCGCGTCTCACGAAGATCGCTTGGTCGCCCAGATGCCAGCCGACCACGAGATTGCGCAGCGACGCCAGCCGCGAAGTAATCGCGAGGACGAGCGAGCGCGAGCGGTAACGCCGGCTAAACGCCCCGCCAACGGCACCGCGTCGATCGATCGCCCCGATGATTTTTTCCAGAGCGCCCGCCGGCAGCAGCGTATCGGCGTGGAGAAAAAGCAGAATCCGCCCACGCGCGGCGGAGGCGCCGCCATTCATCTGCCGCGCGCGATGGCGCTCGGCGGAAACGAGGACGCGCGCCCCGGCCGACTCGGCAATGGCGCCGGTGTCGTCGTCGCTCTGGGCGTCGACCACGATGATCTCGTTAGGCGCGCCCGCGATGCGCGCGAGACAATCGGGCAGGGCGGCGGCTTCGTTCGCCACCGGGATGATGATGGAAATTTCGAGAGCGCTCATCGCTTCCGGCTAAATTCTCGAAGCGGCTACCGGCGGAGGGGCTCGAACCCACACACTCTTGCGAGTACCAGATTTTGAGTCTAGCGCGTCTGCCAATTCCGCCACGCCGGCTTGTTCGCGCGGCGGGAAACTACGGACGTCCGAATCGCATGCAAGCGGTGCCAGCTTCGCAGTCCAGGTTCGCCGGACCCGTTTAGCGCGGCGCGAAATCAATCGGCTGGAGCCCGCGCGGCGGACCGAGCACCTCGCGCAAAATCATCGCCTGGCGTGCGCTGCCCTGGGTGCGAAGCATTTCGCCTAACGATAAGCTGCGGACCGGCGAGGCCGGCAGCGCGGGCTCCAGCGCCTGGCGCCTAACAATCGCGCGCGGCGGCTCGACCGGCAGAATTCCTGGCGCCTCCAACTCCGGAATGGTGACCAGCGGGGGAAGCATGACCTCCGCTGGCGGCGTCGAGACCAAGGGCGGCAGCGGCTGCGCCCAACTGCGCTTCGGTTTGGCCGCAGCCTTCCTCGCCGAAGCCGTGGTGGGCGTGACCTCGCGGCGGGGTGCGATCTGCCGGGGACGCACCGCGGGCGGAGGCTGCGATCCCGGCGGAGCTCCGAGCGCTTCCATGAAACGGCGAATCTTTTCCTCCTCGCTCTGCGCTGGTGCGCGCGGGACCGGCGCCGCAGACCTCGGCGGAGGCTGTTGTTTCGTCTCGTCCGGCCGCTCCCGGTTGAACCACTTGAAGACCAGGGCGATCCCGGCGAGCACCAGGAAAATGACCGTGTCGTTCACGTGGGCAGTTGGCGAATTAGAAGACCGCTCGTGGAGTCTTTAGGTCGCTTCCGTCGTCGGCTTTTCCCCGGCTATCGAAGTGCGCATGTTCGTGTCGGCTTCCACGTTCTTCATCCGCACGTAATCCATCACTCCGAAATTCCCGGAGCGAAACGCGTCCGCCATCGCCTGCGGGACGAGCGCTTCCGCTTCCACGACTTTCGCGCGCATTTCCTGAGTCCTCGCCCTCATCTCCTGCTCGACCGCGACGGCCGCGGCGCGACGCACTTCGGCGTTGGCCTGCGCCACGCGCTTATCGGCGTCGGCCTGCTCGGTCTGGAGTTTCGCGCCGATGTTATCGCCGATGTCGACGTCCGCGATATCGATCGACAGAATCTCAAACGCGGTCCCGCTATCGAGTCCTTTTTGGAGCACGAGTTTCGAGATGCGATCGGGGTTTTCGAGCACGTCCTTGTAGGTGTCGGCGGAACCGATCGAGGTCACAATTCCCTCGCCCACCCGCGCGATGATCGTCTCCTCGGTCGCGCCACCGACGAAGCGATCGAGATGGGAACGGACGGTCACGCGCGCTTTCACTTTCACCCCGATACCGTCCTTGGCCACGCCGTCGATCGTGGTCCGTCCCATCGCGGCGCTCGGGACGTCGATGATCTTCGGGTTGATGCTTGTGCGCACGGCTTCGAGCACGGTCTTGCCAGTGCCCTTGGTCGCGAGATCGATCGCGCAGGCGCGGTTGAAATCGAGTGAGATGCCGGCTTTGTCGGCGGCAATGAGCGCGAGGATCACGTGGCTGACGTCGCCGCCGGCGAGATAATGCGCCTCGAGCGGATCGCTCGGCACATCGATGCCGGCCTTCACGGCGGTGATCCGGTTATCGACGATGAGGCCGACCGGCACCTTGCGCAGACGCATGCCGACCATTTGGCCGATGCCGACCGGCGCGTTCGCGATCCGGGCGCGGAGCCAAAGCCCGAAGAAATTGAAAAGCACAATTGCGATCACGAGCGCGATAACAGCGAGAACCGCGACGCCGATGAGATAAATCGAATCCATGCGGAAACTTACGGGAGCGGCTCGGGAGCGGAAAGCGCAATTTGCGGGTGGGCGCTGTAGTCGTCGCCCTGCGGGCGACGCGGGTATCGACTCGGGCGGTCAAATTGCGTCTACACCAATACCCGCGCTTCGCACAGCGAAGCGGCTACACGAGCTCGCACCGCTCACGAAAAACCGAGCACCGGATGCGGCACGTACGGTTCTTCGAGGATCTCGATCTCGTTAGGCGTGAGCTTTAATTCCAACGCCGCGACGGCGTCTTCGAGATGGCTCATCTTCGTCGCGCCGATGATGGGCGCGGTCACGACCGGCTGGTGCAACATCCAGGCGAGCGCGAGCTGCGCGGGCGGGACGTTTTTTTCACCCGCCATTTTGTTTAGCCGGCTCACCACGGCGCGATCGGCCTCCTCGGTCGGCTGGTAGAGCGTCTTGCCAAATTCATCCGTCTGCGCGCGCCCGCTTCCCTCCGCCGCCCACGGGCGCGTGAGCTTGCCGCGCGCCAGCGGGCTCCAGGGGATCACCCCAATTTTCTCCTCGGCGCAAAGCGGCAGCATCTCCCGCTCTTCCTCGCGGTAGAGCAGATTGTAATGCGGCTGCATCGAGACGAAGCGCGTCCAACCGCGGCGCTCCGCGATTTGCAGCGCCTTCGCGAATTGCCAGGCATACATCGAGGAGGCACCGAGGTAGCGGGCTTTGCCCGCCTGCACCACGTCGTGCAGCGCCTCGAGCGTTTCCTCGATCGGCGTGTCGTAATCCCAGCGATGCGTTTGGTAGAGATCGACGTAATCCATCCCCAGCCTCGTGAGGCTGTCGTCGATCGCCTGCATGATCGCCTTGCGCGAAAGCCCGCCGGCGTTCGGCCGGTCGCGCCATTGGCCGTGGACCTTGGTCGCGAGCACGAGCTCGTCGCGCGGCGCCATTTCCCGGAAACACTTCCCCACGATCTCTTCGCTCGAGCCGGCGGAGTAAACGTTTGCCGTGTCGAAGAAATTGATCCCGAGCTCGAGCGCGCGGGCGATGAACGGCCGCGATTTTTCTTCATTCAAAC
>JBBSED010000035.1:0-42711 GCA_038240025.1 Chthoniobacterales bacterium
CGTCGTGCTGTCCGATAGACTTTGCGATCACGTTTACCGCGTTGTCACGCTGCGAACGCAAATTGAAGACAAAAGGCTCGCTCAGCTTCGGAGAATTCGTATCGGCGGGGGCCTCGGCGCACGCGAGCCGCGCAACGGCGAGGCTCACCAATGCCACCAAGACAAATCCAGATCGTCTGCAGGCGGAGCCAGGCATCTGCATATATGGAGAATCGGACGAATATTCGTCTTTAAAAGCGAACATTTTTTAATCTACCCGCGGGGCTCAGGCAGGTCGAGGAGGTTGCGGACGCCACGGCCGGGGGGATGCGGACGTGGAGGCGGAGATGGGATTATACCCGGCCCTTGCGGGTCCGGACCCCTTTGGCGGCACGCGGGAGAAAAGTGTCGCCATTTCAACGAGGCGCGGCCCATACTGGGTCTACCTACAAAAATTATGTTTCACTTAATCTGGTACATCCTGGTCGGTCTCATTGCGGGGGTGGTCGCGAAATCGGCCATGCATGTCCACCTGACGATCTTCTGGACGATCGTGCTCGGGATCATCGGCTCAATCATCGGCGGCGCCGTCACTCATATGTTCTCGCGGCCGGCTAATCCTCGCTTTCATATGGCCGGCATCATCTTTTCCATCCTGGGGTCGATCCTCGTGCTCTACGTCTGCTACAAGCTAAAGATTCATTTCCCAAGCGTCGGATAGGGTTCCGCGCCACGGAGCGTCGGGGGACGTGGTCGAGCCCGTGACCCAGTGGACACTGCCGGTTCGCTCGCTGCCGTGCCGGGGAGTTATTTCATCTGCCCGCTTTTCCCCTTGCCCAAATGTAATCATAGTTTAAAATTATAGAGCGACACCTCGGTTGCAGTCCCCTAAAGCGATGAATTCTGTCACCATTGCGGTCCCCAGTAGGTGGAACAGCGTGAGCGGGAAAATCGCGAAGTTCCTAGAGGATGACGCTCGTCTGGCGACGGCGACCATTGCGCCCTTCAAGGTGTCTTTCATGCCTCCGGCAGACGAGGGGCAAATCTACGCCTACGAGAGCAGTCTCAGTGCGTCCCAGGCGATCTTTTGCGATAGCGCCATCACGGCGTTGAATACCGCATTAAATGCCAATACATCGGAAGGCTGGAGCACGACGAAACGGATCACCGACCAGGCGCACCGCGATGTCGACGAGATCGAATCCATCCGCGCGGCGTGCGGTGGAGCTTGAACTAACACCGGGACGAAGCGGGCGGGGTCAATCGGTGATTCGCGCTCTTTTTGGTGGCTCGACTGCAGGGAAGGGCTGGCGCTGGGCTTGCCCTTCGCGCGTCCCGGTCCCACTGCGGTCGAGGTGCAGGATCGAGTTGTGCTGAGCCGGCGAATGAGCTTGACGCGGCGGGCGCGAATTGCGGAGTCTCGGCGCGTCGGTGCATGCCACCGCCTTTTTTCTTCACCGGCCCGGTTGGGTCGAGGGGGCGGGGATAACTCTCTTAGCTGGCTACTACTTATGAACAAGAAATCTACTCTTACTCTGCTCGCTCTGCTCGGCCTGGCGAGCCTTGCCTCCGCCCAGACGCTCCGGACGCTGGTGCATCCGCCTCCCGGAGGCGCTAACCTCGGCTTCCAGCTCACTGACGGGACGGTGATGTTCCAGGCTAACCGGTCCCAGGATTGGTGGAAGCTGACGCCGGATATCAATGGGAGCTATCTCAACGGGACGTGGACGAAGCTGGCTTCGCTGCAGGCGGGCTATGTGCCCGATGACTATGCCTCCGCCGTGCTGGCCGATGGCCGGTTGGTCATCACCGGAGGAGAGTATAACAATGGGCAATTCACCCTGACGAACCTGGGAGCTATCTATAACCCCGTGGCTAACACCTGGACGCCGCTGCCGGCGCCGCCGGGCTGGGACTTCACCGGGGATTCGCCTTCCGTAGTGCTGCCCGATGGGCGCTTCCTCGTCGGGCGCAAGCTCGATATGCAGGTGGCGGCGCTCGATCCCGCGACGCTAACCTGGACGCTGCTCGGCACCGCGGGTAAGAGTGACTTTAACGCGGAGGAAGGCTGGACCCTTTTACCCGATGGGACGGTCTTTACCTTCGACGTGCAGAACGCGCCGAACTCTGAGCGCTACTTCCCTGCCACCCAGACCTGGCAGAGCGCAGGCAGCAGTATCGTAGACTTACATTCGCCATCCAGCTTTGGCTGTCTGGCTTATGGGGATCACGGGCAGTTCTGCTATTTTCCGCCGGGCGAGGTGGGCCCGGGCCTGCTCCTGCCGGATGGGAGGGTCTTTTGCGTGGGCTCGAACTCGACCGCCGGTCCAGGGCACACCGCGCTCTATACGCCGCCGGTGCTGCCGAGCGGGGTCGGCACCTGGACGGTGGGACCGGATTTCCCCGGTGGTGACAACGCAGGTGACTCTTTCTCCGCGCTCCTGCCCAATGGGAATGCACTGGTCGAAGGGGTGACGGGAAATCTCTATGAGTTTAACGGCACGACCCTGACGAAGACTCTCTCGGCCTTTGGCGCGCTGATGGTGCTGCCGACGGGTGAGATCGTGGTGAGTAACGGGACGCAGGTGCAGCTCTACACGCCGGCTAACACGACCGCCCAAAGGGCCTCAGCGCCGCGGATCCGGCGGGTGTCGTCCACAGTGGCGCGGGGTTCGAGTTACACGATCACCGGCCAGCAGTTTAACGGGGTTTCCCAGGCGGCTTCCTTCGGTGATGAGCTGGAGACGGCGACGAATTATCCGCTGGTCAGGATCACAAACACCGCGACCGGGCATGTTTTCTACGCGCGTACGCACGACCACAGCACGATGGGGGTGGCGACCGGTTCCGCTCGCGTCTCTACCACCTTCGATGTGCCCGCGACGGCGGAGACGGGCGTGAGCACGATCGAGGTGGTCGCGAATGGGATTCCATCAAAGGCGATGAATATCACGGTGAACTGAGCCGCCACCGCGGGCGATAGCGTCCGCGCCCACTGGATGCGTGGCCGCGCAGTTGACGCTGGCCCGGGATCGCCTCAGGTGCTCGTCGTGCGGCCGGCCCAGAACTGACGATGCCTAACGACAAGCGCACGGCCCGAGGCAGGGGAGTGATCGCCCGCTACCGGAAGTATCTTCCAGTTTCCGCCGCCACTCCGGTAATCTCGTTAGGGGAAGGCGGCACGCCGTTGATTTTCTCCTGCGCCCTGAGCGAGCTGGTCGGGCGCGGCTGCGAGGTTTTCGTGAAATATGAAGGGCTCAACCCGACCGGTTCCTTCAAGGATCGCGGGATGACGGTGGCGGTCTCGAGGGCGGTGGAGGAGGGGGCGGAGACGTTGATCTGCGCTTCCACCGGAAACACTTCGGCGTCCGCCGCCGCCTACGCCGCGCGCGCCGGAATCCGCTGCGCGGTGGTCCTGCCGGCCGGGAAAATCGCGAGCGGGAAAATGGTGCAGGCCTACATCTACGGCGCGCAGGTGGTGGCGATCGAGGGGAACTTCGACGACGCGCTCGAAGTCGTGAGGCGACTCGGCGCGCGCGAAGATTTTGCGATTGTGAACTCGATCAATCCGTATCGAATCGCCGGGCAGAAGACGGCCGCCTTCGAGATCGTCGAAGAGCTGGGCGACGCGCCGGATTTTCATTTGTTGCCGGTCGGGAACGCCGGGAACATCACGGCCTATTGGGCGGGCTACGAAGAATTCCGCGCTGCGGAGAGGTCCACGCGTCGACCGCGGATGATTGGTTTCCAGGCGGAAGGCGCGGCGCCGATTTTTCGCGGGGAGATTGTCGTTAGGCCAGAAACTGTCGCAACCGCCATCCGGATCGGCAACCCCGCGAGCTGGCCGCAGGCGAACCGCGCCCTCGCCGACTCCGGCGGGATGATCGACATCGTGAGCGACGAAGAAATTCTCGCCGCCCAACGCTGGCTCGCGAGCCACGACGGTATCTTCGTCGAGCCGGCGAGCGCAGCGCCGATCGCCGGACTCCTGCGCGCCGCGCGCGGCGATTCGGCTGCGCCACATTTCGCCGCCGCCCACGTACCCGCGGGCAGTCGGATCGTTTGCACCGTCACCGGTCACGGGTTGAAAGATCCCGACGTCCTCGCTGCCACGATTGCGCCGGCGCACGCCGTCGCGCCTAACGAGAAGGCGGTGCTGGCGGCGATCGCTGCGGCGCGGAGTTGACACCGCCCCGAGAATAGAGAAAACGGGGCGCGCTGATCATGGGTTTGATTGTTCAGAAATACGGCGGCACTTCGGTCGGGAGCGCGGAACGAATCCGCCGCGTCGCCGAGCGGCTCCTTGCGACCCAGCGTGCCGGCCACGATGTGGTCGCGGTCATCTCCGCGATGGCCGGGGTGACCGATAACCTGATCAAGCTCGCGAACGAACTCTCGCCCCAACCCAGCGCACGCGAGATGGACGCGCTCCTGGCGACCGGCGAGCAGGGGTCGAGTGCGCTCGTCGCGATCGCCATCAACGCGCTCGGTGGCCAGGCCGTTTCACTTTCCGGCGCGGCCGCCGGCATCGTGACCGATGGCGTGCATACGAAGGCGAAGATCTCGCATATCTCGCCCCGGCAGGTGCAGGAATTTCTCGCCGAAGATTACATCGTCATTGTCGCCGGCTTCCAGGGCCAGAGCACGGAGGGCGCGGTGACGACGCTCGGCCGTGGCGGATCTGATCTCACCGCGATCGCGCTCGCGGCGGCGTTGAAAGCGGATGATTGCCAGATTTTCACCGACGTCGATGGCGTGCATACCTGCGATCCGCGCGTCGTGCCGGACTCGAGCAAGATCGACGAGATCGCCTACGACGAATTGCTCGAGATGGCTGGTTCCGGCGCGAAGGTGATGCAGTCGCGCGCGGTCGAGTTTGCGAAAAAATTTGGCGTCGGTTTTGAAGTCCGCTCCAGCCTGCAGGATGGGCCGGGCACCCGCACGCGCGAAGTGAATCCGAACATGGAGGATGTGGTCGTCCGCGGCGTGAGCCTCGAGCGCAACCAGGCCAAGGTCACACTCTGTGGCGTGCCGGACCGGCCGGGGTGCGCCGGCCGGATCTTCAGCGCGATCGCGGAGGTCAACCTGAGCGTGGACATGATCGTGCAAAACGCCTCCAGCACCGGCACGACGGATCTTTCCTTCACTCTGCATAAGGACGACTTCGCGCTCGCCGAGAAAACCCTTGCGCCCCTCGTGGCCGAGATCGGCGCCAGCGGCATGACCGCCACCGGCCAGGTCGCCAAACTCAGCGTGGTCGGGATCGGGATGCGCTCGCATGCCGGCGTGGCCTCGCGTCTCTTCGCCACGCTCGGCGAAGCGGGGGTGAACATTCAGCTCATCTCCACATCGGAGATCAAGATCGCGGTGGTGATTGCGGAGGAAGATCTCGAGCGCGCCGCGCAGGCGGTCCACTCCGCCTTCAATCTCGCCCGCGCGAAGGCGCCGGCCGCCTAACGGTTGCCTAACGAACGGTGCGTCCGCTGACGCTTACTTCCGGCCGACCGGGACGACGTAGAGTTCGGCCACGCCGACGATGCGGAGTTTCCAGCCGAAGAGATTCTTGTAAGCCGCGGCCGCCGGATGATCGGCCATGCCGTGAAACTGAGAATCGTTCCTCGAGACTTTCCACGAGCTGCCGTCTTCCAGTCGGATAATCTGGCGAGGCGCGATGCTCGTGATCACGCCATCCACGCGACTGACGACGAGCTGCAGTTTCTCCTTCTTCGTCGCCTTTTCCGCAACCTTTTGCCGATCGCCCTGGATCCAGCCATCTAGATTGGCGAGTTCGTTAGGCGATAATTTTTCCAGGCCGGCGGCTTTGAATTCCTCGGGCGACATGGTCTGCCGCAGACCGCCCTCCTGCGCCTGCGCGCAGACGGTTATGCCTAACGAAAAGGCACAGGCGAGCAGGGGAGCGAGAAAAGCGGAGGCGGGACGGAAATGGAATCGGTTCATAGATGGAGACGGCGAACGCCGAGGTCGCAGGGTAACAATTGGCGGCGGCGGGTCAAGAAGCGATCGGGTGAACCAGCTGACCTGAAGGGTTGTCGCGTCCGCTGCATTTGGCGGGCGAACGATCAGATCCGCGCTGAAGACAAGGCGCGGCTGCTAAAGCTCCTTGCTCATTCGCCAGTGATCGACCCCGCCGAACAAACGGTCTGCCGGAGCTTCGACCTTGTAAGCATGCAGTTCGTAAAAGCGCAGCGCGCTCTCCCGCGCATTCAAAATCATCCGTCTCGCGCCGGCGGCCCGCGCGCGGTCCTCGAGATTCCGCAAGACCATGCTGCCAAGGCCGCGCCCCTGGGCCGTTGGATCGACCGCCATAAAGCGAACCTGCGCCTCGGTCGGTGAGTTGAGGTGCAACCGGCCTGCGGCCAGCGCCTCGCCAGTCACGGATCGCACCATCAGATGGATGCTCTCATCCTCACGATCGTCCCGTTCTGAACCCCGCGGCAGATCCCAGGGCTCGCGCAAAACGCGCCAGCGAAGACCGAAATAAGATTCCAGATCAGCCGAAGTCTTCGGAACAATCAGAACGGCGTCAGGCAGCAGACCGGGTTTCAACACTGCCGGGCTCTGCGCAGTCTTCAGCGGAGTCTCCGGCGGCTTCGCCGATTGGTCCTCGAACTTATCCACAGCCCCACCGTGCGCTCCAAGCGCAACTTTGCCAGAAAATAAGTGCTCCAGAGGGGAGCCGCCTACCAACAACTTCCGGATAACTGATAACATCACACAATGTGTGTCATATAAAGTCGTGAAGTGGTGGTTGGCTTTCGTTATGGAAATCATATGGCAATTACCCAACGTTCTTATGTCGGGCGGCGCTCCGTGCCGCAGTTCAACGTCGGGAGGCTACCTCAGCCGACGCGCCGGTCGCGCCGCAACCGCACGAGCGCTCTCATCGTCTAGACCGTTGCAGCCTTCCCCGCGCTTCGCCGTTTCCGCCAGGCGATCAGGCCCGCCGCGCCGAAGGCCAGCGCCCCGAGGGACTCCTCTGCCGGAGCCCTTAGGCTGTTTTTGGATTTCTGTCCGACTGTTATCGTCTCGCCGACGTCGGCGTAGGCATAATCGAGAACTCGGAAACTGTTTTTCTTAAGGATACCGCGCATGTAGACGCGTGCCCAACCGTATTGCCGGCCGGCACCGTTGTTGAAGAAGAAGCCGATGAAGCCGGTGCCCCGGTAGAAGAAGGCGCCGCTGTTTGTGAGGAGGGCGAGCTTCCCAAAGCCGGAAAGGTAGTCTGCCCCAATGCCAAACTGCTGAGCTCTCCCCACGTTGTAGCCGGACTGCAGGTTGTAAGGAAAGTTGTAGGTGGAATCGGCGATCCCAGTCCCGACGAAGGCGCCGCTGCGCAGCCCGACGGCTTTAAAGCCGGCCAAATCTCCGTCTTGGCTGAACTTCACGAAATCCATTCGCTCGAAGAAGATCGAGTCGCCCGGTTGATCGAGTTGAAAGGTCACGTGATCGGTTTTGTTCGGGGGCAGCTTGGCATCCACCAGGCCCGAGTAATGAATCGCGCCCTCGGCGATTGGTAACGTAGACGCGGTTGCAGCGCTCGCGATGGCATATGTCATCCACCGGGAGTCAGACAAACGGAGCAGAGATTTTTGTTTCGTGCGTGCACCTAAAGCAAATCGCGCGAAGCGAAGCAAGCAAATTTTAGACAGCGGCAGCTCGGCTTTTGCGCCAGGCGATTACTGGGACAACTCAAGCGCGACCCCTCAAATTACCATCCGCAATCAGAGGCGACACCCTGCGACTGGTGTTGGTACAAAAGACGTTTGGAGCAAGTCGACAAAATCACGGATTCGTTGTCCATACTCAATCAGGCCAAACACCATTCCCCAGCGCGAGCGTAAGGAGGTCATCTACCGCCGCGACGCGCCTTCCAGCGCTGCCAGGCGGAAAGCTTCTTCTCGGATTTCGTCGATTCCTGGGTCGGGGCGATCGTCGTGCGCTTCGGGGTTGGCGGCGTAGGAATCATCTTCACCGTCGCGGCCATGGGTTGCGTCCATTTGCTCACTTCCTCCCATTCGGACATTCCCTCGGTCCAGAAATGGTCGGTGGGTTTGATCTTGCCAGCCGACCGTTGGCGGCGGAATTCTTCGGCGCTGAATTCTCCGACGATCTCGCCGGTGCGGGCGACGTGATAGCTGGCCGGGTCCATGTCTCTGGGCGACTAAACGTTGCTGCCACTCCACTTGAGCTTCTGGCGGAGGACGCTGAAGAAGGATGATTCCGGCAGTACGGCCAGAGGCAGGACCTTTTCGGAGCGGCGGATGGCAACCGTGGTCTCCAACTCGAGCGTGATCGGGTCGCGCCCGTCCACGCTGAGATAGACCGGGATCTCGGCCCGGCTGGCTTCGATCTCGATCAGGGAACTATCTTCGACAATCACCGAGCGGTTCGTGAGCACGTGAGGGCAGATGGGTGTGATAACGAACACTCCCGACTGCGGCGCCAGGATCGGGCCGCCGGCGGAGAGCGAATACGCGGTCGATCCGGTCGGCGTGGCGACGATCAATCCGTCCGCGTTGAACTCGGTCAGCGCCTCGCCGTTCACCCGGGTGCGGAGCCGCACGAGGCGCGAGATTTTGCCGCGACTGATGACCGCGTCGTTCAACGCGACGGACTCGTGCAGGACGCGGCCGCCTTTTCTCACCTGGACCGCGAGCAAGGCGCGATCGCTCAGGGAATAGTTCCCGCTCAGAATGGACTCGACCGCCTGGCGGTAGGTCAGCGAGTTGAGGCAGGTGAGGAATCCGAGCGAGCCGATATTGATGCCGAAGATCGGCTTGATCTCGTCCTGCAGGTTGCTGACGGCGTTCAGGATGGTGCCGTCGCCCCCGATGACTATGAGGAGATCCGCAGCGGCGCCCACGGCGGAAATGCTCAGGTCAGAAGGGTTGCCAGTCAGCGCGGCGGTGGCTTTTTCCACCACGACGCGGACGCCGGCGAGCTCGAATGCCTCCCGGAGCTGGCGGACCAGTTCGCCCGCACCAGGTTTCCCGGTGTGTGCGATTAAGCCGACGGTTTTCGGAGACATATGAAATACTCCTGGTTGCCATCGGTCCCGGTAATCGTCGACGGGAAAAGCCCGATCACCAGGGCGCCCATGGTCTGCGCAAAAGCGGCGACCTTGGCCTGCACTTTTGCATGCAACGCGGGGTCACGGACGATGCCGCCCCGGCCCACATCCTCGCGCGCGAGTTCGAATTGCGGTTTGATGAGCGCGAGGATCACACCCTCTGGAGTTAGCAACTCAAAGGCGTTGGGCAAGATCAAAGTCAGCGAGATGAAGGATACATCGATCACACAGAGCTGGATCGGGACTGGAATTTCCTCTCGGGAGAGATAACGGGCGTTGCACTTCTCGATGGTCACGACCCGGGGATCGTCGCGGATTTTCCAAGCCAATTGACCGTGGCCAACGTCGACTGCGAAGACCCTGGTCGCGCCGCGCTGCAGCAGGCAATCCGTGAATCCGCCGGTTGAAGCTCCGATATCCAAGGCCGTCACGCTGGCGCAATTGATCCCGAAATGTTCGATGGCGCCCTCGAGCTTGGTGCCGCCGCGACCGACAAAGCGCTCTCGAGCCGCGACCGCAAGCTGGCTATCGTTCTGCACGGATTCCGAGGCTTTGAGGACCAGTTGACCGTCGATTTGGACTTCGCCGGCCATGATCGCGGCTTGAGCTTGCTGGCGGCTCGGGAAAAAGCCGCGCTCAACCAAGGCGAGGTCCAATCTGAGTCCTTTCGCCATCGCTTCAGGTGTCCGCCGCCACAGATTCTTGGGCTATCTTATTATCCGTAAGAACATCAGTTATCGACTGCTGCAGAGCTGATAGTGATTTCTCAATAAGTTCACCAGAAATGCAAAGCGGCGGCATGAAGACAACCGTCTCCCGGATTGAGCGGGTGAGTAGACCGTAGCCCCGCGCGCGTCGGCAGACTTCCTTTGCCAGACCGCTATTTGGCAGGTCGAGCGCGCCGATCATTCCAATGCCTCGGGCCCGGACTGCCCCCCCAATTTCCGCTAAGCCTCTTTGGATTTGCTGAATTTTCGGCCCGAGCGCAGCGAGCGTTCCTTCGCGGGCGAAGGTTTCGAGACTCGCGATGGCTGCCGCGCAGCCAAGCGCATTACCCGTATAGCTGTGTCCGTAGAAGAGCGTCGCTTCGGTTCCAGTGCCTTCAAAGGGGTGAAATATTGCGTCCGAAATCAACGTAAGAGCCAATGGTAAATATCCGCCCGTCAAACCTTTGCCGAAAACATAAATATCTGGCTCAACGCTCTCATGTTCGCACGCGAACATTTTCCCGGTTCGGCCAAACCCGGTCATCACTTCGTCGGCAATCAGCAACGCGCCGGCGTGATTGCACCATTCCCGGACGCTCTTAAACGTCCCCGGCGGCCAGATTTTCATCCCGGCCGCACCCTGGATGACCGGCTCGATCACCACCGCGGCGATCTCATTCGGGTTGGCACGGTTGCTCAGCTCCTCCGGCGACGACACAACCAGAGTCGGTGCCACCCAGCCACCCAACCCGCTGCCAAACATCGCGGAAGCGCCGAGGCTGGCCGCTCCCACCGTGTCGCCATGGTAACCTTCGCGGAAAGACACAAAAATCCGGCGTGCCGAGCCCTTGAGCTGCCAATATTGACTCACGATCCGGAGCGCAGCCTCGATCGCGGTCGAACCGTCGTCGGAAAAGAAGACCCTCCCGAATTTCTCGCGCGGGAAAAGTTCCACGATTCGACGCGCCAACTCGATCGCCGGCGGGTTCGTCGTGCCGAGGAAGGAGGTGTGCGCGACGCGGTCGAGCTGGGCGCGAATAGCGGCGTTGATCCGCGGATGATTGTGGCCGTGGATGTTCGTCCAGATCGAGGCGTTGCCGTCGATGTATTCGCGACCACGGCTGTCCCGCACAATGGCGCCGTCGCCCGAGACGAGCACGATCGGCTCATGCTCCGGCGCGCACCATTCGCCCATCGGCGTGAACGGATGCCAGACGAAGCGCTTGTCGTCGGCCGCGAGCTGCTCGGTATCCCAGCTACTCATCCTCGCGGAGCTGGTCGCTCAGCATTTTATCGATCGCCGCGAAATCTTCCGCCGACGCGCGCCGCCGCTGGTATTTCCGGAAAATGATATCGCGCAGCTCTCGCAGATCGTCGGTCAACGGGCGGTCGTAGTAGGTCCACAGCTTCTCGTCGCGATGTTTGGCTTGGAATTTCCAGTTCCCGCCAAACTTCGTCACCCGCACTTCACGTTTGCGTCCATCCTCGACCCGCGAGGTCCATACATGTTGACTGCGCATGAGCTTGGCTCCTTACATACAACTCATCTCGCATTTCGGAAACCCGTGTCATCGTGCAGGGCGCGACCGGAAGCGAAATATCCGAAGTTTGCTGTGAAAGACGCCGCCAAAATCCTTTGCTACGTCGGCAGCGTGCTCCTGCTCGGAGCGCTCCTCGCCCCGCCGCTCTTCTGGGCCGGACAAACCCTTATCGCGCACGGCCTGTTCACCAGCCTCGCGCACTTCGATTTCGACAGCTATTTCGATCGCGCGATTCTGGCGGCCGCGCTGCTCCTGCTCTGGCCGCTCTTTCGGGCCCTGCACGTCCGCGGCTGGCGCGATCTCGGCCTGGAGAAAAACCCGCGGCCGATCGCCGACCTCGGCGCCGGTTTCGCGATTGCGGCCATCCCGTTGCTTTGCGGCGGCGCGGTCCTGCTCGCGCTGCATTTCTACGCGCTCCGGCATCCGTTTCTTTGGGGTAAAATGCCCGCGGTCCTCGGCACGGTCCTGGTCGTCCCCCTGCTCGAGGAACTGCTCTTCCGCGCCTTCATCCTCGGTGTGCTCCTGCGCAGTTGCTCACGCGGCGCTGCGCTCCTGCTCACCTCCGCCCTCTTCTCCGTCGTCCATTTCCTGAAGTCCCCTGCCCTGGCCGTGCCCAACGAATCCGTCAACTGGCTTTCCGGCTTTGTCTCGTTAGGCCATTCCTTCTGGCAATTCGGCGACCCGCTGCTCGTGGCCGGCGGTTTCCTTACCCTCTTCGCCGTCGGCTGCATCCTCGCCGACGCCCGCCTCTTGACCCGTTCGATCGCGCTCCCGATCGGCCTGCACGCCGGCTGGATTTTTGCGAACAGCGTCTTCAGCAAAGCCGCTCATCGTGAAATGTTCGCGCTCCCCTGGATCGGGAAAGACTTGCTCGTCGGCATCGTGCCTCTTAGCATCGCGCTCCTCAGTTGGGGCCTGATGCGCGGCTGGGTGAATCATGGCCATACTCGCTCTGAGTCGACCGTTCCGCGGACTGGTTAGCCTTTTTTATCCGCCGACCTGCGCCGGTTGCGGGGCGGCGACGGAACCGGGCGAACATCTTTGCGCCCGCTGTGACGAGGAAGCGCCGCGTTTGCGAGCGCCGTTTTGCGAGCGCTGCTCGCAACCTTTTGCCGGCGCGATCACGGAGCGGTTCACTTGCGCTAATTGCCACGATCGCGAACTCCATTTCGAGGCGGCAATTTCCGCCTATCGCAGCCGCGGCGTGGTCCGCAAGGTGATGCACGACTTCAAGTATGGCGGGCAGGTGCATCTGCGCCGTGTCCTCGGCCGGTGGCTGGGCGAAACTCTGCAAGATCCACGGCTGGCGGGCCGCGAATTCGATTACCTCGTCCCGGTCCCGCTTCATCCCGCGCGGGAACGCGAACGCACTTTTAATCAGGCCCACCTCCTCGCCACCCTGCTCGGGCGCGCGAGCGGACGACCGGTCCGTCCCCTCCTCCAGCGCATTCGTTACACCACCACCCAGACGCGCTTCGATCGCGCGGAGCGGATGGAAAATCTGGCCGGCGCGTTCCGTTTACGCCGCGGCGCTGACGTGCAAGATTGCCGCGTGCTCCTGATCGATGATGTTCTCACCACGGGCTCGACTTTGAGCGAATGCGCCTCGGTCCTGCGCCAGGCCGGCGCACGTTCGGTGTATGCTGCCACCGCCGCGCGCGGTTGATCCTATGGCCATATTCAAAAAACCTTCGCTGAAGGCGCGGAGCAATAACAAGAAGCGCGAAATGCCGCAGGGCCTCTGGCAGAAGTGTCCCGGCTGCGGCGAAGTGGTGCACGAAATCGAGCTGGTCGAGAACGATCGCGTCTGTCCACGCTGCGACTATCATTTCACCCAGTCGGCCAAGGAACGGATCGCGCATCTGTGTGATCCCGACAGCTTCGTCGAGCTCGATGCCGGGCTCAGTTCGATCGACACGCTGAAATTCCAAGGGATGGCGAGCTACAAGGATCGGCTGCGGAAATATCAGGACAGCACCGGCTTGGTCGACGCCGTCCTGAGTGGACACGCGCTGATCGAAGGCTACAAAATCGCGATCGCGGTGATGGATTTCAGTTTCCTCGCCGCGACCATGGGCTCGGTCGTCGGCGAGCGGATCACGCGCATCGTGGAATACGGGACCGCGAACCGCTGCGGGGTCATCATCGTGTCCGCGTCGGGCGGCGCGCGCATGTATGAAGGCATGCTCAGCCTCATGCAGATGGCGAAAACCAGCGGCGCGCTGGCCTTGCACGCCTGCGCGAATTTGCCCTTCATCTCTGTGCTCACGAATCCCACTACCGCCGGAGTGATGGCCAGCTTTGCTTCGTTAGGCGACGTCATCATCGCGGAGCCGAAGGCGATGGTCGGGTTCGCCGGGCCGCGCGTGATCAAGGAAACGACGCACCAGGATCTGCCGGAGCGATTCCAGACCGCAGAATTTCTCGAGGAGCACGGCCTGATCGATCTCATCGTCCATCGCAAGGCGTTGCGCGCGCAGCTCGCCCAACTTCTCGCTTACTTTGCGGCGACGCATTGAGGAGGTTTGTTTAGTTCCGCAGATTTCGCCGATGGACGCAGATTGGGCTAGGCCGTCGGCTAACCCCTTGGCCGACCAACCAGGTTCTTCCTACCGCGAGGCGCTGGCTTGGCTCTTCGGGACCCAGCGTTTCGGGATCAAGCTTGGACTGGAAAACACCGAGCGACTCTTTGACTCGTTAGGCGTGCCCGCGCCGGGCGCGCGCATCCTGCACGTCGCGGGCACCAACGGCAAAGGCTCGGTCTGCGCGATGCTCGACGCCATCTGTCGGGCGGCGGGTTACCGGACCGCGCTCTTCACCTCCCCTCACCTCATCACTTTCCGCGAACGCATCCAGGTGAATGGCGAAATGATCTCGGAAGCGGAAGTCGCCAGCGGGCTCGGCCGGATCCGCGCGCTGGTCGCGGACTGGGACCCGCATCCCACATTTTTCGAGATCACGACCGCGCTCGCGCTGGAACATTTCCATCGACACGAGGCCGATCTCGTCGTGCTCGAGACCGGCCTCGGCGGGCGTCTCGACTCGACCAATGCCACCCGACCCATCGTCAGCGTACTGACGCCGATCGATTACGATCACCAGAAGTGGCTGGGTCATACCCTGACTGAAATCGCGAGCGAGAAGGCCGGCATCATCAAGCGGGGTGTGCCGGTCGTCTCCGCGGCGCAGCCACACGAAGCCACGAACGTCATCCGCGATCGCGCGGCGGCCTGCCACGCACCACTTACATTCGTTAGGCACGCGCTTACAGAATTCCCGATCGCGCTCAGTGGTGCGCATCAAAAGGAAAACGCCGCGCTCGCGCTCGCGGCGCTGGCGGCGGCGGGGATTGCGGTTGAACCAAAGGCCGTGGAAGTAGGACTCGCCCAAGTCCGCTGGCCGGCCCGGTTCCAGCATTGGGACGAGCGCACGATCATCGACGGCGCGCATAATCCGGCCGGCGCGCGCAGCCTCGTCCGCACGTGGCAGGAGGCTTTCGGCGAGCAACGCGCCACAGTCCTCCTCGCGACTCTGAACGACAAGGACGCCCCGCAGCTCTGCGCAGCGCTGAGCCCGCTAATCAACCGGGTTTTTCTCCCTGTCATTCGCAGCGAACGCGCCCTCGACCCGGAAAGCCTGCGCCTAACGATCAAAGGACTTGTGCCCGATATGGCCGTGGAAGTGACCGGTTCGTTTACCCAAGCCTGGGTTCGGGCGAAGGAGTTTGCGGATCCCATCCTCATTACCGGCTCGCTCCATTTCGCCGGCGAAGCTCTCGCTTATCTGCGCGGCGAGCCGGCAGGTTTTGAGGAATGCATGCAGTGACAGCATTTGCCTTTAGCGCGGTCGCGGCGCATCGATCGTTCCTGGCTTACCTCGAGCGATGGCTGCCGCAGGCGGTGCAGTTGATCCCGGCCGCCCCGCCATCGATCTCGATTGCCTTGGTCGGCGACCGACGGATGGCGGCGTTGCACGAGAAATTCTCAGGCGTGCCGGGACCGACCGACGTCCTGACCTTCGAACTGGAACATGACGCCCACGGCCGCGTGACGGGCGGCGAGATCGTGCTCTGCGTTCCCTTTGCGCGGCGGGAAGCAAAACGACGCGGGACCAAGCCGGAGAACGAGTTACTGCTCTACGCGCTCCACGGCGTGCTCCATCTCAGCGGGTATGACGATCGCGATCCCGTCACACATGCGCGCATGCATGCCGAAGAAGATCGGATCCTGCAGGAGATCAAGATCGGACCGGTTTTTCAACGGGGCGGTTAATCGACCTCCGGTCCGGCTCGCTCGCGTCTTACCAGTTGCACGGACGCGTGGCTTTAGCCTAGGGTGGTCGCTCGCTTCCGCCCGGCCAGAAACTTTGAAAACGACTTCTTCTCTCCTGGCGTTCTGCGCCTTCGCCGTCTCACTTCTTCTCGGGCTCAGCGGTTGCGGACCAGGCGATTCCAATGGTGCGCGCGCGGCTGCCGCCAGCCAGGCGCCGCAAAACGAAATCGATTTCCTGCTCAACGACTACGAAAAAACCACGACTCAATACGTGAAGACCGCGCGGAAAATAAAGGGCGGAGATGTCAGCCTGACCTTGCGCTACATCGACCTTGGCGAAGAGCTGCGAGCCTGGCAAACCAAGCTCCAGGCAGCGGCCGTGAAGATGTCACCGGCGCAATCGCAACGGGCCGCCCAGATCGGGTCGAAGGCTGCGCCTTACCTATAAGCGCCCGGCGCCTAAGTGTTAGCCGACTTTTTCGGATGCGCGGGGCGGCGCTTCTGGACCTTTTTCGACGACGCCTTGTTCAGCTTGTCGACGGCGCTCTTGAGCTTTGCGACCGCAGCCTCATTCGCTGCCGGTGCCTTTGCCGTCGTGGCGGCGGTGCTCCCTTCTGCCGGCGGGTTCGCCACGGCCCGGCTCGTATCGACCCCGGCGTCGCTCGCCACCGAGGCGGCGGCAGTGGGAAGAGCTGGTAGCGGCGCCGGGGTCGACTGCCCCGTTCCCGTGGCGACCACCGTGGCCATGGCGGTCGCATTCAACGCGATGTCCGACATCTGCTTGCGCAGCGCGTAGAACTGCTCCCGATCATTCGCGTAACTCGGGAGCTGACTGCACAGACGCACAAACTCCTGGTCGGCCCGGATGGCAGCGTCGCTCGCGGTCTGCAGCACTTTGGGATCGCGACTAAATTCGCCGCCTTCCACTCCGATCCCCGCCGGCGTGACCACTTTCACTCCTTTGACGGCGACCGCGTTGCCATTCATCTGGATCAGAGGATTGCAATCGGGCACATTTTCGTGGCCGGGTGGCCAGCTCACGGCGATTTTGTGATAGCCCAGGCGTTGCTGTTCGGTGACACATCCGGAGACGAGCAGCGCGAACGGGAAAAGGAGCCAAGTCGTTTTCATGGCCGTATCTCAGTCGGGCCGCTGAAACTGTGCAAGCGAAATAGCAAAAAAGCTGGTCTTCCCCCGACCGGCGCCATGATGGCTCGTCAACCCTGTTTTTCCCTTTGCGAACCCCATCAGCCGAATCGCGCTCACCTACAGCCGCGCCTCCCATTTTCCCGTCGCGAGCGCGAGTACTAACCCATGGGCTCGTCGCGTGCGGAGTCACGGCCGCCCAAGTCTTTCTGCGGACGGACCGGGCGACCACGATCGCGACGAAGATTGTTCCGGTTACGCCGTCGTCTCGGTGTTGGAAATCCAGATCGCCTTTTGCTGAAAGCGGTCGACGATTTCGGGGTTCGTAAGGTGACTTATTCCGTCACGGCTCCCACACCTACACCGACGCCAACCCCGACACCTACGCCGACCGATGATGCCGAGGCCGTGGCTATACGGCAACTGCCGGCGGGCGCTTACGCCGCGATCGTGAGCGGAGTGCGCGAAGATCCCGGCGTCGGTTTGGTCGAAGTTTACGACCTCGACTAGCGCCGTTCTCGACGTGGACATTCATCATCCCGAGCGTGGCCGGTAAATCCCGGCGCGCTCGGGAGAGCCCGCGTTGACACACCCGCCGAGCGCCCTATAATCACGTCCCCGCGCCGGCCGCTGCGATCGCATTTCGGCGCCGCAACCCGACTCCAAGCTCATGCCTTCCACACAAATCATCCTCACCGAAAACGTCCCCGGCCTTGGCGCCGAAGCGGACGTCGTCAAAGTCCGCCGTGGCTATGCCCGCAATTTTCTCCTGCCCACCGGCAAAGCATACGAAGTGACGCCGCGCACCATGCGGCAGCTCGATAATCTGAAAGCCAAGCGCGCTGAGCGTGAAGCGCGCGAGCTCAATGAAGCGGAGGATTTCGCCCGCCGTATCGGCAAGCTCAAGGTCACCTTCATGCTCGCGACCGGCGAGACCGGCAAAGCCTTCGGCTCGATCACCGCCAACGATATCGCGACCCGCCTCACCCAGGAGCTCGGTCGTGAAGTCGATCGTCACCTGCTCGTGCTCGAGCACTCCATCAAGACCACCGGTGAACATGAAGTGCCGCTGAAGTTGCACCACGACGTCACCGCGAAATTTAAGTTCAACGTCAAGTCGACCGAAGAACCCAAGCCCGAAGTCGCCGCCGAGGATACGGACGACCGCTCCCGCGGACCGCGCAAGCGCACAAAGTAAATGCCGAGAAATCCCCAAGGGAATGACCCTGGGGAGCCTCGCAAGGCAGCGGCGAATGGCGCTGGCCGAGGCTCGGCGGAACGGAATGGCGGCCGGACGAATGGGGAGTTATCCCAAGGTTCTTCCGTAGATATTCACCGCGCACTGCCGCACAGCGTCGAAGCCGAGCAGGGCGTGCTCGGTTCCATGCTCATCTCCCCTCGCGATATCATCGCGGAAGCGGTTGAGAAGATTAACGAGCAGTATTTCTACATCCCGGCGCACCAGACGATTTACCTCGTCCTGGTCGATCTCTGGAATGCCGGCGCGGGCATCGACCTGATCACTTTCACCCAGGTGCTGCGCGACCGGAACCTGCTCGACTCCGTCGGCGGCGCGGCCTTCGTCACCAGCCTCTTTACCTTCGTCCCGACGGCGGCCAACGTCGGCTACTACCTCGAGATCGTCCGCGACAAATACATCCTGCGCGAGATCATCAGCGCCTGCACCGAAGGCGCTCGTCGTTCCTACGAAGAGCAGGATCAGGTCGACAACCTGCTCGATGAAGTGGAGCAAAAAATCTACGCCGTCGGCGAAGACCGCTTCAAGAACCAGAGCCTCACCATGAAGGACCAGGTGATGGAAGCGATCGATGCGATCAACAAACTCTGGGAAAACAAAGGCAGCCTGAGCGGGCTCGCGACCGGATTCATCGAGCTCGATCGCATGACCAGCGGTCTGCACGAGGCGGAGATGATCGTAATCGCCGCCCGCCCGAGCATGGGCAAGACCGCCTTTTGCATGAACATCGTCGAGCACATCGCGGTGCACGAAAAACGGCCGGTCGCCGTCTTCAGCCTAGAGATGAGCAGCCAGCAGCTCGTCCAGCGCATGCTCTGTTCGAGCGCGCGCGTCAACATCAAGCGCGCCCGCGACGGCTTCCTCGCCGAGAGCGATTTCGACAAGCTCACCAACGCCGCCGCGAAGCTCGCCGAAGCCGAGATCTACATCGACGACACCGCCGGCCTCTCCATCCTGGAATTGCGCGCGAAAGCCCGCCGCCTTTCCGCGCAGCACAAAATCGAGCTGATCGTGATCGATTACCTCCAGCTCCTGCGCTCCAACTCCCGCCGCGGCCAGGAAAACCGCCAGATCGAAATCTCGGAAATCTCGGCCGGGATCAAAGGCCTCGCCAAAGAGCTCAAGATCCCGATCATCGTCGCGGCGCAGCTCAATCGAAATCCGGAAAACCGCACCGGCGACAGCAAAGGCCGGCCGCGCCTGAGCGACCTGCGCGAATCGGGCAGTATCGAGCAGGACGCCGACCTCGTCGGCTTGCTCGTGAGGCAGGAATACTACGCCGACTCCGAGGAGGAAAAAGAAGAGACCGAAGGCAAAGCCGAGCTCATTATCGCGAAGCAGCGCAACGGCCCAACCGGCGACGTCTCCCTCACCTTCCGCAAGGAATTCACGCGCTTCGAAGACCGCGCCCGCGAAGAGCGCGAGCCCTAGGCGAGCGTTTCGTCTGCCAGGTCCAGCGGAGCGACCCTGCTGTCGTAGCATTTTCCCGGCGGCAGCTTTAAGGCGAGAGCATTTTCAGTATGAGTTGAGCCTCCATCCCGTTGCTCAATCCAATTCTGCCGTACCATCTTACGGTGAGTACCGTCTTGATCCCTTCCTGGGATCGCTCTGTGGCCACCAGAATTTCGACAGGATTGTGCTCGTGCTGGTACCTAACGACGTCCGAAATTGTGCGCCAGCTTCTCCGTAGCGTTCATTACTTGGTGAAGCTGGAGATCGTGTCTATATATTCCCGAAGCGACCACCGCGGCTACAGAAGCTCGTCCGATATTTCGGGCCAGCAGCCGGAAAGGCTGAAAAGTGAAGTAGTGAAAGCCTGTCCGAAAAACCCTAAGCCGCGCGAAGTTCCCGCCCCCGGCTCGAAAGAGCCGGAGGCGTCGTATGATGAACCGAGACTAGAGAGCCGGCTCTACCACGTGCGACCTGTCCGGCACAGCTTTTACCGGACTCACCTGAGCCGGCTGCCTCTGCGGGATAGCTCCCCCGGTCGACGGGCCCGTCGCCGCAGTGAGGTGCGCGAGTAGCCCGTGCTCGATGCCGCTGGCATCCAGGTAGCGGCCTACGATTTGACCTTGCGCGTTAATCCCGTTGAGGGACGTGAACGTCGACCCCGGGAAATCATAGGTGACATAGGTGCTCGGTGGGATAAAGACGAAGCCGTGAGTTATCCCGCTAGCATCGGGGTATCTGCCTACGATGTAGTTACTGTCGTTGTTGCCAAAGACGATCGTTCCAGTCGATCCCGCGGGATCGATTGGCGCAACGATCGAGCCATCGCTGTCTCGATAGTAACCATGAGTGACTCCTGAGCTGTCGATATAATAACCGGCCGCCTGGTCCGAGCTGTTGATCTGGTAGGCCAGAGTGGTCGCGCCTGAGACCGTGAACTCCGTAAGGACTCCGCCAATGCTGACGAAGCCCGACTGCACCCCACCGCTCGGAATGTCCGATCCGCAGAAGTCGCCCGCATTGTTCAGCCCGAGCAGAATCGTAAAGCTCGACCCAGGCACGTCATAGTTATTGAAGCCTGCGCCGCGAAAGAAAAAGCCGTGAAACCCGCCACCTCCATCCAGATAATCGCCACAGATCAGTCCTGAATCATTAATGCCCCGGCCCTGCGTGAGGTTCCCCATATCGAGGGGATCCACGAGCGGCGCGGTGAAGTGTCCGTTGGGGAAACGAACAAATCCGCTCGACACCGCGTTGGTATCGACGACAACACCGACGATGGCGCTCCGGTCGCTGATTTTCTGCGGTTGCGTTGAAACCACGGAACCCGGGTAATCGAACGTGGTGACCAATTTCACCCCTGCGAGACTCTCCAGCACTGGGAGTGCAAGGAGAGCGATCAAACAACAAACAATACGATTTTTTGTAGTCATAGTTTTCTTTCTGTAAGATGGCTATGAATGCTGGCCTTGCATGTCAAGGGGAAGTTTTGTGCCAACCGAATTCAGACGCAGCGCACCCCGACAAGTGATGGTCCAGATGTCAAAAATATCAGAGTCACAAATCGACTCAGCGTTCCGGCGCGGGCGGCCCCGAAAAAACAGCGGCTCGGTCTTCAAGGTCACGCTCCGGTGGAGGAGACCGTGCTTTATTCCTTCCAGAGCGGAAACGATGGCGGTTTTCCCAGAGACAAAGGCGGCGTGGTCCTCGCCGTGGAGGGCAGCCTTACGGCACCACCAATGTCGGCGGCGCAATCTGCCGGTCATCAGTCGATCGTCGGTTTATGCAGCGTCATTAGTGTCAGCTTCGCGGGCGGGCCTACCATCCCTGGCTACCAACTATGGCACAGCGACGGCCTCGAGTTCGATGTCGCCGGCTCCTACCTCGGCGCGGTCTGTCCGGGCACCTTCGAGCAAACAAAGGATGGCGTTGTCCATCTCTACCATGTCGCCTGGACCTTCGACCCTAATGGCGCGCTCAACGGTAATTGGGTTGAGCACGCAACTTTTACGGTCAGCACGGACGGCAATAGCTACTCCGGCAATTACACCAAGGACTTCTACGACTTGAATTACAACTTCCTCTTCGAAGATACGAAAACGGTGATCAAGCTCACGCCGCGGAGCTGACTCGACGGCGCTCTCCCGCGCAGGAGTTCCGGGTGCAAACTTGGGCTTCTGCGATGTGCGCTTAGTCGAGGGAGACGTGCGAAACGTTAGCCTAACGACTTCGCGGCGTCGATCACGTGCTGGGCGTCGATGCCCAGTTCTTTCATCGCTTCGTTGCCGGGGGCACTGAGGCCGAAGCGATTGATCCCGATGATTTTGCCGTCGAGGCCGACGTACTGCGCCCAGATTTGCGGGACGCCGGCTTCGATCGCCACGCGTTTCCGGCACGCGTCAGGCAGGACTTCTTGCCGGTAGCTCTCGGATTGGCGCGCGAAGCGCTCGAAGCAGGGCATGGAGACGACGCGGGTCCCCGCTCCCAATTCTTTCGCAGCGGCGAGGGCGTGCTGCAGCTCGCTGCCGCAGGAAAGGAGGATCAGCTCGAGTTTGCCAGTTTCCTTTTGCGCGATGTAACCGCCCTTGAGCACGCCTTCACGGCGCACCTTCACGTCGATGTCGCTGAGCAGCGGGACTGCTTGTCTCGTTAGGGCGAGGAAGGTCGGCCCGTCGGTGCGCTCGGCGGCGGCCACAAAGGCGCCGGCCGTTTCCTCCGGGTCGGCGGGGCGAATGACGTCGATCTGCGGCATCAACCGCACACTGCTGACGGTCTCGACCGGCTCATGGGTCGGCCCGTCTTCGCCCACGGCAATGGAGTCGTGGGTGAAGATGTAGATGTTCGGCAGCTTCGAGAGCGCGGCCAGCCGGATGGCGGCGCGGCAGTAATCGGTGAAGACCAGAAAAGTCGCGCCGGAAGCACGGAAGATGCCGTGATAGGCGACGCCGTTCATGATCGCGCACATGCCGTGCTCGCGGATGCCGTAGTGGAGGTTGCGACCGGTGAGTTTGTCCCGGGTGAAATCGCCGCCGTCCTTAATGTAGTTGAGCGTCGAGCCGTGAAGGTCGGCGCTGCCGCTGATCAGGAACGGCATCGCCTGCGCGATCGGCTGGAGCACGTCGCTCCCGGCTTTGCGGGTCGCGAGTTTGGCGTCCTTCGGAAAAGCCGGGATCTTGTCGAAGAGATCGGTCGGCACTTTTTTCTCGATCGCGCCGTCGAGCGCCTTGGCTTCTTCGGGTTTGGCTTTGCGCCATGCCTTGTAGGTTTCCTCCCACTTCTCGTAATCGGCGAGGAGCTGCTTTTTGTGGTCAGCAAAATATTTCTTCACTTCGTCGGAGACGTAGTAATGCTCTTCCGGAAGCCCCAGCCCTTTGCGCGCTTCATCGGCAAATTTGGCGCCGCCTTCACCATGCGCTTTCGACGTTCCCGCGACCTCGGGGATGCCCTTGCCGATGAGCGTGCGCGCCATGATGAACTTCGGCTTCCCGTTGTCGCTCTCCTTCGCGGCATTGAGCGCGGCGTGGAAAGCGGTCATGTCGCTGCCCTCGACTTCGCTCACGTCGAAGCCATACGCGCGGAAACGCATCGCTGTGTCTTCGCTCTGAGTTTCCTTCGCCATCGCGTCGAGCGTGACGGCGTTGTTGTCGTAAATCAGGATCAGGTTATCGAGCCCGAAGTGCGCCCCGAAAGCGCTCGCCTCAGCGGAGACGCCTTCCTGCAAACAGCCGTCGCCGGCGAGACAGAAAACGTGCTGATCGAAAATCTTGTGCTCGTCGGTATTAAAGCGCGCCGCGGCCATCTTCGCGGCCATGGCGATACCGACCGCGTTGGCCACGCCCTGGCCGAGCGGACCGGTGGTGCACTCGACCCCGGGCGTCTCGAAAAACTCCGGATGCCCCGGAGTTTTGCTGTGCAGTTGCCGGAAGCGCTTGATCTCCGACATCGGGAGATCGTAGCCGCTCAGGTTGAGCCAGCTGTAGAGGAACATCGAGCCGTGTCCGGCCGAGAGGACGAAGTAATCGCGGCCGATCCAGCGCGGTTCGTCGGGATTGTGCTTGAGCACATGCCCGTAGAGGACCGCGCCCATTTCGGCGCAGCCTAACGGCAGGCCAAGGTGCCCGGATTGTGAGGCGTGCACGGCGTCGATGGCTAGACCGCGCGCTTGGTTGGCGGCTTTAGAGAGGAGGTCGAGATTCAGATTCATACCTACACCTTTAGACAGCAATCGCCGGGCAATGGAAGCGAGAATGCGCGATCCGAGTGAAATTTGCATCCCGGCACGCCGTGGACCGCAGCGGCGCGCGCACGGCGAGACTCGCGTTTATCCTTCCTTCCGTGGGGTGGCCACCGCCCCACGTGCCAGAGTTGCCTCGATGTCGAACGTAAACCGCCGGAGCCTTCCCCCTTTTCGCGAGCCAACTTCGCGCATGGCCTCCGCTTCATATGCCTTAGTGCGCTCTCGCCGAACGGCATTATCGTGGCCTCTGCGTGGTCAGTGATCCACGAAACAACTCAGCTCAAGGTAGTGACCGTGCATTTCGACCGCAGACAGACGCGAAAAATGCGACCCCACCACCTTACGGCAAGAAGCCCAACTGGGCCCCGCAACCCGAAGCTGATCAGCCAGACAATCAATAGAATGACACCCAAAGCTCTAGCCGCCCTCGTGCTCCTGTTTGCGGCGGCCAGCCCGCCGGTTTCGTTGCATGCCCAGACTGCTGAAGGCCGCCACATCACCGTCGAAGCGGAAGAGCTGCCGAGCGCCTATGGCGCCCCGCCCGATCTGTCGCACGGTCGCATCTCCACCCTCACGAAAAGCTACGTCCTTTCGCCTTACAGCTTCGAGCTTGAGCTCGGCTACGATGGCGCCGCCATGCGTCATGCGGCACCGGTTCATCTCTTCCGGCAGGAGATCGAGATGGGACTGCCCGCGCGCTTTACCGTCGGCCTGCAAAATGAAGCGGCGCATTTCGACGGCGACACGCGCGAGCATGGTTTCACGCTCGAAGGGCGATACGCGCTGGCCGATTGGAACAAGCTTCCGCTCAATCCGGCCATCTCCGCCGAATATCGCTTCGGCCTCAACGGGACCGCGAACGATTCCGTGCAGTTGGCGCTTCTCATCTCGCATGATTTTCCCCACCTCATCGAGTGGGCGATGAATATCTTCGTCGAACGCGAGATCGGTGGCCGCGACTCGACCTCTGCCGGATTCGCGCAAAGCGTCGAAATCCCGATCCTCTTGCCCGAGGAAAAACTCGAGGCAGGACTCGAGATGCAATACCGAAGCGGAGGAGAAACGGCGCGCGGCGGCGGCACCACGAAAGGCCTCGCGGTCGGGCCCACCCTCGCCTGGCGTCCATTGACTAGGGCCCGCTTCGATCTCTCGCCCCTCTTCGGCTGCAGCGATCACACGCCGGCCGTCGAAGTCTTCGCCATCGTTTCCTTTTCTTTCGGCGGACCGGAAGCCAGCGATAACGAGAAGCCGACCTCCTCGCACTGATTCAGGTTCGCAAACGCATTGCGCCGCCCGCGCGCTCTTCCTTTTCCAGCTCCTTTTAGATGAAGGTGTAACTTATAACTGTCCGCAAGCCGATTACTGCCAGCGGCAGGTTAATTAACCGAGTAGCGGCGAATCTCGGCGCTATGTCCGGCGCTCTCCGGCACCGCGACGAATAGACTCTTCCACGCCGGCACCAAGAGCCCGGTGCGCGCGCCGCGGGCAGTCGGCATGGTCGCGATGACCTTGTAAGTCTCTCGAGTCACCTGGTCGATCACCGCGATCGATCCGGCCCCGCAGACCGCTAAGAGCCGATGCATTCCCTTCTCGTAGAAAATGTCATCGACGTCGCCGGGGATGGGCAGCTTCGTCACCAGGTCCCCGCAGTTCGTGTCGAGGACTACGAGCACCGCCGGCGCCCGGCAGCCGACGAAGAGCCGGTGATGCGCCTCGTCTAAAGCCATCGGGAAATTCCCTGCGGCGCCATCGAGCTTCCATTGCTCGGTCACCAGCCCGCGTGCGAGGTCGATCACTGCGACCTTATGGCGGTCAGGCACATTCACGAACATGCGCGCCCCGTGCTCTTCCACGACAAAGGCTTCGGGGTGCCCCGACACGTCGACGGAGCCGAGACGCTTCGCGCCGGGATCGATCGTCGCGATTCCGCCGTTTCCATATCCGACATAGAGATGTCCCTCGACGTAGCGAATGTTATCGGCGTCGTCCTTTAGGCCGACCAGACCGATCGGCGCGAATGACTTCCCATCATAAAAGTTGCAGGCGCCGCCGCGATCGTTAGTCACCACGAGCTGGCCTGACTCGGGAAGAAAGGCCACCCCCTGCGGGCTCCCAAAACCGGTGATAGGATGAAGGCGTGTGCTCTTGCGCAGATCGAGCACTTCGAGCGTGTTATTGCCGAGTGCGCAGACGAACAAGCGTTCCCCAGCCACATCCACTGCCAGATGATCGATCCGCCCCGCCACCTTCGGCAGCGCGATGGTCTGCGTAAGCCGCAAGGGCGATCCGCCCGCGGCTCGGAGGCTAGTGCTGGCCAGCGCCCATGTGAAACCAAGAGTCAGGTAACCGGCTAAGCGCGCGGGAACAGGCATGGCGCAGACCTAGTGCGAATGCACCGGCAAATCATCGTGCGTGTGCTCCTCGATGCGGTGAAACTTTTCCCCCGCCTCCTCTGCCGGATCGACGTGGATCATCGCATCGGAAAGATAAGCCACGTGATGCATCATTTCGTGGCGCACCTCCTTGGCGACGGCGTGGCCTTCCGCCACGCGCAGCGACGGAGAGACCGCGATGTTTACTTCAGCGCGCAGGCGATGGCCCAGCCAGCGCGCCCGCACATCGGTCACCTTGCTCACCCCGGCGACGTGCGCCGCCGCGTGCCGCAGTTCCTCGATCACCTCGGGGTCCACTCCATCGAGCATGCGCGAGAAGACCGCCTTGCTTGACTGCCACACGATCTGGGAGATCCCAATCGTAATCAGAGCCCCCACGATCGGATCGGCCAGTGGGTAACCAAGCCAGACGCCGACCGCTCCAAATAACACCGCCAGACTCGTCCACCCATCGATCCGGGCGTGGTAACCATCCGCCACCAGCGCGGCGCTCTCGATTTCCTTGCCCACCTTGATTCGAAATACCGCCACCGCCTCGTTGCCGGCAAACCCGACCAGCGACGCCACCACTACCGCCCACAGATAGCCGACCGGCTCCGGGTGGAGGAAGCGCTGCACCGTTTCGTAACCCGCCACGATGGCACTGAAAAGGATGGTAAAAACGATGGCCACTCCAGCCAGGTCTTCCACGCGGCCGTAGCCATAGGTGTATCGCTTGCTCGGTTTCCAGCGCGAGAGCATAAACGCCACCCACAACGGAGCCGCCGTCGCCGCGTCGCCGAAGTTATGAATCGTGTCGGCGAGTAAACCGACACTGTGCGAAAAGAAATAGACGACCACCTGGATGGTCGCCGTGATCATCAACCCGATAAACGACCATTTGATCGCCCAGATGCCGCGCTCCGATGTGGTGATCGCAGGATCGATCGTCCCGTGAGTATGCCCATGGCCTCCGTGGCCGTGTGCGTCGTGGTGGCCGTGTGTTGCCATCCTCCCAACATCGCCCCGGATGAATTTTCGACAACTTCGGTCTGAACGTTAATTCCCGATCTGCGCGACGGCGACGGCAACCTCATCGGGGAAAACGACAACTGGATGGACGGCCCCAATACCCAGGAGATCGCCGCAGTCGAACTCACCCCTCCCGCTCCGGCAGAATCGGCTCTGTTCGAGACCGTCACGCCGGACGCCTACACCGCTATCCTCACCGGCGCCGACGGCGGCAGCGGAGTCGCCTTGCTGGAAGTTTACCACGTCCAGCTGCCATAGCGCCCCACTTCCTACTTCCTACTTTCTACTTCCTACTTCCTACTTTTCCCTACTCCGTTACTTGCATCACCAGCTGAGGCACGACCGGCCGCGGCCGCATCACCGGAGCCGGCGGCGGTTCCGGCGCCGACATTTTCAGTCCGGAGTTAACCTCCTCCGTACTCGTCCCGTTCGCCTTCTTCAGGTTATCGAGATCCCGCCGCATCCGCGACTTGATCGAGCAATAAGTGATCGCCGTCTCTTCGGTGATCAGACCTTCCGCAAAAGCCTTCACCAGCGATTGATCGAACGAATGCCACCCCATCGTCGAGCCCGCCTCGATGATCTCGTTGTAAGTCTTATTCTCCGATTCCCCGTAAACGATCGTCTCGCGCGTGCGCATGCTGCTCCCCATCACCTCCGTCACGAGCAATCGCCCGCCGCCCACCTTCGGGATCAGCCGCTGACTCACGACATAGCGCAGCGTCTCCGAAAGCCGCTGCCGGGCCTGCTGTTCCTCCTCGCTCGCGTGCATTCCGACGATGCGATTCACCGTCTGCCCGGCCGAGATCGTGTGCATCGTGCTGAAGACCAGATGCCCCGTCTCCGACGCCGTCAGCGCGATATCGAGCGACTCCCGGTCGCGAATCTCTCCCACCAGGATCGCCTTCGGCGCCTGCCGCAGCGCCGCCCGCAGCCCATCGGCAAACGAGCGGAAATCCTTCCCCAGCTCGCGCTGACTCACCACCGCCTTCTGCTTGCCGTAGAAGAACTCGATCGGATCCTCCAGCGTCACGATGTGCACCTCCTGGGTGTGATTCATCTCATTGATCATCGCCGCCAGAGTCGTCGTCTTGCCGCTCCCGGTGCCGCCGGTCACCAGGATCACCCCGGTTTTCTCCCTCACCATCTCGCGGAAAATCGGCGGCAACCCGAGCCCATCGAGCTGCGGCACCGTCGTCGCGAGCTTGCGCATCACGATGGAACGCTGGCCGTTTTGCTTGAAAATATTCACCCGGAACCGGGCCAGCTCGGGCACCGCGTAGCTGCAATCGCACGACCCCGCCGCCTCCAGATCGGCGAGGAGCCGCGGCGTGGCATTCATCACCACATCGGCGACCTGATCTACCATCTGCGTGCTCAGGGTAGAATCGGGAGTATCGATCGGGAGATCGAGCAAGCGCCCGTGCGATTCCACCAGCGGCGGCCGCCCCGGCACAAAGAGCAAATCCGAAACCCCCTCCGCGCTCTCGAGCATGGCCTTGAGCAATCCATCGACAGTATCCTTGTTCATAACTCCTTAAGGAGTAGCGAGGACCGTGCCGCCGGTGGAGATGAAACCACCTTGGGAGGTTTCCATCACGAATTTGCCCGCGTCCGACTCGAAGAGTTCTTCCAACGGCTTGGCGAGATCGCGCAGAGCCCGGCTAGACTGCGGGCCGCCAATTGGCTGAAGGCTGAAAAGCTGAGGCTGCTCCCGCAACCTCTGCTGGCTCAAACGCCGGAATAGCGAGATGGGGCGACAAGAGCGCGCGCAATTCGTCGAGCTCATAGCCCCGCGAGGCCCGCACGTGAATGATCGGCACTCCGGCCGCGGTCAACGCCGCATCGACAAATTCATCGCGCTCCTTGCGTTTCTCGGAGTCGTGCGAAGAATCGTCTAGCTCTACGGCTGCGACAGGAGCCAGATTCGCGTCGCAGATGACGAAATCGAGATGTTTACGATCGATCCGATTCTGGTGCGCCCGCCAAGCGTCGGTTCCTTTGGGCACCCGGATCACATCGGCCAGGCGCACTTTGGCAAAGACCGTGTGCTCGGGGATGACACGTCGCAGGACTTCATAGAACGAGCGTTCCGCAGCCGAAAAGAAATATCTCCGTCTCGTATACGGGAGCGGATCAGCGGCGGGAGGCTGCCAGTTTGGATCCATCTTGCGAGCCGCAGGCCGAGAGGCTAGGAACGATTTGGCCGCCGCGCAGACAGCGGCGACGAGCCCAAAAAAGATGAAGAGAGCAAAAAGGGAATTCATTCCCACGATCTGAGCAGGAGGAGTGCCCTCGATCCGATCAGAATTCTAGTTCAGCCTCGACTTACCCTTCCGGGGAACTCCAAATAACCGACAACTCCGTGACAAATAACCGAAAAGCGCCTCCGAGCGCTTTTCCCTTGTCAGCTTTCAGGCTTTCAGGTTCCCTTGCCCGGTCTGATGCCCCGCCCCCGCTCCTCCGCAAACAACAACTCCACCGCCAACCTCGGCTTCGACTCCCGCGGCCGCGGGATCTGGCTTGCAGCGGACATACTCCGTCACGGCCAGGACAAACCGTTGCGAGGGGTGAGCCGGTTTGGTCTCGTTCATCGAGCCCGCAGGGTGAGGATGCGAGGGAAGCAGCCGAAACAATCGAACCCCACCACCCGCCGCCTCGCCGTCATGAACCTCGCCCAGCGCGGCATCGAGGCCGACTTCGGCCCCGAGCACGCCGACACCTTTCGGCGCGACCTCCATCCCGATCTCCGCGCCGATTACGTCTTGGCCACTCCTACCTTTAAACGATTCCAATGTTCGCGAGAATGAGGTTTGCTAAACTCAGGTTTCAATGCCCGGCGCTGAAGGTGACGCACCCGGTCCGCGGCTCATTTTCTATGTAGGGAAACCTTTGGAGGACTCCTAAAGGCCATGCCGGACCGCTTCCTATTCGACGTTTTCCTCAGTCACAACGCAAAGGACAAGTCACGCGTGCGACGACTGGCGGAGCGGCTCAAGCAGGCGGGACTGCGGGTGTGGTTGGATGAATGGAATGTCCGCTCAGGAGACATCATCGCACTGAAGGTGGATGAGGGCCTTGAACAGTCGCGGGTGCTAGTGCTCTGCATGTCCTCAAACGCGCTCGCGTCCCGCTGGGTTGATTTGGAACGGAGCACGGTCATCCACCGAGACCCAGCGAATGGCGGTCGTTGCTTCATCCCGTTACTGCTCGACGACTGCGATTTGCCTGACTCTCTCCGGCGCTACAAGTATGTTGACTATCGCAACGAGAGTGCCGCAGCATTTTCCGAGCTAGTTTCTACGATTAAGGATGACTCCGCGGAATCTCCCGCTACCCCATCCCTGGAATCAATCGCGCCATCGCTGCCGACGCCGCAAGCACCAGCCGTCAGGAAACCCTCCAATTCGAAACGGACAGTTAGGGTTGCTCGTCCAACGCCATGGGAAAAGGTGGCGCCGTTCGCCGCACTGACCTTTGCCAGCTTTTTGTGCGGCGTGGGACTACTGATTCTCATGCTCTGGAATGCCGAGCGCCTCGTCGCGCTCGGGCTGGTTGGAGATCTTTACTACATTGTCCTGCTGCCACTGGCGCTCGCGGCAGCCGGGTTTCTGTTTGGAGTACTGCGTTCGTATGCGCGTTATACGGGGAAACAGCTTGGCGGAACGCTGGAATTGGGCGGTCCCATTGTCGCATTCGCACTCGTTGTCATTGGCGGCTTCTATGTGCCGAAGCCTGTCCCCGAATCATTTGATGTGACCGTGCTCGTGCGGGGTGAAAAAAGCAGCAACGATCTCATCCTGCGAAATTCCGGCACAGTGTGGATGACCTTGGGATCGGACCGGCGGAACGAGAAAATCGGCGACAAAGGCCAGGCCGATTTCAAGAACATTCCCGCCAGATTTCGCGGCCAGGAAGTTCCCATCTCGGTCGAAGCGGACGGACTGGAGCCAGCGAAACCTGAAGCGACATACCGCCTCGACACCGGCGGCGTCAACGTGGTGCTCAAGCGTCAGCCCATCCGGGTGTCGGGGCGCGTGCAGGACGACGACGGGAATCCGGTCGCCGATGCGAGTGTGCGTATTGCCGATCTGCAAACCAATGCTGACGCGGGCGGACATTTCGTTTTCAACCTCACACCGGAGACTCCATCGGACAGTGTCAAAGCAGAAGTCAGCGCACCGGGCTTTGAAATCTGGCGCGGACAGCTCAAACCCAATGGCGGGGAGGCGGCCATCGTGCTCAAACGGAACCAAAAGTGATCACGAGACTTCGATCGTTTGCCCTGATTGCTCTTCTCCTCGCAGTGGTGTCGTCGCGGGGTGCAGAACTGCGCGGAGTAGTCGTTCTAAATGAGATCGAAGGCCCGGCGGTTCCGAACGTGTCCATTTCTGCCGACGGCGCTCAGCCGCAAGTCTCCGACAGCGATGGTTGCTTTGACCTCGACTTTGGCAAAGACCGCGATGTTGGGGATGTGGTGGAAATCAGGGTAAAGAAAGACGGCTACGTGGTGATCCATTCCATCCTTCTCCAGCACACGCTGGCCAAAGACGCAAAGGCGGCGCGTGCCAGGATCATTATCTCCCGGGAAGGCGACCGCGAGGAAATGGCGCAGCGTTTTTTCCGCCTCAAGGGCGATGCGGCGGCCGAGAACAGCTTCCGAAAGCAGGTCGAGGAACTTGAGGGGCCGCACCAAGCGGACGATGCCAGCATCGCCCGGCTCCAACTGGAACTGACGCAGGCGAAATCCGCTACGGCGAAGGCGTCGGAAGAACTGGCGCGCGACAGCGGCGAGAAGACATCACCGCTCTATCAGCAGGCCTTAAGGCAGTTTTGGATGGAAAGGTGGATGGCGCACTCGAGATTCTCGATGAGACGAAGCTGCAAAAGCAGAAAGATAAAGCTCGGGAGATGGCTCGGGAGGTGTCCCGCGAATATCGCCTGAAGGGCCAGTTGCTCACGCTGAAATTCCGCTTTGCCGAGGCGCGAGCGGCTTACCAGTCGGCAGTGGATACTGCGCCCGACGACTTCAAGGCCCAATTTGCCATAGGATACTTTTCTCAGAGCTTGAACCGGCAGAAGGAAGCGCTGACGGCTTACAATCGTGCTCTGGAACTGGCCCGCGGCGCGGCCAACCTAGCCGCCGTGGCGGTTACGCTCAACAACCTGGGAGTGCTAGACCGCGCCGAGCACCGGATGACCGAAGCGCGCAAGGCCTACGAAGAGGCGCTCACGATCTATCGGCAACTGGCGGAGAAGAATCCCTACACCTACCTGCATGACGTGGCGAGGACGCTCAACAACCTGGGAGTTCTAGACGGCGCCGAACGCCGGATGGCTGAAGCGCGCAAGGCCTACGAAGAGGCGCTCATGATCTATCGGCAACTGGCGGAGAAGAATCCCGACACCTACCTGTCCGACGTGGCCACGACGCTCAACAACCTGGGAAATCTAGACCGCGACGAGAACCGGATGGCCGACGCGCGCAAGGCCGACGAGGAGGCGCTAACGATCCGGCGGCAACTGGCGGAGAAGACTCCCGACACATACCTGCCTGCCGTGGCGGATACGCTCAACAACCTGGGAAATCTAGACCGCGCCGAGCACCGGATGGCCGACGCGCGCAAGACCTACGAAGAGGCGCTAACGATCCGGCGGCAACTGGCAGAGAAAAATCCCGACACCTACCTGCCCAACGTTGCCAAGACACTCAACAATCTGGGTAATCTAGACAGCGACGAGAACCGGACGGCCGACGCGCGCAAAGCTTACGAGGAGGCGCTAACGATCCGGCGGCAACTGGCGGAGAAGAATCCCGACACCTACCTGCCCGACGTGGCCACGACGCTCAACAACCTGGGAAATCTAGACCGTGCCGAGAACCGGATGGCCGACGCGCGCAAAGCCTACGAGGAGGCGCTAACGATCCGGCGGCAACTGGCGGAGAAGAATCCCGACACCTACCTGCCCGACGTGGCGAGGATGCTCAACAACATGGGAATTCTAGACAGCGCCGAGAACCGGATAGCCGATGCGCGCAAAGCGTGCGAGGAGGCGCTAAAGATTTACCAGCAATTCGCAAAGGTGGCGCCGGACCGTTTCAACCGTGATGTCGAACGCGTCCAGAACCTGCTCAGGGATCTGAAGAAGTAATCACACAGTTGTAGGGGCCGTTTTTTGAGCAACTCGTCGAGAAAACCTGAGCTAATTAAGGACTTCATTACCTGCCAAGAGTGCGTGAGAAGGTATGGCTGATGGTTTCACCGAGCAGCAGCTCATGCACGATCCGGTGGCGCGGAAGATTCTGGTGAGGTACGAGAAGGCGCCGCGCGAATTCGACACGCGGGCGTTCGAGCTCAGTCGGGGCTCGCCCAAGCAGCGCACTTCCGATCCGCCCACGCTTCAATCCATTCACCGAGACGCCGATCGAAAAGACTGACACTATCACGTGAGTGAACCTTAGCGACTTGCCTTCCCAGGCTTTAAGAAAATACGACCCTTGATCTAAATTGCGCTGCCGCGCAGGATAGTTATCAGCATCTACGACATCCAGCGCGCCGTGGCCGACAAGGCGACGGTGCCGATCTATTACGAGAGCCGGGTGGCGAAGCTGGGGCCAAGAGAAGTCAGAAGGTAGAATGCAGAAGGAGGAAATGATGCCCCGAGTTCGAAGCGATCATCCCGCGGTCGCGGGACGAAGAGCTGATCCACAAGGAGAGCCGAGCCGCCTGGGGATGGCGCGAGTCAGACTGCGCGAAGCGCAGCCCGCAGGGGGCGGGAGTCGAGGGCAGACGACTGCATAGCTGAAGACGAAGTGGGCCGCGGAAAAGAGGTGAAGTGCGCACGTCGATGGAAGAATTCTTTGCGTCCACGCGGGCCAACGGTCATCATCGCCCCGTATGCCTCTGAGCTTTGAGTGGGACCAGAAGAAGGCGAAGGCCAACGTGCGGAAGCATGACGTCAGCTTCGACGAAGCCTCTACGGTGTTCGCCGATACCCTTTCGTTGACGATTATCGACCCGGCGCATTCACAGGCGGAAGATCGTTTTGTTACTCTCGGTCGTTCGCACCTCGCCAAACTGCTGGTTGTCGTGCATACCGAGAGGGGCGACAATGTCCGCATTATCAGCGCGCGCTCGGCGGGCCGGCGCGAACGTCGAAGCTATGAAGAAAGCCAACAAAAAGAACGATTCTGACTTCCTGGCGGAATATAACTTCTCGAAAGCCGTCCGCGGCAAGTACTCACGCCGCTACGCGCAAGGCACGAATGTCGTCGTTTTGGAACCCGATGTCGCCAGGGCTTTTCCGAACGCGAAAGCGGTGAATAGTTCATTGCGGGCGCTTGCGCAGATTATCCGCAAGCAGAAATCCATCGTCGCGGAATAGGTTGCCATCGCCACGCAGAAGTCATTGAAGAGCCGATCCGCGCCTTCGCAACCGCTCCGGTGCGGCAGGCAAGCTCGCAAAGAAATGGCGCCGCCAACCAGAGCGGCGTCGATCTCGGATTGAACGACGATGAAACCGCACGATCTACCTGAGGCACGCGCTCCGCTGGTAGCGGTCGTCGCTGGCGTTACGACTCCTCCTGGTCGAGCGGTCGGCTTTCGGTAGCTGCCCCGGCGGGGGGGAAGGCGTCCTTTGTTCGTTAGGCGAAGGCCTATTTTTTCGGCGGCGCGGAGGCCGAGGCGGGGGCGTCTTTCGCTTTCACCGCGCCTTCCTTCAAGGTGAAGGACCAGCGGGCTTCCATTTTCTTGCCGCCGGTCTTGGCCTCGAGAATGACGGAACAGGCGTCGCCGTGGAGCGGCTGCGTGACCTGGTAGGAAATGATCTTGGTCTTCGGGTCGAACTTCGACGGCACGAGCCCGAGCCCGCTGACGCGCAACTTTGCCGAGCCGGCATCGAGCGCGGCCACGCCGCCGAGATTCGCGGAAATCAACGGAGTCTTGTCGTTCACCACCGCGCCATCCGCCGGCTGGGCCTGCAGGCTTGCGGTCGGGATGGTCTCGATTTGTTCGCTGCCGCCGCTCGACGATCCGCCGAAGCTGATCGCGTCGACAAAGACCTTCGGCTTGTTCGCTTCCATCATGTAGCGGCCGAGCGAGTCATTCGCCGAGCCATAGGTGAGCTTCTGCCCGTAGACGGTGAAGACGGCTTCGAAGCGGGCCTTCTTGCACGCCTCTTTCACTCGCTCGTTGTAATAGCCGAACGGCACCGCGAAACAGTTCACCTGGATCCCAAGTTTCTGCTCGAGGGTCGTTTTCGAGCCGCCGACTTCGCCGTCGAGCCAGGCGGTGTATTCGTCGGGGCTAAGGCGTTTCTTCGCCACTTTGTCGTAGGCCTTGCGCAGATCCTGATGGGTCGCGCTGTGCGCCTCAATATCGATCCCGGCATCGCGCATCTCCCCGAGCTGCTCCCAGCTCATGGCCGCGCCACCGCCAAATTTCCCGCCCCGTACGCCCTCGGTATAAATGAAGAGCGTGAAGGGGTAGCCGTACTTTTTCAGGATCGGCCAGGCGACGGTATAGCCGGTCTCGTAGCCGTCATCGATGGTGATGATGGCGGCATGGGCCGGGATGCTTTTCTCGCCGCGCTTCCAGGCGAGGAAATCCTGCATCTTGATGACCGAGATTTTCTTGTCCTGCAGTTCTTTCATCTGCGCCTCGAATGCTTCCGGGGTGATCTCGGTGTCGGGACGCCGGACCTTGGTCTCGAAACGGTGATAACCGAAGACGACGACCTGCGCGGTCTGGTCGATCGCCGGCTTGTTCGGGGTGGGCGCCGGCGTCGCCGCCGCGACCGAGGCCGCGGGAATCGGACTGGGATTTAAGGGCTGGGTGGAGCTTTTTTTCGCTGCGCCGTTCTTCTTGCAACCGCCAAGAGCGAGGATGCAAACCACCAAAATCATCGTTAGCCGTGTCACCATGGAAGGGAGGCTAGCCAGTATGCGCGGTCATGCAAAAAACAAGCGGATTCCCCCTCTTCTCTCTCCCGGGCGCGCCGGCTGCGCTTTCACTTTGCGCGGCACAATTTCCGCTCTATGGAAGCGGATGCGCCGTCTGCACAATCTCTTCTTGCTGGGGGCCGGCGCGTGCTTCGCCGGCCTCAGCGGCTGCGCCTCGCTGGCGACGAACACCAGCCACACCTTTGACACCGTGGTGCTCGATGCCGGCCACGGCGGCAAGGACAGCGGCGCCGTGCGGCGCTATAGCCCGGCCGAGAAAACGCTCGCGCTCGATCTCGCCCTGCGCCTCGACCAGAAGCTCCGCGAATCGCAACTTCATACCGTCCTGACCCGCGCCGATGACACGTTCATCCCGCTCGACAGCCGGGTCGCGCTCGGCAACGCGGAGAAGAATTCCATCTTCGTCAGCATCCATTTCAACGACTCTCGCCGGCGCGGCGTGCGCGGTTTCGAGACCTATTATCATTCGCCTTATGCCTACGATCTCGCCTCGGCGATCGAGCAGAAACTCAACTCCCTGCCCGGCGCGGCCAATCGCGGCGTGCACCAGGGCCGCTACCGCGTCATCCGGAACGCGCATTATCCGTCGGTGCTGGTGGAATGCGGTTACCTGAGCAATCGCGGCGAAGGTTCGCAAGTCAGCAGCTCGGCCTATCGCGACCAGCTCGCGGATAAAATCGCGGAAGCGATTGTCGATTATCGCTTCGGCCAGGGGATGTATCGCCGCCCGCCGCCCATGATGGCCGCGAGGACTTCCGCCGGTCTGATCGGCTCGGGGTTTCGTTAGGCGCGGAACGGCTAGAACTCGATCCCGCGCTTCTCCCGCCCGATCGCGGCGAGGAGGATGAGCGCGGAGAACACCGCCACCATCACGCAGGCCATAGTCAGCGCGTAATCCGGCTGCCCATTGGGCCGCACGAAATGCTCCGCCAGTTTCGCCTGGAGCATCGCGGCATTGGCGGAAAAGAAATTCCCGAGCTGATAAACCACGCCGGGAAAAGTCCCGCGCCAGGCCGGCGGCGAGAGCTCATTCAGGTGCACCGGAACCACGCCCCACGCGCCTTGGACCATGAACTGCATGAAGAATCCCCCCGCGATCAAGAGCGGCAGTGCGGGCGAAAAAATCCAGGCCGGAATCAGCAGGATCCCCAGCCCTGCCGCGATCATGATCGTCCGCCGCCGGCCCCAGCGTTGCGAGTAGAAGCCGAGCAGCGTCCCGCCGCAGATCGCGCCGAGATTGTAGATGATCGCGACGCCCGAGGTGTGGCCGACATTCAGGCCACGCTGCTTTTGCAGGAAGGTCGGATAGAGATCCTGGGTGCCGTGCGACATGTAGTTGAAGGCGGTCATGAGGAGCACCGCGTAAACCAGCAGCCGCCAGTTTTCCGCGATCATTTTTCTCATACCTAACGAATGCCTGTTGTGCTGGGCGCGCTCCCGTTGCCAGACCGCACTCTCCGGCACCCGCGCCCGGATGAAGATGACGAGCAAGGCCGGCAACGTCCCGACCACGAACAGCGCCCGCCAGCCAAAGTGCGGGAAAACCGTCCAGTAAACGATGGCCGCGAGCAGAAACCCGAACGAGTAGCCCTGCTGCAAAACGCCCGAGGCGAGACCGCGGGCATTTACCGGCAGGCTCTCCATCGTGAGCGACGCGCCGAGGCCCCACTCGCCCCCCATTCCGACGCCGTAGAGCGCGCGGAAAATCAGGAAGACGGTGTAGTTCGGTGAGAAGGCGGTGAGCAACTCCATCAGTGAGTAGAAGATGATGTCCACCATCAGCGGGATGCAGCGGCCGTAGCGATCGCCGAGCATTCCGAAAATGAGCGCGCCCAACGGCCGCATCATGAGGGTGAGCGTGATCGCGAACGTCACCTTCACGATCGAGACCGAAAAGTCCTGCGCGACATCCCTCACCACGAAGGTGAGGAGGAAAAAATCGAGCGCGTCAAGCGTCCAGCCGAGGAAGCAGGCGAGGAAAGTGTTGCGCTGATCGCGATTCAGCGCGCGGTAAATGCGGATGGCTTCCACGGGAGCGGAGCTTACCGTTCGGCGCGCCGGAAAGAAAAGCTTCGTCTTCTTCCTTTCCTTCTCCTGCTCTTGCTCTTGCTCCTAATCTTTCGCCGCGCAGAAGGAACAGGATTAGGAGCAAGAGCAGGAGAAGGATATAGAAGACGCATTGACGTATCATGATGCGTCAATTTGTTGGTTGCCTCGCCCCGGGGGTTGCCGTTAACTACTCCCACGTGAAGACCGAGCCCGCTCATCCCCTCGCCCAGCTCCTTCGGAAGCGCATCGTCATCCTCGACGGCGCGATGGGCACGATGGTGCAGCGCTACAAATTGAGCGAAGCGCAATTCCGCGGCGATCGTTTCGCGAGTCATCCGGCGAAAGATCTGAAGGGCAGCCTCGAACTGCTTCAGCTCACTCAGCCGCAAATCATCGACGAGATTCACACCAAGTATTTCGAAGCGGGCGCCGATATCGTCGAGACCAATACCTTCAGCGCCACCACCATTGGCTTGCACGATTTCCTCTTCGCCGGAAAGCCGGCAGGCGAACGCAAGGACGCCGAGTTTTTCCAAATGGTGGTCGATGATCCTGAACTGATCACTTTCGTCCACGAGATGAATGTCGCCGCCGCCCAGATCGCCCGCGCCGCAGCCGAGCGGGTCGGGAACGCCACCGGACAACCACGCTTCGTCGCCGGTTCGTTAGGCCCGTTGCCCGTGACCAGTTCGCTCTCGCCGGACGTGAACGATCCGAGTTTCCGCGCGGTCACCTTCGATCAAATTCGCAAGACCTACGGCGAACAGGTGCGCGGCCTGCTCGAAGGCGGGGTCGATTTTCTCCTGGTCGAGACCATCTTCGACACTCTCAACGCCAAGGCTGCGATCTTCGCGATCGCGGAAGTTTTCGAGTCGTTAGGCAAGAAATTGCCGGTCGTCATTTCCGGCACGATCACCGATCTCTCCGGCCGCACCCTCACCGGGCAGACCGTAGGCGCCTTTCTCACCGCCATCCTGCATGCGGAGCCGCTCGCGGTCGGCTTCAATTGCGCGCTCGGCCCGCAGGAGATGCGGCCGCATATCGAGGAACTGGCGCGGCTCGCGCCCTGTTTCACCATCGCTTACCCCAACGCGGGACTGCCCGATCCGTTGTCGCCGACCGGCTTCCCGGAAACACCGGAATCGCTCGCGCCGCAATTGCGCGAATGGGCCGAAAAAGGCTGGCTCAACATCGTCGGCGGCTGCTGCGGCACGACGCCTGAGCATATCCGCGCGATCGCCGAGACGGTGCGGGAATTCGCGCCGCGCCGTTTGCCTAACGAATGAACCTCGACCTGCACCTTTCCGGTCTCGAGCCGCTCAACGTCACGCCGGAATTCGGTTTCGTCGTCGTCGGCGAGCGCACCAACATCACCGGCTCGCCGAAGTTTTCGAAGCTCATCCTGGCGGACGATTTCGAGGGCGCGCTCGCGGTCGCGCGGCAACAAGTGGAGGGCGGCGCGAACATTCTCGACGTCAACATGGACGAAGGGATGATCGACTCCGAGGCGGCGATGCGGCGCTTCCTCAACCTGATCGGGAGCGAGCCCGACATCTGTCGGATCCCGATCATGATCGACAGCTCGAAGTGGACGGTGATCGAGGCTGGCCTCCGCTGCATCCAAGGCAAAGGGGTGGTGAACTCGATCTCGCTGAAGGCGGGCGAAGAGGAATTCCTCCGCCAGGCTCGACTCGTTAGGCGCTATGGCGCGGCGGTGATCGTGATGGCTTTCGATGAAAAAGGCCAGGCCGACACGCTGGAACGCAAGACTCAGATCTGCAAGCGCGCTTACCAGCTTCTGACCGAGCAGGCGGGGATGCCGCCTAACGACATCATTTTCGACCCGAACATCCTTACGATCGCGACCGGGATCGAGGAGCACAATAACTATGCGGTCGCCTTCATCGAGGCGACGCGCTGGATCAAGGCCAACCTCCCGGGCGCGCGGGTGAGCGGGGGCGTGAGCAACATTTCCTTCTCTTTCCGCGGCAACAACACTGTGCGCGAAGCGATGCACTCGGCGTTTCTCTATCACGCGATCCGCGCCGGGCTCGATATGGGAATCGTAAACGCGGGCCAGCTCGCGGTCTATGAAGAGATCGCGCCCGATCTGCGCGAGCTGGTCGAGGACGTGCTTTTCAACAAGCGCCCCGAGGCGACCGAGCGTCTGGTCGATTACGCCGAACGGGTGAAGTCAAAAGGCAAGGTCGCGGTGAAAGACGAAGCTTGGCGAAGCGAGCCGGTGGAGGCGCGGCTCTCGCACGCTTTGATCAAGGGAATCGTCGATTACATCGACGCCGATACCGAGGAAGCGCGTGCGAAAGCGGCGCGTCCTCTCGACGTGATCGAAGGCCCGTTGATGGCCGGGATGAGCATCGTCGGCGATCTCTTCGGGGCGGGGAAAATGTTCCTGCCGCAGGTGGTGAAAAGCGCGCGGGTGATGAAGAAGGCGGTCGCGTATCTGATGCCGTTCATGGAGGCCGAGAAGCAGGCCGACTCGAAACCGCAGGGCCGCATCGTCATGGCTACCGTGAAGGGTGACGTGCACGACATTGGCAAGAACATCGTCGGCGTGGTGCTGCAATGTAATAACTACGAAGTGATCGATCTCGGCGTGATGGTCTCGGCCGAAAAGATCCTCGCGACGGCAAAGGAGCGCAGCGCCGACATCATCGGCTTGAGCGGCCTGATCACGCCGTCGCTCGACGAGATGGTGCACGTCGCACAGGAGATGGATCGGCAGGAATTCCAGCTCCCGCTATTGATCGGCGGCGCGACCACCAGCCGTGCGCACACGGCGGTGAAAATCGCGCAGCACTATAGGGAGAGCGTGGTGCACGTACTCGACGCTTCGCGCGCGGTTGGCGTGGTGAACTCGCTGCTGAATCCAGATGCGAAGCTAAAATTCGACGCCACAACGCGGGATGATTACGAGCGACTGCGAACCGAGCACGCGGCCAAAACCCGCGAGAAGAAAATGCTCACCTTCGCGCAGGCGCAGGCGAATCGCCTAACGATTGATTGGAACAGCTACGAGCCGCCGGCGCCGGAGTTCTTGGGATTGCGCGCGGTCGTTTTCGGTGGCGATACCGGCGCCAGCCTCTCGACACTGGTCGAGTTCATCGACTGGTCACCGTTTTTTCACACGTGGGAACTGCGCGGGCGTTACCCGGCGATCTTCGAGGACGAGGTGGTGGGCGAACAGGCCCGCGAACTTTTTGCCGATGCGCAGAAGCTGCTGCAACAGATTGTGGACGAAAAGCTCCTGACCGCCCGCGGGGTTTATGGCTTTTGGCCGGCAAATTCGTTAGGCGAAGACGTCGAGCTTTATCACGATGAGTCCCGGAGTGAAGTGCTCGCGACCTGCCATTTCCTGCGCCAGCAAATGCAGAAACCGGTCGATCAGGTGAACTATTCGCTGGCCGATTTCGTCGCGCCTCAGAGCTCGGGCCGCCGAGATTATCTCGGCGGTTTCGCGGTCACGGCCGGGATCGGGGCAGACGAGCTGGCGGAAAAGTTCAAAGCCGACCACGACGATTACAACGCGATCATGGTGAAAGCGCTGGCCGACCGCCTCGCCGAGGCGTTCGCGGAGTATCTCCATCGCGAAGCGCGTCTGGCGTGGGGCTTCGGCGCCGAGGAAACGCGCCTCACAAGTGACGACCTCATCCGGGAGCGTTATCGCGGGATCCGGCCGGCGCCCGGTTATCCCGCCTCGCCGGATCATGTGGAAAAGCGCACGCTCTTTCAGCTCCTCACCGCAGAGGAAAATGCCGGCATTCATCTCACCGAATCGTTCGCGATGCATCCGGGCGCGAGTGTCAGCGGGCTCTATTTTTCGCATCCGGAGTCGCGCTATTTCGCGGTCGGGAAGATCCAGCCGGACCAGGCGGCAGCTTATGCCGCGCGGAAAGAGGAGTCGTTAGGCGAAGTCGAGAAGTGGCTCTCGCCGAATCTGAACTACGAGCCCGCCCGTCAATAGCAGCCCCCTTTGAACTTACACCTACACTTACACTTACACCTCTCCAGCCATGTGGGAGTGGGAGTGTAAGTGTAAGTGTAAGATCAAAGTATTCGCATCAGTGCGTCCCGCGGCTGGCGAGCGTCTCCTGCGCGCGGAGGAGGTCGTGCAGGGTGATGATGCCCGCGGGCTTATCGCCCGCCTCGAGCACGGCGAAGCCACCGGGCGCTTCGATCAGGATGCGCGCCACTTCCGCGATCGTGAAACTGCGCCGGCAGGTCGCGACGTTCTCTAAAACCGGAGACCGGCTCGCCGCGATCGCCGCTTCCGCTTCGACCCGCGCGAGGCAGCCGATAAGCCTTTCGTTCTCGACCACCGGGAAACGCTTGAACTGATTTTGCTCGAGGACGAGCCGGAGATTTTCCGGCGCGAGGTTGTCGATCACGACCGGGCGGAAATTGGCGATCGCGGAGACCGGGTAAGCCTGCCAACTGCGCAGATCGCGCGGCGGGATGATGTGCACGAGGACGTTCCCATCCTGGGCGAGGACGGCGTCGTAGAAGTTGTCTTTCGTGAGCCGGCGCGAAAGGGTTTCGCTGACGAGCGCGCCGAGCATGAGCGCCGGCACGAGCGCGAATTGGTGGGTCATTTCGAAG
>JBBSED010000036.1:0-41910 GCA_038240025.1 Chthoniobacterales bacterium
AGCGGATCTCCATCTCTCAAACCCCTTCCACCCTGAGCGGGGATGCCATGGCCAGCAGTTACCCCAACTCTTGGCGGGCTCTACGGCACGACCGTCAACGTGAGATCATTCCCGTCGCCGCCGGTGTAACTCACGAGCAACTTGTTGCGCCCGGCGGTGAGGGTGGAGCCGTCAGGCAGGTTGGCAAAGGTGCCGTTGATCGCGCTTGCCGCGGTGTTGCTGATGATGGTGAAGACGGTGCCGCCGGGGAGTCTCTTGTTCCCGACCGCCTGGAGGGCAAACTGTGCTCCGCTCGCAATCGTGACTCCATTGGCGATGACTTCGTCGGCGGTGCGCTTCTGGGTGCTGAACTGGCAGGTGTAAGTGCTGTCGGCTTTGCAGGTCACGCTGCTTTGGATCGTGAGCTTTGCCGTCTGGCTGAGTCCTACGCTTGGCTGCAAGATCGCGCCTGTGCCGCTACCTGTGCCCACGATGACGGCACCCGCGATAATGCCGGTGCCGCCGAGCGTGCCGCCGCTTGCCACGACCGGTCCGGCGCCGGTGGCGGAGCCGGTGCTATTGGCAATGAAGAGAAAGCCGGCTTCGACGGTCGTGCCCCCGGAGTAGCTGCTCTCTCCGCTCAGGATCAACCGCCCGGTGCCGATTTTCGTGACGGAGCCGCCCGCGGTATTGCCGAAGCCTTCGCCGAAAACCCCGGCAAAGGTCGTGTCCAGATTGTTCCCGCCGATGGAGAGATTGAATGGCCCGAGGTAGACAAAGCCGTCTCCCTCCAGCGACCCGATCGCCGCCCCCGGCGCAGCATGACTGCCGATTCCCAAAGCGGTATTCAGACCCAGCAATTCCACCTGCGCCTGGTCGGCCGTGCTGATACCAAACAGGAGAATTTGACTGCCGGCTCCATCGGCTGGGCCGCCGTTCGCGATCAGAGTCGCCTGGGCTGCGGTCGATGCATCATCAAAGATCAGATCGGTCGGCAATCTGAACGCATTGATCACGCCACCATTAAGAATGAACGTGGCCGCCTCCGCGCTTGACGTATCTTTGAAGGAGATCACCGGCGCCAGCGGCAACATGTGCTCATTGCCGGGGGTGGTGTAGGTCGTGTTCCTGCCGGCGCTGGCGTTCCCGACAAAATTGAACCCTTTCCCGCCATTAAAAAAATTCTGTGTCGTCCCCGAGTTGTTCACGATCGGACCCTCGAAATATTGGAAATGGCCCGCCCTTTCGGTCCCAAGGCCGATAGTATAGGCGCTCGCGCCGATCTGGAAGACGATGCTGTGGATATGCGTGTCCTTGCTGAAAGTGATGTCCGTAATATCGGAAACGCCGAAGACAGCCGTCGTCGTGGCTTGCGGCACCTTGGTGGGAACCCAGTTCGCCGGGTTCCACCAATCGCTATCTACGGGTTGAGCGCTCCAGGTTGCCTTGCGCGCACCGCTGGCAGGTGAGGTAAAGCCGAGAACGCACGAGAGCGCGAGCAGGAGGAAACCTTTCTTCGTCATGAGTGGCAGCTTGCCCAGCTGGTCACGATCAAGTCAAGATCGCTGAAAAGGAAAACGCGGTCGACGCGCCTCCAAATCCGTATAACTCGACTATGTTCTCGCGCGGTGCCTGAACGAACTGCTTCCCGGCCGGGCCGACTTCGATGCCGAAGGCGCGCTCGCTCGCGATTACCTCATCGGTCGTGGCGCCTGCTGCGAGAACGGCTGCCGCCATTGCCCTATGGCTTCGTCCCGCCTTCAACCGCCGGAGGAGATGCGCGGTTATTTATGGCGAGGATCAGGGGAATGAAGGCCAACCGGCTTCAAGATGATTTGACTAGCGGGATCCTGAGGTTCATGCGCAACACACGCATCCCGCTGCCGATCCGAAAGCAGGCGGTGGAGGAAATCGCAGGTCGTTTGCGGCTTTTCTCTCTTTGGGGGCGGTTGCGTGGCATATCGGTAGTTCGACATGATAAAAAGCTTGCGCAGAACCTATCTGTTCGGTTTAATCAAACCAGCATTAGGAATGGCTGTCGCGCAGGCGACAGTCTGCCAACCGGGTTGGGAGTAACCGCGGTGGTTTGGTCGGAGGCGGGAGCCTTTGATCGATGCGCGGGAGTCTCGTAGCTCTCGAACAAAACTCCTGGCAAAGCCGCTGTTCCAATGTGAGCAGCGGCCTTTTTATTCCGATGCGCAGGAGACACACATGCGCACAGAACAAGCCCCGCAGCTTTCGATCCGTATCGACGCGTCGAATCCGAATCACCATCTCTGGAACAATAACGGCACGTGGTGGATCAACTTCACGATCCATCCGACGCCGATCATGAAAGAGAGAGTTCGGCATTCTCTCCGCACCCGTTCAGTCGATGAAGCCCGCGCCGGGCGGGACGCGTTGCTTTTGAAGCTCACCTCGCGCGTTTGCGCCTAATTTGGTGAGGAAGCGCTTTGGAAAGACGGAGGAGCGGCAGTTCATCACTCGTGAGTTCGCCGAGATGCTCCGGGGCACGACGCCGCATCCATATCTGCGGACTCATGATCCAGTGCAGAAGTTCATCACCGCCACAATTTCGGGGGATGGTGGGGCCACTTCGCTCGGCAAATATCTGCAGAGCACGCTGCATTTCTGGAGGGAGGTGTCTCTAGCGGGACTTACAAGGACGGGGCGCGCAGCCGATGAGTGTTGCGCCTTGTTGTTCGAGTGCGCTGCTGAATTTGCTCATTCGGAGGAAGGGATAACGTCTGTGGCCACCGCCGCTGTGGAGAGATCTATTGGGGCTGCAGGACTCAATGAGCTGCAGTGGCACCTCGGTCCTGGCGAGATCACTCACCGAAGAATCGTTGCGGCCATGCAGCGCATCCATGCACCACTCCGAGAGCAGAGCGACGATTGGGCAAACCCAGTTTTCGTCGTTCGATATGCCGAGAGGTGGTTTTGGGCTGGCTTCTTAGCTGGTAGCGGAGAGAGCCTGGCGTCGCGGCGAGAAATCCGATTACGGTTTGATCGTCATGCGCATTTTTCCGATCGCTGGCGCGACCGACGCCTCCACGCAGAGCTGATCCGGCGCTCGGCCCGGACGGCGGGGACCTCATCTCCCTTTGAACTGATGGCTCATCCAGTTTTGCGGTTAGCACGCCTCAACTACCCCGAGGGCAGCGCTGAACAAGCGGCGGTTCTCCGATTTGTAAATCACCGCGCGATTGAGGAGGGTTTCACGTCCGAGGAGGACTCCTTCGGCGACGCGTTCTCGCTCGGCAAATGGGTGCGTGACGCTCGGGCTTGGGCATCTGCAAGCCTCAAGGAGGCACCGACGATTTGGCGGAGCATTCTCTCTGAACGAGGGGGTGAAGGAGCCGTTGACGGGATGCTGCATGCATTCACCAGTTGGTTCGGACGATCCAATCCGGCCACGTGCGACGACTTTGAAGCAACTAAAGTGTTGCTTACCTGGGCACGTGCGCTTCGAGGATTCGATGTAAGTGGGTGCAGGGGCGAAGCATGGGAATTCCTTGTCGTCGTGGTGGACATGGCGCTTTGGCAGGGTTGGATGTTCCCGCCGCCACGTCGCACCCAAGTCTCGAAGAGGGAGACTCCGTGAATGGCAGCCCGGGGTGATCCGGAAAGACCGAGCGGCTTAGGCCGCTCTATCTGAACTGCCGTCGTGAGGACCCTGTCGCAATGGCGCGTCTGCAACCAAACTATACAATTACCTGTCACATTGCTCCGTATGCTGCCGGCGCCGACAAATCGAGTCGGTGCTGAAATCTCCTCGGCCGCGTGCAGAACCCAGGAGACTGCAGCGCAGTGAACGGCAGATCGAGAGCCCTGGGCATCCCGAACTTCTGCGGGACATAGAATCTCGTGCTCCTCGCGAACGTTGCGGCCTCGGGTCGACGAGTCATCAAAGCGGTTCCAATCCACCTGGTCGACTAGAGATTCTCATTCTCAAAGACGGAAGCGTCGGCGTCCGTATGCGCCATAGACGTAGTGACCATCGCCGTCCTCACATTTCTTTTCTCTTCAACTTCACCTCTCAGCGTCTTCGTGGTAAGGAATTGAAAGATGGTTGAAGTGAGACACTCACCAACAACCCTGAACAGTCTCGGACGAGGTAGAACTTTTGGTAGAACTTTCGCGATTTTAGCCGCCCAAAATGACGCAAATACCTGGAGCGCAGCAGTCCCCGTAGTTCAACGGATAGAACAGTCGTTTCCTCGGCGCGGTTTAAGGAAGCGATCGCGCCAATGGATAAAACAAGCGAAACGATCCTCGCGCTGAAGCCCGTGACCTTCCATTACAAGAAGGAGCTTGATCCCCAAGGTATCCCTCAATTCGGCCTCGTCGCCGAGCAAGTGGCAAAGGTGAACCCCGATCTGGTGGCCCGAGATGAACAGGGTAAGCCATACACCGTGCGTTACGAAGCAGTGAACGCGATGCTGCTTAACGAGTTTCTGAAAGAGCATCGCAAGGCGGAACTGCGGGACGAGACGGTTCGTGAGCTAAAGGCAGTGGTAGCCGAGCAGCAGAAACAAATCGCGACTCTCGCGTCGGAAACGCGGCGATTGGCTTCTCGCCTCAATCTGAGCAGGGAAAAGTCGGCACGCGTGACCAGTAATCCCTGATGCCACTGGCGAAGGGGGAACCAGCAACACTTGCTAGCGGCAAAGGGATACATCGAGCTTGGCATGTTCGAGGAGGCGAACGCGGAACTGGAAGAGATCGACCCGGGCTGCCGCCATTTGCCCGAAGTTCTGATTGCCCGCGTCGCGATCTATCAAGGGTTGAAAAATGGGAGCTGATGGCAGTTGTCGCGAAGAAGCTGGCCGAATGGAATCCTGGCGAGCCTGGGAACTTTGTTTGGCTCGCCTACGCAACGCGGCGCTCCGAATCAATCAACGCCGCGCGCGCCATCCTGAAGCGCGCTGAGGGCCTCCACGCCGACGATACGGCAATCCAATTCAATCTTGCGTGTTACGAAGCGCAGATGGGCAACCTCGCCCAGGCAAAGGTGAACCTGGAGCGGGCGACCCGCCTTGATCCAAAATACAGGCTGCTGGCGCGCGAAGATCCGGATTTGGAGCCGCTGTGGGGATCGCTAGAGGCGGAGTAAGGTAAAATACCTGAAATAATGCTCGACACCGCTTCAAACGGGACGGTCTAATCGCGGCTTACCCCAGCCCCACTGGATAATCCCGACCCGCTTCAGAGGGTTGGATCGCGCCGGCTTGTCGAGAGAGGCTCCGGTTAATCGGAGATTCTCCAAATATGAACAGGTCCTTGGTCGCATCGATCACCGGGATTCTGTTGGCTTTTTCCCCGTTCGACGTCGCCCCAACCCGGACGCTCAAAACTCTGGCGAACAACACCTTCTCCCCACCACTGCGGGACGCACGTTTCGCTGTCGCAGCCGACCTACACGATCATTCAGCCGACCAACACCTTCGGCTATGACATCTATGCTAATGGACGCCTGTGTGACTTAAGTTTGGCAGACGCGGACAGGACCGGGGGCGCTGGGATACCCACCGTCAGCTGGTCGGGCAGTCTTTCCGTCGGAGTAGAGCAATGAAGCAAAAACCCAACCAATAAAAGGAAAAAGCAAATGCAACTAATAAAACAAATAGCAGTCAGCGTCGCGGCCTTCGCCGTGGCCACTTCTCTGGTCTATGGCGCTGGGCAACAGCCATCAGAGTCATCCAGAAGCAACGGCATCCCGAGCGTATGGCAACGCTTTAGGACCCCGGTCCTACCAGCCTCTGCCGGGCTCTCCGCGCAGCAGTCGAAAAGCGAACCGAGGCTCCCGCACACAGTCACGCAAATCGATGTCCCGGGAGACACTAACACCTTCGCGACCGGGATCAACCCGGGAGGCGACATCGTCGGGTGGTTCTATTATAACGCTGATGGGATCCTTCATGGTTTTCTGCTGAGCAACGGCGCATTTACGACCATCGACCCACCGGGATCCCTTGGCACCGTCGTGTCGGGGATCAACCCGCGAGGCGACATTGTCGGGCACTATCTAGGCAGCGACTTCATCACTCATGGTTTTCTGCTGAGCAACGGTGCATTTACGAACATCGACCCACCGGGAGCGGTTTATTCGGATGCTTACGGCATCAATCAGCAAGGCGACATCGTCGGCGACTATATTGACTTTAGCGATCATGGTTATCTGCTGCGCAATGGCGCATTTACCACGATCGACCCACCGGGAGCGTATAAGACGTTTCCCACAGGTATCAATCGGCGAGGCGACATCGTCGGGACCATTTATGATTGCAGAGACATCGCTCATGGTTTTCTACTTAGTAATGGTAGCTTTACCACGATTGATGCACCGGGAGCCGAGGGGACGGGTGCCTACGGCATCAATCGGCTAGGCGACATCGTCGGGATCAGCGGGAGTCATGGCTTTCTGCTGCGCAATGGTGAATTTATTAACATCGATATCCCGGGAGCCACTAGGACGCAAGCGATTGGGATCGACCTGCGAGACGACGTCGTCGGCGTCTTTTTTGACAGCAGCTATCATGGTTTTCTGCTGAGCAGGTAGCAACTGGCCGAACCCATGAACAGCCCCACCGCGCAATCGGCGCGGTGGGTGCCAGATAACCCTCCTGCAATCTTGCCGCTAGCTCATCTGATCGACCGGACCCGTATATTTTTTTCGGAAAACTCGTTAGTTTCAATTCCGGCAAGATTGTTCGATTCAAGCAGGAACGGAAGCGAGCCGCTCGGAATCGTGGAGCTGCGGGCAATTCAACAGGCGTGGCCTTAGTTCGCAACGCACAAAGGGGGAAAGTGCTTTGGCAGTTCGTGCCCACCTTGTCCTCGGCTCAGAAGGCGTTTATCAACGTTGGGCGCGGGCGATGACTTCCTGCGGATCGGAGATGTCGGCCGGGGTGATCTTGTTCATCACGTCGGCGGCCGTGTAGCCCAGCATGCGCTCGGCGCCGACGTTGAAAATCTGGATGACGCCCTTGGCGTCGGTGGCGATGCTCGAGAAGTTGGCGCTGTTGAAAATCGCCCTCTGCAGGGCCCCCGCCTTGAGTAGTGCCTCTTCCGCCTGCTTGCGCGCGGTGTTGTCGGTGCCTATCAACAGATAGCCGATGATGGCCTCCTGCGCGTCGCGCAACGCCGTGACGGACACCACCGCCGGGAACCGGCTCCCGTCCTTGCGGATGTAGGTCAGCTCATAGATGTCTTCGATACCGCGCGAGGCTTTGAACACCAATGCCTCAAAGCCTGGCGTAATCGGGGTTCCGAGTTCAAAGCTCAGCGACTTGGCGCGCGCTATGACTTCCTGCGGATCGGAAATATCGGCCGGCGTGATTTTGTTCATCACCTCTAAGGCCGCGTAGCCGAGCATCCGCTCGGCGCCGACGTTGAAGATCTGAATGACGCCCTTCGCGTCCGTAGCGATGCTCGAAAAGTTTGCGCTGTTGAAAATCGCGTTCTGCAGGGCCCCCGCTGCAAGCAGGGCCTCTTGTTGTCGGCCTTCGGTAATGACATCTCCCGTGCGAGCGGCTTGGCCGATGGCACTGGAATCGCGTTTTTTCTTGGGCATGGCTCACCTGGTCTATCAACGTACTGAAAAACGACTTATCGAAGCGAGCTGGCGCACGCGATGACCTCCAGAAGTAAAGACGCGCGGATGCCGGTTGGCGGCGGCGCTTGACAGGAATTTCCTTTAGACGCTGCGCGCTTGGGGGAGTATTGCTTTCGCGTTGGGGTCACTTTTGACGACTTTATTGCCAGCGCCGCAGGCCGGCAAGCTCCACTTTCGGGCACGATCCGCGGCCATGGCGAGTCGAACACTACCGACGTTGGTCGGTGTAAATCTGGCACTCGCGCGAGCAGGACGTGCTCCTCGATGTTCTGCAGATGCGTTGCCCAAACGAGTGTCGCCCGGTCATTGCACAGGACGTAATTGATGTCCGGTCCGCCCTCGCTGCGCGGCGCGGCAAAGAGTTGGACCCACGGTGGCGTATGTCATCGAAGCACGCCAGGCGAGAAATGGCTCCGCATCTGGGCCGACCGGATTACGGAATCGTGGCGAGTCACCCTCGATGATGCTGCGGATCGTGTCGCCGACGAGCTCAGGGCTGGTCGGTGTTTTCAACGACGCTGCGAATATTCCTGCGAAACGACGGCTGTGAGGGTAAGCGGCATTAAAGTCAGGCTCATGGTGGTGGAAATGCGCCGAGCTGCATCATCAGTCCGAGGGCATCCATGATGATGCGCGTGTCCTTGATTTTGCCGGCCTCAAGCCGGTCAATGACCACGCCCCACACCTTCACTGACCGTCCCGTGGCGGGCACGCCAAAGAACTCTGCCCGGTGTGTGCCCGTCCACTCGAACCGCGTCACAACCTTATCCCCCTCAGTAACCTGCTCCTCGACCGACCAGTGCATGTCTGGAAACGCGGCTCGCATGCCACGCAAGACGTCTTTCAAACCGGCCAGGCCTGGTCCTTGGCCGGGTAGAGGAACTTGCTCCACCATATCCCCCCAAAAGAACTGGTCGGAAGCGTCTATCTGCCCTTGATTAAGGACTAAGTCCATAAAGGATCTAACGATAGTGCTGTTGTCTTTCATAGAATGGTAAGCTGGCCGCCTAACGAGCAATAGACGGAATTATTCCGCATTCAAATACGGAATGATTCGGTATAATCCGCTTGTTTACCACTAGGCAGGTCAATGAAGGCGGATTCATATCCCTGATCTTGCCGACGGGCCTCCGCCGGGCAAGCCAAAAAACTGCTCACAGGGGGAGCGCGCGAGGGTCAGGATCAGGTTTTGAAATTCGCTCATCCGATCGCCTTTCGGACCTTACATTTTCTGGCCGGAACAGCGCAACCCCAACCTAACGCCGACTTTTTCCCATTAGCGGAAGAACAGAATACTCGTGCGCTTTGGTTAGGCGTTTGGTGCGAAAACTATGCCGCGAGGCATAAGTCGAACGAAACGAAAGATCAATTACCGCAACCCCCTCGGGTTCGCGCGCCTGTGCCTCGCCCAACGTGCAAGCAGGACCGACATCAAGGCGCAAGCGAGCAGTCCCAGACCCCCGTCAGCCAGATACATCAGGCTCAGTCCGCCTGCGCCATAGGCGTGGCCATCGAGAAGCTGCATGTAAGTGATCGGCAGCGGCGAGGCACAGAGCAAAAGCCCGAACTGCGTTGCGGCGAATGGATTGTCCCTGCCGAGCGACTGCAACGCGACAACATTGACGGTGGCAAGCGCCGCGGACTGCGCGCGCCATAGCGTTGGCGGCCGCGCCCAGAAGCGAGCAGACCAGCGCCGCCCCGAGAAGTGCAAGGTTAGATCCGGCGACCAAGGCACCGAAGGCGCCGCAAGCGGCCACCACGGTCGAAGCCATCGCATAGGTGCGACGGCTGAACCAAATGTCGAAGATCGGGCCGAGCAGAAAAACGAGAAAAGTTGGAACCAAAGCCAGCGTGGTCATCTCGGCAATGACCGGTTCCGGCACATGTTGCGCGGCAAGCCACTGCGGCATGGTAAGGAGCGCGAGCCCGCCCATTAAACCGAGCGGAAGATTGGCGAAGCCGAGCAGCCATACCGGCGGCGACGTCTTCTCGTGTGTGCGACTTAGCATGATGGGAGGACTACACTCCGCACGAGACCGCGGGACTTCATAGATCTACGAAGCGACATTCCGGCAGGAAAATCAGATCCACCCGACGGCCCAGCTCTTCCGCCAGCAGAGCGGTGAGTTGATAGATGCTCATCTTTTCCGGCTCCGCCGCCAGCGCAAGATCGACATCGGAAAACTCACCGAACTCGGCGACTCTCGTCAACGAGCCAAACACAATCACTTTTGTTCGCGGCAACAGCTTCGTCGGCGCCACTCGCAAGAGTTCGCGCACCGGCGCACGCAGTTCCTCCCGGGCGGCCAGACGCTCGGAGTGCAGTTTTTGCAGCAGAGTCATGGTCGTCAGAAGATAACATGGCCTCACCTAACTCGCGAGCGACGACCGGGCGATGGAATGACGGTTTTAAGCGGCTGTGTCAGCCGCGCCTGAAGCCCGGTAAGCTGACTCGCTATAATCGGAGGTCCGAAGTCGGAGGTCAGCGTTCGGACCTTGGAAAGCCGTCCGTAATTGGAGGAATCGCCGCGGCCGGTAGACTAGGCGCCTGCTCGCGAAAGCTTTCGGAGCTCCGCCTGCCGTTGTGGCCTTGGCTCTATGAGCCGCCCCCGCTGCCGGACACCTTGCAGAGGCGTGGCTACAGTGAGGTCGCAGAGCGGAGATCAGCAGTCAGAGGTCAGCGACTAAACGCAGAGCGCATGCACTATTTTTTCGGCTCACCTCCGAAGTAGTAGCCGTGATTCAACGCACAATCATCCGGCGACCGTGACCGGGATTTGGCCATAGCCACAATCACTTCAGAAAGGCAGGCGGCTCCAGGAGCATGTCCCGCGGGGAGCGCGGCTTCCGAGCGCAGATTGTAGCCACGCCTCTGTGAGGCGTGTCCGGCACGGGAACCGCGGCTCACACAGCCGCGGGTACACGAGGCGGAGGGCAGCGGTCGGGACGCCCGTGCGACGATCAGGCGGGACGCCTGAGTTACGGTTGACGCGGATTCGCGGGGAGCACGCGGGCGGTTTCGATCTCGATCTCGCGGTGGCTGCCGAGCATTTCCAACAGGATCGCGATCCGCTGGCGCGCGGGCATGACCCGGGTGACCAGGACACGCAGGCCTCGCATCGGGCCGGCGGCGATGATGACGTCGCTCCCCGGCTGGGGGTCGGCGGTGACTTCGATCGTTTCGCGATCGGAGACGAGGGCACGCAATTCGGCGATCATCCCCTCGCCTACTTCCGCCGCGCCCTCGCCGAAATGGACTACACTGATGACGCCCGGGAGGGCGTTAATCTGGCGGCGGCGTTCAAGATACTCGAACCTCGCGAAGAGATACCCGGGGAAGAGCGCCTCGGTTGTCCAAAGCGGCTGGCCGGCGCGCATCCTCCGGAAACGGATCCGCGGGGCAAAGACTTCCAAGGCTAGCTCGCGCTGCAGGAGCAGGGCGACTTTGTTTTCTTTTCGGGGGGCAATTTGGAGGGCGAACCAGGGCATCGGGGGAAGGAGAATTACGAAGTATGAACTCTGCAGGATGAAGGTGGCAAGGTGGAATGCTTAAGGCGGAGGTCTGAGGTCCGAAGCAGATATTCTAAACGGGGGGCGGTCAAATTAGTCGAATCCCGAGGCTCCGAGCCGCTTGGCGTTTCGTGCAGCCGGAGCTGTGTGAGCCGCCGGCTGTGTCAGCCGCAGATCTCAGCGGTCAGATCCCGGAGGTCGGAGACCGGAAGATGTTGGGCTGCGGAGTGCGGAAGACGAAAGGCGAAGTGATGAGAAAGTGGAAATACTGGGCGCGTGGAGGTTTTAATCGCTAAGGCCGTTGGCGCCGCGGCTCTGTGAGCCGCTCGCCCGGACGAACTACAAACCTTTCACGGCCAGATCCGGCGCCACATGCCGAAAATGCCTCACGCTGAGGGTGTGGATATCGGTGCATCCAGCGTCGCGCGCCGTCTGCGCATGAATAGCATCGAAGATCGACCCGCCACCAATACCCTTTGCCGATGCGCCTTCGATCAATTTCACGTAGACCCTTGCGGAAAGTGCGCGCACTTGCAGCCCTTCCGCCTGTTCCCCAACCATTCGCGCTGCATCGGTCGAACTGACCTTTAACCGTCATCCCTCGAAAGCGTCGCATAGGCCTCCGCCAGAGCGTGTGCCGAGGTTACCGCGCCGCTCGTCCGCACGAGCGAATCAGCCGCTGCGAAATGCGGACTTTGCGCCAGACAAGCTTCGACCAGAATCGAGGCATCAAGAAAAGAGTCACTTTCGCATTCTTCCTTCGCGCATTCGGGACACCGCCGCGCCGCTCTCCCAGTCCGCTGGCAGGGGTCCGGGGTAAACCGTGCGGCCACGCCGACGACCTACGACAGAGGAACTTGGTTCCGGCAGAGTCGAAATCTGCGCGGTCCCAGATACGACCTCGAAAATCCGCGTCTACAGCGATAAGCTCTGAGGATACCTTGCACCGTGCCAGAAACGCAGCACGACAACCCTGTTCGACACTCGATCAAACTGGTGAAAGATGAGATAAGGCGACAGAATCACAGCTCGAATATCCTTCCACCGTTTCACCGGCCGACCCCGCTCCGGCATCAGAGCCAGTGACTCCGCCAAGTCAACCAGGCGATGGCAAAAGGCTGCGGCGGTTGTCGGGTCACGTTCCGCGATGAAACGCGAGATCGCATGCAGATCGGAAAGGGCGGCCTCGCTACAGACTAGCGCGTAGTCCGTGCGGCGATGCGCGAGCGAAGTTCGTCGGCGGAATACGTCTTCTCCTCTTGCAGCGAGCGCAGGCCTTCGCGTATGGCCTCCTCCATCGCCGGTGAGGGGTCGAAGCCTGCGTCGAGACTGACCAGTTTATGTAAAATCGTCTCGCGTTCCTGAGGAGACAAATTCGGCAGCTCGGCAATTATTTCCTGCGTGCTCATGCGATGAATCTCACCTATCTCTCTGGAGGTTCAAGCACTTGTAGCCACGGCTCTATGAGCCGCGTTCCCCCGGGCTCGTCACGCCTCACAGAGGCGTGGATACAGGAGCCGAGATCAGAGGTCGAGATCGGAAGATGTTGGATTGTGGAGGGCGAAATGCGAAGTGATGAGAAACTGGGAATGCGGGGCTTGAACGTGCGAAAGTGCGATTCCAACCCGATAACCAACAGCGATTAACAAATAACCAATGAGCGACGCTCAGTTGATCCCATTCCTCCTAAGAAAATCCTCCAGCGCGAAGAGGCACCACGTGCGATACCAATTGCGAAGTTTAACCGGACTCTTTCTCTCTATCTCTGCGAACCGATCTCCCCATTCGTTCGTCACCCAGGTTTCGAATGGAAAAGTGAGACCTTGCTTCGGACGATTCCGCACCCACTCGGGAATCTCCGGCACCGCATCGAGCAAAAGTTGTTTCCCCGGAGCCAGACGTATCTTCGCGGGAATGGTCGAGACAGCGTCGAACAACGCCTTGTCCACCAGCGGCACGCGCAGCCCGAGGTTCCAGGCCATGCTCATAACATCGTTATCCCGGAGCAGCTGGTTTCGCAGGTAACGAGTCAACTCCAGATAGCTCACGGTGTCGCGCAACGTCGGCCGTGGTTGGACCGAGTTGAGAGTTGAGAGTTGAGAGTTGAGAGTTGAGAGAAGCAGCCTCTGGCTCTGTTGGGCAGTATTGACGAAGCAACCGCGCGATCTCCTCATTCGTGAAAATTCCTCGGACAGTCGAATGGGCGCTGGCTGCGCTGCAATCACCGGCAAGAAACTAACCGAGGCGCCGATCACGCGGCGATTTCGCGGCGCCTTGGAGCATCTGACCGACCGTCCGACGCAAAGGTCCCACCATGTTCAGGCGTTCGCAGCCTTTCACCATCTGCGGCATCATCCGAAACGACTGATAGCCGCCAAAGACTTCATCGCCGCCCAGTCCCGAGAGCACCACCTTTAAGCCCTGATCGTGCGCCAACTTCGAGCCGCAGAAGGTATTGAACCCGTCCACGCTCGGCTGATCGGATCCCGCCAGGAACTCTTCCAGAAGTTGACCCGCCGTCGTCGCCTCCAACCTCCAATCGGTATGGTGCGCACCGAAATGTTGCGCGGTCCGTTCCGCCACCGAGCCTTCGTTAAACTTCGGATCATCGAAAGAGATCGAGAACGTCCGCAGATCCCGCTCCTTGCTCTGCGCGGAGATGCGAGCACGGCGGTGGAATCGATGCCACCGCTGAGGAAGATGCCGACTGGCACATCACTTACATGATGCCGCCGGATCGAATCATCGAGGGCGCCCCGGGTGCGCCTGACCGCTTCCGCCTGATCGCAATGCCCTTTGGCGAATTGAATCTCCCAGAACTTCGTCAGACTGCTCCTGCCATCTTTAATTTCGAGATAATGCCCCGCCGGCAAAACCCGAACATCCGGCACCAGAGTCAGCGGCTCCGGCACCGAGCCTGAGGCGAGATACCCGGCTAGGGCCAGTGCCGATAGTTCTCGTGGCACCAGACCGCTGTTCAATAACGTCCGCAGTTCCGAGCCAAAAAGAAAACGCCCGCCTTTTTCGTGATAATAGAGCGGCTTAATCCCGAGCTGGTCGCGTGCAAGGAAAAGCGACCGTTCCTGTCCATCCCTAATCGCCATCGCGAACATGCCTTCAAGTTTACGCAACGCCTCAGCGCCATCCCGCGCGAACAGCTCAAGAACGACCTCCGTATCGCTGTGAGACCTTAACTGACCGCTATCCGCCAATAGCTCCGCACGAAGCGCCGCGTAATTATAGATCTCCCCTTCAGAAGTGATCGTGAAGCGGTCCCTGACCGAAGTCATCGGCTGGTTGCCCGCCGGCGGAAGATCAAGAATGGCAAGACGCGTATTGACCAGGCCGGCATCACCTTGGCTGGAGACAAAAAAACCGCGATCATCAGGACCGCGGTGCTGAAGACTGACCTCGAAGCCGCGCAAAACCCTCTCCAAGTCGTCGCGGGAGAGACGAGCGTCAATGATGCCAGCTATGCCGCACATTGCGTTGTAGGTGGGGAATGCGGAAGGCGGAGCGCGGAACTTACCGACGTATGACGCTCCGCTTGCCGTTGTAGCCGCGGCTCTGTGAGCCGTCATCCCCTGCCGGATGCCTCACAGAGACGTGACTAGATAGAAGCTGAGATCAAAGGGCGGAGGTCCAAGGCCAGTATGAAGGTGGGAACGGTGTGAAAGTGGAAACATTGAAAGCGGAGGTCAAAGATAGAGCCAGCTTCGAAGCTGGAGTCGGAGAGCCTCGCGGTCAGCGCCGCTCGACTGCCCGACCACCTTCCGGACAGTCCCTGTTCGACAGTCGCAATCTGTTACTTGAAACCGCAGGGAACATTCAAACCTGCCTCGCGCCAGTCGCGCAACTTTAGGTCGGCGCTCGACAGCTGAGACGAAATCGGGGCGAGGAACAGATCCCGACTAGACATTCCCACAACCGTCGCCGGCCACACTTTACGATCGGTCAGGTCGCTAAACGGGATCGGAAGGAGGACGACATCACTCCGCGAGCAATTCACTGAAAACATCGTCTGCGGAGTTGTCCCAGACGCTCAGAAGCGACTCTTCGGAGACCCGCAGCCAGGCACTCCGAGTCGTATCGGGATCGTCGTCTGTCTCGATGATCAAGCGAACGACGGTGTTCTCCGCGATCGGCAGCGGCTTCAGCAAAAGAAGTTTGCTATCCTGATAGCGAGCTTCAACCTTCGTTGTCATGTGGAGAGCATATCATCGATTGATCGCCACGCGAGAGGTAGCGGGAGGAGCAGAGAGCGGAGGTAGCAGGTAGAAAGTGTGAAGGTGGGCTGATCTCCCATCTGTCCTCAGACCTCAGACCTCAGACCTCCGACCTCCTCCGTCCTCTGTCATCTGAACTCCGACCTCTGCCGTCTGTCTTCCGACGACTCTCTTTCGCTCCGCAGTTCGCTTTCGCTTTCCGCATAGCACGCGTCAGCGCTGCCTACTCAATTTCGCGTTTCGCGATTCGACTTCTGCGTTGAGCAGCGGTCCCAGAATCGCTGCCAACCGCTGCTTGAACTTCTCGAAGCCAAAATACTCGATGACTTTCGCGCGCAACGCTTCAGGCGCGGATTTCGGATTTCTCACTTCCGCCTTCCGCCTTTCGCCTTTCTCCTTTCTACTTCTGCAAGAACTAACCCGATCGCCGTGCTCAGTTCTTGAAACTCGTATTCAGAATTAGTTGGCACTAACGTCAGATTTCTGAACTTTGAGATCAGTTTGTGATAAAGCGGGTTTCAGTGTCTCAGCTTTTGACGCAGTCTTCACTTTAGCTTTCAGTTTTACCGCTTTTCCGCCCGTGCCTCACCAAGTCCTCGGGATCAAATTCTTCGGTGGCACCTCGCGTGAGGCGGTCGACGAGATCACGCGCCGCGGTGGGCTCCTGGCAGCGCCGGCCGCGCCTTCCATGATCGCGCTTTGCCGGGACGCGGACTACCGGCGGGCGTTGCTCAGCGCGGAGATCGCGATCGCCGATAGCGGATTCATGGTTTTGCTCTGGAAGCTTTTCACGGGCGAATCCATCCCACGCATCTCTGGTCTCGAACATGTGAAGCGTCTGCTCGAACACGAGAGCATGCGCGAACCGGGGGCGGTTGTCTGGGTCGTGGCGACAGAAGCTTCGCGCGCGAAGCTCGTCGGGTATCTTGAGGGGGGAGAGGAATTACGAATTACCGCGGGCGAATTACGAAGTCCGAAGGAGGTAGAAGAGAAGAATGAAACGCCGAGTGATTCCGCATTGCCCAATCCGCATTCCGAGATTTCAGTTGTCAGTGTTTCCGATGTCAGTTTTCCGACGGTCTACGTCGCGCCGAAATATGGGCGACCGGTGGCGGATGAGGCGCTCCTCGCGCTCGTCCGGGAGAAACGTCCGCGGCATGTTGTGATTGCGGTCGGGGGCGGAATTCAGGATCAGCTGGGGCAGTATCTTCTCGAGCAGCTCGATTACCGGCCTGCGGTGCATTGCATCGGCGCTGCGCTGGGATTTGTCACCGGCGATCAGGTCCGCATTCCGGATTGGGCGGATAAATATTACCTCGGCTGGTTTTTCCGCTCGCTGGCGCAGCCGAAGGTTTTCATTCCGCGCTTTTGGAGCGCCCGATGTTTGCCGTGGTTGATCTGGAAATACCGGGAGCGGCTGCCGCCGGTCGGCGCGTAGTGCCGACGGTCATTGGAAGCGCCGTTGCGGCGCGGTTATCAGTTGTTTGTTATTGGTGGACCCGCCTGCCGTGTAGCCACGGCTCTGAGAGCGTTTTCAGTGGGTTTGCGTCTCATGGAGACGCAGCTAGAACTGCCCGCACCGCCACGGCGGGAGCCTGTAGTCGTCCTCCAAGTCGGGGCGATAGGCGGAGCGGAGTTTATCCGCCGCGGTTGAGCCTACGATTGGTCAGCCGATCGTCCGGCATCTGCGGGCGGCACGCCCAACGCTACACGCCCGCCACTGCACCAATAACCAATCACTGCTCTCCAGTAACTCGAAGGCTTTCAGCCTTCGCCGCTTCGCGCGCGGCGCGCATTTGGAGCGTGAGCGTTTCGGCTTCTTCCAGCCATTCGAGCTTTTCGCGGAAAGTGGTCTGCAAACCGATCAGCAGAGTGTGCAACTCCGAACCTTCAAAGGTGCACCACTGCCAGCCAGGATGGGCATAAAGTTCTTCCTTAGTCATCGATAGGGATCCAGCTTCCGCAAAGCCTCAATGTCAAGCAAGTCTTTTGGTCGTCCGGCTGATTTCTTCATCTCGAGAAGAGGGCCATAGGCCAGAATCGGCGCCCGCATCTCGCCGGCGACTGATAGCCAATGCGCTCGCCCGTACTCCTGCTCGAAATTGAAGGGCTCGTAGATAAAGACATCCAACGGGGTCCGCCGATGGGAGTCGCTCCAAAACTTCAACACCACCATTCCTTTCTCGGCGCGCCATTCTTCCCGACGCATGGGATCTGAAAAATCTTCTGCCGAAACCGGGACACTTATGTGGTAGTCGATGGCGGCGAGTGCCTGTAGTCCACGCACGATGTTACCGGGTTCCAGTCCGATGACCAGGTCGACATCCACGGTTAATCTTTCGTATCCGTGCGCATTCACGGCCAGACCCCCGACGACGAGGTATTGCACTTTCGCTTCGTTCAGGGCGCGGATGATGGCTTCGACGCTGCGGGCTTCCATGGCGGAGAAGAATGAATTACGAAGGATGAAGTAGAAAGCTGAAAAGCCAGCGAGAGTTATCTCGTCATTCGTTTTCTTGTCGCCTGGACATCCCAGGCTTGGGCGAAACTGACCAATTCGCGCTGCAAGGAGTTATACTTGGAGTAGGCGTCGCCGCCGGAGGCGCACAAGAGACGGTAGAGCCGCAGCTCCGGGTCGGGCAAAGTGCCCAAGGCGATATCAGGCCAGAGGCCGGCATGCGCAAACCGGGTGCGCGCAATCTGAACGAGCGCGGCGGCGACGGTCTCGAGTCCGGCGGCAACATCGCGCAGCCCCTCCATGACGATCGCGCCGCCGGGGAGGTGAAGGAGTGAGCTATCGCCGTTCATCGCAGAAACGCGAGACGCTTTCGCGGAAGGCGCCGACGTCAATGGCGGGATAGCGGATTATTTTCTGCTCGATGAGCACGTAACACTGGCGCAGCTTTTCCGAATCGATCAAGCCCCTCGCGCGGATCGCTTCCGCATCGAGCAGATCGCGATCGAATCGGCGCTGGAGCTTGGAAAGGACCTGGCCGTAAGGGTCGTAGTGAAAAAACTCGACCCGACCATGCCGGGCGATGAAAAGACTGCGCTCACGCCATCCAGGGATCGCGGGGATGAAGTCATCGGGACTGGCCAATTCGATGTTGAGGTTCAACTCCTCCTTCAGGGCCGCGATCGCTTCGAAGAGGCCATCGGGTTCGGGGTCGGGTTTGAGGTCTACGTCGATGGTGGTGTCTCGCCAGCCATGAAGCACCGCGGTGGCGCCTCCCGCGAGGTAGATGCGCCCTTCTCCGCGCACCCGGGCTCCCAAGGCGCGGAGGAAAGTTTCGATGTTCGCCCGATTGCTTTCCGCCCGCATGGCACAGTTTGCTGATGCCGGTGGAGGAAATCAACTAGGGACGTGATCCGCCCAGGCGGGTAGCTCTCCACTTCCCTGCAGGCGATCCTATCCGCGGACGCGGGAATCCAATACTATTAACAAATAACCGCATCCCTGCTCCTCGCGCCCTTGAACGAAAGCGCTGCGCTCAGACAGCGCACTCAACAGCTCCCGGTCCGCCGTTGGGGGAATCCGAAGTGGCGAGCGCTTTTGCTCTTTGCCGTACTCGGATGGCTCTGGTTCGTTCTCTGCCGACAGCTGAGCTACGAGTGGTCGGCGAACGAACAATACAGCTATGGCTGGTTTGTGCCGTTCTTTGCGCTCTTCCTCTTCGGGCTGCGCTGGGAAGACTGGGGAGAAGTAGAAAGGAGAAAGGCTAAAGTTGAAAGAGCAGAGCGCGCGCGCATCCCAATCTTTCTCGTTTCTACTTTAGCCTTTCTCCTTTTGGCAGCGTTGCTGCCAATCCGCCTCTTTGAGATCGCGAATCCCGACTGGCGACCCCTGAGCTGGGGGCAAGCACTGTTGGTCGTGGGTTATACATTAGTGGTTATTGGTTATTACTTCCGACCGGCTGGAAGGCCGTCGGCCGAGTCAGGCTGGCAGCCTGACTTCCGTTTCAATTGGAGAGCCGTCTGGCATTTCGCTGTTCCGGTTTGTTTCATCCTCGTCGCAGTTCCCTGGCTGACGCCAATCGAAGCGCCGCTGGTGCAGGGTCTGATGCGGCTGGTCGCGGCCGTGGCCACGGAGACATTGACGCTCTGTGGGATTCCAGCCCAACTCGAGGGGAGTCTGATCCGGGTGAATAACGGAGTCGTCGGCGTAAGTGAGGCCTGCAGCGGCGTGCGCTCGCTCCAAACCTCGCTCATGATCGGTCTGCTCTTTGGGGAATTGAAACGCCTGACGATCGCGCGCCGTTTCGTCCTGCTCGGCGTGGTTCTTGCGATCGCGCTTTTCGCGAACTTCGGACGCGCCTTTTTCCTAGTCTGGATCGCGGCGACGGAAAACCTCGCCGCGGTCGAGCGCCGGCACGACATCGCCGGCTACGCGATTGTCGGCCTCGTTTTCCTCGGCACGATCGCGATCGCTTCTGCGCTCGCGAAAGGAATGGGAAAAGTAGAAGGTAGGAAGGCTAAAGGAGAAAGATCGGTGGGAGCCGCTGCATCGATTCCGCCTTCCGCCTTCCGCCTTTCCCAACGCTCTTTCTCCTTTCTACTTTAGCCTTTCTCCTTCCGACCGAGGCTTCGGTCAGCGCCTGGTATCGCTGGCACGAACGCAATTTTGTCGAAACGACCCGCTGGACCGTGAACTGGCCGGAATCCGCTCCTGATTTCCGCAACCTGCCGATTGACGCGAATGTGCAAAGTACTCTTCGGTATGACACCGGGCGCGAGGCTAGCTGGCGCGCTATGGTCGCCAGCGATGCGAGCGACGTCGGGATCCCGGCGAACGTGACGATGTTTTTCTTTCGCTGGGATGCGGGCTCGGCCAGCATCCTGCGCGCGCGGGCGCATCGGCCCGATATCTGCCTGCCCAACACCGGCTGGAACAACCTGCGTATGCACGCTTCGCCTAACGAGAAAGAGAAGTTGATGCAATCGGCGATCAACCGGTGGAAAGATTCCGACAACGAGTCGGTGGGCGTTCTCGCAAAATGGCTGAACGGAAAAGGCGCCTTCGAGCGCGAGCTCAGCGCGATCCCACTCCAACGCGCGCTGCAAACGCACGATCTATTCCTGCAACACGTGGATGCGCTCGGTGCCCTCGGCCGCTGGGACGAGATCAAACGATTGCTGACGAGCGAGCGCTTCCCGCTCGACCCGACGGTCGCGAACATGTACCTCGCGCGCTGCAACGCCCAACTCGGCGAAAAAACCGCGAGCGAAAATAACTGGCAACGCGCGCTCGAGTCCGCCGGCGGCGATGTGCAAAATCTGATGGCGCTCGGTGATTACGCCGAAAAGAACGGCGCCACAGGCGTCGCCTCCCAAGCCTTCGAGAGCATCACCGCTGCGAATCCGAAGATGCATCCCGCCTGGCAGGGTCGCCTCCGGATCGCGCAAGCCGCTCGCGACACGAAAGCGATCCACGCGGGGTTGGCCAAGATGCTGCAAATTTGGCCGGATGATTCTGCCATTCAGAACGACGAAGGGTATACGCGATTGTTGCTGGCAACTGCGAAGGATGAAGGCAGAAGGATAAAGGATGAAACGCGGACGGCGGAAGGCGAAATGGAGGGACGACCGCAGTGTCGTCCAAGTCTGGAAAGCTCCTTCTTCCTCAGACCTCGGTCCTCCGACCTCCGATCTCCGCAAGATCGAGGCGCTGGCCGAGGATCTGGTGAAGCGCGCCCCGAGCAGCCTCCCACACCGGACTCTCCTCGCGCTGGTTTACTTGAAAGAGAACCGGCCCGCGACCGCCTTAGGAGTTTACGGAAACCTTAACGTCCCACCGAATGCCCTCACGCCCTCGGCGCTGTCCGTCCACGCCGCCGTGCTCGCGGCCAACGGCAACGCCGCCGACGCCGCCAAAGAAGCGGCCCAGATTCCGCGCAGCTCACTTCTTCCAGAGGAAGCCGCGCTTATCTCAGGATTTTAACGTTCTCCGCGGCGGATAAACTCAGCTCCGCCTGCCGCGGTGTAGCCACGGCTCTGGGAGCCGTCTCCCCGAAGACCGCGCTGATCGGGCGCGAAGCGTCTCACAGAGACGCGGCTACACCTCGTCGCTGAGACCTCTCCTCGACGGCGTTGCAGGCCAAAAGCCGACGCCGGGGACATCCGCCAAAATCTCGCGCTCACGCCGGAGCAACGCCTCCAGCTCGCGCACGCCCTGCGCAGACGTGCCTATCCCGCCAACGCGAAAGACGTTCGCGCATGCCATCGCGAACGATAAAGGGTGCGGTAGGTGACGGACCATGGGGGACACCGGTGGCAAGAGGAGAGTTCCACCGCGGATTTCTCGGATGACACGGATCCGAATGGACTTAGGGCCCAGGCGGAACTGCTGGCGGCGGTCGAAGCATCCCTCCCTATCCGCGAAATCCGCGTAATCCGCGGTTAAATTCCCTGGATGAATCGATGAAATAGAAAGTGAAGCGGTGGGCAAACCGGAGGCGAAACAGTGAACAGCAAAACCTCGAACGAAGAAACGCTCGAGACGCTACCTCGGACCGCCACCTGGGAAGAATGGGAACGCGGACGGGCAGCTCGACGGGCGCAATCCCGCCGTATTAGCGGAGGCAAAATCCTCCGCCGCAAGGAGGGCGATCCGCGCAAAGATCGATGGCTCCGGGCACTAAACCAAGGCGAACGCGGCCTGCCATTCGCATGACTATTTCATGTTTCCCGGCTCAGCGTCACGTTGACTTTCCCCAGCCTGCGGCATTTGTTGCGAAGGTGCAGAAGACGACCAACCATCCGGCGACGCCGGGCACAAAATTGTCGGCGGCCGAACTGGAACTTTTTCGCTCCCGCTGCTTTTGGTGGGTTCGGCCCGGGCGCAAGCTGGAGGATTTGCCCGTCGAAATCCTCTCGCGGTATCTGCGCACCCATGGAGGGCATGGGGGCTGGAAGCTGGCTGCGCGCCTATGCCGCTAACTGCTTTCCAGCGCGCCGTCTTTCAGCTCATCGCGCGCCACCGCCAGCCCGATAGCTATGTCGCCGGCGGCACGCCGCTGCATCGCCAGGAAGATTCGCCCCGCTTCTCGGAAGACGTCGATATTTTTCACGATGCACAAGAGAGCGTCGCCCTCGCGGCCGAGACGGACTTGCAAACCCTGCGCGAGAACGGTTACGCGATTGAACGCACGCTCATCACCCCCGCCTTCCAGAGAGCCACTGTCACCAAGGGGGACGAGGCGCTTAAAATGGAATGGGCGGTCGATTCCGCCTTTCGCTTTTTCCCGGTGCAACCGGACGAGGACTTTGGCTACACCCTGCATCTCGCTGATCTGGCCACGAACAAAGTCCTGGCCTTGGCCGGCCGCTGGGAAGCGCGCGATTTCGTCGATGTCCTCTATCTCGACGCGAACTACGCGCCGTTCGGTCTGCTCGCCTGGGCCGCAGCGGGAAAGGATGCGGGCCTCACTCCCACTTTTATTCTCGAGCAGGCCGCGCGCTTCAACCGGCTAAATCTGGACGAATTGCAGGCCATTCTCGGGAGCGGAAGCCTTGATCTCCCGCAGATGAAAAGTGACTGGCTCCGCCTTCTCGCCAGAGCCGAGGACATCGTTCGACAGTTGCCACCGGAGGAAATGGGATGCCTTTACCTTTGCGCGGGTGGGATGGTGACCGATCCGCGCCAGAGGGGCGGTGTCCGCCCGCACTTCGGAACCGTAGGCGGCGCGCTCCCTCATTTGGCCGGGTCGCCCGCGCCCCTTCCGTCGCCGGAGGAAGGCCAAGCCGACTCCGCCGCTCGACGAAACTACACCCCGCCGAACCTCGAAATGGAGCCGAAGAGAGCCCTCTGCGAGAAGCAGGAAACGGAAAGCGGCTCAACTCCCTCCGAATAACCACCCAGCCCGATAACCAATAACAGCGGCGGACCGCCGCCCGCTGTAGCCACGGCTCTGTGAGCCGTCTCCCCGAAAGGCCGCGCCGCTCCTGCTGCCTGCCCTGTCGTGCCGCAGCATTCCGTCGCGTCATCGCAAGCGGCTTGTCCCCGACGAACCCAACGGATACGCTACCCCAGTGACCACTCTGGCAGACCGGCTCGACGCCATCCGTCGCGAGCCAGATCAAAACCGCAAAAACCTGCTTGTCGCCGAGTTGGTTTCGGAACAGTTCCGAGCGATCGGCGCCGAGCCGGTGATCGTCGGGGGGTCCGCCGTGGAGTTTTATACGGACGGCGCCTACGTCTCCGGGGATGTGGATGTCTGCTTCGATGGCCCTCGCCTGCCTGCCCCGCGGGAGCGCGAAATCGCTTTGGCCGCGGCCGGTGAACCCATGAACATTCGCACTTGGAACATCGCCGGTGTTATTGTTGATTTGCTCGGGCGCCTGGAAACTTCTGCTCGCGGGCCTTTGCAACGCCTCGCCGGCGTCAGCCTGATTCAGATTGAAGATCTGATTGCTGAGCGCCTCTTGATCGCTACCGTCCCGCGCTTCGATGCCGAACGGTGGCAAGTGGCGAAAGTCCTGCTCGCGGCCGGCTGGAACAATCTCGTCGCGTTGGATCGTGAGGAGTTACGGCGGGTTGCTCAATCGAATGACTATCGAGTCGCCGATGAGCTCGCGCGGATGATCGAGGAAATCGAAAGCGAAGCAGTGGGCGAACCGGAGACGAAACCGTGAACAGCAAAACCTCGAACAAAGAAACGCTCGAGACGCTACCTCGGACCGCCACCTGGGAAGAATGGGAACGCGGACGGGCAGCTCGACGGGCGCAATCCCGCCGAATCAGCGGAGGCAAAATCCTCCGCCGCAAGGAGGGCGACCCGCGCAAAGATCGACTACTCCGAGCGCTAAACCATGGCGAGCGCGGGTTGCCCTTTGTCTGACAATCATTGTTCGTCGGCTCAGTGTCACGTTGACTTTCGCCAGCCTGCCCACTGTCCGTCAAATCAGGGCAACCCCCAAACTAACCCCTTCTGGCTTGACCCGAGAATCTCGCGCGCGCATCACGGTAACATCAAATGCGACTCGCCCTGAGAACCCTCAAAAGCGACGATCGCCGCCACATGCCTTCGCAAAAGCTCATGCACCAAGGCGAGCGGACAATTCCCCAGACGCACCCAAATGAATTTTGGAGGTGGGCCGTAGAGCAGACTCCGCTGTTGAAAATCGGAATCTTTGGAAACGAGAGTGAATCCATGCGCACCGGCAAACTTCCAGATTTCGCTATCACCTACATCGCGCAGTCCTACTTCCCGCACATGCACACTCTGCGGAAAGACGTCGGCCAACAACGGAGGAAGCCGAGGAGAAAGATTTTGATCGAAGAGCAGCTTCACCCCGGCAGCGTCGCCAGTTTTCGCTCCCGCTCAGCGGCAAAGGCCAGGCAAGCCCGAACGTCCTCTGCCGTCAGATCTGGAAATTCGGCCAGCAGCTCATCTTGGCTCGTGCCGCCAGCGAGATATTCGAGGACGTCCGTGACGGTCATGCGCGTGCCGCGGATGCAGGGTTTTCCGCTCCGTTTCCCCGGTTCGATCGTGATGATCTTGGAATAATCCACGAGGCAGTGTTGCTCCCCCCTTCCCATCCGTCAATTCGCCTCGCTCCCCGACCTCCATCATTATTAGCTTCGCAGCTTTTCAGATTCTGAGGGAAATAGGGGTCAGGAAATCCCACGCCCGCCGAACCTCGAAACGCAGCTGAAGCCAATCCTCTGCGAGAAACAGGAAATCGAAGTGCTGCGCGGGCCGGCGTCTCACAGAGACGCGGCTACATTTCCCTCCGAATAACAACCATCCGATAACCCATAACCGCGCGAGCCCGCTCGCTTTTGAACGGTTCAAGGCAAACAGCCAGCTTTCTCCGTTGTGCAGAGATTTTCCACTCGACATCTCCACGGAAAACTTCATCCTCCGACTTCAGAAATGGCAATTCCCTTACCCACTTCGAACCAAGTTATCGAGCCCCGACTCCACGCTTGTCCATGACCCTAAAGCCCGACCCCTACGCCACGAAAACCCAGAAACGCGTCGATTTGTTTCTGATTGCCATCATTTTGGTTGCCATCTTCTTCCTGCTTCGCCCGACTGCCCACGGGGATGATTTGGTATCAAAATTGGCTAATCGGTCACCCGTCCGGGTGCTGTCTAAAACCCCTGAACGGATTCACGAGATCCGCACTTCGCTTGATGTCCTACGATAACTTTTCACACCATCTTCCTTTTATGAGTTCACATCCCCTTGTTCTCCGAACAGTGCGTGCTGCCGTCTTTTCCCTAATGATGTTGCCGTTTCTTGCACGCGCCAACCGAAAGAGCTTGGAGCGGCAATGGCGGGAGTGACAACATTTCCGATCCAAGTTATTGGTATTGGTCAGCCCAATTCGGGGGATGATTTGAAATGGGATAACACCTCCGGATCTCACCACTTTTCATACTTCAACTACGGTGATTTCTATCAGTTCGGACACATTTCCTTTTATAATGGCGCTGGCGGCGGTCAACTCTACGGCAACGCCTTAAAGTTCACCGACTACCTCCAAAACTTCAACGATCCAAATCAGTGGCGGATTTACAATAGTAACGTCAGTGAGACAGTTTCCAGCGGGTCGACGTTTTATATCATATCCAACGGTGGGGGCCTCTATTTCAAACTAGATGGAAGCGGAGGCGGTAACGGTAGTGGCAGCACCGGATCGCTTTTTCTCGATTATAATTTGGAGGTACAGGGAGGTAGTGCCGTCACCTTCGAGAATATCATCGCAAACGGTGGTAACGGAGCAAAAGGCATTACTATTACTAACACCAACACGACCACATTTTCGGGAGATAGTGCGAACACGTACACGGGCACAACGACTGTCACTAATGGCACTTCGGGGCTATGGGCAAATCGACTGCGGGAGTCGATGCAATCGCCGGTGACATCTTGATTAACGGTGGCACCCTCGGTTATGGAAGTGCGAGAGATAACCAAATCAAAGACTCGTCTAAACTAACACTTACTTCGGGCACTTTTGCTATTGGCTCTCGAATAGAAACGATCGGTGAGGCTGCGACGGCAACGAGCGGTCTGGCGATGAGTGGTGGTGGCATCACCATTGCTGGTGGTGCTCTAACCGTTGCTAACAGCGCCACGATGACCGGAGGCACGACTACTATTACAAGTTCCGGCAACTTCATCCTAAATACCGATTTCAATTTCAGTGGTGGGACCATTAACTCAACGTATTCGGGCGCTACGGCTTCTGGAGTAAACCTGCGGGCCGGCTCGGGAACCGGCATCACCTATTCTTCGTCGGGAACCTCCACGGCACAGATCACGAACACCGGCGGCGGGGCCTTTCGCGTGTCACTAAATACTTCTGGATCGACTGTGTTCAACATCGCTGATTCTGCATCTGTATCGACAGAGATGATAATCTCGGCACCTATCATTGGTGGCACGGCCTCCGGGATTCAAAAATCAGGAGCTGGAGTGCTAGTGCTTAGCGGAGCGAACACTTACTCAGGACCGACTGTGGTCACTGGCGGCGCGCTTTTTGTAAGTAACACCTCTGGTTCCGGAACCAGCGCAGGGGCGGTCACAGTTTCTAACAGTGGAACAACCCTCGGAGGAAGCGTTAGGATCACTGGCGCCGTTTCTGTTGCATCGGGCTCTAATCTCTCACCTGGTTGGACCGGAATTGGAACCACAGCTGTGTTTCAGACCGGCGCCCTCACTCTGAGTAGCACGTCTAACTTCAACGTCGATCTCAATGGCGCAACACTCGGAAGCGGCTACGACCAGGCGACGGTGACGGGGTCTGTATCAATAACAGGAAGCAACCTAAAGATCACACTTGGCTCGGGCTTCACTCCATCAAATCAACGATTTGTCATTGTGTCGAACGACCTAACGGACGCGATCATTGGCGCATTCGGTTCCGCAACCGGAGTGCCTTCGGGCTACACGATCGACTACTTCTACAACGACGCGACCAACAGCCTTACAGGGAGGGAACGATATCGCCTTGGTCCCTGTTCCCGAGCCCTCCACTTGGGCGGCCGCGGCGCTCGCGTTATTGGCTGTCGGCTTCACCCAGCGGCGGCGAATATTTGCACGCGGAAAACGGATTGCGGAGCGCGGAACGGCTGCGGCCTAAGAGAAGCTAGGGGTCTGCCGCAGCGGCTGCCCACCGCGGGGGGTAAACTGAGCAACTCCGAAGCTTTTCGCGAGCAGGCTGGCCGGGCTTTCAATGGCTGACACGGCGGAAATGCTGAAGTCTGCGGAGCTGAAAACTGATATCGGAACGCGCCCCCGGGATCGGAGGAGAAGACTTTGCTTCCCGAGCAGTCTTCGTTGCGGCATGGAAGGGCTGCGATTAATCTGGGTGGTGGAAAGACGCGCCCTGGCCGAATCGCAGTTGACCTACTTCGACGCGGTCGCTGCGAAGATCGAGCAACAACCCGGGTTACTGGAGATTCCATTGCGCAATATCGAGCGCTGGCTGGAGAGAAACCACTCCGCGCCGCATCGGCTCGAGCAATGGCGGTCGCTGATTCTCAAAGCACAGGCAGATGACGAGGGAAAGAGGGAGCTGCTCGCACTGCTGCGAGACCCGGGGGAGGAGGCGAGGCATTTGCGTTCCTTTGCTCCTTTCGCTGGAGTGCTGACCACGATGGAACGAAGACGAATCATTCGGCAATGCGCCTTCAATCATTAGTGCATGTCGCCAGCGTGGCGGCGGCGCTCAGCCCGGGCCGGCGCATCGTCGTCCTCGGCTCTTCTTCATTGCTGGCCTCGTTTCCTGAGCTGGGCGAAGTCAACGGCCCACTCGAAATATCCTATGACGCGGACCTGCTCATCGATGGAATGGATGCGGAGCTGGCCGGAGTGCTGCAAGAAGCCATTGGCGAAGGGAGCCTGTTTGATGCGAAAGAAGGATATCACGCCGATGCGCTCCGACCTGAAGTGGAAGATACTTTTCCAAGTAATTGGGAGAGCCGGTTGGTTCCTTTGCAAGCCGGCACTGACGTCGTATGCCTCGATCCGCATGACCTCGCCACGGTCAAGCTCCAGGCGGGCCGCCCCAAAGACTTGGAACTCTGCGCGTCGCTCCTCGCGGCTGGCCTGCTGAAACCCGAACTCATCCGCCAGCGGCTCGAGGAAACGCGCCTGAGCGACCCATCCCGCGCCGCCGCGAGCGTGCGGTTAGGAAAGGCGATCGAGCTGGCGAAAGTGAAGAGCAGTTAGACGGGTTCGCCTCCCGCCTTTGTTTCAGTTTTCTACTTTCTCGCCACGGCGAGTCTGCGACCTGTTTTCCTTATTCATCCTCCATCAGACCCGGACGACACCGCGGTCGTCCCTCCAGTGCGGGAAGATCCAGGGTTTGGTTCAATATTGGTGATTCTGAAACCCGATTCCCGGGAACGGCTCTGTAGCTCGCAGCTCCTTGCTCGAAAATCACATGCGGTGTCGGGCTCTCCAGTGCTGCTGCGTGAAAAACTCCTCCCTCGGTCCGACTCCCTTTAAAAGGGTTTGCCAGTGCTAGCAGTCCAAGAGCCCGTGGGCCAGACCCGCCCAGTTGTCTTCACACAGCTTGGAAAGTTCTCACGATACTCGCTTCCCTTCGGCGCGCCGCCAAACGCGCGCGCTTGGATCGGACAGGCGCTCTTACGTGAAAACGATTGACGCTTGCAGGAGATTTTGCTCAATTCGCCGGCAGGAAATTTCCCTGCTCCCTTGAACGTCTTCTGAATCCCCCGTACGCCCCCGTCCCCTCTTACTCCCCATCGACTCCTGCTTCTCTCCGCAATTGCCTCATCACTCCTTTCATCCCCTTCTGACGCGCGAGCGCTGACTTCGGGCAACGACCGGCGGTTCACAGGCTTGCGCTGGCAGGCAGATGGACTTGAGCCATACCGCAAAGTCGATTCGGACTCGACCCGCGCATCGATTTCGAACAATGGCTCGATCCAACCGGACGCCATCACGAGCAGTCAGACTTGGCGAGATGCCGGATTCATCGATGGAAATTGGGAGACGAAAGGCAACTGGTTCGGGAGCCCGGTTCCCGGAGTTGTCGGCATGGTCGATACGAACAACGATATCGCCAGCTTTGGTTACGCGGCCAATCTCCTGGTAACTCTCAACACAGATCGGAGCCTCGGTGGCGTAACTTTCTTTGGCCAGGCGGGGGCATTCACCCTGCAGGGCGCGAATCTCTATCTCGCCATCAGCGGTTCTATCTATGTCAAGAATGGGGTCAGCCACGTGGAAACAGTGAACAATTCGATCGATCTGCCTTCGACAGCTGGGGCTGGATCTTCCTTCTACAGCGATAGCACCGCCGCCGGATCCAGGTTGGTCATTGGCGGGGCGGTTATCGGTCGGCAGGCATCCGGGAGTGTGGGCACGCTCTCCCTTGGCGGGAATGGCAGCGGCACGATCCTGGGCGAAATTTCCGATGGCGCAGCCGGCGGGAAGCTTGCCGTGACTAAGGAGAGCGCCGGCACCCGGACTTTATCTGGCACAAACAAATACACGGGAACAACCACGGTGACGGCAGGGACGCTCCTCATTAACGGCAACCAGGCGCTGGCGACGGGAGCGGTGACGGCAAGTGGGGTTGGCAGCCTCCTCGGCGGGATGGGGAAGATTGGCGGCTCGGTGACGATAACCGCAGGCGCGAGCCTAACGGGCGCCAGCAGCGGGACGGTCGGCACACTGACCCTTTCCAGCACGGCAACGTTTTAGGGCGCGAGCGGGAGCTTGGCCACCTTCGCGGTTGATATCCTCGGATCAGCAAGCGATCGGCTCGCGATCGCTGGCGCGCTTAATCTTACCAATGCGAAGGACCAGATCACTTTTACCGGAACGCCCAATGGCACTTCCACTTATGTGCTCGCAACCTATGGCTCGGTGAGCGGTATTTTCGACGTGGCCGATACGCTCCCAGCTGGCTATAGATTGATCTACGGCTTGAATGAACTGCACCTCGCGCCGTTAACCGCCGTCCCCGAGCCTGCAACTTGGGTCGCAGCGGTTTTGACTATCCTGGCGGTTGGGTGGACGCAGCGGCCGAGATGGAAAAAAACTCGGTGCTGAATTGCTGACGGCGTTGAATTTCCAGCGGCAGGCGATGCACGACCGATCTAAAATGACGGCAAACAACTTGGTCACCAGCGCCTGGCGTTCCCGTTTCCCACCCGATTTGCCATTAACAATCATCACTTAACCGGGTCGCGAGACGCCCTTGCTTATTCCCCAAACCCTGCGAGTGTCTGCGCTTCTTGGATAAGTTCTGTTCTGTTCGTAGTGCGGTAGATCGTCAGGTGAGGTTCCTCATTGGTGATTCTGAAACCCGATTCCCGGGAACGGCTCTGTAGCTCGCAGCTCCTTGCTCCAAAATCACAAAAACAATGAAACTATACGTAGGTAATCTCTCTTTTGAGACCACTGAAAATGAACTCCGCGATCTCTTCGCACAACATGGCACCGTCACCGACGTGGCCATTCTCAACGATCGCGAAACCGGCCGCTCACGCGGATTTGGCTTCGTGACCTTCTCGGATGCCGCCGGCGCCAATGCCGCCATCTCCGCCCTCAACGGCAAGGAAGTCTCCGGACGCGCCTTGACCGTGAACGAAGCGCGGGCGCGTGAAGAACGCCCCCGTCAGTTCGCTGGCGGCGATCGTCGGTAATCGACTAAGCGAAATTTGCGGGCCGGCGCCCACCTCGGGCGCCGGCTTTGCTTTTCCAAAAAATTGTCATGGCTGTAGACCCTAAAAAAGCGATCGAGATCGAAGGCAAGGTGCTGGCCGTGCTCGCCGGCACGATGTTCCGCGTGCAACTGGCGAATGAGCATGTGGTGCTCGCCCATATCTCGGGCAAAATGCGCAAGCGCTTCATCCGTCTGACGACGGGAGACCGGGTGCGCCTGCAGATGTCGCCTTACGACGTGGATAAGGCCCGCATCGTTTACCGGCTCGCGTAGCCGAAGCTTTTTTTAACCGCGGACTACGCGGATTTCGCGGATCGGAAGAAGGCTTCCCCTGCGACATGGCTTCCATGTTTCCCATCCGCGTCATCCGCGCAATCCGCGGTTCATAACTTTGCGGGCATTGTCGGCCGCCACGGGCGGGCCCACTCGTCCCGCCATCGGCTGAACGGATTGTAGCGTGCGCCTGCTTGCGAAGACCGGGTGCGGTTGCAGATATCGCGCGACGACGTGGATAAGGCGCGCATCGTTTACTGGCATGCTTAGCCGAAGCTTTTGAACCGCAGATTACTCGGATTTCGCGGATAGGAAGAAGGCTTCCCCTGCGGCATGGCTTCCATGTTTCCCACCCGCGTCATCCGCGTAATCCGCGGTTTATATCTCTGCGGCGCGATCGGCCGCCGCCGGATTGGGGAGAGTTTTTCAACCGCGGATTACGCGGATTTTCACGGATCAGAAAAACACCCCCTCACGTTCCTCGTACCCGACCTCTGTCTTTCCCATCCGCGTCATTCGCGTAATCCGCGGTTAATATCTCCGCGTTTGGGCGGGTATTTTTTCGTTGACGCGATTTCTGTCGGCTGGTTTTATAGCGACTGAACCCCTGACCACCCCAAAACCATGCCCCCAAGCAAAGACCCGTACGCGAACCCTCGCGCCAAGCTGTTTGATTTCCTGCTCTGTCTGCTGATCGTCGTTTTGATCGTGCTTATGATCCTGACCGCGCCAAAACATCATCACGCGCAGCGGAATATCGAAGCAGGCGAACGGACGTCGGAGCTGGCTTCGAAATAGCTAACGGCCAACGTTGCGCGCTGGTCGTCCGTTTCGCACGAGGGAGTTCTCCGACCGCCAACGGATGCGTCGGTTCGTCGATTTCGCCAGGTCGCGTGACTCGCGGGCGGCGCCGGCCGGTTCGCTACCTTCCACTTTCCCCTTATCACTTTCTCCTTACATTCGGCCATGCCTTACCAAGACCTCACCCCGCCCGCCGGCGAGAAAATTACCCGGACTGACAAACTCTCCGTGCCGGACAATCCCGTGATTCCTTTTATCCGCGGCGACGGCACGGGTCCCGACATCTGGGCTGCGAGTGTGCGGGTGATGGATGCTGCGGTCGAGAAAGCTTACGGCGGCAAGAAGAAGATCTCCTGGTTCGAGGTCTTCGCGGGTCAGGCGGCGAAGGACAAGTTCGATAACTGGCTCCCCGACGATACGGTCGCGGCGTTTCGCGAGTATCTCGTCGGCATCAAGGGCCCGCTCACGACCCCGGTTGGCGGTGGCATCAGTTCGCTCAATGTCGCGCTCCGGCAGATGCTCGATCTCTTTGTTTGCCTTCGTCCGGTGCAATATTTCAAAGGCGTCCCCTCGCCTGTGAAACATCCGGAAAAAGTCGACATGGTGATCTTTCGCGAGAACACCGAGGACATCTACGCCGGCATCGAGTGGGCCGGCGGCACACCGGAAGCGAACAAGGTGCTCGGTTTCCTGGAGAAAGAATTCCCGAAACAGTTCAGCAAGATCCGCTTCGGCACCGAGGCAAAGGCGAAGGAATTCTGGGACGCGGTGGGCGCGAAAGATTTTCCCAGCGACATCAAGGTCGGCGTCGGGATCAAGCCGGTGAGCTATTCCGGGAGCGTTCGCCTGATTCACAGCGCGATCAGCTACGCAATCCAGAACAACCGCAAGAGCGTCACCCTGGTGCACAAGGGAAATATCATGAAGTTCACCGAGGGCGCTTTTCGCGATTGGGGCTATGAGGTCGCGAAATCGTTCTTCGGCGCGGAGGAGATCGATGGCGGACCGTGGTGCAAAATCCCGGCAGGAAAACCGGGTGCCGGGATTGTGATCAAGGACGCGATTGCCGACATCACCTTGCAGCAGGTGCTCACGCGACCGGAGGATTTCGATGTCATCGCGACTTTAAACTTGAACGGCGATTACCTGAGTGACGCGCTGGCGGCACAGGTCGGCGGCATCGGCATCGCGCCGGGCGGGAACATCAATTACATCAGCGGCCACGCCATTTTCGAAGCCACGCACGGCACGGCGCCGAAGTATGCGAACCAGGACAAGGTGAATCCGGGCAGTGTGATTTTGTCGGGTGAAATGATGTTCCGTTACATGGGTTGGACGGAAGCCGCGGACTTGATCGTGAAAGGCTTGAACGGCGCGATCGCGAGCAAGCGTGTGACCTACGATTTCGCGCGGCAGATGGACGGCGCGACGGAAATCAAGTGCTCGGCCTTCGGGGACAATGTGATCGAGCACATGTGACCCCTGCCGATGACGCTGGAGGGACGGGCGCCGTCCCGTCCTCGAATAATTCTGAAACGGGGACGAGACGGCGGTCGTCCCTCCAAGGCCGCAAACATCCGGTGCATCAACCGGTCGTTGAACACCATGATTCGCCGATCATCGTTTTCCTCACGATCTGCACGAAAGACCGGAAGGAGGTCCTCGCGCACGCGGAAATCCTCGAGCATCTCATCGATGCCTGGCGGGAAGCACGTTCCTGGCTGGTGGGCCGGTATGTATCATGCCCGATCACTTTCACCTCTTCTGCGCGCCCGCTGACCTGCATCCCCGACCGCTCCTGCAGTGGGTGAGTTTCTGGAAATCCCGCTCGGCGCAACATTGGCCCCAGCCTAACGAGAAGCCAATATGGCAACGGCATTTTTGGGATACGCAGTTGCGCCGTGGCCAGAGCTACGAGGAGAAATGGGATTACGTGGTGCAAAATCCAGTGCGGGCCGGTCTGGTCGATCGGCCGGAAGCGTGGTCTCACCAAGGCGAGCTGAACGTCTTGCGTTGGTGATGGAGGGACGGGCGCCGTCCCGTCCTCGATTCGTCAGTCGCGAGCAACGCCGATCAAACGGGGACGACACGGCGGTCGTCCCTCCAGTCTTGCCGCGGCGCGAGCGGGACGTAACATCTGCGACCATGTTTCGTTTTCGCCTCTCCGCCGCTTCGCTCCTTGCCCTAACGACTCTCTCACTGCAGGCCTCTCCTGCCCCTTCCCCGGCAGCCAAATCTCCAATCCAGGAACGCGCGGATCGCTTCCTCGCCCTCACGAACGCGAGCTACCAAGCGCTCTACCGCGTGAATAGCGAGGCGCAGTGGTCGGCCGTGACCGACGTGACCCCGGAGCACGATGCCGCGAGCGAAACGGCGGCGAAAGCGTACGCCGCCTTCAATGGCAACCCGGCTTTGATCACCGAAGTCCGGGACCTGCTGAAGCGCAGCGACGAGCTCGAGCCGCTCACCGTGCGCGAGCTGCGGCAGGCGCTGCTCAACGCGGGCGAAGGCCCGATGACCAATCCCACCCTGACGAACAATCGAATCGCAGACGAAACCAAACAGGCCTCGATCCTGAACAGCTTCCAATTCAAGCTCCACGGCAAGGCGATCACCGCGAACCAGATCGACGACTTGCTCAACACCAGCTCCGATCTGGCAGAACGAAAAGCCATCTGGGAAGCGTCGAAAGAATCAGGCCCGGCTTTGCAGAACAACCTGATGCGCCTGCGCTGGGACCGGAACGGCGTCGCGGGCGAAACCAATTATCCGAGCTACTTCGATCTCGAGGTCGCGGCTTACGGCATGACCGCCGACGAGATGGTGAAGATGAACGACGAGTTCATGCGCGATCTGCGGCCGCTTTATCTGCAGCTCCACACCTGGGCGAAATACAAGCTGGCGGAGAAATATCATCAGCCGGTGCCGAACGAGATCCCGGCGCATTGGCTGAACAACCGCTGGGCGCAGAACTGGACCGGCATGGTCGACGCGGCCAATCTCGATCCGTATTTCAAAGGCAAAAAACCGGAGTGGATCGCGAAGACGGCGGAAGAATTCTATACCGGGCTCGGCTTCGAGCCGCTCCCTGCGAGCTTCTGGACGAAGTCCGATCTCTACCCGGTGCCGCCGGGCAACAAGCGGAAGAAAAACACCCACGCCTCCTGCTGGCACATCGATCTCGACCACGACATCCGCTCGCTCCAGAGCATCGAGCCGAATGCGGAATGGTTTTTCACGGCGCACCACGAGCTCGGACATGGCCATTATTTCCTCGCCTACAGCCGGCCGGAAGTGCCCCCACTCCTGCGCACGGGCGCGGCGCCGGGGTTCCACGAAGGCATCGGCGAACTGATCGCGCTCGCCTCGAGCCAGGTGCCGTATCTCCAGGCGAAAGGAATTTTGCCTAACGATTTCAAGGCCGACAAGACGGCGTTCCTGCTCGACGACGCGCTCGCTCGTTCGATCCCGTTCATCTTCTTTGCCTCCGGCACGATGACGCATTGGGAAGCCGATATCTACGCGCATAACCTAGAGACGGACGAGTGGAACCGGCGCTGGTGGGAGGATGTGAGCAAGTTCCAAGGCGTGAAACCGCCCTCACCCCGCGGGGAAGAGTTCGCCGATTACGCGACCAAGACCCACATCAACGACACCCCCGCCTATTACTACAACTACGCCTTCGCGACCGTGCTGAAATTCCAGCTGCACGACTACATCGCGAAGCACATTCTCCATCAGCCACCGCAATCCTGTAACTACGCCGGGAACAAGGAAGTCGGCGCCTGGCTGCAAAAGATCCTCGAAAAAGGCGGCACGGAGGATTGGCGCAAAGTGTTAAAGGACGCGACCGGCGAAGAGCTTTCGACCCGCGCGATGGTCGATTATTTCCAGCCGCTCATGGCTTGGCTCGAAGAGCAAAACAAAGGCCGCAAAATCGGCTGGGATGAGTCGAAAGCAGAGCCGAAGAGCGAGGAAGAACGCCAACGGAGCGGGAAACCGTAGCGCAAGCAGGATGCCTGTGCTACGGCGCTTGCTCTGCAAACCAATTCTTGTTTAGCTAGCCGCATGGCTACCAACGCTCTTTGGCAACGTTTCCAGGATTACTACCTCAGCTACGAGGATCTCGGGTTTTCCTTCGACATTAGCCGGATGCGTTTTCCGGAAGGCTTCTTCGCGAAGATGCAGCCGCAGGTCGAGCAGGCCTTCGCGGCCATGCGCGATCTCGAGACCGGCGGAATCGCCAACCCGGACGAGAAACGCATGGTCGGCCACTATTGGCTGCGCGATCCGCAACTTGCGCCTAACGACCAGCTCCGCGCCGATATTGTCGAGACGAACAAGCGCATCAAACAATTTGCCGCAGATGTGCACAGCGGAAAAATCGGCAACGAAAAAGGCACGAAGTTCACCCACGTTCTGCTCATCGGGATCGGTGGCTCGGCGCTTGGGCCGCAGTTCATCGCCGAAGCGCTTGGCTCGGCGCACGATCCGCTGGACATTTTCTTTTTCGATAACACCGACCCGGACGGCTTCGATCGGACGCTGGAAAAGATCGGCGATGGCCTCGCGACCACGCTGGTGGTCGTGATCTCTAAATCCGGCGGCACCAAGGAGACGCGCAACGGGATGCTCGAAGCCGGGGCGGCTTTTGAGAAAGCCGGGCTCAAATTTCCGCAGCACGCGGTCGCGGTCACCGGCGTCGGGAGCGAGCTGGATAAGGTCGCGGAGGACGCCGGCTGGCTTGCGCGTTTCCCCATGCACGACTGGGTCGGCGGCCGCACCTCGGTGATGAGCGCGGTCGGGCTGGTGCCGATGGCGCTGGAAGGCTTCGATCTCGACAACTTCCTCGCCGGCGCCGCCGCGATGGATGCAAAAACGCGCCAGCCTAACGACAAGGAAAACGCCGCCATGCTTCTCGCCCTGATGTGGTTTTACGCCGGCGATGGCCAGGGGAAAAAAGACATGGTCATCCTCCCCTACAAGGATCGGCTGGCGCTTTTCAGCAAATATTTGCAGCAGCTCGTGATGGAGTCGTTAGGCAAGAAGGAGGATCTCGACGGCAAGGTCGTGCACCAGGGAATTGCGGTTTACGGGAACAAGGGCTCGACCGATCAGCATGCCTACGTGCAGCAGTTGCGCGACGGCGTGTCGAACTTTTTCGCGACCTTCCTCGAGGTGCGAAAGGATCGCGCGACCGCTCGGTTCGAGGTCGAGCCGGGCGTGACCAGTGGCGATTATCTCCAGGGATTCCTGCGCGGCACGCGCGCGGCGCTTTACGAAGGCGACCGCGATTCGATCACCGTGAGCATCTCGCAAGTGGATGCGTTTCATGTCGGCGCGCTGATCGCGCTTTATGAGCGCGCGGTGGGATTCTACGGGTCGCTCGTGAATGTGAACGCCTACCATCAGCCGGGCGTGGAAGCGGGGAAGAAAGCGGCCACGCGGATTCTGAATTTACAGCCGAAGGTTCTCGGCGAGCTGTCCAGTCCCGGGAAAAACGCCGATGCCATCGCGCAGGCGATCGGCGCCGAGCCGGAGGATGTCTATCACGTGCTCCAACATCTCGCGGCGAACGATCCCGGCATTCGTGCGAGTGGCGAACAGCCCGGTTCCGAGACGTTTACCCGCGGGTAGGCGTTTCGCCCGGGCGCGGGATGACAGAGCCAGTCTGACGTTCTACTATGTCCGCTCCGTCCGCCCTGTGGATGGGCTTCTCCATGTCCGCTACCGATCCGTTAATTCCGTGGCCACAGGTCACCAGTTTCATCAGTCAGCTCAATCACGACGTTCGCAATCACTTGAACGCGATCGAACTACAGTCCGCGTTTCTCGGTGAAATCGTGGAGGGGGACGAGGCGAAAGGCGAAGTGCGGAGGCTCCGCGACATGACCGCCGGGATGAGCGCGCAATTACAGCGGCTCTCGAGTCAGATCGCGCAAATCCAACTGCGCACCATGCCGTATGTCGCGGTGGAATGGGGCGAAGATCTGCGCGCGAAAATCACCGCGGAGTTTGGCGAGCAGGCGGAGCAGATCGAGTGGCAGCTCTCGTTAGGCATGGAGACGTTCGAGGTCGATCCGCAATTGCTGCTCGAAGCTTTCGCAGAACTTTTCGCCAACGCCTTTTCCCATCCGCGCGGTGCCGGGCCGCTGGTGTTCGCCGCGCGCGCGGAGAGCGCGGGGCTGGTGTTCACCCTGCGCGAGCCGAAACCCGCGGCCATCGCGTCGACGGAAAACTGGGGCCAAAGTCCGCTCGCGCAGTTGCGGCATGGTCATTATGCGCTTGGCCTCTTTCGGGCCCGCAGTATTTTCGAGGCGCATCATGGCACCTACCAGGCACAATTCGATTCGGCCGCGTCGAGCCTCGTCACTACCGTCACCCTTTCCTGTGTCTGATCTCAGCAGATCGGCGCAAGGGCGGGCGCGTTCTCTCCATGACTGCCGATAATCGTCGCATTCTCATCATCGACGATGAGCGCCCGATCCTGCTCACCCTCGAGGCCTTGTTAGGCCGGCACGGCTATCATCCGGAGACCGCGGCCAACGCCGCGGCCGGTTTGCGGCTGCTCGAGAAAAAATCCCCCGCCCTTGTCCTCCTCGATCTCCAGCTGCCGGACGCCGACGGCCTTCACATGCTCGAGCAGATCAAGGCCGAGCACCCCGAGACGCAGGTGATCATCCTGACTGCGCACGATTCGTTGAGCAACGCGATCGAGTCGATCAAACGCGGCGCTTATCATTTCATCAGCAAGCCGTATGCGCCGGAAGAACTGCTCAGCCTGGTCGAGAAAGCGCTGGAAAAACAATCTCTCCTCCGCGAGACGATCGAGCTGCGCGAGCAAACGCAGGAGCTGACCAAGCGCCTCGCCGCCGCGGAGACGCGGAACGCGCCGATCTTCAAGAGCAAGGTGATGCAGCAGATCGACGAGCTGATCACCGCGATGGCCCCGTCGGAAGCGAACGTCCTCATCACCGGCGAGAGCGGCGTGGGCAAGGAAGTGATCGCGAATGTGATTCACAGCCGGAGCCGGCGCGCGGAGAAGCCGATGGTGAAATTGAACTGCGCCGCCTTCCCGCAGGCGATGATCGAGTCCGAACTTTTCGGTTACGTGAAGGGCGCCTTCACCGGCGCGATGAATGATTTCCGCGGAATGATCGCGGAAGCCGATGGGAGCACGCTTTTCCTCGACGAGATTTCGGAGATGCCGGCGGAATTGCAGACGCGTTTCCTGCGCGTCCTGCAGGAGCGCGAGTTTCGCCCGTTAGGCAGCACGAAAACATTGAAGGTAAACTTCCGCGTGGTCGCGGCGACGAATCGCCCGGTGCACCAGGCGCTGGCGGAGAATCGGCTGCGCTCCGATCTTTATTATCGGCTCAACACTTTCCAGATCGAGCTGCCGCCTCTGCGTGAGCGGCGGGAAGATATTCCTCCGCTGGTGGCGTCGTTCTTGAAAAGTTTCGCGCGCCAGTTGGGTAAAGCGGAGCCCGCGATTGCGCCCGAGGCCTTCCAGAAGTTGATCGATTATCACTGGCCCGGGAACGTGCGCGAGCTGCAGAACGCGATCGAATATGCGGTCGTGCTCGCCCGCCAGGATCAGATCACGGTGAAAGAGCTGCCCGCGGAAGTGCAGTTGCCGGTGGTGCTGCAACAGCGCGAGCGGTCGCAGCCTCAAAACAGCGGCGGGCCGCGCGCGAGCGTTCAGCGTTTGAACGACGTCGAACGCAACGCCATTCTCGACGCCCTCGCGCAAACCCACGGGAACAAGAAGAAAGCCGCCGAGCTCCTCGGGATTCAACGGCCGACGCTCTACAACAAGATGAAGCGTTTCGAGATCCAGCTGTGAGGGAGAGTTGATGGCTGATGGTTGATGGTTGATGGGAAAATGGGAGCAGGTCGCTCCATCAATCTTCATCCATCAGCCAGCAACCTCTTCAATGTCCCGCCATCAGGAAAAAGTTGTCGCGCACGCTGCGCGCGAGTTGGCGGCGGTGAAGTCGGCTGGCCCGGCGGACGTGCTCCCGCTTTACCAGAAGTTCCTCAAGATCGAGAACCACCGCCTGCGCCTGCGACACAAGGCGGGCGGTGGTGGACGTGAAGTGTGCGCGGGCCGCGCGACGCTCATCGACATTCTCCTGCGCACTATTTTCGCGCAGGCGCAGGGGACGGCGCGCGACCCGAAGGGCGGCGCGCCGGTCCCGCTGAGCCTGGTTGCGCTGGGCGGTTACGGACGGAATGAGCTCAACCCTGGGAGCGACGTCGATCTCATGTTCCTGCACGACCACAAGGGCGCGGAGTTGCCTTCGGAAGTTTCGCAGACCGTCGAGCAGGTGCTTTATCCGCTCTGGGATGTGGGTTTCAAAGTTGGGCACTCGACCCGGTCGGTGCGCGAGGCGATCGCGCAGGCCAACGGCGAGATGTTGACGAAGACCGCCATGCTCGAAGCTCGTTTTTTGATCGGTAACGAAAAACTCTACCAGGCGTTCCGCGCGGGTTTCCGGAAGCATTGCGTGCAGGGGCACGAGAAGGAATACATCGGCGCGCGCATGGAAGACCAGGCGCGCCGGCACGAGAAATTCGCCAACAATGTTTACCTCCAGGAGCCGAACGTGAAGCGCGGTTGCGGCGGGCTGCGCGACTATCAAAACCTGCTTTGGATCACCAATTTCCGGGAAGGCGCACTCACCACGACGCATCTCGAGGGCAAGGATTGGCTCAGTGCTTCGGACCGGCGCCGGATCGATCTCGCCTACGATTTTCTCCTCCGCGTCCGGACGCAACTGCACTACACGAATAAGCGCGCGACCGATGTGCTTTACCTGAATGTGCAGGCGGAAATCGCGCGCAAACTCGGCTACGGACAGAAGCTCCCGGTGCACCGGAGCGAGGCGTTCATGAAGGATTACTACGAACACACGCGCAATATTTTCCGGATCACGGAGCGACTGACGGATCGTTTCGCAAGCGGGACGGCGACGACCACGCGCAGTCTCTTTTTCCCGCTCCTGCCTCGCCGCAGTAAGATGCGCGGGGAACGGGTCGGCGCCTTCTGGATCCGCGAGGAGCAACTCTACGTCGACGATCCGCAGGTCTTCAGCCGCGAGCCGGAGCTGCTTATGAAGGCGTTCGAGGTGGCGCAGGAACACAAGGCCCCGTTTAGCGCGGAGCTGACCGATCAAATCAGCCGGCGGCTCAGTTTGGTGACGCGCGCTTTTCGTTATGCGATCGCGCCGCGTGATATTTTCCGCCGCATCCTCTCGCGCAAAGGCCAAGGCGCGCGCGTGCTCCGGATGATGCACGAGGTGGACTTTCTCGGGACTTACCTGCCGGAATTTGGGCCGCTCACCTGCCTGGTGCAGCACGAGTATTTTCATCGCTACACCGCGGATGAGCACACCCTGGTTTGCCTCGAGAAGCTGGACGCGCTGCTCGAGACAAAGAGCGAAAAGCTGCAGCCGTATAAGGAACTTTTCCGCGCGCTAAAGGATCCTTTTGTCCTCTATCTATCGCTCCTGCTCCACGACACCGGCAAGGGAGTCGGCGCGCGGCCGCACTCCGAAGCGAGCGCGCTCTTTGCGCAGGCGGTCGCGGCTCGCCTGCAGCTCAGCTCGGAGGATCGCCGCACGCTTGTGCTCCTGGTCGATCATCACGTCACCCTCTCAAACATGGCGCAGCAGCGGAACATCGATGACCCCGCGACGGTGATTGAGTTCGCGAACATCATCAAGACGCAGAGCAATCTCGATCACCTGATGCTGCTGACCCTCGCCGATGGCCAGGGCACGACCGAGACCTGGTCGGATTGGAAGGAGCGACTGGTCTGGCAGCTTTATCACACGGCATCCGAT
>JBBSED010000037.1:0-41357 GCA_038240025.1 Chthoniobacterales bacterium
AGGAATTATAAACACTCGACTCGATCTCTTTATGATCCTGCCCGATAACACCGGGACGAACCCTCCGAGCACCTATCTCGGCAGCTTCTCGATCGATGGCGCCGGTAACGTCAGTTACGATGTGCTCGACCCCAATCCGACACCGACCCCAACACCGACGCCGACTCCAAGCGGCACTCCCACCCCGACTCCAGATCCGACACCTACGCCGACCCCGACAGTCACTCCCAACCCAAGTGTTACCCCGACGCCGACTCCGGGCCCGACGCCGCCGTTGACTGGTGCCCTCGCTAACATTTCCACGCGGCTCAACGTCGGAACTGGTGACAACGTCCTCATCGGCGGCTTTATTCTTACGGGTAACGGGACCAAAAAGGTCATCGTCCGGGCCTTGGGAGCTTCTCTCCCAGTTCCTGGTGGTCTCGCTGATCCGACTCTCTCGCTTTTCGATAAGGACGGCACTATCATCGCGACGAACGATGACTGGATGACAAATTCCAACGTTCAGGAAATCACGGATAGCCGCCTTGCGCCTCCCGATCAGCACGAAGCCGCCTTACTTTTGCCGCTGCAACCGAATCCATACACTGCAGTGGTTCAGGGGAAAGACAGCTCTACCGGTGTCGGGCTCCTTGAAGTCTATGACTTGCAGAGTGACGGCGTCTCGCAAATCGCTAATATCTCTACCCGCGGCTTCGTGCAAACGGGGGACGGAGTCATGATCGCAGGTGTCACTATTACCGGCGAGAGCGGCGCGAATGTCTTGGTCCGGGCCGCTGGGCCGACTCTGCCGCTGAGTAATGCTCTTCTCGATCCAACGCTCGAGATATACAATAGTTCCGGGGCGCTCATGTTCACGAATGATAATTGGAAGGACTTGCAGCAGACCGAGATTGAAGCGACTCATCTCGCACCGACCAACGATAAGGAGGCGGCCGTTCTTGCGACGCTGGCTACGGGTCAGTATACCGCGATCGTTCGAGGGACTAATGGTACCACTGGGAATGCCTTGGTGGAGGTGTATCGGCTGAACGAGTAAGAGTAATCCGGCGGGAGCGTCGCCGGCCTTGCTCCTCTTTCCAAATCCGCAGGCCGTGTCCAACGGTCCGTCCCGGCGCAAATGAAACGGTCTGCCCTGAAGAATCTCGCTTCGCGTTGGCTGCCCCTGGGGGTGGCCATAGCGCTTTGGAATGCGGCCGGCCCGAACGAGAAACCCGGCCTAAAGAGGGTTATAGCGGCCGCCGAACGAGGGGACCCGGACGCTGAGTTCATCTTGGCTCGCGATTACGAGTTTGGAACTGGCGTGCCGGTTAACGTCATGAAAGCGCTCGAATACTATGCTCGGTCGGCCGAGCAGGGTAACGCCAAGGCACAGAACAATCTTGCCTCGATTTACGCGACTGGGGCTCCCGGCGTGCCGCGCGATGACGCCAAGGCCAAGGAGTGGCTGCGCAAGGCAGCAGCACAAGGCGCCGCGCTCGCCCAAGATAACCTCGGGCTCACCCTGCTCGAAAAAGGAGACAAAGAGGCAATCAAATGGTTTGAAAAAGCGGCTGCGCAAGGACTCCTATCAGCCCGACTTCACCTGGGAGCTCTCTACTACGAGGGCCGGGACGGGATCGCGCAGGACTACGGCCAAGCGGCTAAATGGTTTCGCCAGTCTGCCGCTCAAGGCAGCGCTCGGGCCCAGAATACTTTAGGCGTCATTTACCAGCATGGGTTTGGAACCAACATTGATTTTGCGGAAGCGGCCAAATGGTTTCGGCAGGCGGCCGAACAGGGGAACGCAAAGGCCCAATGCAACTTGGGACAGTTATATTGCGCCGGGCGTGGGGTCAAAACCGACCCAGTGGTAGGCTACAAGTGGCTCTATCTTAGCGCTGAGCAGGAGGAGATCACGGCGCTCAAATTCATGGTCGGTTTCCGCACCGGTATGACGCCAGCGCAGATTGCCGCCGGGCAACAACTGGTCGATGACTACAAGAAATCTCACGGCCTTCCTTTGACCGATGACAAATCCAAGAGTAGCCCTAGACCTAAGCCGGAATCGGATAGCTCACTGTCCGTCCGCTAAGTCTCCGGCCGCCTGAGCCCGCTGATTGATCAAAGCCTCATAGGCGCCTTGCCCCGCCACCGCCCCACCCCGCTCATCGGCTAGAGATAACGCGTTTTGCCACTTTTGCCGGTAGGCGGGGTCGGTTGGGTCCTGTCCTGGTCCTCCGACATTCTTGACGAAATCATCGCCGATCTGCGCTAAGGCGGCCGACTGTTCGGCTGTGAGTCCCGCCTCCGCAGGCGAATTCAGAAAGGCCAAGGGGGTGGGAATTATCTGCTGAGATTGTTCGAGAGTGGGTGACGAGATGGTGGGCGGCTGAGGAGCAACAGACTTCGTTCGCGCAAGGCGGATACTTTCTGCGCCGATGAGGGATCGCTTAGGCACCAGGATTTGCAACGATCGCAACGAACCGTCCTTGTGGGGCCCGAGGAAGCCGACCAGGAATATTTCCAGCTGCGGACGCAACGAGGACCTAGGTCGCCTGAATCCTTTTCATCAGTTCTTTGCTATTCTTACTTAACGAAAAGACCAGTGCGGGCATTGCACCCGCACTGGTCGCGCTTTCGAGCTCGGATGTTTCCGAGGGATTGAGTGATTCTTAGTATTTTTGGATGACCACGGCGCCGTCCGTATTACGAGACACCTGCATGGCCGCGAACTTCGGAGCGGGAGCGTCCGTGTTCAGGATGCGGAGCGCCAGCGTATCAGCCACGGTCGCAACATCGCTCGGAGTAGAGTCGCGATAGTAAAGATGCTCGTAACCCCAGAAGGTGTAGGCACCTTCGGAGATCAGGTCCGGGTTTTCGGGTTTACCAAGGGTTACCCCGTTGTAGGAGAGCTCAGTCGCGCCGGTTGAGGCATTATTGGTGATCTGCGGATCAGCGTCTCCGGTTCCCGAGTAGCCGACGAGCAGAGAGTTAGCGGGCGGGAAATTGTTCACGGCCGCGGCCAACTGGCCACCGCTCGAGTAGCCACCATTACCCGGAGGCTCGACGATTCCATTCACAAACTCCAGTGGCCAGAGAGTCAGGGTGCTGATCGTACCGCCGGCGGTCGTCACGCGCACCCCGCCAGTTTTCGGCTCGAATTGCTTCACCACCGCCTTGGCGCCGAGGCCCGTCTCGGCAAAAGAAGTGAGACGTGTGCCGGAATCGATATCCCGACCGATGGCAAACACCTTCGTCGCATGGTCGGTCGAGCCGGTCCAAAGGGCGACTCCGGCAGAGCCGATGCTGTAAAGGTTACGCGCCAATTGGCTGGTCATATTCGTGAAGTTCGCCGGGATGCTCCGACCGGCGATCCACTTGAATTGGACGATGCCAATGATCTGGTTGGTCGTTCCCGTCGTTGTGACACTGCTGTTAAGTGCCGGATAGTTAACTCCGAAGAACGTGCCAGAGAAGGCTGACGAACTTTGGAAAGTATCCGAGAAGGCAATGTCTGGCACTTCGGGGCTATTCGCGTTGCCGGCGACCGTCGGGTCGGGCAAGCCCGACGTCCCACCGGTGGACACAGCCACGCCGTCAGGAAGGAATTTAACAGTGATCTGTCCGGAGACAGTCTGGATGCCTCCTTCTGATCCCGACCAGGAGGTCTTTAGCTTCACCGAATTACCCCCGATGTTGCCCAGGAAGATCGCCGCTTTCGACGAAGTATAGGTCGTGCCCGTGTAGCCATACTGCACGGCTGGGCTCGGATCGAAGATGTTGAGGATGGACGTGAGGGCAGTTCCGCGAAAAGCGGTCGAGCCGGTGATGCGGATAGGCGTCTGTGCCTGGGCCACGCTGAGGCAGCCAAGTGCGAGAGCACCGAGAGTCAGTGTTCTGATTAATTTCATTGGGTTTGTGAGATGAGTTAGTTAGTTGGGTTGTAGATGGAGAATTTAATTAGGCGTTGATGTTCGATTTCCGCTGACGGCGCGCCACAAAGAGGGCGAGAAGCCCGCCCGCGATCAGGAGAGCGTAGGTGGAAGGCTCCGGAATCGGCAGGGTATCGAAGCTTACGTTGCCCAAGCTATCGATGCTAAAGGTCCCGAGATAAGTGCTTGGTGGATTGAGTCCCCCGTTATCCGGCAGGATCTCGAAGAGGTCGAGACGCGTCGTCGGGATACCGGTGCCGAAAGGGACGTTGCCCGGAGCTTCCACGGTGGGATTCCAAGTATCGAAGCTCGTGCCGCCCGTAGTGTTAGCGCCACCAGGTTGGAACGAAGCCCAACTCGTCCCGAGGGTCGGCTGGATGATCGCATTCGGGTTATTCGCCGTCGAGGTGTTTCCAAAGAAGCCAAAGAACGCCAGCGTCTCAATGCGCGACGAGGTGAAACCTTGATTACTGGTTGACTGTCGCAGCCAGGGACTCGCCAGGGTCCCCAGAGTCGGCTCGGCTTTGGTCGCGTAGAGGTTGACAATTTGGTTGCCACTCGAATCAAAGTCATGCGTACCGGCGGAGCCCCACTGGATGTTATTGTTGCTCGCCCAATTGACACCGAAGACCGTAGTCAAATCGGCGCTGATGTTACCCAGCGCCAAATGGGTGCCGGCGGCAAGGTTGGTAAATTGTGAGAATTGCCCAATGTCCCACAGGTAATCGTTCGTAGCGGTCGAGGAGCGAAAACCCATGAAGAGGTCCCCGTCGGTGTAAACGACGGGAGTCTGAGCCGTCGCGGTCTGCTGAAAAAACGCTGTCCCGGCCAGAACCAAGGCTGCGGTAAGCGCGAAGTTTTTGATTTTCATTTGGATGAGTATGGAGTCGGTTATTTGAAGTTTCTGCATTCCCGGCGTGTTAGTTTAGGTTAGTTAGCCGGAAAGGATTTTCTCTTGGGTGCATCTTATAGGTTAGCCTCCGGGCGTCGAGAGGTTTAGGGTAACATTTGCGTGACGGAAAGGGCGGCTCTGTGACAGTCAGGTGACAGTTAGACCTTTGCGTTACAATCGGGTAAAAAGCACTTCGCCGCGAGCCTCGTTGCTCGAGAAATGCCTCTAGACAGACCCGACAGAAAACGTCCGATCCGTTTCTTCGGAAATCGGCAGGTTCTCGAGCGATAGAGTGCAATTCGCCGACAGGGCGACCTGGGAAGTAAGGTCGCCGAGGAGGCTGCTCTAACCTGGCCAATCCCTGGCCGGTGTCCGGCTCGCGTCTCAGCTTTTTTTGCGACGGCGACGGTCATCGTCGTCGCTCTCAGGTCCGCTGCCGTCGCCGTAGCCGAGAATTTCGACCGTAACGATCGAAGGCAGCGCGGTCAGAGTCGGCTGAGCCGCTTGGTTCGCGGTCGTTTCGGCGGCATTCGTGGTCGCAGCGACGCTGTTCGAGGCGGCGGTAAGACCCGCAAGATTTGGGGTGGCGATCGTTGGGACGCCCGCGCTGGTGCCGCCGACGGAAATATTGCCCGCGTTCAAGACCTGAACGGCTGAGATATTCAGGTTGCCCGTGACCCGGATGCCCGCGTCGCCCGCGTCCACCGTGCCCGCAGGAGCGATCAGATCGACGTCGCCCGGAAGCACGCCGGTCACGGTATCGAGCACGCCGATGCCGCCGCCCGTTGCCAGGCCCGCAAGGTCGGTCTTCACGTCGCCACTTTGCGGGTCGATGAGCACGCGAGTAGGCGGCGCCGATTGCACCGTCTTCGAGGAAGCGCCGGCCGCGATGTCCCCCACCGTGGAGAAGATGATCTCGTTGCCCCCACGCAAGGTAAAGATACGCGAGGTCCCGACGGCGACGCTGTTGTTTGTGAAGATAGTAATGTTACCGCCATCTTCCGTGAGGATCCCCTGGTCGGCAGCGGGCGTACCGCTGGCAAAGCCAACTGTGAGTCCACCCGCCGGTGTCAACAGCGTAATGTCGCCACCATTGGCGGTCTTAATCTCTTTGGAAGGAAGCGATATACTCCCGCTAGTCGCAGGATTGGGGAAAAGAGCGGCGATGGCCGCAAAGCCGGCGTCATAAGTGCCAAATCCCGCAGCGGTCGGATCGGTCCGGTCGCGCGCCGAGTCACGCAGGACGAAGCCGAAGATTTTCAACGCAAGCTGATCCTGTTGCTCGAGCGATAGCTGCGTGAAGGCCGCGTATACGTCCTCCTCGGTGGCGTTAGTCAACCCGAGCAAGGTTCCTATCGCCGGAAGATAGCGGGCGCCGCCATCCGTCGCCGTCTCCGGGTTGAGGAAAAGGTTGTCGAAGGCCACAAAATCGAGCTGACTGTTCGCAAGACTGCTGGAAGGTCCGATACCGGCCGCCGCGATGATTTGAGCGCCAGTGAAAGGCAAGAAGGGATTGCGGGCATTGCCGATGCTCGTCACGCCGAGGCCGGTTCCATCCGGATTGCTCGACCCCACGCCCAAATCCAGATTCCGGCCGGCGAGAATTTCCAGAGTCCCGGGGCCGCTAATTTGCAAATCGCCCGCTTGCGGGGTTGCGGGCGTGAGAATATTTCCCGTCGCCAGAGCGACACTGCGTAAAGGAGAGGTCGGGTCGTAGGCGACAATGTCGCGATTGGCCGCAACCACGCTCACGTCAGAATCGTTTACGTTCTGAATGTAGAGAGAGACATCAGTGACATCCTGCCCGGCAGCAATGCGTGTGGCCTTGCCGGAGAAAAGGGTAAAACCGGAGACACTGTCACCTCTGGAGTAAAGATGGATCGGTTCAGGATCATTCGCGTGGAGCACCCCGGCGGCGTGCAGCTCCTGCTTCGTCTGCAGGACACCCTGGACGCCAGTGGTCGAACCGGATTCCAGAAAGAGCTTGTTAACGAAGTCGAGGAAGTTAGGTGGCAAGCTGATCGCCGCCCCCGGCGTCACACCCGCGATCACTTGATAGGCAAAAGGCGAACCGATCTGCGGAATAAAGGACGGATCTGTGTCTGAGAGATTGATGCTTCCGGAAGTAAAAGCATTCAACGGATTAGGAACATTGCTGAGAGTCACGACGCCACTTTGCTGGAGGCCATTAATCGCTCCCGCCGCGGCTAGGTCGATCGTCCCGGTCGGGGAAGGCGATAAGAGTAATCGCCCCACGAAATTCAAGTCGCCCGAGAACGAAGTCGCGCGCAGCGTACCCGGTTGCAAAGCTACAACCGTTGAGAAGGCCGCGACGTCACTCTCGTCCAATCGAATCCACGGTTGGAAGAACGCCGGGGTGATTACGGACTGATTGAGGAGAAGGACATCACGCTCCCAGGCCAAGAGTAGCGGGACGGGGAAAGTGCTCGTCGGCAAGGTTGCGCTCTCGCGCAAAGTCACCGCCCCGGTCAGGGAAGAGACGTCGACCGAATCCGTCGCGGCATAAGTCGAAAAATAAGTCTTATATGAGAAAGTGTTGCTGTAACCGCCGGGCAGAAGAAACGGATTAGCCACCGGTCCCAAAGTCAGATCGGCGCCAGCCTCAACCGCAAAGCTACCTTTGCCAAGAAAGAGCGTGGTAGGAAGCCACGTCTGCTCGGGGAGCGGCGCCTCGTTTGTGAGGGTCGTGAGGGAGGGCGACCGCGTGCTATTCGTATGGATGCTGTTGCCCGCGCTCAGGATCCCCTTCCCGCGCTCAATATAGTAGACACCACCATCCAGATCATGGCCGGCATGGACGGAGAGATTTCCACCGCCCAGCTCGACCAATTGGGTCGCGTCCAGGGCATCTTTGGGTAACCGCGCGTTTGTCGGCACAACGACATCGACATTTTGCACGTCATGACCCGCGGTGAGGGCAACATTGCCTCCGCCAAGCGCGCCGACGCCTTCAAAGAAGTTACTAATGTCCACCCACCACGTGGTGGAAGCGACATCGCCGGAGCGCGCAATTCCGAAGGTGCCAGTAGCTGGATCGACGAAGCCTCGGCGATAGAGCCAGTTATTGGGAAGCTGGCGCTCCGAGTCCGCAATGACGACCCCGGTGTTATCCTGGGTAAGGTGGAGTATGTCGCCGCCTGCACTCACTAAGACATTGCCGCCGCCGGAGCTATATTGCACTGGGTAAGGGATCGGCTCTTGGATAGACCCGAGGGACGCTTCGCCGCCCGATGCGTCCAGCACGGGTAGCTCGAAAGTCCCACCCAAGGTAGGATCGGCCACCAGCGTCCCCGCGGTGTAGATCGTCGCAAACTGATTTTGTAATCTGACATCGCCGTTGACCGAGATGTCGATGTCTCCAGTCCCCGTGCGAATAACCTGGTAGTGACCACTTAAGGCGTCGTCCCTTTGGGCAGCAAATCCTCCGAAAGCGATCGAATCTCCGAAAACTCCGATGGAAAGCGATCCCGCCGACGTATTAGGACTGATGGCGGCGGTGCGGCCGAAATCTGCCGCCTGTAGGTCAGCCCCCGCCGTGATCCGATAGCTCCAAGACTGCTGCGAGGTGCCATCGGCAAAGACTGGCAGCAAAGGTGACAGCCATGGAGCTGGGAAACCAAAGATAGTAAAAGGAATTCCGCCTGCACTATCGCCAAAGCCGTCGCTGAGAGCCCCATTGAGGGCAATCGAGCCTTTGGCTCTCAGGGTCAGAATTCCCGGCTCTACGCCAATTGTGATTGGGTTGCCAGATTGGTCGAAAAGCGGCTGGCCATTCTGGTCGACCACCGCCTTCCGTTCACCCCCGCGATAGGTCGAGAGATCCCAATCATGGCTCAGGACCAGATCACCGGTCTGGCTAACGATCTCGGCGCCTTCGCGAACGTGCAGGACAGGTGCGAGGAAAGTATTGCTTCCAAGGACCCGCGCGGTAATCGCCGGCGCGGCGTTACTGATCGCAATTTGATTGCCAAGAACCGCCGGTTCCTGGTTGTCGATGGAGCCATCCTGGCTGGCGTCAAAAATTCTGTAGGCCTCGATGATGATGCTCTGCGGATTAAGAATGCTGCCCTGGATCGGCGCAACCGCCAAGTCGGTCGCTTCATTGTTCTGAGGGGCACGCAAATGCAGAGTTCCACCGGGTCCGGTGCCGAGTGAAAGGTTAATCAAGGAACCAGCTTGGATTTCAATCTGTCCGCCATTGGAACCACGAGTTTCCAAATCCACAGAGCCTGCTTTACCAGCCGCATCTAGTGCGATCGCCGCCACGTTCAACTGAGCGCCACTAGCCAAAGTTACGCTTCCGTCGGCATAGAGGCCGATCGCGCCGCCGTTATTGGAGTAAGCATCGATAACGCCGGTGACTGTTATCGAGCCGAAATCGGCGGAGAGATTGTATGCCACTGCAGCAGCGTTGCTATCAATCAGTACATCGCCTGTCCTTACCCGAAACGTTCGCGAACGAGTAAAACCACCGGAGTTCAGGACAGTGTCAAGGCCGGCCGTGCTGGCGAGGCTGCCGACATCGACGTTGAAAATGCCGCCCTGTCCACCAGATCCCGCGATGGCTCCCCCGGCACTGAGTTGCCCATTAGGCGCGCGAAGGACGATCTGCCCCGCGTCACCGCCCCCTGCTGGCGCGGCTGCGGTCAGAAGACTGGTCGGAGAAAGAATAATGTCGCCATTGCTGGCATTCAATTCGATGCCACCTCCACCAGTGTATTTCACCAAATCGAAAAATGACTGGGCGGTTCCCGAAACATCCAGTTGGCCGCCAATCGACACGTTATTACCTGGCAGCACTCCGTTGGCTTGCACTATCAAGGTTCCGCTGGGGAGAACGATATTGCTATTCTCGATCACACTCTCGCCGGAGAGCGTCAGCTTTGCGCCTAACCCTCCCACACCGCTCGGCGCGACTGCGTCAGCGCTGTGATCGATGACCAAAGAACCGGCGGCGCCGAGACTGTAGGTGGAAGCGGTTGATCCGGTGATCAGCGGTGTGAGCACAGTTACACTCCCCTGTGCCTCGAGCGCCCCTCCACCTTGGAAGGTGACGGCGTCGTTCGCAGTCAATACGGTGTTTGTAAATTGATCGATAAGGAGAGTGCCGTCACCCAGAAGAATGGTATTCGCGGTAAACTTTATTTCTCCGCCCGTCGCGGCCACTGCGCCCGCCGGCAGACTGTTGGCAGCGTTGTCGAGAACGATTTTTTGTGCAGCGAATTCGACGGTTCCGCCGTTGTTATTGAAGCCACGAATTTCCGCGTCATGGAGTTGTAAGCTCGCAACCGAAGCCGATCCAACCTGACCTGTTCCGTAAATGTCCAGCGAAGAATAACTCAGAAGGGAGAGCGACTGGGTTCCTTCCTGTAAACTCTGTAACGCCGCACCCGATAGAATCAGGCCCGAGGTTTGTTGAAGGATTCCGGATTGGTCCAGCAGAATACTAATCTGACCGCTATCCAGAGCTACGGCGTCGCCGTGAATGCCAGCGGATGGATCGAGCGCGGTCGCAAAGGTCGAGTCGAGGATAACATTTGTTCCGCTGATGCTTGCTCCCGTGTTAATTGTAAAGACGGGACTCGTCGATCTATCTACACCCAGACGCAGAATCGACGCTGTGGGATCGCTGCTAACGCTCAATAAAACGCCGTTACCGCTACCAGGCACGGAAGCGTCCCCAAAGATCAGCGGGTCCGCAGTCGCAATAGTGCCAGTCGATTGTTCCACCGAAGATCCGGCCGTAAGAGTGATACTTTGGTTCGCGACCAGAGTGATTCCCGAGCCGCTTAGCGGATTGTCCGGGTTGTTCACGATGATATTGTCGGTGGATACCGTGACGATCGAACCATCGGGCGTGTCATGCCGTAAACCGCCAATCAGGAGACTCTCCGCTCCGAAGGAACTCAACTGGCCGGCGTCGAGCAGCAGAGTACCGATCGGGACAACTACCCCTGGGCCGGCAATGAGAATATCGGCGGGAGTGTTGATATCCACCAACCCTTCGCGGCCGCCCGTCGGGGCATCGTCCAGCACTCTTCCCTGAATCGAGATTCCACCGGTGGCACCCAGGATTAGTTGACCAGCATCTATCGGCAGACGCGGAACGGCGACGTTATTCGCGAGGGCGCCGTTTCTCAGAAAGATATTAGCCGAAAAGGTATCGTATTGTGCACGGGCTCCGACCACCGATTGCGGAGCGATTTCAAATGCGCTCAGCAAGGGCTGACTGGTCGGCTGGCCGGTAAAGGCGTTAAAACGATACCCTGAAACCAAACTGGCTCCATCCAACTGGAGCGCCGGATCACCGGGCGTGCCGGTCTTTGGAGTTACGAGCCCGGCGCCGGGCAAGAGTGCGTAACGAGCGGGCAGGAGCGTGTAGACGCCGGCCGGTAAGATGCTTCCCGAACCGAGACTGATCTGATCTCCCACCGCGAGACTCGCGTTCGTATAGATTGGGTCGAAGGGAGCATAGCTAGCTGTATATCCAGGCACGATCGCGAAGCTGGTCGTAGACCCGAGGATATCGATCGTGCCTCCTAGCCCTGGGACGAATCGAAAAGCGAGGAGATCGCCACCGCCGCGGAGATCAGTTATTGAGCCTGTCTCATCGATCAACGTCGTCGCAGTCACGCTGATGGTTTTCCCGGGAACTCCTCCGGCCGTGATATTCACGCCCGCCGGATCAATAAAAGAAGTTCCATTTTCGTTCGTCCCGAAAGGAATGGTAAGCGCAACACCAGTCACGGGATCGACCGCGGAGACCGATGTTACTGCCTTCGGAGTGATCGTCAGACGCTCGGTAACAGCAAACGGCTGGCCCGAGATTGGATCCACTGCCGTCGGGGAAAAATCGCTGCCTCCGACATTGATAGTCCCTATTGGAGCGCGCAGGACTCCGCCTTGGCTGATCGTGGTGGCGTAGATGTTTAGTTCGCCTCCCGCCGAGAGAGGCAACTGTCGCTGACCGGAGGCACTGATTGTTACCGAGCCGGTCTGAAGTTCTCCATTCAGCTCGTAATCAAAAGCCGCGATGTTAAAGGTAACTTCCGTCGCAGGATAGACTTGCCCGGCAGTCAGTGAAATATCCCCCGCTACGTCGAGAGTACCATCACCTCGGATGTCCCCGTTACGCGCGACGAGGTTGAGAGTCCCGACATTTTGCAACGAAAAATTACCGACATCAATCAAGCTCCCCGACACGGTTAGTTGTCCCGTGCCGTGTGTCGGGGGAATCGGAAGCGGTTGGTTGCCGATGAGAAAGGGAATATTCGCCTGGTCAGGTGGGATCGGCGGCGCGAACGGTTGGCCAAGCACAACGGCTGCTCCGTTCAAGTGCACTGCAGAATCCGCATAGACAACCCCGGAGGTTCCAACCGTAAGAAGTCCATTGGCCTGGACAGTTACTGGGCCCACGAATTGCACCGTCCCGGCGAGGGTGAGTGAAGTGAAACCGCTCGAATTGAAATCCGCCGCCGCAAAGTGTCCCACGCCAGCAAGGGTTGCCCCGTTCTCGTCCACGACAGCGTTGCCTATAGCTGTCTCGCCAGCAGGATAGAAGGTCGTCGGAATCGTTGGGCCATTCTGAGTCACCTCCAGGGTCACATCCAGCGCAGTAGAAGGTTCCGCAGTGCCAGGGGGCAGGAACCGCTGAGACGAGACGAGCAAAGAACCGCCGACGGCTGAAGGGCCGCCGGCATTCCCAATCAAAATCGCGTCGCTGAAGAGCTCCTGCCGGCCATCAAAAGTAATCGAACCGGCATTGCTATCGATGACAGTGCGAACCACCAAAGGGGCAGTCGGATCCATCGATTGCGGGGCACCGACAAATCCGGGGTCGACATCTAGTGAGTCACTGGCACCGGAGACATTCAAGACAGAGCCGGCCTCAGCGACGATGTTTCCCGAGAGGAAAATATTTCCGCCCGCGACCACCGTGCCGGTGCGAAAGCCCAGGGCATTTGGCGTCAGCAAGGTGGTCCCGGCGGTTGATAGGACACTCTGCGGACCCAAATCCAGCGTCGGCAGAGGCCGGCCCGAATCATTGGGGAATAGGGTGCTCGAATTGGCGCCTCCGGTAACCCTGATCGTCCCCCCGGGGACGACAATCCGGCCGAGGACGGCGGCTGTATTTGCGTTAATCGAGACACTCGCCAGTGGATCGGTGAGAATGGAAGCGCCAGCTCCCATCACGAAATCCCCGCGCGCGACCAAGACATTGCCGTTAAATAGGTCGGTAACTCCCGGAGCGCCGAAGGACAGGCTTACCGGCTTCCGCAGGGCCTGCGGCAAAAGGTCCTGCGTCAACACGAGATCGCCACCGAACCCGAGATTGGGATCAACAAACTGGCTTAATGCCACCGGCTGGATTGTCGTACCTGGTGCGATCGCCACTGCCGGGAGATACACATCGGGCGTAGAAGTCTGCGCTCCTAAACCGGTCAGGCTGAAAAATCCGAAACCGCCGCGACTGAAAAAATCGGTCGTGAGGAGCAACGCGTCTGGATTACTCGTCTGGCCCCCAATCTTGATCGCGGGGGCAAAGATGCTGAGCGAACCGCCGAGATTTGCCCCTCCGTAAGCGGTCAAGGTCGAATCCAGGGTAAGATTGCCACCTAAGAGGGCGGCGATATTCAAATCGTTGCCAGCCCTGATCGTAATCGCACCACCGCTACCGTAGGTGATCACGTTTGATGAATCCACCTCCACGCCTCCGGAGGCATTGATCTTACTGCCGGCCTTTAGGTCAGCGCTATAACTCCTGATCGTTACCGACCCGCCATTAGTGACAAGCGGAAAAGTCTGAGGTGAGAAAACGCCTGAACGGTCATCGGCGACCATGCCGGAGACATCAAGCACAGAGCTGCTGCCCAGAGTGAAGCTACCCCGTGTCGGGTCGACTGGTGGAGTCTGGGTGATTATACCTGGGGTAACGTTGACTGCGATGTTGAACTCGTAGGGTGAGAATTCGTAGACGCTAAAGTCCAGCCTACCACCCGGAGCTGTGATGTCCCCTTCGAGATCCAAATTCGCGGCGCTCAAGGTAATTGCCCCTCCGGCCGCTGCGACTAACGAAGCATGACTTGGCAGAGTGATGTTTCCGTCACTGTTGATTACCGACAGGCTTCCAAACCCGCCCGTCGTCAGTAAGTCCGGCGATATGTAGACGGTAGCCTGACGATCTTCTCCCAACGGCAAAGGCGCTCCGTTTTCATCCAGAGCAAACGGGCCCGGCGGTGCCAGATTCCCGTTCTTCAAGAAAATCTCTGGAGGCTTCGGCGAAATCAACGGATAGGAGAGAGAAGGCAGGTTCGCCTGAAAGGCAAACGAAAGGCTACTCAGGACAGGAGGCGTGGTCCGTTGATGCGGCCCGACTACGGTGGTGCCGACTAACTTCCCATCCACAGCCATGCTCGCCGCGGAGATAGCGAGAGATCCGCCGTTGCCGCCTTGAACATAACCCGGCTCGAATTGGGAACCGCTTATCAACGGGTTTGTTCTCGTCTCAAAAATCCCCCACTTGGGATGAGCTTCCGTCGTTCCGCTGTAGATTCCTTGGTAGATGCGGTCCGGCGTCGCCAGGGAGATATCGAAGATCTGGCCACCGGAGACCACTTTGGTCGTTGCAACTTCAGCGCCGGCGTAGGCGATCGATCCCCCTGAGACATTGATCGACGCTCCCGCCCGAACGATGACAGACTCACCTGCGGTCAAGGTCACGTGTCCGCCCGCGATCGTGAGTTCGCCGACTGTTCGCTGCACCAGCGCGACGAAACCCGATAGATCAGCAAGGGGCGTCCCGACAAATGGCTGGCCGTTGTAGATTCCAGTGTTACGAATGTCGATCGTGACTGTCTGGCCGCGAAGCGGTCCATCCCGCTGGGTAGGAAAATTTGCAAACTCCGCGCCGCGGAGGTCTGCGGTGATAAAGTTTTCACTCACGGAGGCGTTCACATTTTGCGAGCCGGAGACGTCGATCGTCGCGCCGGGATCGAGATAAATCTGACCGCCCGTGGCGAAAAAACCGAAGCCGGGATTAACCGGGAGCCAGCTCCCGGCACCTACCGCGACATTGGCGTTGGGCGCGAGCAAAAGCGCATTCCCCTCGAAGTGAACGGCCTTGCCTTGGAGATTGATCTGCGATGGAAGCGCCAACTGGGAGCCTACAACCCGCTCTGTCCTCGATAACTCCGGCAGGATATCCGTCACACTCTGCGGGCCTAGAGAAACCAAGCCTGATGCCGAAGGCGTGAGTTGAACGATCGGATTCACCCCGGGCGGAATCGAAGGCACGGAATTATAGTTAGCGAGAAGATCTATCCGGCCATTCAATGAGACTGACGTGGAGCTCGCAATGACTCCGTTTTGATCCACCTCGCCGCCAGTGAGGGTCACATCCGCACGCGGCGCATCGATTAACCCGCCATTCGTAGCGATGCTTCCGTATGGCCCGATCGCTCCGACGTAAGTGTCCAAGCCACGTAAACTTGGATCCGTACTCGAGTGAGCAGTCATCGCGACCTGCTCTCCAGCGGCGAGAATCGTTTGGCCGTCGGGAGTGGAGATGGTGCCGTCATTGGTGGCGTTGAGACCAACCAACGCGACGCGTCCCCCAACATGGTCGGCAGTGGTAGGACTAGTGATGGTGGCTCCAGCCTGCACAGTTACATCACCTACGAGGCCGCTGGGAGTATTAGGCGCAGGCGGCGGATTAAACGCCGGTAATGTCCCACCGCTCGGCAAGACCGGAATCTGCAGGGCGGAAAACAGGAACTGTTGATCTGGGTTATTGAGCAGTCCACGAGTCAAGAGATTCGTGTTAATCGGAAGCGAAGACGCGACCAGCGTGTGAATGTTTACCTGGGACGAACCTCCGAAAATGATTCCGTTTTGGTTGAGGACGTAAACCTGCCCGGTCGCGGCGATCGACCCTAGAATTTGCGACGGCTGGCCGGACGGGTCGCTGATCGTGTTGAATGCAATCCACTCATTCTGGTTAGCGCCGCCAGCGCTTTGATTGAAAGTCAGAGTTGTCTGTTTGCCAATATTAAAGGTCTCCCAGTTCAGCAACGCTTGTTGCGCTGTTTGCTTGATCGAAACATTGGTTACGCCAGCCGCGATGGTCTGAGTTGGGAGCCTGGCCCCTTGCCAGAGCGCAGGATTCTCCGTCGGTCGGGGCGCGGCGAGATTGACCGGCACTCCCGGCGCGACTTGGAGGCCGCCTATTGTGAGTCCGTTAGGGACGTTAGGCAGTTGCAATCCCGGATGATTCGGATCGCGACCCAGGTTATTCGCCCCACGCACCGCCGCGTCATGTGCCGCCGTTTGCATCGCCCGCACCGCCTGCACCGCCTGACTCGCCCTTGCCAGCGTATCCGTGCCGTTTGTCATCGAGTGCGAAGGGAGGGTGCTCCCCGTTCCACCCGTCTGGTTAGCTGACGGCAGTGTTGCACCCGAGGTTGCCCCACCGCGAAGGATATCCCCGGCTTCGATCGGTCCGGCGGGGAAGCAGGCGACGATCAGCGCGAGACCGAAACGCAGCGCCTTGTTAACGGCAGCGCGGGAGTGACTCGAGAAGATGACCATATCGGGAGATCGCAAAATTCGTATGCACTGGTGGGAGCGCTGCGACAGCAGTTGACTCCGCAGATCGTCCAGAATCCCGTCCGCATCGCAATGAACTTATTGTTACAGTTGTGTGAAAAGTCCGCGACCGATGCTTCAGGGGTTATTTTTTTGGTCAGCCAGCTCGTCCTTATAATCCTGCACGAGGTTTTCCAGTTTTACCCGGGTGATCCCGACGAACGGTTCCTTGGCCGAGATCGCGTCACCGAGGCTAAAGCGCTCGTAGCGGGTCAGAATTTCGTTGCCCAAGGTGAAGAGGGCTGCATTCCGGCGGTGCTGATCGTCGACCTCGCGTTGCAGAAGAATACCCTTCGCGGAGAACTTTGCGCGCTCGGCCTCCGTTTTACGCGCCACGTCAGTTAGCTGTTGATAGGCTGCCTCCCACTTCGCCAGCGCGTCCTTCAGCTTCATGACTTCGTCGGCTTGGGTCGCTAGCGTCTTCTCATTTTTACCCTTCGTAGTAGTCAGAGCCGCCACCTGCTCAGAAAGAGCTTTGCTTACCTGATCGGATTCCGCTTTCGCCGTTTGCAGAGTCTCTTTCTCAGTTTGGCAACTGCGAAGCTGCAGCATCGTACTGCGAAGCGTATCCCGCATTCGATTATCCGCGGGGTCCGCGCCGAAAACGGGGCTAACCCACGAACACGCCACGACCGTTACGAGGGAGAGGACACCGAATCTAGACATGATCAAAATTTCCCGTTGAAATCCACCTGAACGACATCGCTCTTATATGTGGGGCCCGCGATACTATCGGCACTTAGCCAGCGAAGCGTGACCCACGCATTTTTTGAAAGAGCGACGGAGCCGCTAACTGTATATCCCTGCAGATTCGTCCCTCCGAGGCCGAAATCTGAATCTACAAACGCGTCCACCAACGCGTCTGATTCAATATAGCGATAACCCACGCCAACATTCCATGCCCCTCGCTTATCCAAAGCTGGTGAGCCGGCCACAAACTGAACGATGAAGGCTTTGTTCCCACCTTCAAATGGGCCTACCCCGCCCGTCGGGGTGTTTGGTCCGCGATTGTTAATTGCGATCGCGTTGATGCGGTTGGCATCGAACGCAAGGTTGGACGCAAATTCGCCCTCGACCGAAAGATGCACCGGGTCGAAATGACTGAAGTCCACCTTACCGGTGATGACGAGCTCGTGAAAGGGAGTCGCCAATCCGAAATACTGAAACTGATTCGTGGTCCCGAAATTGTTATCGACCGTGGGAACGATGTTTCGGATCGGAAAGTAAGTGTTACCGCGCTGCGCGAAGGAAGGCCGCGTATCGTCTGTGTTTCCTTGGTCTGAAGAATTCAGCGGAGTGAAAGGGTCGGACAATCTGCCCTCAATATTCTCATAGTGATAGTAGGCCGCGGCCAGTTTGACGGTGAAATCTTTGTTCACCCGCCAAGTGACGCCAGTTTGCGCTCCGAAAAGATATTTGTCGCTGCTCTGAAATTTGGCGGGTTGATTTGTCGAAAAATTAAAGTCGGTGTTGAAGACCGGAAATGCACCGGCGGTAAGGAACGGCGTCACCCCACGCACGACTTGATACTTTCCTTGGAAGGCAAGGCCATCGAATCCGATGTCATCGTCCCAGACCAGGGGCGTTGTGAAGAATGGGTTATCGAAACGACCGGCCGTGACGACTAAATTTTCTGCCACAATTCCACCGATCTCATAGCGTAAGAACGCGCGATCGAGCCAGATCTCGAACTTACTGAAGTTTCCACCTTGACGTTGGTTGGCGACTCCGAGCGTCTGGTTGGTTGAGGTCGGGGAGTTATCTTCTCCCGTGGCGAGCCGCAGGCCGGCCGTGAAACCTTCACCGAGATTCATCTCCGAACCAGCGCGCGCGCGCAGACGAAAGCGGTTACGGTTCTGATCGACGTTAAACTGAGGTGAGAAGACCGTCCCCGTGACGTCGAAGGGGGGTCCGCTGTTAATGGCATTAAAGATAGGAAACCCGCCCGTGTTATCGTTGCCAGCCGGGAAAAAATCCCCTTCGTAACGAAGACGAATGTCACCAAAGAATCGAAAGCGTGACACCCATTCCGGAACACTGTTCGGAGCCGCCCAATGCTCATCGCGTGCCTGTTGCATGACCTCCTGTTTGATTTCATCTCGGATTTGCGTTTTCACTACCTCCGGGACGTAGGTCACCCGCACTTCGTCATCGGCCGGAGGAGGCGGGGTCGGCGCCGCGGCTTGTGCGCGAGCGGTCGCAGCGTCCTGTTCCGCCTGTTGAATCAATTCCGCGGCGTCCTCTTTGGGCAGAACACCGCGTTGCACCAAGCGATTAATGAGGTTGATCGTTACGTTTTGCGAAGGCGCTGTCTGCGTTGCGCCCGTCCCCTCGAGGGAAGCGGGAACCACGTAGCGCGGAACCGCCAGACGATCCCCCGCGTCGGCCGCAGTAGGGTGCGCGGCAGGGAGCGCAACGCCGGTATCGTCCAGGACAGGAGTTGAGAGGAGGTCAGAAGGCGCGGGTGTCGCAGCGGGCGGTTCGGCCGCTGCCCCACTCTCCGCACTCAGACCGAGGACGAGACCAAGGATCAAGACCCAGCGAATGTAAATCACAACTTGCGGCATAATGTCGAATCCTTTCCAGAAGCTCCTTACTGAGGGCGCCGCGCGGTCAGACGCAGCAGGATAGGCATCGGCATGCCCTGTGGAGGACCATCGGTTAAGGTCAAACCGGTGAGAATTTGGCTGCGCAAAGTTTCGTCGAGTGCGGCGTCTCCGGTGGAGCCTGCTAATTCCGCTCGAGAAATGCGCCCACTGTTATCTGCCCACACCCTTACCTTCACACTTAGATTAGCCTCGCGGGTTTCCCGGTTATTCCGCAGGGCATCGGCGATTCGTCTTTGCACCTGTCCCGCATACCAGTCATAAGGGCTGCCACCGCCGCCGCGCCCAAATCCATTTCCCCCCGAACCGCTCAGGCCGAAGCTATCGCCCCGACCATCCCCTTTGATGTTCGTGCCGATGGGCGGCTCATCCGGCGGCTTTGGCGGCTCATCCGGTGGTTTCTCATCTGGAGTCTCTATTTTTTGTTCCTGCTCGTCGACGATCTTCTCTTCTGGTGTCGGCTGCTGCGGAGGAGTTGGCGGCGGCGGTGGAGGTAATTTGATCATGACCAGCTCCGGCGCGCGCCGTGGTGCACTGTTGCCGCCACGCAAAACTTTGAAAATAAAGAGAACCAGGCACGCCAGAACCACCGCAGTAATAGCGATCCCCAGCCAGTTCTTTCTGATTGGGCTGACTTGATCTTCTTCGGTCGCCATTGGTTCGATAGGTCCATTCGGAGTTTAGCCCTATTTTGTCTGGGGCTTAGTCGCGAGGCCCACTTGGGTAAGACCGAGCCGACCGAGGACATCAAGGACATTCATCACCCCCTGATACTGGGTCAGGCTATCGCCCCGAACGATAACCGGAAAATCCGGGGTCAGTGATTTTTGCTGGTTCAGTCGCTGTTCGAGTTCCTCGATCGTAACAGGTACGGTATCGAGGAAAATCTTGCCTTCGTTATTCAAGGTGATTGCTTTTGTCTTCGGTTTCGCCAGGCTCGGGGAGTTACTCGCCTTAGGCAGATTGACTTTGAGGCCTTGCACCGTCGCCGTGGTCATGAGGATGAAGATGACTAACAAAACATAAGCTAAGTCCAACATCGGCGTGATGTTGATATCATCGTAAGGTTTGTCATCCTGGATCTGCATGGCGCAATAGCTAGTTGACGCTCTCTTGGAAGAACTCGCGCGGACGGCTATAGTCGGGTGGAGTCTCGCGGTAGAACTCGGCCATTTTCGTCACGAACTCATCGATGAAGATGGCCATGTCATCCTTCGCATCTTTGACCCGCGAGATGATATAGTTATAGCCAAAAAGAGCAGGAATGGCGACCGCCAGTCCCGCCACGGTCGCGAGGAGAGCCGCCGCGATCCCAGGGGCAATTGCATTCACATTGACGTCCCCCGCTGCCGCGATCGCCGCGAAGGTAATCATGACCCCGATGACCGTGCCGAGCAGTCCAAGGAAGGGACCACCCGAGATACAAATTGTCAGCAAGACAATCAGTCGATTTATCTTTTGACTCTCCCGAACCATTCCCCCGTCGAGGGTCGCACGGATTGCCTGAATGGAGCGTCCGGCCAGCCCGCGACGAGTCCCTTCCGCCGCATTATCTGCGGCGAGCCGATGGCGGATTTCCTCAACGCCGAGATGGTATATTCGATAGACCGACGCACTGCGCATCACTTTTTGCGCTTCCTTGTCCATGCGGCCGCCCATTGTCTTCGCGTTTTCCGCATCACCCTCATCAAGCGCCGTGAGATCCTCGGCCACGCGCTTCCACTCCTTCATAAAAATGGCGTTACCTTTGCTAATGGAATTGAGGTATCGCACCTTCGTCACCATGACCCACCAACTCAGGAGAGCCATGCAGGCGAGGACGACGATGACCAACCAGCCGTCCACCGTCAGGGAGTTAAGCAGGACCGACAACGTACCTCCGCCGCTGAACCAGGATGTGTGTTGCTCGTCGGGACCGTAGGTGACCAGCTTGTTTCCCTTATCCCCTCCCTGATCGATGGCTTGGAGCCGGATAAAATCCGCTGTCCGCGCTATTTTCGAGATCTCTAGTTCGTCCATTTCACCCACAAATCCTTCCGACGCGTCGGCAGCGGAGCCCGAAGTGGTTCCGACTTCGCCGCCGATCCCGGCCGGAGTGTTAAACGCGGGCAAGGGAATCTGTAAGGCGGCATAAGGTTCGCCGTCGAGATAGAGCGATATTTTGTCGCGAGCGGCGACCACGGCTAGATTGTGCCAAGTGTTAACGGCCACCGGAGAGCCAGCCGAGCTACGTTGCCCGCTCATCTCGACAAAAGGCACACCCTTATCCATCCCGATGAGCAGAGAGGCTGCATCGTCGCGCCGGCTATAAATAATTTCGTTTGACTGCAGGTCCGCCGGCTTCACCCAAGCGGTCCAGGTCATTTCCCCTCCCTGAGTCCAGATTAGAGTTGGTGATGCCGGGATCTTCACGGCCCCACGACCAGTAAGCCTGAGTCCCGTGCCGATCATCGAACCCTCGACGGGCACCCCGTTTCCTTCGGCATTGTTCCCAGACGCAGAGGAATCCGCCGGCGGTGCACCCTTTTCGGAAAAGTGATAAACGAGCACGGTATCCGAATCAAAGGTAGCCTTTACTTTCTCCGCTTTGATCGCGGTGGCCCCAGTATTACCGTAATAAAGAGAGATGAACGTCGGGGTATCCGGCTTTAGCTCGGGCAGCTTCACCCAGACGAAGGCTTCGCCCAGAAGTGAATCGTACTTCTCTATATGATAAGTCAGGAACGTTTTGCCATCCGCGGCGACGAAACGCAGGTCGCTGCCATCCTCTTTCGCGGCGCTGAACTGGAAGTTGCCATCATGCAGCCGGAGGAGACTCGTCGACGACGAAATCGCCTGAGAAATCGGGAACCCCTTAGCAGTGGTATCGATCGTGATGGTCTTATGAAGGGTCCAATCGGAGTTCCACCATTTCGCCTCCGCACGGCTCGACAAGGCGAACGTCAAGCCGATCGCCAGGATTATAGAATAAGGGAGTCTTCGTTTCATGCTGGCTGCTCCGTTTTAGAAATCCGCCCAAATACGAAACGAAAGACGCGGATCGAATGCACTTGATACTGTCTGGCTGACCAGCGGGAACCCCAGGTCCAGCGAACCGTCAAAGTGGTCATGCCAATGAAAACGGCTTCCCAGGCCCACGCTCGCGAGTTGCGCGGAGGACTGTTGTTCCGGCAGAGGAGAATCGACCGCAACCGTTCCTCCTTCGGCGAAGGCATAGACACGCCATTCGTTGCGTTCGATCGGTCCTTTCAAAAACGAAGGACTCCGCAGTTCCAGGGTGCCGAGAACGGCATCGTCTCCGAGCACCTCGGATTCGAGATATCCGCGGAGGGTAGCCAGGCCGCCCGCGCTAAATTGCTCGCTGTTCAGAAGGGGTTCACTTGCTACCTGTCCGGCGATTTTGGCAAATAGCTGGAAGCCCCTCGCCAAATCATGCGTGTGCCCAAGATCGCCGCGGAGATAAAAGAAATTGCCCCCCGCTTTGAACCGATTGAAGTCAAATTGTGCTTCATCGCTTCCCAGCCCGCGCACCGCGAAAGTGATCCCAGAATTTAAGGCGGTCACGGAACCTTCTTCCGCCCAGGTCGCACCGTAGTTTAGCGAGAAAGGATAATAAGTGATGGGAGTGACGACAGTCTGGCCGGCGATGGAGAGATTCTGATCAAAATGCTTGTAATCAAAACCCAGCGTAAGGTTGTGATAAAAGTTTTTCCCGGTCGGCAAAGTGACAATGGCTCGACCACCCAGGATCTCACCTCGACCAGCGACCGCAGCTCCGCCCAGGGTGGAGACATTACTGTCCTGCTTCGTTCCTTGAAGCAGGAGCGTCAGCCAATTTAACCCCTCGATTCGCGCAAGGTAGTAGGCGGAATAGACCCTCGCGTCATCCAACCGCTCCGGCGCTATCTGGAAGCTGAAGCCAACCGCATGTCCGAGTTGCCACAGGTTGCTGTAGCTAACGGCCCCATTGAGCCTCAGGCCGGTAGTGCCAGTGCTATAGCGATTATTCAATTCCAGGCTTCCATGTAACGGGAGGGTGTCTTGGACTTGCAGGTCAATGTCGACCGTCCCAGGGACAACCCCCGTGCGGAGCGAGGGTGTCACCCGCCGATCGGCCAGCTGATTTAGCGCGATGACATCTTGACTGACAGCGGTGAAGTTAGGGACGCTCCCCTCGGCCAAGGACGGCGCTTCTTTCTTTATCTGTGCGGGTGAAAAGTAGCGGGAACCTCGGACCCGCAATCGACCGACGGTGTTCTCCACGACCTGGAGGAACACGACCCCGCCCGCGGCTGACTGGGGAGGTATCTGCACCACCACAGTCTGGTAGCCCTTATCCTTGAAAGCCTTCTCCAGGGAAGCCCGCGCGTCCTCGATGTCAGTCGAGGAACGGCCGGGGCCGAGGAAAGGATAGACCGCCGCTTCGATTTCGGTCTTGTTTAGTTGGTGAGCCCCTTGGACGCGATACTCCCTGACATAGAGAGGACCGACCGAGGAGGTGTCGCTATGGCTTTTAATCTTCTCAGGAAGGGTCGCTCCAAGGCAGGGCATCGCCAAAAATGATAGGAGTAGGGCGACAGTAAAGACGCTTTCCCCGGGTCGGACAGTTCCGATTGTCGCGGTCTCTGGGGGCGGGAGTGGCTCTCGTGTCACGGGGCTGAGTATTGATGCCGTGCCGGTCGCTCTCAAGCTCCACCATGTTACGTTTCGATGACGAGACTCTTTCGAGAGTGCCGCGCTTCTTCCTATAACCCGGCTTTTTGTTACCGTGGTGTGCCGATGAGGTGACGTTTGAGTAAAATCTAATTGCTTTGCCGATTAGGCCCTCGACACAGATTCTTCCGCAGAGGACCTCCTAACTATGAAAGCGAAGACCATTTCCCCCTATGTCTTCACAGGGCGTCGGTGCCTCGAAGGCCGCAATGGTATGCGTCAAGGAAGCCCCCGGTCGCGGCGTGCTGCGGGATCATTTAAGTCAGTGAGACAATTTCTCCAGTTATGGCACCGCCTTGTGGCTTCTTTAGGCATTACATCTCACCGCTCACGGGCTTACAACGGCCGATAAGCCTCCGATTCGTCCTCGGGCCAGGCGGTATGGACGAAGTCGTGGATAAAGTGACCGGAAGCACCAGTGGAGGATTTTGGAATCAGGTAGCTTAGCCAATTGCCTTGAGGGGCTCTGTGCCATCTGAGCCCAGACCCTGGGAAAGTCTGGATTTTCGAGGGCAGCGAGGAGTTGCCCATGGCTAGACCGAGGGCGGTGGCGATTTCTGTTGCGCAGCGGCCACAGTTTGTGGGGGAATCGCGGCAATGCGAATCATCCTCCTGACTACTGCCGCCCTCGCCTTTGCCATCATCTCCCCACTGCCGATCTTGGATCGGTGGGAGGCCAATTTCCGCGCCGAGATGCGCGCCAGCGTTCATGATTATCTGCCGGGAACCGCGCAGAGCGCGGAACGACGGGCGCTCCTGCGCGATATCTGCGCGCTGCCGGATTCCGGCTACAAGATGGAGATTTAGGCGGTCACTTTCGGCCGCCGCCTTTTCCGCGAGGGATGACGAAGCTGCTTCTTCCCGCGGCCGTTGCCTTCGGGCTGCTCCTCTCCGGTGTGGCTGGTGCGGATAAGCCGCGGCCGGTCTGGATCGACACGGATTTATCGTTAAGCTCGCCGCTACGAGAGGTGGACGACGGCTACGCGCTCCTCTTCGCACTGCGCTCGCCAGAGCTGACGGTGGCGGGCCTGAGCTCCACTTACGGAAATGCGCCGCTGCGCGGGACAACGGCGCGGCTGAGAAAATCGTTAGGCGAATTTGGCGCCACGCTCGCGATCACGCCGGGGGCGAGCTCGGCCGCGGATCGAGGCGCGACCGCGGCGAGCGCCGCGCTGGCCCAGGCGTTGCACCGGGACCGATTGACCTATCTCGCGCTCGGTCCCCTCACGAACCTCGCCATTTTCCTGCGGCTCCATCCCGAAGAAGCCGGCCGGATCCGGGAGGTGATCATGGTCGCGGGGAAGACGCCGGCCGCGACGCTCGGCTTCGGGCCGCGGGAAGAGTTTCGGATTCATGACGCGAACCTCACGAAAGACCCCGCGGCCGTGCGCGCGGTCCTGGCGGCGTCGGTGCCGATTGTGCTCGCGCCGATCGAGACTTCCTCGCGACTCCAATTGGATCGGCGCGATCTCGCGACGCTCGCGGCGAGCGGGGCGGCTGGCCGGTATCTCGCGCGTCACAGCCGGACCTGGCTCTGGTTCTGGCAGACTTTCGCGCGGGAAAATGGCGGGCCGGTCTTCGACGCGCTTGCGGTCGCGACGGCGGCCCGGCGCGATCTCGTCAGGCTCGAGACGCGTTACGCGAGTATGGGGGACGACGATTCGCTTATCGTTAGGCCGACTGATTTTCCGACCGGGCGAAAGGTCCTTTTCTGCACCGGGTTTTCGCCGCGACTGAAGCAGGTGCTGCTCGACCGGCTCAGCGGCCGAAGAGCGAAATCTTCGACCGCTCCGCCAGGTCGATAAGCGCCGCTTTTTCGAGCAACAAGGTGCGTCCGGCCTCGACGCCGAGGGCGCGGATCTTCGCTTCTGCCGCGACCTGCAGCGTCTCGGTTCCGATCACCGGCACATCGAAGCGCATGTCCTGGCCCGGTTTCGTCACCTTGACGACGATGGCGTTTTTTTTGCCTAACGAACCGCCGCGCCGGATCGCTTCGTTCGTCCCTTCGAATGCTTCGACCGCGAGGACGGTGCCGTTTTTCACCACGATCGTCTGGCCGACATCGAGCGCGCTCAATTGCTTCGCGATCTCGAAGCCGAAGGCGATGTCCTGCTCCTCGCGCTCCTTCAATTTCGGACCTGCAAAATGCCCCGCGGGCGCGAGCAGATGATCGAGAAAAGTCGTAGCCGGGAGCAGTTCCACGCCAACTTCCGCGAGCTGGTCGGCGATCGCGCCGAAGATCGACTCGGCGTTGCGCTGCCGCAGGCGGGCAAGGAGCAGCATCGCTTTCAGGTCGGGTCGCAGGTTGAAGAGATTCCCGGGCGCGATCTGGCCAGCCATGATCGCGTGCCGGAGTTTTGCTTCGCGGAAGAAATGGATCAGCTTGCCGAGCTGGCCGACGCGAAGCCATTCGATCTCGTCGGCGCGGTTGGTGATCTCGGGGGAGGTCTCGTCGGTGAAGGCAGCGACGACGATTCTCTTCACGCCGGCGACCCGGGCGGCGTCGGCGAGAAGGAGCGGGTAAACCCCGCTGCCGGCAATGATCCCGAGGGCGTCTGGCGTTGGCATCCGCGTGATGGTTAACGCAGGATCGGGCGAAAACGAAGAAGTTCTCGGCGAGGCGCCGAGAACGGCACGCGAGGCGCGTGCGCTCCCCGGATCAATGGCGTTGCCGGCGTTTGACGTGCAACTGCGCGAGGGCTTTTTGCAGCGAGGCTTGTACGGCCGCGACTTCTTCGCCGCCGAGATCTTCCTTCATCGCCGCCTGCGCGCGCGCCACTGCGGCCTCGGCCGCGGCCTCGTCGATCGCGCTCGATTCGAGTGCCATGTCGGTGAGGACGGAAACCGCGTCGCCGGTGATCTCGGCAAAGCCGTCGCCGACCGCGAGCGAAGTCTGGGTGCCGCCTTTGAAAACGCGGAGCTCGCCCGGCTTGATCGTGGTCAACACAGGAACGTGCTGCGGATAAACGCCGAGCTCGCCGTCGCGACCAGGAATCACGACCATGTCGACGTCTTCCGAGTAGGCTTTCGCCTCCGGCGTCACGATTTCCAGGCGCAGAGTTTTCGCCGCCATCGCTATTCCTTGATCATCTCGATGCCGCCCTTCATGTAGAAATTCTGTTCGGCGACATCGTCATGTTTGCCTTCGAGGATTTCTTTGAAGCCGCGGACGGTTTCGGCGATCGAGACGTATTCGCCGGCGGTGCCGGTAAAGACTTCCGCGACGTGGAATGGCTGGCTGAGGAAACGCTGGATTTTACGGGCGCGGAAGACGGTGAGTTTGTCTTCCGGCGAGAGCTCGTCCATGCCGAGAATGGCGATGATGTCCTGCAGATCCTTGTAGCGCTGGAGCACTTTCTGCACGCCGCGGGCGACGTTGTAATGCTCCTCGCCGACGATGTCGGGTGCGAGCGCTTTCGAGGTGGAAGCGAGCGGATCGACCGCCGGGTAAATACCGAGCTCCGCGATCGAGCGCTCGAGCACGATGGTGGAATCCAAGTGGGCGAAAGTGTTCGCCGGCGCTGGATCCGTCAGATCATCCGCCGGGACGTAAACCGCCTGCACCGAAGTGATCGAGCCTTTGGTCGTCGAGGTGATGCGTTCCTGGAGATCGCCCATCTCAGCGGCGAGCGTCGGCTGGTAACCGACCGCGCTCGGGGTTCGGCCTAACAATGCCGAGACTTCCGCGCCGGCCTGCGAGAAACGAAAGATGTTGTCGATGAAGAGGAGCACATCCTGGTTGCGTTCGTCGCGGAAGTATTCCGTCATCGCGAGCGCGCTGAGCGCGACGCGGAGACGCGCGCCGGGAGGCTCGTTCATCTGTCCGTAAACCAGCGCGACCTTCGATTTGCTCAGGTCCTTCTGGTCGATGACGCCAGCTTCGCTCATCTCGGTGTAGAGATCGTTGCCCTCACGGGAACGTTCGCCCACGCCCGCGAAAACGGAGAAGCCGCCGTGGTTCTTGGCGATGTTGTTGATCAACTCGAGAATGACGACCGTTTTGCCGACGCCGGCGCCGCCGAACGCGCCGACTTTTCCGCCCTTCGTAAACGGGCAGATGAGATCGATAACCTTGATCCCGGTCTCGAGAATGTTGGCTTGTACATCCTGCTCAGTCAGCTCCGGGGCCTTGCGGTGAATCGGGTAACGCTTGGTGAAAGCGACCGGCCCGCGATTGTCCACCGGGTCGCCGGTGACGTTGAAGATTCGTCCCAGAGTCCCCTCGCCTACGGGCACGGTGATCGGACCGCCAGTGTCGTTCACTTTCATCCCGCGCTTCAGGCCTTCAGTCGAAGACATCGCGATCGAGCGGACCCAGCTGTCACCGAGATGCTGCTGCACTTCGAGGGTGAGCTTGGTCGGGTTGCCGTTCACTTCGTACTCGAGCTCGAGCGCGTTGTAGATGCCGGGAATTTTTCCGGCGTCGGCGAAATCCACGTCGACGACGGGACCAATGACTTGAACGATATTACCTGTATTCATAAAAGGGCGACCCGCGGGGCGAACTGCCCAGCACGCGGGAGTCCCAAGGTAACGAGGTTGGGCTCGCGGACAAGAGGAAAACCCCCGCGAAATCGCGGGGCGCCCAGCCCGCTAATTAAACGGTTCCGCCTCTTCCGGCAGGATCTCGTGCCACCGGCGGACGATGCTGAATGCGCGGTTGGAGACGTCCGCGAAATGGCGTTCGTCCGCGGTCGTCTGGACCACGATCTGCTCGGTCGGCTTGAGATTCAGGAAGGTCGCGCTCTGGCGAAGGATCTGATTCGCGATCTGGTAGGAATAGGTGATCCGCAGACTCTCCCAGTGATTGATCGGAAACGGATTCGACTGACTCTCCACTAACGTAACTCCGGCAGCGCCCGGCGGCAGGAGAGAGCGCGCGGCCCGCTGGTAACCCTCTAATGTCTCCGGTCCAAACCCGGTTTCCGCCGGCAGCGGCGACCGCCGCAACCGCATCGATGCCTCTGGCATCTTATCGAACCGGAAAAGCGCGCCGCCGTCGGAGGCGCTGAGCTTGGTTTCGGCATCGATCCTGATGCCGAATTTTCGACAGCCGTCGGCAAAATAGGGAGACCGAATCATCACGCCGTCCCGGCTTTGAGTGACGAAATGCGGCGTCAGATCGGTCGCGCCCGCGCACAGGGTGAGACCGGCCGAGAGAAGAACCGTGAGGCAAAGGAGTTTCATAAGTCTGACCCTAGAACTTCGCCCAGCTCCCGCGGGCGATGACGACCGCGTCCACGGCGCCGGGAGGCGGCGTTGAGCTAAAGAGCGTGTCGTAGTTCCAGCGGCGAGCGGGCGGCGCATAGATATTACCGGTGTCCCATTCGCCAGTGAAGATCTTACTCTGGAAGAGCTCCACCATCGAACCGTAGTAAGTGCAGCTCTTCCCCGTCCAACGCTCGAGGAAACGCGGGAAATTAATCGCACCCCCCGAGTAGCCGTATTGCGCACCGGAGGTCGGTTGGAACCCGGATGGCATGAAGCCGGACATGATCGCTGTGTTATAAGTGGTGTTACTCGCCGGACGGCTGCTCACAGCAAGCGAAGCATTGGCGTCGTTCCAGCTATTTGAGAGCAGCATGACCGAATCGGCGATCACGGCCGCGGGCTGCTCGGTGTAACCGGGCGCCACCGCGGAGTCCGTGTTATTCGGGTTACCCGTGGCATTCGCCGGGACCACACTCGGATCACTGCCCGTGCCGGTATTATAGTCACCCTGGATGTAGACCGGATTCTGACTCACTACCGTCAGGCCGCCGTCCGGCAAGGTTCCGCCGTTCTGTAACCGGACGGTTTTCGGTTGCGGATCGACCACCCCCGGGGTGAGATCCTCAATGTAGAGGACGCCGTTGAAGTTCTTAACCCCGCCCTTGCCCAAGGCGGTGGTGACCTGGGACATGTCGACATTCGCGACGGTAACGTTCTTCCCTTCGCGTTGATCCCAGATGGTGGTTTTGCCTGTCATCGCATCTTGCAAATCTTTCACCCGGCCGCCACTCAAGCTGGTGCCATTGCTCGTCCGCACGATCACGGCCGACCCGACGATATCGATAATGATACCCGCCTTGTTATAGAGGCGACGCTGCGCGATCTCGGGCGGATCGACAAAGCCGAGCACCGGCGGCTCGATCAGCTCGCGGTAGCTGTCGTTATTCGGGTTGCCGTCAGAATCCACCGGCGCGATCGGCCGTCCGCTCGAATCGGATTGCGGCGCGGGATCGAGCACCGAGGAGGGCTTGGCGCCGAAAGGCTCGAAACGCGAGACCTGAGAGAGCTGCTCAGTCTTACCTCCGGCATTGTAGATCGGCGGTAACTTCGCGGAAGGGGTCCAGGGCGCCCAGGAACTAATGAAAGGAGCGTCCTTGGAATCGGAATAGATGCCCGAGTAAGACGCGTCCCCGCTGACGGTAAGCGAACCGATGGTGGAGCCGTTGAGGTAAAGATCGGAGTTCGTGTGAATCAGCCCGCCGACAATCATTTGCGCCGGCTGGCCGATTGTAAGATCGTGCTCAAAGAAAAACATCGATTGAAAGATCGGTACTTCCACATATTGCAGCTGACGTTTGACGCCCGCGGCCGTGCCCACGCCATAACCGGTCGTTTTCTTCATCTTGGCGCTCACGACATAGCCATAGGCAAATCCTTTGTAACCCGGATAGGACGGTAAGTTCGTATAGACTCGCGCCGGGGTTGCCGCGGGGGCGCCATACTCATCCGTGGCCGTAATCTCAAGCGGTCCATTCTCCGCCACGCTCGCATAGGACATGTCGGGAAAAGTGGGACCCGTCAGCGGACTGCTATCGATGTCGGATTGGGTGAGCGGGCTGGCCTTGGCCAGAATGCGCGCTTTCCAGACTCCGAAGCCGTATTCGATCGCGCCTTCCGCGGCTTTCTCGACGTTGACGTAATTCGTGGCGCGGGAACTCAAGCGTGCGCCTTCACTCGTGCTCTTGATCGCCAGTCCGATAAAGATGGTGACCACGGTGATGACGAACATGACCACGAGGAGACTGCTCCCGGCGGAGCGATGAAATCGAAGATGGTGGTGACTTTTCATAGGATGAAGCGGCTAACTCTTCGGCCGGAGTCGCGAAGGGAGAGTCACGTCAATCTGCACGAAGGTATTAAAAGAATTAGCCTGTTGCTGCGCGAGGGAGTTGATGTAGTCGGTGGCCTGCAGGCGAAGGTTGGCCTTGACCAGCTTGTCGCCCGTCGAAGTATCGATCGAGAACGGCGTGACATCGCGACGGGTGCCGTCCGGGAGCTTCACTGTGCTTATCTCCGCGGTAATGACGACGTAAGCCGCAGGATCGCTTATGACCGGCGTGGGCTCGAAATTCTGGTAAAACCGAAGCTCATTACGCGCGCCCGACGGCACCACAATGAACGCCTGTCGCCGGACGAGAGGCGCGGTCTTAGTCTGGGTCGGATCCCAGGAGACATCGGCGCCCAGCGCTCCGGTCAGGGTCAGGTCCATGGTCTGCCGGGCTTTCGCCACGTCCGTCTTTGTGATCTTGACCGAAGCAACTTGGGCCCGCACGGCGCTGCCCGTGGGTTGATCGAGCGCCAAGACATCGCCAGGCAGTGGAAGCGGAGGCGAAGCAAGGAAGTCGGTTGAGCGAGTCACGGTAATCTTTGTGTCTGTCGCTTTTAACCCGGCCCCGCCAGGATGCTCGACCTTGTAGGGAGCGCCGACTAACCGGTCATAACTGACCCCGGCTGCCGTGGCGCTCGCGGCCGGATTGCCGGTCGCATCGATCAGGCTGGGGAGGTTCTGCGATTGCTGCAGTTCGTTGGCGAGGCGATCAAGCGCGCGGCGGGCCGCGCGATGCGAGGTGTTGAGGGCGGTATTTTTCGCGTAGAGCCAAGTCTCCGTGACCGTAAAACTGGTCGCTAAAACCCCGACCACGGCGAGGATCGCCACCGCGATCATGATCTCAACGAGGGTGAAACCAGGAGGCTTGGATGGAAGATGGCGAGAGCGTCTCACGGCTAATCGTCGATCGCCCGCAAGGTGGACATCTGCACGGCGTACGGTCGAGAGAGGTAGTCATATGTGAGCCGGAAGGTGACCCGGCGCACTTGGGCACCATCAGGGTTGGCCACGGCGGTCACCGTCCGGGTGAGGATGCCTGGGACGGTGGCGGTGGTGCCATCTTCCATCACCGCGACCTGGACCACGCCATCCGTGTTACTGGCGGGCGCGGCGTCATCGTCGTAAGGCGTGCCGGTAGCGGAGGTCAACGCGATGATGGCCGGTTCCGAGGCAAAGTTCCAAGCGACCGTGAGCGCCGTATCGATGTTGCGCTGCACGACTCCGCGGGCGGCGGTCATCGTGCGCTGACCGGCCGACTGCCGGTTGGTCTGGACGAGGGCCTGGGTCGAGGAGACGATCATAACGGTGAGGAGGACAAGCGCGACGAGTATCTCGACTAGCGCGATGCCGTCCGTCTGGCGGAGCGGGTTTTGGGACGGTTTCATTTGCGAACGGACGAGAGGGCAACGTCGAAGGGAGCAGCGAACGTGCCATCCTTCTCGTTAGGCAGCACCCTAGCTTCGCCCGCCGCAAATTACTCGGTGTACCGGCCGCTCCGGCGGTAATTATAGGAGACGGGCACCCCGGGTGGCGGACTGGTCACGAAGTTCGTGGCCGAAATACCAGTTCCGGTTCGGGGCGCTTTAGACGTTGGGGGGCGTCCCAGCGCGCGATGGCCTCTACAGGCGTTCGAGCAATTAGCAATACCCGTGCCGACGCGGCCGGAGCCCGGTCTGAGGGGCGCGAAGAAATTCTTCACGGGAACAGAAGAATCTATTTTACGAGGGAAAAGCGGGTGAGCGTGATATGAAAATTATAGTTGGCCTGAAAATAATGATGGACGCTGCGAATCATTTATAAGAATTATTATTTTCATAAACAACGACTGCTCCTCGCAAATGAACTTCTACCCTCTGCCATTTATGAACAACACCAACACTGCCACCCAATCATTCACCCTAAAGCGTAGCCGGACCGTTCGCGGCCTCCTCGGCGCTTTCGCCGCCCTCGGGCTGGCCGCTTCTGCCGCGCAGGCTTCGGTCACCACCCTCTCCTTTCAGCCAAGCCCGGCCGACCTGAACGATCTCGATCATCACATGGCCTACACCTGGAAGATCGAGAACGTCAGCCTGACGGGCTTCTCGATCACAAGCGCCACCCTCTCGATCACGAATATTTCGAACTGGGATACAAGCCCGAACGTCCTTCACCTCCACCTCCTCGATACCGCGAAGGCTTCCGGGATTGGGTCGTTCGTCGATGATCCGACCGGCAGTGTCCCGGTAACGGACCTGACCGACGACTTCGTCAGCACCCGCTATCACAACGATCCTAACTGGCTGGTCGCGAACGGCACCGCCGACACTTTTCTGGCGAACCCGAGCTTCACCACCACCGGGGTGAACTACACGCTCAACTTCACCCCGAGCCAGCTGTCGGCCCTGGCCTCATATATCGCCAACGGCAACGACGTCGCCTTCGGCCTGGACCCCGATTGTCACTTCTTCAACGACGGAGTCAAATTCACCATGACGCTGACTCCGGTGCCGGAGATGTCGGCGCTCTATCCGATCGTCGGGCTGCTCCTCGCGATCGGTTCCACCCATTTCCTCCGCCGCCGCCGTCAGGCGCAGCTCGCCGTGATCGCGTTGGAAGATTGATTTTCTGCAGGTTGGTTAGGTTTGGGATGCGGCCGCCTCGCTGTTCGAGGCGGCCGTTTCTTTGCTTTCTGGAAGGATCAAGTTTCGCGGAGCGGGACACGAGCGGGCGAAGGCCGAACGGCTCTCCCGTTGCAAGCGCTTATTCCCCGTCGGTGGCAGGGAATTCGCGTAAAATGAGGAGCGCGGGCGACAACACAATCCATGCCACACCTAGCTTAGGACGGTTCGCTCAGAAGAGGATATTCGGTCAAAAACGGGCGATTCTCGCTCTCCTGGCACCGTATTCTAGTACCTATGAAGAAAGTCGAAACGGTTACTTGGCATGATAATAATTATTGACCTTGCGAATCAATTATGGGAAAAAAGCCTCTTCAGCCAGGGAACAAAATAAAACTTGTTCTTCGTCACAGAACCTCATAAAAGACAAACCAATCGCCCCGATACCTATGAACACTAAATATTCCCGGCATACCGGCCGGACGCTTGCCGCGCTTTCCTTCCTCTGCATTTTCGCTGCTTCTTCGGCTTGGGCGACAGTAGTGACTTGGAATTTGAACCCGAACGGCACAGACGAAGCCGTCGGTTCTTCCAGCCAGACCTTCACCTCCTCGGGCTACAGCATCACCGCGAACGGATTTACCGTCGGGAATCCGATCACGCCGCTTGGTCTGTATTTCAAAAACCAGGGCCCGGATGAGACGGGCCTCGGCATCGTCGGCCCGGCCGATCACGAACTGCAGGGCAACGGAACTTCTCCGCTGCAGTTCATCCAGTTTGATGTCAGCGTCATCCTCGCCCAAGGTTTCACCGATGGCGCCCTCGAGATCGGAAGCGTTCAAGCCGGTTCGAACGATACCTTCGTGATCTGGGGTTCCTCCACGCTGGGCGATCCGGGCCAGCAGATCGGCGGCGTCTATGATAGCTCGTCGAACATGCAGTTCGTCAGCATTGCTGATTTCACCAGTTACAAGTTCATCTCCATTGGCGCTTTGAGCGGCGACGTCCTGCCGATCGCCTTCCAAGCGACCCTGGCCCCGGTTCCGGAGATGAGCGCTCTCTTCCCGATCATTGGGTTAATCGTGGCGGTCTCGCTCACGCAGCTCTTGCGGCGCCGGCGCGTGGCGCAATCTCGCGGCGGCCCTCGCTAAGGAAATTTTCGTTGGTTTGACGGCCGTCCCGCAAAGGGCGGCCGTTTTGGTATCCGTTAACCGCGGATCGGGGCCCCGGTTTCCCTAGGAAACTGCTTCAGCACCCGCGGTCGCGTCAGGTCAGCGCCATCTGCGCGGTGGCGATTTCCAGCAACTCGGTCGTGATACTCGCCTGGCGCATTTTGTTATATTCCAACGTCAGGTCCTTGATGAACTGATTCGCGTTGTCGGTTGCGTTCTTCATCGCGACCATCCGCGCGCTGTGTTCGGATGCGCGCGCGTCGAGGATCATCTGGAAAACCTGATACTGCACGTAGTACGGCAGCATGAAATCGAGCACCGCTTGCGCGTTCGGCTCGAAGAGATACTCGAGCATCGGATCCTTCGGCTGAGCGTCGCCTGCGTTGGCCGAACTGGCCGCTGCTTCGAAAGCCAGCGGGCTGATCGGCAAAAGCGTCTGCGCAATCGGCCGCTGGCTGATCGTGTTCACGAAATGGGTGTAGAGCACCGTCACCTTGTCCACCTCACCACTGAGGAATTTCTCCACGCAGAATTTCGAGATCGCCTTGGTCTCCAGGATCGTCGGCGCGTCCTTTAACTCGAAATCGGCTAACAATTCCCGCTTGGTCCGCGCGACGAACTGCCGCGCCTTCCGCCCCGTGGTCACGAAAACCGTTTGTTCGACCGGAAAATTACCGGCCTCCCGCATCACGTTGGTGTTCAGGGCGCCGGCCAGGCCCTTGTCGGTGCTGATGATGAGCACCAATTCCTTCTTCACCGGCCGCACTTGGAGCAACGGATGGAGCAGCGGATCGGTCCGACTTTCCAGCGACACCAAAACCCGGTTGAGGATTTGCGAATAGGGACGGCCGGCGAGCGCGTGCTGTTGCGCCTTTCGCATCTTTGACGCGGCAACCATCTGCATCGCCTTCGTGATCTGCGCAGTGTTGCGGATCGATTTGATCCGGCGCCGGATATCCTGGGTATTCGCCATTTCGTTAGGCCGTTATTGCCAGGTGGCCTTGAAATCGTTCATCGCGCCGGCGAGCTCGGCCTCGAGGTCCTTGTCAATCGCCTTCTTCGTCCGGATCGCGGCGAGGACGCCCTCTTTCCGCGTCTGCAGATAATCCTGTAGCTTCATCTGAAATTCTTTCACCCGATCGACCGGGATCGGATCGAGATAGCCGTTCTGCATCGCCCAAAGCACCGCGACCTGCTCTTCGACCGAGATCGGGTTGTATTGGATCTGCTTAAAGAGCTCGACGATGCGCTGACCGCGATCGAGACGTGCCTTGGTCGCGGCGTCGAGGTCGGAACCGAACTGCGCGAAAGCCGCCAGCTCACGGAACTGCGCGAGATCGAGCTTGATTTTGCCGGCGACCTGTTTGATCGCCTTGATCTGCGCGGCGGAACCAACACGGCTGACCGAGAGACCGACCGAGATAGCCGGCCGAATTCCCTGGAAAAACAGATCCGTCTCCAGATAAATCTGGCCGTCCGTGATCGAGATCACGTTCGTCGGAATGTAAGCGGAGACGTCGCCCGCCTGGGTCTCGATAATCGGGAGCGCGGTGAGCGAACCGCCGCCGGCTTCCTCAGTCACGCGCGCGCTGCGTTCGAGCAGGCGCGAGTGAAGATAGAAGACGTCACCCGGATAGGCTTCACGACCGGAGGGCCGCTTCAAGACGAGCGAAACCTGCCGGTAAGCGACCGCGTGTTTCGAAAGATCGTCATAGATGATGAGCGCATCCATCCCGTTATCCATGAACCACTCGCCCATCGCCGCGCCGGCAAACGGCGCGAGATACTGATTCGTCGCGCTCTCGGACGCGGGCGCAGAAACGATCGTGGTGTAGGGCATCGCGCCGTTTTTCTCCAGCACCGCGAGGGTCCGCGCGACGTTGGAATTTTTCTGCCCGATCGCGACGTAGATGCAATAGAGCGGACGATAATCTTTCAGCGCGCCCTCTTCGGCTGCTTTGTTAAGGCGCGCCTGGGCAATGATCGTGTCGACCGCGATCGTCGATTTGCCGGTCGCGCGATCGCCGATGATCAACTCGCGCTGGCCGCGGCCGATCGGAACCATCGCGTCGATTGCCATGATCCCGGTCTGCACCGGTTGATTCACGCTCCGGCGTTTGATGATGCCCGGCGCAATTTTTTCCACCGGGTAATAAGTGTCGGTCTTGATCGGACCCTTGTTATCGACCGGCTGGCCGAGGGTATTCACGACCCGGCCTAACAATGCCTTGCCCACCGGCACCTGGAGCAGTTTGCCCGTGGTCTTGACCTCGTCGCCTTCCGAAACCTTGGTCGGGTCGCCGAGGAGGATGACGCCGACTTCGGTTTCTTCGAGGTTGAGCGCGAGCCCTATTTCGCCGCCCGGGAACTCGATCATTTCGTTCAACATCACCTCGCTCAGGCCTTCGACGCGGGCGACCCCGTCACCGGCTTCGCGGACGACGCCGACGTTGCTCTTGGTCGTCGAGGTTTTCAGCCCGGCGATTTGCGTTTCAATTTCTTCCAGAATGCTGCTCATGATTAGTTCGTTAGGTTAAAGGATCTGCTGCAGGCGTTCGAGGCGGTTGCGCACGCTGCTATCCCAGACGTCGCTGCCGACGCGGATGCGCACGCCGCCGAGGAGCGCCGGGTTGACCGAGAATTCGGGCGTGAGTCCGTGGCCGTAGCGTTTTTGCAGATCGGCCACGATCTTTTTGCCCGCCGCTTCGTCGAGCTGGGTCGCCGATTCGATCCGGACGCGGCGCTTGTCGGTTTCGAGGCGGAGGAGCCGCTGATAATTTTCCAGCAGCTGCAGGTATTGCCGCGGTTTGTGTTTGATGACCGACGAGACGAAGCCCTGCACGCGGTCAGCATTGAGCTCGCCGTTGACGAAGCTCTCCCGCACCATCGAGCTGGAGAGGCGGCGAACGTCTTTGCTGATCTTCATGTCTTAGGAAGCTACCTGGCGGCTCGCTTCTTCCTGAAGACGTTTCTGGTCTTCCGGGGTCAGCACTTTGCCGGTCACTTTCGCAGTCGTGTCGACGACGAGCCGGCCGAGTTCGCGCTTCAACTGGCTCATCGTGCGCTCGTGTTCGAGGGCGCTCGCCTCGCGCGCTTTCGCGAGAATTTGCTCTGCAGCGACGATCGCTTCCTGCTGCTTGCGCTCGGCGATGACACCGGCGCTGGCGCGCGCCTCATCGATCATTTTCTGCGCGTTGGCGTTGGCTTCGGCGAGGATTTCCTTCTGCCGCGCCTCGCCCTCGGCGAGTTGCTGCTTGATCTTCTCGGCGTTGAGCAAGCCCTCGGCGATCCGTTGCCGGCGCTCTTCGAGCACGGCGAGGATCGGCTTGTAGGCAAACTGTCGCAGGAGCAACGCCACGATGACGAAGCTGATGACCTGCGAGAGGAAGATTTTGACGTCGAAGCCGAACTGGTCAGCCGTTTCGGTGACCATGTTGGCAGCGACGAAGATGGGAATGTTCATTCGGTAATGGCTGGCGGCGGCGAGCAGGAAGCCCGCAGCCTAACGAGCTACTTAACGAGGAACAGAGCGTAGAACACGATCGCTTCCGCGAACGCGATCGCTAGAATCGCCTGCACCAGAATCGGGGTCGCCGCGCCCGGATTGCGGCCGACTGCGGAAGCCGCGCCCATGCCGATCAAGCCCACGCCGATGGCCGCACCGAGAGCCGCGAGACCCACGTGAATGCTGCCGGTCATTTCTGCCAGTAATGGATAGTTCATATTTTTCTTTTTTGGGTTGGTTGGAATCGGCCGCCTCTCCGCGGGATCCGCGGCGACGACCGAAATTTATTTAATGGTGCGCGCCTTCCGCCGGTTCGTGATGAGCGATAAGGAGGGTAAAGACCGCCGTTAAAAGCATGAAAACGAGCGCCTGCACGACTCCCACCAGGAGCTCCATGAAGTAAAACGGAATCGGGATCAGCCAGGAGAGCGACGGCACGATGTGCGACATCGCCTCGAGCATGTTCTCACCGGCGTAGACGTTGCCGTAGAGCCGGAAGCTGAGCGAGATCGGGCGGAACAAAATCGAAACAATCTCGAGCCAGCCGACCATGAAGAAGACAATGATCATCATGACCTTGAGGATGCCGGTGGAATCTCCCTTGGGACCAAAGAGGTGAATCAGAAAACCGCCGACGCCGTTCTCCTGGAAGGCCCAGAAAATCCAGAGCGCGAAGAAGGTGACCGCCATCGCGAGAGTGAGATTGAGGTCCGCGTTCGCACCGCGGAGCAGCGGACGATCGATATGGAACGTGTTGGTCACCGGATCGTGATGACCCCAGCCGATCGTGCCCACGCCGGGAATCAGCCCGAACCAGTTCAGGAAAAGGATGAAGATGAAAATCGTGGCGAAGAACCAGAATGTTTTCTTCACCAGACGCGAGCCGATCACGCTCTCGAGGAAGTTATAGAGACCTTCCACCAGCCACTCCCAAAAGTTCTGCGCGCCGGTCGGCACCTGCTTGATGTTCCGCGTGGCCATCTGCGCGAAGATGATGATCCCGAGAGCCACGATCCAGGTCACCAGCATCGAGTTCGTGACGGTGAATTTCCCGATGGTAAAGAGCGGCGCGGCCTTCAACGGGATCGCGTCCTCCTTTTTCTCCGCCACCTGCTCGGTTCCCGGCGCCGCCGTTTCCTGTGCGGAAACCTTCGGCACGAACCCGCCAAAGATCAGCAGACTCACGAGACTCAGGAGGAGCGGCAGTTGACGAAAATAGCGATGGACCATGCGTGGGTGTCGAAAAGTGGCGCTTCCGTTATCCGGCAGGCGTCGCACTTTTTCCGATCGAAAAAGGCGCGCGCCTCAAGGGCCGCTTACGTCGGCCCTACAGAAGAGCATGTTGCCAGCGCTGACAAGCGACTTTCCGGGGAAATTTTCGCCCCGGGAAAATCAGCGCTGCCAAGGGGTAAACCCGCTATTTAACGGGCAGGCTTTCGACGAAATGCGTTGACGGCACCGCGACCGCGGTCTCGCGCGCTTCCGCTTCACCCGCGATCTCCACCGCTTCCCGATAGTGACCTTCGAGCGCAGCAATCTGCGCCCCCTGCTCGAAATTTGCCGCGACCGACTCGCTCGCGAGCACGCCCATTTCTGCAAACGAACGCCGCGAACGGGTGATCTCCTTCATCTCTGCCGCGAGCGCCTCGAAATCGCGCTCTTCCACCAAGGCGCCGCAGCGTCCGCTCTCGACCGCTTCGGGAATGCCGCCGTGCCGCGTCGCGAGCACCGGCATCCCCGTGGCCATCGCCTCGAGAACGGAGTTGGGAATGCCTTCCTGGTTTTCATCCGCCGGCATCTCGCTCGGGTGCATGAAAATATGGCAGCGATGATAGAGCGAGAGCAGATCCGCTTGCGAGAGGAACCCAGTAAAATGGACGCTCAGGCTGATGCCCAATTCCGCGGCCAACGCTTCCAGCGCCGGCTGGAGCGGACCTTTGCCGGCAATGAACAATTCCGCGTTCGGATTCTCTTTCTGAAAAATGGCGAAAGCGCGCAGACAGGTCGTCAGGCCTTTTTTGGGGATCAAGCGGCAGGCCTGGAGAAAACGCCACTCGCCGTTTTTCGGGGCCCTGCGGCGCTGCATCGGGAACTGCTGCAGCGGCACGCCGGTGCGATTGATCCTGATCTTCTCCGGCGGGCAGCCAAGCGTGATCAGGCGCCGCTCCAGCGAGCGCGAACGCGCAAGGATTAGCGGTGCCGCCTGGAAGACTCCCGCGAGCTTCATCGCGTAATCCGGGTTCGCGGCTTTCAACATCACGTCCGCGCCATGAAATGAGACCACACAGGGCCGGCTCCAGCACTCGATGAAAGGCAGCAGGTGCACGCCGGTGTGCCCGAAATAAATGTGCATCATGTCCGCGCCGCGCCGCTCCAGCAGATTCGAGAGCGCCTGGTATTCGCCGCGATAGACGATCGGCGGCCGCCGTTCGACAAACTTCAGCCACCCATGCCGGAAAGGGTTGGTCCGCGGCTTCGGGATCAATTCGATATCGTTGAAAGGAAACCGCTCCTGGTTCTGCAGCTTCTTCGTCATCACGAAGGTCTCGACGTCCCGCAATGCCGTCACCTGCCGGTAGATGTGGAGCATCTCCGATTTCAGGAAAGTGGTGCAGTAACTTGCGACAACGAGCTTCGGCATAATGGAGGGGGACTTGGGCGGCAGGTTAAAAAGTGGGAACCTTGATTGCGGTGGCACTCCTTGTCTAACTCTTATTCGCGCATGCTTGGCGCCACGGTCTTCGCATAAGAAGAATCCGTCAAAGCACTTCTCTCGAGACCGTCCTCACCCAGCCAAAGTTCCAATCTTCTTTTCAATTCGTCGATTCCTTCAGACTCCTTCGCAGAAATCGGGGTCACCTCGCGCTCAGGGAAACGCTGGCGAAACGCGGCGAGATTTTCCTCCGCCTCGGGCAGATCCATTTTGTTCGCGATCACCCGCCACGGCCGGTCCGAGAGGCGCGGATCGTAGAGATCGATCTCGCGCCGCAGATGTTGCAGGTCCTCGATCGGGTTGCGCCCTTCGCTGCCCGCCATGTCGAGGACGAAGAGGAGCAACCGGCAACGCGTGATGTGCCGGAGAAACGCGTGGCCCAGCCCGAGATTTTCGTGCGCACCTTCGATTAATCCCGGGATATCCGCGACGGTGGCGCGGCGGTAATCCGGGAAATCAACCACGCCAATCATCGGGTGCAG
>JBBSED010000038.1:0-40781 GCA_038240025.1 Chthoniobacterales bacterium
GCCCTGATGAGTGCGTTAGGTTATCTCGATGCCTACCGCAGCGCCTGGTTGCCGGACAATCTTATCCAGGCGCAGCGCGACTACTTCGGCGCGCACACCTACCAACGGATCGATACCAAGGGCACGTTTCACACAATCTGGGAGAAGCCGTGACAACTACGAAAACAAGCGATCAACTCGAACCAACGGTATTCGTTATTTTTGGCGGCGCGGGCGACTTGACCTACCGAAAACTTATTCCCGCCCTATTCGATCTTTCCCAAGACCGAAGCATGCCCGCCGATTTCTCCGTCATCGCGGTGGATCGCGTTGATTCCAGCGACGAGAAGCTGCGCCGTCGCTTGCACGATGGCGTCAACCAATTTTCCCGTTTCGGAAAAGCGAAGCCCGCAATCTGGAAGCAGTTTGCGCAACACATTCATTACCAAAAAGGCGACTTCAAGAAGCTGCAGACCTACACTGACTTAGGCAAATGGTGCGCAAAGCTGGAAAAAGAATGGGGCACGAAAGCTCATCGCATCTTTTACATGGCCACACCGCCGAGCATGTTCGGCGAGATCCCAAAATACCTCGGCAAAGCAGGCTTGGCGCGTGACCGGGAATGGGCGCGGATCGTGATCGAGAAACCACTCGGCTACGACCTGAAATCCGCCCTCGCTTTGAATGGTGTCCTTGCCGCCAATTTCGACGAATCCCAAATATTCCGCATCGATCATTACCTGGGCAAGGAAACGGTGCAGAACATTTTGGCGTTCCGTTTTGCTAATCCCCTCTTCGAACCAATCTGGAACCGGCGTTATGTGGAATCTGTCACGATTACGGCAGTCGAAGCGGTCGGTGTCGAACACCGCGGCGGTTATTATGACCACGCGGGAGCGCTGCGCGACATGGTGCAGAATCATCTCATGCAACTGCTTTGTCTGGTGGCGATGGAACCGATGGTCTCTTTCGAGGCCGACGAAATCCGGAACAAGAAGGTGGATGTGCTGCACGCCGTTCGCCCGATTCATCGGGATGCCGTCCATGAATGTGTCGTGCGCGGGCAATACGGTCCCGGTTGGGTAGGTGGCAAGAAGGTCCCCGGTTACCGCGAAGAAGAAGATGTCGCGCCTGATTCCCAAACCGAGACCTTTGTCGCACTCCGGTTGTTCCTCGATAACTGGCGCTGGCAGGGCGTTCCTTTCTACCTCCGCACCGGGAAACGCCTCACCCGGCAGGCCTCGGAAATTTCAATCCAGTTTCGCGGAGTTCCGCATCAGTCGTTTCCGGCTGAGTCCACTCTCGATTGGCAATCATCCCGACTGGTCATGGCGATCCAGCCTGACGAAGGCATTGTGCAGCGCTTTCAAGCCAAGTACCCCGGGCCGAAGATGCACCTGCGCTCGGTCGAGATGCAGTTCGACTACCAAACCGCTTTCGCCGTCCAGTCGCCGGATGCTTATGAGACCTTGCTCTGGGACGTGATGAGGAACGATGCCACGCTCTTCATGCGCGCCGACCAGGTGGAAGCTGCCTGGCGGATTGTGATGCCCGTGCTCGAGGTCTGGGCGGAAGCTCCGCCGAGTGACTTCCCTAACTATGCTGCTGGCACCTGGGGGCCGGAGGATGCACAGGGGTTGCTCGCTCAGGGACACAGCTGGCCTCTGCCAACCGAGTTATCGAGCCGGCGGAAGAAAACGGGGAAGAGTTCATGATTCCTGAGCTTAACGAGAACCATTCGAAGAAAGTGATGAAACGATCAGAAAAGATTACCGCCCTGTTCCTCGATATCGGCGGCGTCCTGCTCACCGATGGCTGGCAACGCGATTCGCGGAAACGCGCGGTTAAAGAGTTTCGTTTGGATGCAAGCGAAATGGAAGACCGACATCACATGGTCTTCGATACCTATGAGGAAGGAAAACTCACGCTTGAGGAATATCTGGGCTGGGTGGTGTTCTACAAAAAACGACCGTTCACGCGGGCGCAGTTTCGGAGTTTCATGTTCGCGCAATCGAAGCCTTACTCGGACATGATCGAATTAGTCCGACAACTTAAGACCAAATACGGCTTAAAGATCATCGTCTTGAGTAACGAAGCGCGGGAGTTAAACGCTTACCGGATTCGCAAGTTTAAGCTGGACGGGTTTGTCGACGCATTTGTTTCCTCCTGCTTCGTTCATCTCCGCAAGCCCGATGCAGACATTTTTCGCCTGGCGTTGGACATTGCCCAGACGCCTGCCCGGCAAATCGTCTATATCGAAAACACCGCGATGTTCGTCGAAATCGCGGACGGGATGGGGATTCGCGGCATTCTGCATACCGACTGTCAATCCACCCGTGCTGAGCTGTCCGCGCTCGGACTAAAGACTTAGCGGCACAAATCATGAAGAAACATGAAGTCATCGCGCGGTAACCGATGTCTTCTGAATGAACGGGAAATGTGGGATTGCCCGAATTGGGACGTGAAGACACAAACAGCCAGTCTGAAGAATCGAGTGGAAAGGCACCGGAGTGGACGGGCCGGATGGTTGCGCGCCGCCGTACTGGGATCGGACGACGCCATCGTTTCGGTCGCCAGCCTGATGATCGGTGTCGCAGCTGCGTCTGCTTCCAAAACTGCGATTCTGGTCGCCGGCGCGGCGGGACTGGTGGCTGGCGCAATGTCCATGGCGGTGGGCGAATATGTTTCGGTCAGCTCCCAGCGGGACGCGGAACAGGCGGACATGGAACTGGAAAAGCGTGAATTAAAGGAGCAGCCAGAATCCGAATTGAAGGAGCTGGCAATGATCTATGTGAAACGCGGGGTGGAGGAGGATTTGGCGATGAAAGTCGCAGTTCAACTCAGCGCACAGGACCGGATCGGGGCGCACATGCTGGATGAACTGGGGATCAGCGCGGCCTCGCTCGCGCGTCCTCTGCAAGCGGCTTGGATATCGGCCGCCAGCTTTGCGCTCTTCGCCATAGTTCCCATCGTGGCCTTGCTCGTTGCGCCCGTAACTTTGCGCATCCCGCTAATCGCTGGATGCTCGCTGGTGAGTCTAGCCGCCCTCGGTGCATTTGGCGGTTATCTCGGTGGCGCCCCGCTCGGCCGGGCGGCGTTACGCGTCACCATCGGCGGTGCCTTGGCCATGGCGGTGACCGCCTTAATCGGCCGCATCCTCGGCGTTTCCGTAAGTTAACAGGCATGAAGTTTGAAATCATGTTCTGGATGCCCGGCGATTTGGATTTTATCCCCATTTCCCCGAGCTCCTTCCACCGAATCAACGAAGGGAAATGTTTTGAATACACCCAATAGTTACACTCCCAACTGGCCGGGGATTCCCGGATTCAAAGCTACCTTCAACACCACCTTTACCGGGCGCTCCGATCCGTCGCACTCGTGGGTATCGCCTTCACTTTGGCCTAAACCAAGGCCCGATCGTCTTGATGATCGAGAACCACCGCTGTGGCCTGCTACGGCATCTCAGGCGGCAATGTCCCTATCTCGTCTCGGGCGTTAGCCGCGCCGGCTTTCAAGGAGGCTGGCTTGACGAGATAACCGAAAAGTCCCGATAAAACCGGCGAACCCATACGAACCTGAAAGTCTTATTGGATGGGAACAATCGACCAGGCAGGCCGGAGATCACCCCAACATGGGCAAATCTGTCGATAATAAGATCGGGTTTTGGAGCGTCGTCGCCATTGGCGTGGGCGGAATGGTGGGAGGCGGGATTTTTGCCGTGCTGGGTCTGGCCGTGCAACTGGCGCACGGCGGAACGCCGGTTGCCTTTGCGCTGGCCGGCGTGGTCGCGCTCCTGACCGCATACTCCTATGCGAAGCTTTCGGTGGCATACCCCAGTCGCGGCGGAACGGTAACCTTTCTCGACCGGGCGTTCGGCGCCGGTATGTTGACTGGCACACTTAACGTGCTGCTCTGGTTGAGCTATGTCATTATGCTCTCGCTCTATGCGTTCGCATTCGGTAGTTATGGCGCAACGTTTTTGCCGGGGACGTGGCAGGCCGCAGGCAAACATGCGCTGATCACTTTTAGCGTGATTACGCTAACCGGCCTGAATCTGCGTAGCGCCGGGTCGATCGGCAAAGCGGAAGATTGGATTGTCGGATTAAAGGTCGCGATCCTGTTCTTGTTTGTGGGCTTTGGACTGGCCGGCATTAAAGGCGCGCAAATCGCCCCCGCCTCATGGTCGTCACCGCTCCAGTTGGCGGCAGGCGGAATGATCATTTTTGTCGCTTATGAAGGGTTTGAGTTGATCGCTAACACTGCGCACGACGTTCGGGATGTGGCGCGAACGCTGCCGCGCGCTTACTACACCGCAGTTGGATTCGTAATCGGACTGTACGTCCTGGTTTCGCTCGTCACGGTTGGCAATCTCGCGGTGGACAAAATCGTCGCGGCCAAGGATTATGCCCTGGCGGAGGCGGCCCGGCCTTTTCTCGGGCAGGCTGGCTTCACCCTCATCGCGATCGCGGCATTGTTATCCACCGCTTCCGCGATCAATGCCACCCTCTATGGCGCGGCGCGCTTGAGTTACTCCATTGCGCGGGACGGCGAGTTACCGGCGACGCTGGAGCGAAAAATCTGGGGTAAGCCAGTCGAAGGACTTCTGATTACTGCCGGACTGACACTCTTCGCCGCCAACTTCTTTAATCTCGCCAGCATTTCAACCCTCGGAAGCGCCGGCTTTCTCGTCATTTTTGCGGCGGTTAACACCGCCAACGCGTGGCAGGCGTCACATACGAAAAGCCACGCCTGGATTTCGGTGGCCGGCGCCGCCGCATGTCTGGCGGCATTAGGCGCGTTGGTTTGGCAAACGGCGCGCACCGCTCCGGAGAAACTGTGGGTGCTGGCCGCGATGATCGCTCTGGCAGCGATGATTGAGGGCAGTTATCGGCTCAAAAAACGGGAAATCCGACTGCATGAGTAACTCTCACCGGGACCTGGAAGGCGACAAGGCATGTGCCGCAAAAGATCGAGCGGCCTTGGACTGCGTCCCGGAGCTGGTCGCAGGAAGCGAGAATTTCGAATTGTTTACGGAGGGCGACCCTCTTTACCACTCGATGCTGGCGTCGATCGCTGGGGCGCGAGAATGCGTCGACCTGGAGAATTACATTTTTGCGGCGGATGAAGTGGGCTGGCGTTTTGCGGAAGCGTTGGCGGAACGCGCTGCGCAGGGCGTGGGCGTGCGACTCCATCTCGATGCGGTCGGGTGCATGTTCCAGAGATCGCGGCGGATGGAGAATTATCTCCGCAAGCATCGAGTGAAACTGCGATGGTATCATCGCTGGAGCTGGCGCCGGCCGTCGCGCTATTCCCGGCGCAACCACCGCAAGTTACTGGTCATCGATAAACGCGAGGCCTATCTCGGCGGGTTCAACATCCATCGCGAAAGCTCGCGCGAATTCTCCGGACCAGCCGCCTGGCGAGACAGTCATGTTCGCTTCTGCGTGCCGCTCGCGACCCAGGCCTCGGAGCTTTTCGATGCGTTCTGGAAGGGCGACCGCGAATATCTGCCGCCTACCGCCGGACCGCAGAGCAGCCTGCTCATTCCCAACCAAACCCGCGCCTGCCGCCACCGTCTGCGCTGTCTTTATCGCGATATTGTTGCTGGCGCGGCTGAGTCGATTGAACTGACGACGCCATACTTTGTCCCGGATTCCCGCACGCAACACACGCTGATGTCGGCCGCGCGCCGCGGGGTCGACGTGCGCGTGTTGGTTCCGCGCAAAATCGATGTCCGTCTTGTCGGCTGGGCTGCACATGCGGCTTACGCCAATCTGCTCAACGCCGGCGTGAGAATTTACGAATATCTCCCGCGAATGCTGCACGCCAAAACAATGGTCGTCGATGGCAACTGGGCCACTCTCGGAACGGCCAACGTGGATTACCGCAGCTTCTTTTTGAACTACGAAGTCAACCTGATCACTCGCGATCCGACCTTGTGCCGGAGCTTGCATGATCAATTTGCGACAGACCTTGGCGAGGCGGAACAGATTGTCACCAGCCAGTGGCCGAAAAGGGGCTGGAGAGAGCATGTCTCCGAGGCCATCGGTTGGTGGGCGCGCCGCTGGCTTTAGGAGTTCCCTTTTTCGCTGAACGAAATTCGATACACCGCTCGGGTCATCTGAAGAATTGCGCAGTCTTTCCTAAGGAACGCGTAGCCGCCGTCGCTCACGGGTGGAATCGTGATTGCGAAGCACAAGCGAGCCAGAACGTCGTTTCGCAAACCGACAGGGCTCTGTTTGTGTCTCCTTAATTTCAACAACACAAGGACAAGAAATTCCATGAAACATGGCCTTCATATGCTGATTGGCTGCGGGCTCTCGCTACTGGCGATCTTTCTGCTGCCAGCACTCGGCGTCAGCGTTGGTTGGACGCTCGCCATCTTTTTTATCCTGATGATCGGCTGTCATCTCTTCATGGGACATGGCGGCCATGACGAGGAGGAGAATCATGAACAACATAAAAAACGCTATTAACGCACGCCGGCTTGGCGTTGCGGTCGGCTCGACCGGGGTTCTCTTTTACCTGGCGTGCATCCTAACGATGAGCACGGCGCCTCGGGACAAGGCAATCCTGTTTTTCAACAGCCTGCTCCACGGCATCGACGTAACACCAATCCTGCGTGAGCACGTTCCAATCGGCGAAGTATTGCTTGGCATCGTGAGCACATTCGTTCTCGGCTGGTTCGCCGGGGCGTTGATCGCTGGCTTTTACAACCTGAGCGCAGGGAGAAAATGACCCTTCGCCGGAAAACACGCAGCACCAAGGGGAGTCGCGGTCCGCTCCGCATCTCCCATGCACTGCTACTTTTCGCGATCATCGCGGTGACCGCAGTCTGCTATCCTGCGCTCAAAACCGGCCTTGAGTCAGCGCCGCCCTGGCGGTTCGCCGGGCTGCGCACTTTAATCGGCGGCTTGTTCTTGCTCGCGCTTCTGCCAGTGCTTAAGCGCTCACTTTGGCCACGTCGCGAGCTTGCCAAGTGGATTGTGCCGCTGGCGCTCCTCGCCACCACGCTCACCTTCGGCTCCATGTTTCTGAGCCCCGCTTTTGCGGCAGCGGGCATCGGCTCGATTCTCGGAAACATTCAGCCGCTCTGCATCATCATTCTCGCCGCTCTCTTTCTTGGTGAAAGGATGAGCACGGCAAAGACAGTTGCGCTCTCACTCGGATTGGCCGGGATTGCGCTCATCGCCGGACCGCTCGTGGTAAAAGGCGATCTACGCGAATTGGCGGGGGCAGCCTTCGCGGTTGTATCGTCTGTTAGCGCCGCTTCCGCCAGTGTTTTGGTCAAACGGCTACAACCCGGCAGCGATGTTCTTGCCCTGACCGCTTGGCAACTGATTCTAGGCAGTCTTCCGTTGCTGGCGCTCTCTGCTCTCGTGGAAAGAGACGCGCGGATTACGTGGAGTCTGCCATTCAGTGCACTCCTCCTTTTTCTCGCAGCGACGGCGCTTACCACTGTCGGCTGGTTCTGGCTCTTACAGCATTATGAAGCGGGGACCCTTTCGCTTTATCTCTTCCTCGTGCCGATTGCCGGCCTTCTCCTTGCCTATCTCATTCGCGGCGAAACTTTAGGTCCAACTAGAATTGCCGGTGTACTCCTGGTTCTGGCTGGGCTGGGCGCCGCGGTGAGCGGGCGGCGTCTGTCCCACTCCTCACCCATGACGATCAGCGATTGCGATCAGCAACGGAGTTTGCAAAAATGAACCTGCGAAAAGTCACCGCCATTATCCGCAGTGAGCGCCTCGAAGAAGTCGAGAAGCGGCTTCAGGAAGCAGGCGTAAAAGGACTAAGCGTCACCAACGTCAAGGGCTATGGCGAATATGCCAACTTCTTCGCTCACGACTGGATGGTGACCCACGCACGGATCGAGATTTTCACGGACGAAACCGCCGTCGAACGAATCAGTCAGACCATCCTGGAGGCAGCACACGGTGGTGGCAAGGGCGATGGGCTCGTGGCTGTTTTGCCGGTAGAAAAAATCTATCGCATCCGAACCAAGGAGGAGATCCGTCCCGGCGAGCTCTAAGCCGTTGAGGTACCTTGATATTTCTAATGACAAGGCACGCGATCTTTCGAGCAAACGCCCAGCGATGTCCCGTGGAATAAACATTGAATGAAAATGAACGATACCAAAAAAGACCCCGTCTGTGGCATGAACGTGGATCCTAATTCGGCCGCGGGTTCCTCTGAATACGAGGGCCGCACATTTTTCTTCTGTAGTCTGGGCTGCTTGGAAAAATTTCAAGCTGATCCCGAAAAATACCTTGCCAAATCGCAGGCCAATCCGTTGAAACCTGCCGATGAAGTAACTAACGAACCCAGGTCGGATACCCACCGCGAGAGCCATTCCTCCTCCGGCGACGCGCACGAGCATGAACATGCGAAGCACGAACATCACGATCACGCGGGTGCCGGCGCGTCGAAAGCCGACCTGAAAACTTCTGGTGCCAAATACACCTGCCCAATGCACCCGGAAGTCATGTCCGACAAACCGGGCGATTGCCCGAAGTGCGGCATGTCGCTCGAACCAATCACCCTCGCTGCCACGGACATTAAAACCATTTACACCTGCCCGATGCATCCGCAGATCGAGCAGGATCATCCCGGCGATTGCCCGATCTGTGGAATGGCGCTCGAGCCGAAGACAATCGGAGGCGGTGCGGAGGAGGATGCGGAGATGCGCTCGCTCTCGCGCAAGTTCTGGATCGCGCTCGTGCTGACGCTGCCGGTGCTCTTCATCGCGATGGGTCACCTGATTCCCGGACTGCACATCGAGGCGTTCATTCCCAAGAGCGTTTCCAAATGGATTGAGTTCGTTCTCACCACGCCGGTCGTGCTCTGGGCTGGCGGCATGTTCTTCGCCAGAGGCTGGCGCTCCATCGTCAATCGCAGCCTCAACATGTTCACCCTCATCGCCATTGGCGTGGGCGCGGCCTATCTCTACAGCGCCGTGGCCGTTATTGTCCCTGGCATTTTCCCCGATTCATTCCGGCTCGGCGGTGAAGTAGGATTGTATTTCGAAGCGGCGGCGGTCATCACCGTCCTTGTTCTACTCGGGCAAATGCTCGAAGGCAGGGCGCGCAGTCGCACCGGCGAGGCGATCAAAGCGCTGCTCGGTCTCGCCGCGAAAACGGCCCACCGTCTCCGCGACGGCGTAGAGGAGGATGTGCCGGTCGATCAGCTCGAAAAAGGCGACCTGCTGCGCGTGCGGCCCGGCGAGAAGGTGCCGATCGACGGCGTGATCACCGAAGGCCGCAGCAACCTCGACGAATCGATGATCACGGGCGAGCCGATGCCGGTCGAGAAACGCGACGGCGACAAAGTGATCGGCGCGACGGTCAACCAGACCGGTGCGTTCGTGATGCGCGCCGAGAAAATCGGCGCGGAGACGTTGCTCTCGCAGATCGTCCACATGGTCGCCGAAGCGCAGCGTAGCCGCGCACCGATTCAGAAACTCGCCGACATGGTCGCTGGTTGGTTTGTGCCTGTCGTGATCGCAACCGCGATCGTAACCTTCATCGTCTGGGCCATCTTCGGTCCCGCGCCAGCGATGGCTTACGCGTTGGTCAATGCGGTCGCTGTGCTCATCATCGCCTGCCCGTGCGCACTCGGCCTGGCCACTCCGATGTCGATCATGGTGGGGGTCGGTCGCGCCGCGCAGAGCGGCATCCTGATCAAGAATGCCGAAGCGCTTGAAACGACCGAACGTGTTACCCATCTCGTGACCGACAAGACGGGCACGCTCACGGCCGGGAAACCGCGCATTACCAGCCGAAAAGCCGCATCGGGAGGAGACGAAAATCAGCTCCTTAAAATTGCCGCTTCGGTCGAGCAGAGTAGCGAGCATCCTCTGGCACGGGCGATTGTCGATGAGGCAAAAGAACAGAAGCTCGAGCTGCTCGCGGTCAAAGATTTTCAATCCACCACCGGCGGCGGCGTTACCGGTGTCGCCGAAGGAAAAACCATTCGCGTTGGCAAAGAGAAGTTCCTCATCGAATCAGGCGTGGCCATTCCCGAGGATCTCAAACGCGACGCCCAGCAATGGCAGGAAAAAGCTCAAACCGTTGTCTGGGTCGCGATCGACGACCAGGCGGCCGGCATTCTCGGTATCGCCGACCCGATCAAGGACACCACCGCGGCCGCAATCAAGATGCTGCATGAGATGGGCCTAAAGGTCATCATGTGTACCGGCGATAACCGCAAAACTGCCGAAGCCGTCGCGCGCGAGCTGGGCATCGATGAGGTCATTCCCGAAGTCGCGCCGCAGGACAAACATGAGATCATTGAAAAGTTGAAACGCGAAGGCGCTGTGGTCGCGATGGCCGGCGACGGGATCAATGACGCCCCCGCGCTCGCCGCCGCACAGGTCGGCATTGCCATGGGCACCGGCACCGATGTCGCGATCGAGAGCGCTGGCATCACCCTGGTCAAAGGCGACCTCGGCGGCATCGTCAAAGCCATTCACATCAGCCGCGCCGTCATGCGCAACATCCGGCAAAACCTTTTCTTCGCCTTCTTCTACAACGCCATCGGCATCCCCATTGCCGCCGGGATTTTGTATCCGTGGTTCGGCATTCTGCTTAGCCCGATCATTGCCGGCGCCGCGATGAGCTTCAGCTCGCTCTCGGTGGTCGGTAACGCCCTGCGGCTCAGGAAGGTTTCGCTCGGATGATTATCGCCAAAACAAACCTATGAAAGAACACATTGCTCATTCCGGGGCGTGGGGTCTCGCTCTCATCGTGACCGTGGTGGCCTCCTGGTTTTTCTATCGCTACTTCGCGCCCAAAAACTGGCGGGAGTGGGCGGGCGCGGGCCTAGTACAGGCCTTCATCATCGCTCTTTACGCGGAGATGTACGGCTTCCCGATCACAATCTATTTCCTCGTCCGGTTCTTCGGCCTGGATCGAAGCAATCTCAACGCGAATCTCTGGTCAACCCTGCTCGGCCTCGGCGAAACCGGCATGATGATCTCGATGATCGCCGGCTACCTCATCCTCTTCACCGGCCTCGGAATCATAGCTGAGGGTTGGCGTGAACTCTATCACGCCCGGCGCGAAAAACGTCTCGTTACCGATCGTCTCTACGCATTCGTGCGCCATCCCCAATACACGGGCCTCTTTGTCGCCCTCTTCGGCGAAGGCATCGTGCATTGGCCGACCGTTTTTTCCGTCGCGCTTTTCCCGGTGATTGTTCTTGTCTATGCCTTCCTGGCGCGATCGGAGGAGCGCAAGATGGTGGTGCAGTTTGGGGAGGAGTACCGCGCTTACCAAAGGCGCGTGCCGATGTTCATCCCTCGCTGGGGTCAATGGCGAACCATGGCGGCAGTTCGAACTGCGGAGACGAAGGTCGACGAAACCGCGTGAGCTGATGCGCTCCAATAGCTAAGTCTGGATGATTTGGGGAAACGCTTTTCTCGTCCCGTGGGTGATGCCTCTTTGCCGCCTTCTCGAGCGGGCGAAACGCTTACAACCCCTTCTTCATCTTCTTTGCCCGCGGTTCTTCAACATGGCCGCCGAATCCCTTTCGCATCGCCGATAAAATCTTTTCCGCAAACGTGTGCTCCTTGCGAGACCGAAACCGGGTGAAGAGCGCGACCGAGAGCACTTCCGCCGAGACGCCTTCTTCCAGCGCAGCGGAGATCGTCCAGCGGCCTTCGCCGGAATCTTCGACAAAGCCAGTGTAGGAATCTAGATCGCCGTCACTCGCCAATGCTTTTGCGGTCAGATCAAGCAGCCAGGAGGAGATGACGCTGCCTCGCCGCCATACTTCTGCGATGTCAGCCAACTCAAGGTCATACGAAAGTCCTTTCGGGAGATTTTCGGAGTGCGCGCCTCGCAAAATATCGAAGCCTTCCGCATAAGCCTGCATTAATCCGTATTCGATACCGTTGTGAATCATCTTCACGAAGTGTCCCGCGCCCGACGCACCACAGTAGAGGTAGCCTTGCTCGGCTGTGCCTTTGCGGCCTTCGCGTTCCGGCGTTTTCGGAATGTCACTTGTCCCGGGGGCGAGGGTCGCAAAAATCGGATCGAGACGTTCAACTGTCTCTCGACTCCCGCCGATCATAAGGCAATAGCCGCGCTCCAGTCCCCACACGCCGCCGCTCGTGCCAACATCGAGATAGTCAATCCCGCGCGAATTTAGCGCTTCGCTTCTGCGCACATCATCCTTATAAAACGAGTTGCCGCCGTCGATGATCGCATCGCCGGGTTGCAACAACCCCGAAAGGCTAGTGACGACCTCTTCGGTCGGCGTGCCGGATGGAAGCATGATCCAGACCGCCCGCGGAGCAGAGAGTTCTTGCACGATTTCTTGGAGCGAGTGCGCGCCTGTCGCACCTTCTTCCACGAGCGCATCGACGTTCTCTGCGTGACGATCGTAAACCACACACTCGTGGCCGCCCTTTATGAGTCGCTGGGACATATTCCCGCCCATCCGACCGAGACCAACCATTCCTACTTGCATGACTACTCCTTTGCTATCTCCGGTTCCCTTAACTTTATTTCATCTGCATCGTATTTCGCTCCGCGCGCATCGACATGTCACCGAGCCGCGCGGCGACGGCCACGCCGCCGGCCAGCAGCACAATCGTGAGAAGCGCAACCACAACTTTGCTTGCGGCTGAGACATCCCTCGTTTGCGCCATCGCTCTTGGGCTGGTTGCGTCGGCGGCGTTTGATCTACTCGTTTCTATTTCGTGGGCGCTATTTTCCATTGTTTTCATCTCAGGGTGCAAAGGCGCCACCTTTTCGCCTCCTTTACCGAGCACCCGTTCAGTTCCCATTCCATGTTTGAGGTGACTCTTGACCAGCCACCAATTGACCGGATAGGCAATGACAGCGCCAACGAGTGAGGCCAGCGACATGATCCCCCAAAAGCGTGCGCCGGTCGGTTCCATCGCCTGCATGTCGCGAGTCATCAGGATAACCATGACCGGAATCATTCCCGCCATCACCGCATTCATGGAAACCCACTCCGGGAAAAATACCTTCTTCACCGCCTGCCAGTAACTGCCACCAAGCATGACTCTCATGAAAAGAGCCTGAAAAATCAGCAGCCCGAAGCCAAAGCCGGCCAAATACTCGACCACCAAATCGATGCCCATCGGCAGCCCGAGAAAACTGGTGATCGCGGCAGCGACAATGATTCCAGTCGCGTCGCCAGCCAGACAATGGATGGTCGACCCGACGGATTGCTTCCACAACGGCGCGATAAATTTCTCGTGCGTTGTTTTCCCAGGCTCGCGACAGGAGAGCCAGTAAACGACGAACCCGACAGGCCCGGTGTAAAGCGTCACGAAGATCCAACCCCACTTCATTATCTTCATCGCCGGCGTTCGCGCAAAGAGGTCGTACGCCACATAGGCGGTCGAAAGAAAGGTCAGCGCAAACCAGACCCACAGCAGGATGTCGATGGCATTGTCACTATTCATTTGTTTGGTGGCCGATCGATCACGGCACGGACGGATTTTGCGATCATCACTTCTTCATCTGTTGGAATAACCCGCACTGTTACCGCACTCTGTTCTTTCGAGATAACCGGCGCGTTGCCTTCATTTCGTTCTGCATCAAGGGAAATGCCGAGAAAGCCTAGTCCCTCGCAAATTCGCGACCGAATCAGAGGCGCGTTTTCGCCGATGCCGCCACTAAAGACGATGGTGTCCAAACCGCCGAGCGCGGCAGCAAAGGCTCCGATCCATTTTTTCACCTGATAACAAAAAAGCGCGATCGCCTCGGCGGCCCTTGAGTCTTCCGCCTCTCGGTCGAGTAACTCCCGCAGATCGGCACTGGTTTCGGACATGCCAAGCAAGCCTGATTCGCGATTCACCATTTCATTGAACTCGCGCGGCATCATGTTTTCAGTCCGCGCCAGATACCAAACCAGCCCGGGATCGAGATCGCCCGCGCGAGTACTCATAGGCAGACCGGCGGCGGGCGTGAAGGCCATACTGGTGTCGATGGAGCGGCCATCGCGCACCGCGGCCAGGCTCGCGCCGTTGCCGAGGTGAGCAAGAATGGTCCGTCCCTCCGTCTTCCCTGCGGACAGCCGCGCGAGTTCTTCCATCAAGTAGGAGTAAGACAGCCCGTGAAAGCCATAACGTCGAACGCCCTTCGCCTCATAGCGCCGCGGAATCGGGAGCAAACGCGCCACGCGGGGCAGCTCGTGGTGGAATGCCGTGTCAAAACAAGCGACCTGCGGCAAATCCGGAAAACGGCGACGAAAGGCTTCGATCAGGCCAATCTCCTGCGGCATATGTTCGGGATCGAAAGGACTGAGTTCCTTCAAGGCGCCGATCACCTCCGGCGTGATCCGCTGCGGTTCCCAGTAATTCGGTCCGCCGTGCACGACTCGATGGCCGACGGCCGCGAGTCCGCTCGTTTCCATCCGCTCCTGCACCCAATCCATCACGACGACAATCGCCACCGTGTGATCCCGTGCCACCAACGGCCGCGAGGCGTTCTCGCCCTGATTCAAACTTTTGACCGCGAACCGCCCTTCTTGAAAACCGATCCCTTCGATTTTGCCATTCAGAACCCGCCGGATGGTCTCGCCACCCTCGAAGAGCGCGAACTTGATGCTCGATGAGCCGGCATTAATCGTCAGGATGCGCCGGATATCAGGTGTCATGAATAATTTTCCCGCCATTCTGCCGCCCAGAGCAGCCTAATCTTGCGTCTCCGCGCCTGTGAGCTGGGCGGACAATCCCAGTCCTTTTACGCACCTGCGGCGACATCGGCCAACTTCCTCTGCTCACCGAAGCGGGGCTACGCATTTGCCCGGAACCAATGCGCGAAATCTCGGATAGCCCCAAGCTGACCGGTAAAGTCAGTTGCTCGTGAGCGCGTCCTTTGCCGGACTTCTAACGTATCCTCTACTAAAAAGCTTCGGCCGAATAGAAGCCTCGAATCTGCGCGAACTCTAAGGAAAGTTCTGGTCCAGTCTGGCGCAGGCCTGAGCACGCATTTTCACATGAACGAAACTTGGATAAATCCTCACTTCCAGTATTTAGTTGATCTGACTGTGGAGATTTCCAGAAGCGCCACAAGAAAGATGTTTCTGCGCAGCTCCGACCTCTTAACAGTCAATAGGCGTGACTTCCATATGAGGGATCGATCTTTGATCAAGCGACCAAACCCCTAGAGCAGGTTCCGAATGTGAAAAATGTCGTGGGAGGTCGAGTCCGGCTGCTGCGTTGGAAACAAGGCCTACGGCAGCGCGACCTCGCCGCGCGACTCCAGATCGCCGGATGGAACGCCGACCGTGTTGCGGTGTCGAAAATCGAATCACGTCTACGGTGCGTCGTCGACTATGAACTGCTGCAGCTTGCGAAAGCCCTCAGGGTAAATGTGACAGACCTGTTTCCGAAAGAACCACCTCCCACAGAAGACGGGTGGAACCGTCTGTGCACGAGAAGCAAGTAAGCGTGGCGATTCGAAGTGTGACACTAATCGTGTGACAATACCTTGGCAGATAGCCAATTTTGCAAGCTGGATGTCAGGGGTTCGAATCCCCTTGCCTCCATTCCCTCTTTCCTGCTTGGGTGGGAATTGTTTCCCGTCTCGCGGCTCCTTTCTTCATGGCATCCACCGAGCTCTGGCAGCGCCGCTGGCGGGCCTTCCGTCATCCGCTGAACCCGGAGAAGCAGCGACTACTCCGTGCCCGCTGGGAAGCGCTGCCGCGCGAGCTGCAAACCCCGAATCAACTGGCCGGCCGACATCTGACGCATTGCGGATTCACTACCGGCGCGAGCTATTGTTCATTCCGCTGTACCCATTGTTACCTGCCGAAAGAAGCAAACGAAATCCCGATTCCTTCGTTTGCCCAGATGAAGGAACAGATAGATGCCAATCGCCGCTTCCAAGGACCCGGCGCCGGTTTGCAGATCACCGGCGGCGATGTCGCCGATGCCTACTGGCGGAGCGGCCGGCAGGACGAGCTGATCGCGGTTGTGCGTTATGCGGTCGAGGCCGGGCTGGTGCCGATGTTAATGACGCATGGCCAAACCCTGCTCGAACATCCCGAGTTCCTCGAGCGACTCGCCATCACTGGCGGCCTACGGCAGATGGCCGTGCACATCGACATGACCCAGGCCGGGCGCGCCGGTTATCCGATCAATCGCCTAACGAGTGAAGCCGACCTGCATCCGTTGCGGGAAGCTTTCACCCAGCTCGCGCTCGACCTGCGCCAACGCACGGGTCTGCCCTTCGAGCTGGCGCACAACTGCACCGTCACTGAGCGCAACATCGATTCCGTCGCCGAGGTCGTGCGCTGGTTCCTGGCCGACCCGCGGCGCTCGAAAATCTGGCGCATTCTCAGCTTCCAACCCGAGGCCAACACGGGCCGCACCATTTTTTCCGAGCACCCCGTCACGCCCGCGACCGTCTGGCGGGAACTCTGTCGCGGCATCGGCCTCACGCTCGATGGCAGCGCTTATCTCGGCGGCCACCCCGATTGCAATCAAGGCGCCAGCCTGCTCGTCGCCGAGGGCAGCGGGCGTTTCTTCCCGCTGCTCCCGCCGGACACAAAAACCCGCGATCTGTTTGCCGAAGTCCTGGCAAAGCTCGGGGCGATTTCCACCATGACGACCGACGGCGACGCCAAGAGCGGCTCGCTCATCGGCTACCGCGTGGCGGGTGCCTTCGCGCAGCACCCTCGGCTGGCGGGCCGCATCCTAGGTCGAGTGGCGAAGCTGCTGCTTTCCGGCGCGCTCCCGCGCGAATTCGCGTGGGCAGCGCTCCAAGGCCGCGCGCACACCATCAACATCGGCACCCATAATTTCATGGACGCCGCGCAGGTTGCGAACGCGCCTAACGATCCTGTGGTGCAGGCGCGACTGGATTCCTGCGTCTTCAAAGGCGCGGTCAGAAATCGCGCGACGAACGAATGGGAAGCCGTCCCGATGTGCGCGATGAATCAGAGCCGCTGGAGCGAGCTCTATGCCGACCGCCGGCGCGACGCCGCGGTTACTTCGCCTTCGTCAGGTCCGCGCGATTGAGATCGAGATTCTTCTGCTCGATCACGCGGGTCTTGGGTGCGTCCTTTTTTAGCGGCTCGAGAAACTCTGAACCTTTGCCCACAATCACCGTGCTCGCGGCGGTGGCGAGGTCGCTCTTCGCGAACGCGGTCACATCCGCTGAAGTCACGGCGTTGATCGACGGGATGAATTTATCCAGCGTGTCGAGCGGCAGCTGGTAGATCGCGAGATCGGCGATCTGCCCGGCGAAGCCCTGGTTCGTCTCGAGATTGCGCGCGTAGCGTCCGGTGAGAACGGCTTGGCGCGACTTTAGTTCGTCCCCTTGCACCGGGCTCGTGACCAGCTTGTCCAACTCCGCGGCCATAAGCTTTGCCACCTCGGCGGCGGATTGATTTTTCGTCTGCGCGCTCGCGGTAAAAGCCCCGCCGTCGCGGCGGGCGTCGATCGAACTGCTGGCTCCGTAGCTCAGCCCGCGCTTGATCCGGATCTCGCGGTTCAGCCGCGAGACAAACCCGTTTCCAAGCGCCGCATTCGCCACCATCGCCGAATAATAATTGAACGAATCCCGGCGGATGGCCGGCTTCGCCAGGATCACCGCCGCCTGCCCCGCTTCCGGCATATCGACCACCAGCGTTTCCGGTTTCCACTTATTCTCGTCCTTCGACTCCTTGTCGTTAGGCGGCGGGGTCGCTTTCCAATCGCCGAAAAGTTTCTGCGCTTCCGCTTTGGCCTGCGCCAGGGTGATGTCGCCCACCAGGATGAAGACCGCGTCCTGCGGTTGATGACTCTGCTGATAGAGATGAACGATGTCGTCGCGCCCGATTGCCTGCACCGTCTCCATCGTGCCGCCCGCCGCGTGCCCATAGTCGCCGCTTCCGAAGATCACCCGCTCGGTCACGAACCGCGCCAGCGATCCCGGCTGTTGCAAAGCCACCCGCAAACCGTCGAGCCGCTGGTTTTTTAACCGATCGATTTCCTCCTGTTTAAAAGCCGGATGCAACACCACATCGGCGAGAATCTTCAGCGCGGTCTCCGCCTGGTTCGACATCACGACCAGACTGGCGGCCGATTGGTCCCAGCCCGCGCCGGAATCGATCGAGCCGCCTAACGACTCAATCGCGTTCGCGATCTCCGGCGCCGACATCGTCGCGGTGCCCTTGGTCAGGAGATCGCCGGCCATGCTTGCGGTCCCGGCGCGATCCGGCGCGTCGGCCTCCGCGCCGTGGCGGATGATCACGCTCGCGGCGAGCAGCGGCAGTTGCGGACGCTCAGCCACGATCACGCGCAAGCCGTTGGCGAGAGTGGTCTCCTGCGGCTCGGCAAATTTTCCCTCCCGCGGAGCGGAAGGCGCCGGCGGCTGATCGACGCCGCCGATCGCCCAGAGGGAACCGGTCGTCGTTAGGCAAAAAACCAGGGTGAGAATTGCGCTCCATCTTTTCATTAGGATTTCACCTCCTTCGGCGCTGGCGCGCCGGCTTTCATCGCTTCCGGCAGATATTCGATCAGCACTTTTTTCTTTCCGGTGATGTAGCGCGAGAGCGCCTCTTTCACCTGGTCGGTGGTGACGGCCTGGAGCTTCGCGAGTCCGGTGTTCACATGTTGCGGATCGGCATAGATGACCGCGGCTTCCCCGAGCGCGCCGGCTTTGCCGTTGTTCGTTTCGAGCTCGAGCAGTTTGCCGGTGAGGAAACGGTTTTTCGCTTTGGCCAACTCCGCCTCCGTCACGCCGCTTTTCAGGACCTTATCGATCTGTTCGTCGAGTGCTTTCTCGGCCGCAGCCGGTGCTTTTCCACTTGCCAGGATCATCCGGATGGTGAGCAGGCCGAGGTCTTCCTTCAGGTCGGATTCGAAGGTTACGCGTTGCGCGATCTGCTGCTCGTAGACCAGCGCCTGATAGAGCCGCGAAGAGTCGCCGCCGGATAAAATTTCATCCGCCAACTGCAACGCCGGCGCGTCTCCCGCCCGGATCGAAGGCGCGAGATAAGTCACCGCGACCGCCGGCAGCGGCGCCTTCGGGCTGTACTCGACCAGCTTCTGGTCCGCGGTCCGGGGCGGCTCCTGCGCGGTCACCCGCGGAATTTTCTCCTCCGGCTTTTTCACCGCCCCGAAATACTTCCCGATCCAGTCGTGCAACTCGTTAGGCTTGAAATCCCCGACCACCACGAGGGTCGCGTTATCCGGCCGGTAAAAGGTCGCGTGAAACGCTTTTACCTCGGGCAACTTGGAAGCGTCGAGCTCAGCAATGCTCCCGATTCCCGGTCGTTTGTAGGGGTGGACCGCGAACGATTTCTTGATCGTATCGAGATAGAATTCCCCATACGGATTAGCCGAGATCCGCTGCCGGTATTCCTCTTTCACCACATCGCGCTCGGAGGAAAAGTTCGCGTCGTTTAGGGCCAGCGCCGACATCCGCTCTGCTTCTGCCCAGATGATGGGGTGGAGATAATTTGAGGGCACGACCTCGTGGTAAACGGTCACGTCTTCGGCGGTGTAGGCATTGTTCTCGCCGCCGATATTTTCCGTCAGGTCATCGAACGCGTCTGGCGTCAGGTGCTCGTTGCCCTTGAACATCATGTGCTCGAAAAGGTGCGCGAAGCCGCTCCGCCCGGCCGGGTCATCCTTTGCGCCGACGTGATACCAGACCTGCACCGCCACGGTCGGGCTGGCGTGATCTTCCACGCTGTAAACTTCCAATCCGTTAGGCAGCGTCTCGTGTTGAAAATCGATCGGCGGAATCGTCACCGCGGCGGGCGTGGGCGAAGCCGCCAGCGCCATCTCCGCCGCCCGCAAAGTTGAAATCGAAAAGGAAAGCAGGGCGGCGAGAGCGAGAGAAGATTTCACGGCGAGTCCGACACCATACACGGGACTTCGGGGAGGGAAATCGCCCCGCGCGCCCGTGGGCCTGACTGGATTCGAACCAGTGACCCTGCGCTTATCAAGCGCATGCTCTAACCAGCTGAGCTACAGGCCCGGGAAACGCCGGGGCGCCGAGGGAAGGGAATAGTGAAGGGGGATGACGGCTTGGTCAAGGCGTCGGCGGCACTTCGGGCAGACCTGCGAGCGCCGGCTCGCGTTCCCGTTGCGCGAGCGCGAGATGCAGCAGACGAGCGAGCAAAATTCCCAGGATCGCGCCGCAGTAATCGATCAATACATCCCGGGCCGAGGAAGTGCGCGACGGGACGAACGACTGGTGAAATTCATCCAGCGGCGCATAGAGCAGCGCGGGGATGAGGGCGAGCAGGCCGCGTCGCCAGAGACCGTTGATCGACCAGCGCAAGGCGCGGAAGAGCAACCCGGTGAGAATCGCGTATTCCGTCACGTGGGCCGCTTTCCGCACGAAGAAATGCACCTGCGCGATCGCGCGCCAGGAAATCTCGGGATTGAGCCAGCGCAGGAACGGCGTGAGGAAGCGCGAGGTGTGCTCGGCCGACATCATGTCCGTCGAGCCGAAAAACATCAGCGCCATCCAGCAGAGCACCGGACCCCAGGCCTTGACGATTGCGGAAAATTTCAAGCGCGCATTCTAAGCCGCAGGGAGAGTCTGACAACCGCCGCGGCTCGCGCTAGTCTCGCGGCGGAAATGGACCCCACGAATCCGGCACCGCTGCTCTTCGAGCCGATTTTCCAGGAGCGCGTCTGGGGCGGCCGAGGCCTGGAAAGCGCCGTCGGGAAAAACTTACCGGCCGGAAAACGCATCGGTGAATCATGGGAAATCGTCGACCGGTCCGAGGCGCAGAGCATCGTTAGGCAAGGGACGTGGCGGGGCCGCACCCTGCACGACTTATGGACCCAGCATCGCCGCGAAATTTTCGGCGACGACTTCGGCGACGGCGCGAGGTTCCCAATTCTCGCCAAACTGCTCGACGCGCACGATCGCCTTTCGCTCCAGGTCCATCCGCCGGCCGCGGTCGCGCCTTCGCTTGGGGGCGAACCGAAGACCGAACTCTGGTTCGTGGTCGCGGCCGAGCCGGGCGCAGAAATTTTTCTCGGCCTGCGGGCCGGCGTGACGCGGGAAGATTTCGCGCGCGCCCTGCGCCAGGGGACGGTGGCCGACTGTGCGCATCGCATCCCGGTGCGGGCGGGCGACGCCATTTTTCTCCCGAGCGGCCGGATGCATGCCCTCGGCGCGGGGGTGCTGATCGTGGAGATCCAGCAAAACAGCGATACCACCTACCGGGTCTTCGATTGGGATCGCGTCGGAGACGATGGCGAGCAGCGTGCGCTCCATCTCGAGGAGGCGCTGCGCTCGATCGATTTCGCGGACTCCGAGCCGGGGAAAATTCAGCCGGAGGGCGAACTGCTGGTGCGCGCACCGGAATTTACGGTGGAGAAATGGCCGCTGCCGAAGCCGCGGCGCGCCCTCGAGCGCGCTTCGGCCGCGCTCTTCGTTTGCCTCCAGGGCGCGGCGGCGCTCGGCGGGACCGAACTGAAAGCCGGAGATTTTTTCCTCGTCCCCGCGGGCTGCGAAAGAGGAGAACTGGAGCCGCGGGCGGAGCGCACCGAACTGTTGCGCGTCACCGCGCCGACTCGTTAGGCGGCCTAGACGTGCAGGCCGGGCAGCCGGCGTTCCGGGATCCCGAGGGGCTGGACGCCGTCGATCTTCCAGCCATCCGCTTCCGCGGTGAAGCTGTAGAGAAAACCGCGGACCGCGCCGTCGGGCGCGACCAGGAACACCTGCACCAGGGCAGACCGGCCGACCACGTGCACCTCTCCAAATTCGACGTTCCCCGCCTGCGTCATCGAAGCGTAATCGCGGCGCACCATCTCCTCGAATTGCCCGAGGGAAAACTTCTCCTGCACGACCAAGGCCGAGTGCCGGTAAGCGCTCATAAAGTTCGCCGCGCGAAATTCGGAAAGCTGCCGGTTCACGACCGAGAAAAGCTCTTTCGCCTGCGGTGGCCGGGCTCGTTCCCGCACCTGCCAGGTGGCGAGCAGAGCCGCGCCGCAGAGCGCGACGAAGAAGAGGAGGAGCCCGATTTTCAGTCCGCGGCTCATCGTTAGGCGGCTCGGGCCGGGTCGAGCCGGCGGAGATATTGGTAGGAATAAATCCCGCTGCTATGACCGTCGCCCCAGGTTGGCTGGAGGGCGTAGCCGCCGACCATTTGCCAGCCTTTCAATTCGAAACTTTGCGGCGTGTAGTGCACTTCCGGCCGGACAAGGGTGCCCATCACATCGGGCTCGCCGCCGCAGGCGGCGCAGGGGCAGGCGCCGCGCATCAGGCGGAGCGGGAGGAACGTCTCGCTTTGGTCGTTCCACTGGATCGCGAGTTCCGAGCCGATCTGCTCGATATTTTCCGGGGCCAGACGCATCGGTGGAAAAGCTAAACATGCAAACTGCGCGAGGCAATCCTCCCCGGAAGAGTAAACCGCGCGCCTAACGATCGCCGAAAATCGCGGTGCCGACGCGCACCATGGTGGCGCCTTCCTCGATCGCGACCGCGAAATCGCCGCTCATTCCCATCGAGAGCGCCGGCAATTTCACCGCGAACTCCCGCTCGAGTTCGGCCCGCAGTGCGCGCAGCGCGACGAAATATTTCCGCGAAGCTTCCGCTTCCGGCGCAAAAGGCGGGATCGTCATCAGGCCCTCGATGGTGAGGCAGCCTAACGACAGTAGCGCCTCGAGGTCGCGCCGCAACGCCTCTGGCGCGAAGCCGTGCTTGCTCGCTTCGCCGGCGACATTCACCTCCAGCAGCAGCCGCGGCCGCAGCCCTTCCTCCGCCGCGATCCGCTCCATCTCCTGCGCGAGCGCGAGCGCATCGATCCCATGAAAAAGCTCGAAGAGCGGCAGGGCGTGCCGGATTTTATTCTTCTGCAGGTGACCGATGAAATGCCAGCGCAGCCGCGAAGAGCAGAGCGGCATTTTCGCGCGCGCCTCCTGCACCCGGCTCTCGCCGAAGAGGAGCTGACCGGCCGCTTCGGCTGCGCTGATTTTCTCGACCGCCTGCTTTTTGGAGACCGCCACGAGCTCCACTTCGTCGAGCGCCCGCCCCGCCCGCCCGCAGGCGGCGACCATTTCAGCGCGCACTCGCTCGAGATTTTCCGCGATCTTCTCTTCCATGGCTCCGGCCAAGTTCTTCCGGCGCGCGCGCGCTGACAAATCCGGACTCGTTAGGCGACTCCACCCGCCGCAGCGCCGCTCGCCCAGGCCCACTGGAAATTGTAGCCGCCGAGCCAGCCGGTCACGTCCACCACCTCACCGATAAAGTAGAGCCCGGGCACCTTTCGCGCTTCCATGGTTTTCGAGGAGAGCTCGCGCGTGTCCACGCCGCCGACCGTCACCTCCGCCTTCGGATAACCTTCGGTGTCGTGAGGCCGGATCGGCCAGCGGTGGACCGTTAGCGCGATCCGTTCGAGCTCGGTGCGGCGGAGTTGCGCGAGCGGTTTGGGAGAAGCGTGGCGCTCGCACCAGGCGGCCGCGAAACGCGCCGGCCAGTGGCGCTCGAGCACCTGCTGCGCGGTCGCGGCGGAGTTCCGCAGGCCGAGCCAGTCGTCGCCGGGTTCGTTAGGCAAGAGGTCGAGCAGCACTTCTTCGCCGGCCTGCCAGAAGGAAGATGCCTGTAATATAGCGGGCCCGCTCAGGCCGCGATGGGTGAAGAGCATCGCTTCGGCGAATGCCGCGCCGCCCGCCTCCGCTCGCACCGGGAGCGCGAGGCCGCTCAGCTCCGCAAAACCTTCCCGCTCCGGCAGCGTGAGCGGGACGAGCCCGGGTCGGGTGGTCGTTAGGCTTAGGCCGAATTGCTCCGCCAGGCGATAGCCGAAATCAGTCGCGCCCAGTTTCGGAAACGAAAGCCCCCCGGTCGCGACCACGAGCGCCTCCGCCGCGAGCGGGCCACGATTCGTGCCTAACGAAAAGCCGTCCGCCTGCTCCACCGACGCGATCCGGCAGGCGCAGCGCACCTCCACGCCGGCGATTGCGCATTCCGCGAGCAGCAGCTCGATGATCTGGCGCGAACTCTGGTCGCAGAAGAGCTGGCCGAGTTTTTTTTCGTGGTAAGAGATCCGGTGTTTCTCGACCAGCGCGATGAAATCTTCCGGCGTGTAGCGGGCCAGCGCCGAAGTGCAGAAGCGCGGATTCTGCGAGAGATAATTTTCCGGCGCCGCGCCGAGGTTGGTGAAATTGCAACGGCCGCCGCCCGAGATCGCGATCTTCAAGCCGACCCGCGCGTTCCGCTCGAGGAGCGCGACCCGCCGGCCGCGCCGGGCGGCGGTGAAGGCGCACAGCAGCCCGGCGGCGCCGCCGCCGATCACGATGACATCGTAGCGTTCCAATCAGCTTTCGTGCGCGTCATGCACGCTTTCGCCGCGCTGCGCTTCGTCCAGATCCCAGAGGAGCCAGTCGTCGTTCGGCACGTATTTTTTCAGTCGGTTATCCCAGCGGCGCGGGAGCTGTTTCGTCAGCTGCTCGAGGAACGGCAGGAGCGGATTTTGCGGCGGCTGCTCTTTCTCCCGCAGGTCCATCGGGATCTCTGCCCAGTCATATTGCTGCCGGTATTCCGCGAACCCGAAGCCGTCGAAAAAATTGCTGCTCCCGACCAGCGGCATGTACCAAAGGCTCGGAATGCCGCGCGGGTTCGGCTTGATCGGCACCTCCGAGCTGAGGCTATCGAGCAGCTGAAGCGCTTGGGTGTCCTTGCGCTGCTCGAGATGGGCGCGAAGTAAATCGAGCGCGGGGAAGGCGACCGGCGGACTAACGAAAAGCACCGGCTTCCATTGCAGTCGCGAGAGCACGATCTCGTGGACGGTGCCGACGCTGTAAATATTCGTCGGCACATAGGCGATGGTGAAGTCGCTGGTGTCGACCATCCGCAGGTCGATGTGGAGCGTTTCCCAGAACTGCTCCGCGCACTGCGAGCGTTTCTCGTCGCCGACCTGGCCCTGCTCGAAGGTCCACTCATCGCGCACATCGATCGTGTTGATGTCCTCAAGTCCGTATTGATGGGCGCCGCGCACACCCGGCTTGAACCAGGGGTCGAAGACGATCGCGCCCTGCGCCCGCAGGTAGTCGCCGATCCGGTTGCGCCAGCCGAGCTTTTTCTCGTCGGCGCGCGAAGCGACAAAATCCATCGGGCCGGAAAGATAAACGCGCGCGCCGCGGAGGAAATTCGAGTCACTCATGGACCGGAGCATAGCGTGTCGGCCGCTCCTCGGCGATACTCGCGCGCCCTCGATTGATGAAGACCACTTTCCCGTTTCTCGCCGCCGCGCTTCTTTGCCTAACGAGTGGAAACCTGCGCGCCGCGCCGCGCCTGACCGGGGCGGAAGCGGCCGTTAAGGTGCGGGGCGCGGGCGGAGCCGGCGACGGACTCTACACCCGGATCGCCTGGTCGGTGAGCGTGAATTATCACAATCTCTTCGAGAGCACGGCGGCGTCGTGGGAGACGATGGCCTCCGGCTTCACCCATTTGATCGCGCAGCATCCCGAATCGCGCTGGCTGCAGAACGCCTATGCGCGCTTCGCCTTTCTCGCCCACGATCCCGACATGGGGATATGGGTGAACCTGGAGAACGTCGCGCTGGCGCGGAAGCTTGCCGCGGAAGAGGCGGTTGGAACGCGCTCTCCCTAAAAGAACGCTTCGGCCCGATGATCCGCGAGATCGTCGCGGCCCGGCCCGAATCTGCCGCGCGGAAAGGGAGCGCAAAGAAGCGCTAACGCCCTACTGTGTCTGCGGTTCCCGCGGCGGGAAGCGCTGATGATTGACACCTCTCTCGACCCGATCGGCATCGGCGATTTTTGGCGTGGGAATGAATCCGAGATGGCCGCTGCAACGAAGTAGGAACAATGGCTCCTGTCCTCAAAACCGACCCTCCGCGCCGTGCCGCGACCCGCGAAGTCGTGGTCGTCGGCGCCGGTCCTGGTGGTCTCGCTTCCGCGATTCTGCTCGCCGCGGCGGGGGCGCGGGTCAGAATCATCGAAAGGCATCCGCTCGTCGGCGGGCGCACTTCCACGATCGAGGCGGAAGGGTTCAAGTTCGATCTCGGTCCGACCTTTTTCCTCTATCCACGCGTGCTCGACGAGATCCTGCGCACCGCCGGCACCTCGCTGGCGGCCGAGGTGGAAATGGTCCGGCTCGATCCGCAGTATCGCCTGATCTTTGGCGCGGGCGGACAGCTCGATTGCACGCCCGAACGCGCGGAAATGGAACGGCAGATCGGCGCCCTCGCGCCTGCCGACGCCCCCGGTTTTGCCCGCTTCCTCGACGAAAACCGACGCAAGCTCGCGCTCATGGCGCCCTGCCTCGAGAACGCTTTCCCCGGTTGGACCTCGGTCCTGAATGCCCGCCTACTCAAGCTCCTCCCGATGCTCCGCCCGCATCAATCGATCGACACTTATCTCAAGCGCTTCTTCGCCGACGAGCGCATCCGGCTCGCCTTTTCCTTTCAGTCGAAATACCTCGGGATGTCGCCCTTTCGCTGCCCGAGCCTCTTCTCCATTCTCTCGTTCCTCGAGTACGAATACGGAGTCTTCCATCCGGTGGGCGGCTGCGGGGCGATCACCACCGCGCTCGCCCGGGTTGCGCGCCGGCTCGGGGTGGAAATCCAGCTCGACGAGCCGGTCGAGGAAGTGCTCATGGAAGGCAGACGTGCCACCGGCGTGCGGACCAATCGCGGCGTTTACGAAGCGGACGCGGTCGTGCTCAACGCCGATTTCGCGCGCGCCATGACCCGGCTTTTCCCTAACGAAAAGCTGAAGCGCTGGAACGAGCGAAAGATGGCCACGAAGAAATTCTCCTGTTCCACCTTCATGCTCTACCTCGGGATCGAAGGGCGCTACGATCTCCCGCACCACAACATTTATGTCTCCGCCGACTACGCGCGGAACCTCGACGAAATCGAAAACCGCCATGTGCTCTCGCGCGATCCGTCGTTCTACATCCAGAACGCGTCCGTGACCGATTCGACGCTCGCGCCCGCGGGGATGAGCACGATTTATCTGCTCGCGCCGGTGACGCACCAGCACTCGAATGTCGACTGGACGAAGGAGCGGGACGGCTTCCGCGCGCGGGTCTTGGAGCAGGCTGCGAAGGCCGGATTCACCGGCTTGGAAAAACGGATCCGTTTCGAGCGGGTGCTCACGCCTAACGACTGGGATCAGCAGCACGAGATCCATCTCGGCGCGACCTTCAATCTCGCGCACAGCCTGCCGCAGCTCCTCCACCTGCGCCCGCATAACCGGTTCGAAGATGTGGACGGCGTTTACCTGGTCGGCGGCGGGACGCATCCGGGAAGCGGGCTGCCGGTGATCTTCGAGTCGGCGCGAATCAGCTCGCGGTTGTTGCTCGAAGATTTGGGGGTCGCACCATCGCGGGCCGTGCAGCCGGCGATGGAGGAAGTGCTGGCGTGAAGGATCAGATCGAGGCCGCGCGCGCGGCGCAAAGGGATTGGGCGCAGCGTCCGTTGCGGCGCCGGCTCGATTTTGTGTCTCAGGTCCGCCGCGCCCTGGCTGCGGAAGCGATCACCTTGGCGAAGCTGGCCGCCGCGCCTAACGAACGCCCGGTCGCCGAGAAACTGGTCTCGGAGGTCATCCCGCTGCTCGATGCCTGCCGTTTTTTGGAAAAGCAGGCGCGCTGGATTCTGCGCACGAAATATTTCGGTGGGCGCGGCCGGCCGCTCTGGTTGCGCGGGAGTTCCTTCACGATCGAGCGGAAGCCGTTTGGGATCGTGCTCATCGTCGGACCGGGAAACTACCCTCTCTTTCTCCCTGCGGTGCAGCTCCTCCAGGCCGTGGTCGCCGGCAACGCCGTGCTCCTGAAACCAGCGGAGAAAGGCAGCGCCCCGCTCCGCTGGCTGGTCGATCGACTTCGCCTCACGAGTGGTCTGGTGCAGCTGCTCGAGGAGTCGCCGGAGTCCGCGCGCGCCGCGGTCCGTGCGGGCGTGGACAAGGTGGTTTTTACTGGCTCATCCGAGAACGGCCGCAGCCTGCTCGCCCTGATGGCGGAGCGAAACACTCCCGGCATTTTGGAGCTTTCCGGCGCGGATTCCGTGTTCGTTAGGCAGGATGCCGATCTCGAGCGGGCCGCGCAGGCAATCGCTTTTGGCCGCCGCCTCAACGCCGGCGAAACCTGCATGGCGCCGCAGACAATTTTTGCCCACCAGGCCGTCGCCTCGCGCTTGGGCGATTTAGTGGGACCGGTGCGCGCCTTTGCTTCCGACGCGGACGCGCTCGTCATGGCGCAGGAAGCGGAACACGGTCTCGGCGCGGCTATTTTTTCCGCGGATGAAAAAGCGGCCCGGGCTTTGGCGAGCCAGTTGCCCACCGGCTTCGTCACGATCAACGATCTCATCGTCCCTACGGCCGACCCGCGCTTTCCTTTCGGGGGGGTGCGCGCGAGCGGGTTCGGCTCGACCCGCGGCGCGGAAGGTTTGCTCGAGATGACTTATCCGCACGTGGTCGCGATCCGGCGCGGGCGCAAGCTTCCGCACCTGGAACCGGCTCAGCCTAACGACGAAAAACTTTTCGCGGCCTACATCCGCGCCGCCTACGGCGACGGGACGAAACGCTGGGGCAACCTGCGCGCGCTGCTGGAGGCGGCGAGAAATCGATGAAGCAAATCGGTGTCATCGGCGGCGGACTTGGCGGACTCGCGGCGGCCTGCACCCTCGCGGCGCGCGGCCATTCCGTCGTGCTCTTCGAGCGCAACGATTGGCTTGGCGGCAAGGCTGCGCTGCTCGAGCAGGACGGTTATCGCTTCGACATGGGGCCGACCATTCTGACCGTGCCGTCGGTCTTGCGCCGGATTTTTGCCGAGGCCGGTCGAGACCTCGATGATGAGCTCGATCTCGTTAGGCTCGATCCGCAATGGCGCTCGTTTTTCGAGGACGGCAGCGTGCTCGACCTGCACTCCGATCCGGTGAAAATGCGCGCCACCCTGGCCGCGTTCGCGCCCGATTCGGTGGCCGGTTACGAGAAATTTCTCGCGCTCTCGGAGCGCCTCCATCGCATCTCGCGTAACTGGTTTTTCTACCGGCCGGTCGGCGGTCTGCGCGACATGTTCAACGCCGGCAACATGGCCCAAGCCGGCACGCTCGGCGACGTGCTCGCGATGCGCATGGGCCGGAGCGTGGCCGCGACCGTGCGGAAATTCGTGCCCGATGAGCGCGTCGCGCAGATGGTCGATCACTTCACCCAATACGTCGGCTCGGCGCCCGATCAGTCGCCCGCGGTGCTCTGCGGCATCGCGCACATGCAGACCGACGAAGGCATCTGGTATCCGCGCGGCGGCACCAACCAAATCCCGCGCGCGCTCGCCAGACTCGCGGAGGAACTGGGCGTGGAACTGCGGACCGGCTGCGGCGTGCGCCAGATCGCGACCGCGCGCGGCGGGATCAACGGGGTCGAATTGGAGAATGGTGAGTTCGTTAGGCTGGAAGCCGTCGTGGCTAATTCCGACGCGGTCCGGACGCATCGCGAGTTGCTCGGCGGCGTAAAAAAATTCGAACGCCGCCGCGGCTACGAGCCGGCCTGTTCCGGCGTGGTGCTTTATCTCGGGCTTAAGAAACGCCCGCCGCAGTTGCAGCATCACAACTTCGTTTTCTCGCGCGATCCGCGTGAGGAATTCGATTTCATCTACCGCCGCGGCGAGCCCGCGCCGGACCCGACGTGTTACGTCTGCGCGCCGTCGCTGACCGACCCCGGAGTCGCGCCCGCGGGCGGCGAGGCGCTCTACGTTTTGGTCCATGCGCCGTATCTGCGGCCCGGCCAGGATTGGACAAAAATGTTCCCGGAATATCGACAGGTGATCCTGGAAAAATTACGGCGCACCGCAGGCCTCGATCTCGACGATCAGATCCTGACCGAGAGCGCGCTCACTCCGCAGGATATTCACGATCGTTACGCCGTGCTCGACGGCGCGATCTACGGGCTGGCGAGCCACGGGAAACTCTTCGGCGCGTTCAAGCCTAACAATCGCAGCCCCGACCTGCGCGGACTTTATCTCGCGGGCGGCGCGGCCCATCCGGGGCCAGGCATGCCGATGGTGCTGATGTCGGGCTGGATCGCGGCGGACGCGCTCGATCAGGATCGCGCGGCGTGAAAACAGCGGGCTCTGTACCGAAAATTTCGCCAGCGCTGCGGCGTTTTTTTGCGAGTTACGCGACCGGTTATCTGCGGCGGCATTTCCACACCGTGCGGCTCCTCGCGGAGGTCGGCCCGCCGCACGTCGCGACCGAGCCGATCGTCGTTTTTAGCAATCACGCAGCCTGGTGGGATCCGCTGATTCTTCTTTTCGTGGCGCGCACTTTTTTCCCGGAGCACGCGGCTTACGGTCCGATGGCGGCGTCGGCCCTGGCGCGTTACGGTTTTTTTAAACGTCTCGGGTTTTTCCCTGTGGAAACCGGCACCACGCGCGGCGCCGCGCAATTTCTCCGGACCGCCGAAGCCGTCCTCGCACAGCCGCGGAGCGCCCTTTTTCTCACGCCGCAGGGTCGCTTCGCCGATGTGCGCGCGCCGCTCGTGTTCGCGCCGGGGATCGAACATCTGGTGGCTCGTTTACCGCAGGTCCGCTTCCTTCCCCTGGCGCTGGAATACACTTTCTGGGAGGAGCGAAAACCCGAGGTGCTGCTGGCCTTCGGCGCGGAAGGAATCGATCAGCTCGGGCCGACGCAGGCGCGGCTCGCGGCGGCCGCGCAACGGCGGGAGCCTAACGAGTGGCAGATCTTGCTCCGGGGCAGGACCGGCGTGAACTGGCCCTACGATCTCTGGCGCTGGGCCCGCGCGCGCGGGCGCGGCCAAAGGTTCCGGAGCGAACACTCGCGCTTATGATTTGGCTGGCGGCGGTTTCGTTGCTCTGCGCGCTCGGGCCGGCGCTGCTCTTCGCCCGCAACCTTGCGGTGCTGCGGCTGCCGCCATCGTCTGCAGGTGCGGCGGCCTCGGTTCTCATCCCGGCGCGCGATGAAGAGCGCAACATTGCCGCCGCGATCGAGGCGTCGTTAGGCAGCGGCGCCGCCGAGGTGCTCGTGCTCGATGACGGCTCGACCGACCGGACGGCGGAGATCGTGCGGCACAGCGCCGCGGCGCGGCTCGTAGCCGGGCAGCCGCTCCCGCCCGGCTGGCGCGGAAAGAATTTCGCCAACGCCCAACTGGCGGAGGCCGCCTCCCAGCCGGTTCTGATCTTTGTGGACGCGGATGTGCGCCTCGCTCCGGGCGCGGCCCCGCGGCTGGCGGCTTTCCTGGAGGTGTCCGGCGCGCAGTTGGCGAGCGGCGTTCCCCGGCAAATTACGGGGACTTTTTCCGAACAGTTGCTCATTCCGCTTATTCATTTCGTGCTCCTCGGCTTTCTCCCGCTCGCGCGGATGCGTGCCTCGCGGCATCCGGCCTACGGGACCGGCGTGGGCCAGCTCTTCGTCGCCGAAGCCGCCGCTTATCGCGCGGGCGGCGGTCATGCGGCGATCCGCGATCGGGTGCACGACGGGCTCGCGTTGCCGAAAAATTTTCGCGCACACGGCTTCGCCACCGATCTCTTCGACGCCACCGAGATCGCGAGCTGCCGGATGTATCGGACGAATCGCGAAGTCTGGGCGGGCCTGGCGAAAAACACGATCGAAGGCCTGGGCGCGCCGCGGTTGATCGGGCCGGTGACGGTCGTGCTCCTGCTCGGCCAGGTGGCTCCGTTTCTTCTCCTCTTCTCCGCCTCGCGCGCGGTGTTTATTCTCGCTCTAACGGCGGCGCTTGGGGTGTTGCAGCAGCGGATCACGGCGCGGCGGCGCTTTCGGCAGTCGTGGAGGAGCGTGGTCCTGCATCCGCTGGGGATCGTCGCGCTGGTCGGGATTCAATGGTTCGGCCTGGCCCGGCATCTATCCGGCCGGAGGGCGCAATGGAAGGGCCGTCCGTTAGGCGCTGAGGCGTAAATTGCTGGCACGCCCGCTCCGCTTGCGCGATCTTCCCGGCCTCATGCGAACCATCTTTTTTATCTTCCTCTTGGCGCTGCCAGGCCTCGCGCTGGCGCAGGCTTCCGGTCTCGAAGGTTCGATCTTGATCTCCCCGGTGATGGGCGGCCCCACGCGGCAGGGGGCGGCGGACGCGAAGCCGCTGCCGGACGCCGAGTTTGTGGTGAAACAAGGCGAGACCGTCGTGACTTCGTTCCGGACCGATGCCGAAGGGCATTTCTCGGTTTCGTTAGGGCCGGGGCATTACGCGGTGATGAAAAAAGAGTCCGGTGCGATGGGCTCCTTCGGGCCTTTCGAAGTCGAGGTCGCGGCCGGCAAAATGAAAAGCGTGCAGTGGAAGTGCGATAGCGGGATTCGTTAGGCATGACCGGTGGCTGTCTCTGCGGCGCGGTCCGCTACGAAGGGTGCGGCGAGCCTTATTATGTCACGCATTGTCATTGCGAAGATTGCCGGCGGAGCGCGGGCGCGGCTTTCGTGACCTGGTGCTCGTTTCGGAAAGAGGACTTCCGCTTCACCAAAGGCGAGCTGCGCGAGATCGCTTTTGCCGGGCGGCTGCGCGGGTTTTGTCCGGACTGCGGAACGACGCTGACCTTTCGCTTGTCGCCGGAGACGCCGGAATGGGACGTCACCGTCAGCAGCTTGGACGAACCGGGTGCGGTGACGCCGGCCGATCACATCTGGATCGAGGACCGGCTGCCTTGGATTACGCTGGCCGACGACCTCACGACGCACACGAGGGGGCGGAACTGAAGATCGTCGTCGTCGGGGCAGGCGGCCGGCTCGGCGCGGCGTTGGTGCGGGAATATGGGCGCGAGTTTGCGGTCACGGGCTTCACTCGCGCGCAGCTCGATCTGGCCGCGCCGGAGAGGGTCTGCGAACTCGAATTCAATGTGCTGATCAACGCGGCTGCCCTCACGAACGTTGATTATTGCGAAGATCATCGCGCCGAGGCGATGCAGTCCAACGCCACCGCACCGTCGGTGCTGGCCGAGATCTGCCGGAAAAAGGGCGCTCGCTTTGTTCATCTCAGCACCGACTACGTCTTCGATGGGGAAAAGCGGGCCCCGTATACGGAGGAGGATGCAGCGCACCCCATCAGCGTTTACGGCGAATCGAAACGCGCCGGCGAAGAACTCGTGCTCGCGGCCAACGAACGCGCGTTGGTGGTGCGGGTCTCGTGGGTCTTCGGGCCGGACCGCCCGAGCTTCGTCGATGCGATCCTGAAAAATGCCCGGACGGAGGAAAACGTTTCCGCGGTCGCGGATAAATTTTCCACTCCGACCTACACCCACGACATCGCGGCCATGTTGCGCCCGCTGTTGCATGACGATGCCGTCAGCGGGCTGCTCCATCTCGCGAATGGCGGCGCCTGCAGTTGGCAGGAATACGCGCAATGGGCGCTCGATTGTTGCCGGCGCGAAGGCGTGCCGATGCGGGCGACGACGGTGGGCGCGTCGTCGTTAGGCGAAATGAAAAACTTCGTCGCGGCGCGTCCGGTCTACACCGTGCTCGGGTCGGAAAAGCTGGCCCGCCTAACGAATCGTGCGCCGCGCGATTGGCATGAGGCGGTCGCGGAATACATCCGCACCCATTACGTCGGCAGAGATTAATCTGCTTCCCCAGGGCCGGGAGCGGAGCGTGTTTGACAACCCGGCGCCGCTGGCGTTTGATCGCGCGCAGATGAAGACCGCTTTTACTCTCTGCGCGCTCCTCTTCCTCGCCACCAGCGCGGTGCAGGCGGGCGCCCCCGAACCGCAGCCGGAACTGGTCGCGCGGCGCTCCATCGAGGGCCCGTTTGCAAAGGGTAAATTTGAGCTGCAGGACGTTTCCGGCGCCTTTTTCTTCTTCGATGTGGCCCAAAATAATCGTCCCGCTATCGACTATGCGATCAACAGTCTGCGCCTCGGCGTGATGCTCTATGATCCGCAGGGGCCCGGCTTTCTCGCGGGTAATTTCGAGATCATGGGTGAGATTTTCGCCGGCGGAATTTTCGACGGCCCGGGCGACGTCCTCGCCGGGAGCACGCTGATCTTTCGTTATAATTTTGTGCAGCCGCAGGCGCGCGTGATCCCCTACCTGCAGGTCGGCGGGGGCGGCGTTTACACCAATATCGGCGAACGCGAATCCAACGGCCTGATCAGTCTGCCAGTGGAGTTCAACCTCCAAGCCAACGCCGGCGTGCGTTACATGCTGAACGATCGCTGGTCGGTGGTGGTCGAAGCCGCCTATCGCCATATCTCCAACGCCGAAATCAAGAAACCGAATTTCGGCCTCGATAACATTGGCGGGAATGTCGGGTTCGGCTTTTCGTTCTAGCTTCCACACATGAAAATCTCACTCGCCTTTGCCGGCTCTCTCCTCCTTTTCGTTCTGCCGCTGCGCGCGTCGTCGCTGACCTGGGAAAACCTCGAGGCCGATCTGCATCCGGCGATCACCGACAAGGAAGCGGTCGCCCATTTCAAATACAAGAACACGGGCGACCAGCCGGTGCGGATCACCGCGGTGAAGCCCTCGTGCGGTTGCACCACGGCGGCGCCGCCTAACGAACCGGTGGCGCCGGGCGCGAGCGGGGAGATCACGGCCACTTTTCATATCGGCGATCGCATCGGGATGCAGACCAAGACGATCCACGTGACGACGGACGAACCGGGCTCGAACACCACCCTCACCTTGAAGGCCGATGTGCCGAAGCTGCTCGAGATCAATCCGACTTTTCTCTACTGGTCGAAAGTGCAGCCGGTCACGCCACGCGTCATCCTGGCCAAAGTGGGCGGTGATTTTGCGGTCACGAAACTCGAGGTGAGCTCCAGCGATTCCGACGTCAAGGTGGAAACCTCCGCCGACCCTAAGGACAAAACGCAGTTCACGATTACGGTGACCCCGAAGAAGACGAATCGCCCGCTGAACGCGATGCTGAAGATCCAGCCCGATTTCCCGAAGGACACGCCGAAGATGTTTTACGCGAATGTGCGCGTCGACGCCCATCCGGAGAACGCGCCGGCGAGTTCCCCCGCTGCCTCTCCGGCGGCGACCCCGGCGGCGACCCCGTAATTGTGCGTGGGGTTTTGCGGCAGGCCGTTCTCCTGATCGGCCTCGCCTTTCTCCCTGCGATCGGGCAGGCGCTTTATTTCCGCGGCAACCCAGCGGTGCTGGCGAAACCGGCGGACGCGCACGAAGTGACGTTGGCGGAGGCGAAAGGCTGGGGCCAAAGCGTTCTCTGGCTCGACGCCCGGCCGCACGAGGAATTCGACAGCGGGCACGTGCCCGGCGCGCTTTCTCTGAACGAAGACGATTGGAACGGGCTCCTCCCGGCGGTGCTGGCGACGTGGAAGCCGGCAGGAAAAGTGGTTGTCTATTGCAGCCGGAAAAGCTGCAACGCGAGCCATGGCGTGGCCGAGCGACTGCGGAACGAAGCGGGCCTGAAAAACGTCTACGTGCTCCCGGGCGGATGGGAGGAGTGGGAGGAAAATGCGCATCGTTAGGCTGATCCTCGCGCTGCTCGTCGGCGCGGTTTTTCTCTACGCTGGGGCGCTCAAGGTCATGGACCCGCTGCGCTTCGCGAGCGACATCAGCAACTACGCGCTCCTCTCTTGGTCGTTAGGCGTGCGGCTCGCGTTTTATCTCCCGTGGCTTGAGATTATTCTCGGGCTGGCGCTGATCTTTCAGCGCCTCTTCGCGGGAGCGATCGTGCTCACGGGCGGGCTGATCCTGCTCTTCGTTGGTGCGACCATCTGGGCGCGCGCGCAGGGGATCGACGTCTCTTGCGGATGCTTCGGCACGGTGAGCAGCAACCTCACGCTCACCTGGCATCTCGTGCTCAACGGCGGCCTTTTTCTGGCGCTTGGCGCGCTTTGGTTCCTGCGTCCGGTCGCAGCGTGAGTCCGGGCGGAATCGTCTTTTCTCCAACCGCTCCGTCTGCGGGGCACGAATCAGTGGCTCATGGAAACCCCGATACTTTACGTCAAGCGCGGCTGTCCCTATTGCGAGAAGGCGAAGGATTCTCTCGACCAGGAAAAGGTCGCCTACCGGGAAGTGGAAGTGCGTTCCGACCCGGCGGCGATGAAGAAACTGGAGGAAGTCTCCGGCCAGACGAAGACGCCGACGATGGTCTGGAACGGCGACGTCCTGGCGAATTTCGGGGTGGAAGAGTTGCCGCCTTTTCTCGCGCGGCACCGCGGACCGCAGGCAGGCGAATCTGCCTAACGAATCGCGCGGACGAAGAGCTCGCTCAATTGTCCGTAGGCGGTTAATTGCGTCTCCACGAGCTCGAACGGCGCGGTCGCGTCGCTCTCGCCCGCGCTGACCTGCACCTCGGCCTCGCGCGCGCGCAGGACCACGGCGAGCACGTCGAAGGTCGGCGACATCTCCACGCGCACGAACTCGAATTGCGCCGTCAGCCGCACCTGCATCGCGTCGCTTTTCGCCGCGGTCAACTCGACGACCCGGCCCTGCTCGGTCTGCTCGGTGCGCACGGTATTGACCATGAAGGAGTTTTGGCCGGGCGAAAATCCGGGCGGTTTCTGCGTGGGGAAGAGCAGGATCGTCCCGAGTCGGCCGTGCGCGCTGAGCTGCGCGGGACCCATCCGGAAACCGGTTTCCACGAGCATACCGAGGGCGCCGCCGTCGGCCACGTGGACCGCGACGGCGGCTTCCGCGAGTTGCAAATGGAGCGAGGCCATTTGGAAACTGGGCGTCAACTGCATCGCTAAGACCTCCAGGGAAAAAGTCACGCTCACATCCGTCCCTGCGCCGGCAGGGAGCGGGGCGGTCTTCGGCGGCGAGAGCAAGGGCGCGGCCGGGATCGACGGGGCGGGCGGCGGGTTCTTGGCGTGGCCGTTCCCCTCGCTGTGGCCGTTAGGCAAAACTAGTTTTCCTGCGGGGTTGCGCGGAGCGGGTTCTGGTTCTGTTTTTGATGCGGGTGCGGCCGGCGCCGGCGGCTTCTCGACCGGCGGGGGCGGAGGCGCCTTGGAGAGCGGGCCCGCCGCGAGAAGTTTCTCGACCGATTGAAGGAGCGCGCCGGAGAGGAACGGCTTCGGCAAAGTCGCGACCACGTTGCCGTAGCGCGCCGCGGTGTTCGCGAGCTCCGGCAGATGCCCCGACATTAGCAGGACCGGGATGCAGGCGGTCGCCTCATTCCCGAGCAGGTCGCGGCAGACTTCGGCACCGGTCGTATCGGTCAGGCTGTAATCGAGGAGGATCAGATCAGGCCGCAGCGCCGCCGCGAGTTTTAACCCCTCGCGGCCGGTCAACGCCGTGGTGATGTCGAGGGTGCCATCCGCGGTCCCGAGCACGTCGGCGGCGAAAATCAGCAGCATCTCGGTGTCGTCGATCACGAGAATTGATTTGCGGCTTTTCTCCGGCGCGGGTGCAGGCACGGGGGCGTGGGCGGGCGGACGCGTCGCCGCACTTTCGGTCGCTTTCCGCACGGCCTGCAGGAGCAACACCGCCCAAGGCGCATCGATCGAGCGCGGCCCGTTCTCCGGCACCTCGGTCTCGCTGAATTTTCCCCCTGGCCAGCGCACGATTTCCTCGAAGGCCGGCACCCCGATCAACTCGCCGGTGATCGCGTGCCAGATTTCGCCCTTGCGAAAGTGGATCTCGCCGGTTTGGCCTTCGGTCGTCTCGAGATGGACGATCACCGTGCTCAGGGAAAGACATTTCAACTGGACGATATCGACCACGTGCAGATCGCGCAGCGTTCCGCGAAAATTATCGGAAGGTGGCTCTGCCCATGGTCCGAGCAGCGCCTGGACGGCGGCGCCAAATTCCCCCAGATCAAACGGCTTCTCGATGAACTGCACCGCCCCGGCCGGTCCGCGTTCTTCCCGCAATTCCGGCGAAGTGCCGGCCGCGACCACGAGCACGCGCGCTTCCGGGAACCGGCGTTGGAGTTTCCCGAAAAACTCCAAGTCCCCTTCCGGCGGGGGATCGAGATCGACCACGAACAACTCCGGCTCGAGCTCGGCGGCGGCCTCCTCCGCGGCCGCGAGGGAGCACGCCACCCGCACATCGTGCGCCGGGGCGAACTTTTTCAGCGCGGCGGAAATCGCGATCGCGAGCGCGTCGTATTCCTCGACCAGAAGAATGCCTCTCGCGCCAGCGACGGGAGGGATTTGAACGGTAGAAGACACGTTAGGCAGGCAAAAATTCGAGAATAGGATAAGCGGCAGAAATGGTCAAAGGCCGCGATTGCCGGATTTTGCATCCTTCGAAAATTCGGCTGAGTGCCGGGCTGAACCCGGGCGGAGACTACTCGAAGCGAAGGGCTTCGATCGGGTCGAGCGAGGCCGCGCGATAGGCCGGATAAAGGCCAAACCCGATCCCGATGGCCGAGCAGACGACCAGGCCCGCGATCGCCCAACCGAACGGGAAGATAAGATCCACCTTCAACCAGAGTGCGAGCAGATCCCCGCCCAGCACACCCAAGAGAATGCCGAAGACGCCGCCGACCTCGGAAATGAACACGGCTTCGGTGAGAAATTGCCGCATGATGTCGCGATTACGCGCGCCGATCGATTTCCGCACCCCGATCTCTTTCGTTCGCTCCGTCACGCTCACGAGCATGATGTTCATGATCCCGATCCCGGCGGCAAGGAGCGCGATCGTGCTGATGACGAACGCGCCGATCCGGATCACGCCCGCCACCGAGACGAAGGCGCTTTTCAACGAGTCGTTGGTATAGACCTCGAAGTCGTTAGGCTCTTCCGCGCGCAGGCCGCGCGCGATCCGCATCGCGCCAATCCCGCGATCGAAGGTATGGTTGTAATCGAGCTGCGAAGCCGATTGCGTCGCGACATTCACGGTGCGCCCGGCCGAGCCGAAATCTTCGAAGAAGCGAGTGATCGGCACCACCGTGATGTCGTCCTGGCTTTGCCCGAAGGCCGTACCGCGGCCGCCGAGCACGCCGACCACGGTGAGCTTGTGGCCGTTGAGCTTGATCTCGCGACCGATCGGCGATTCATGCGGGAAAAGCCGATCCTCGATCGCCTTTCCGATCACGACCACGCGGCGGCTGAGCGCCACATCTTCGTCGTTCAGGTTCCGTCCGTAGGCGAGGGTGTAGGCGTTGGCCGCGAGAAAGCTTTTATTGGTGCCGACGACCGCGAGACTCGGGGTCGTTTTGACTCCGTCGTAAACGGCCTGCTTGTCACCGTCGAAAACCTTCAAGCAAACTTCCTGCGCGTAACCGTCCATCAACTGCGCGTAGCGCTGGCCCTGCTCGTAGGTGATGTCGCGGCGGTTTTCATACTTTTTCGCGTCCCGGCCGCCGGAATGGACCGAGACCGGATACTTCGCGAACTGGAAAATATTCGACCCAAAAAGCGTGAGCCCGGTCTCGATCGAAGACTGCATCGCGCCGATCGCGGTCATCACCGAGATGACGGAGAAGACGCCGATCGTAATCCCGAGCATGGTGAGGGAGGAGCGCAGCTTGTTCGCGCCGACCGAGGTCAACGCCATCATGAGAATTTCGCGGAAACGCATCGGTGCTCCCTACTCGTAACGCAGCGCCGTGGCCGGATCGAGCCGGCTCGCCGTCCAGGCCGGCGCGATCCCGGAGGCCAGGCCGGTCAGGACCGAAACGAGCATGGCCGCGATGACCAGGCCTACCGAAAAGCTGATCGGGAACGACGGAAACGCCTTCGCCATGCCGAAACACATGAGGTAGGCAAAGGTCAGTCCAATCAGCCCGCCGACGAGGCAGAGCGCGGTCGATTCGATCAGGAATTGGAGGAGGATCGTGCGCCGGCGCGCACCGAGCGCCTTGCGCGTGCCGATCTCTTTCGTCCGCTCCTTCACGCTGACAAAAGTGATGTTCATGATTCCGATCGCGCCGACGAAAAGCGAGAGCCCGGTGATGAAAAGTCCCGCGACGGCGATGGTGGTTTTCACGCCGTCGAGCGTGCTCTTGAAGGCCTGCTGTTCGTTGATGCTGAAGTCGTCCTTTTTCTCCGGCGGGAGCGAGCGGACCCGGCGCATGATTCCGGTGAGCTCGTCGCGCGCGTCGAGCATGCGCGTCTTGTCGAGCACTTTCACCCGGACGTCGGCGTCGCTTTTCGCGCTGAAGTATTTCTTAAAAGCGGGCAGCGGAATGATGACGATCGAGTCGAGACTGAAGAGCCCGAGAAAAGTCCCCTGACGCCCGAGCGTGCCGATGACGCTGAAGGCATGGCCGTTGATCAGCACCCGCTTGCCGAGGGCACTGCGCCCGGAGAAAAGCGCATCGGCCACGTCGTAACCGACGACGCAATCTTCCGCGCCGCCGCGCGATTCGATCTCGTTAAAGAAGCGGCCCTCGGCGCAATCGATGGTCGAGATTTGGGTGTAATCGGCGGTGGTGCCGAGGATGAAAACGTTCTCCACGCTGTTGTCGCCCGATTTCACGCTGCGGACCAGGCTCATCGTCGGCACGGCAACGCCGAGGTTGGTTTTCGGAGTGGCGGCGCTCGCGTGATTGATCTTGTCCGCATATTCGGTGCGAATTTTTGGCCGGTCGCGGTAGTTCCACCAATCAGTCACCCGGGTCCAGGGCCGCTGCTCGATATAGAGGACGTCGTCGCCGATGAACGACATGCTGTTGTCGAAGCCGGTGGAGATGCCGTTGATCGCCGTGCCCATGAGCGTGACCGCGACGATGCCGATGATCACGCCGAGGGCGGTGAGCATCGAGCGCGTCTTGTTCGCCGACATCTGGGCGAGGGCGATTTTCCAGCTCTCGCTCAGCTCGTAGAGGAAGCGTTTCATTTGGATCCGAAATCTGAAATCCGAAACTTCGAGGCGCGAAAAAAGTGCGCGCGTCGCGTCGGGGATATTTGAACTTTCGTCATTCGAAGTTATTCCGGATTTCGGAATTCCCCCTTCACTTCATCGCTTTCGACCACGCCGTCCCGCAGGTGGACGGCGCGGCGGGCGTGGCGGGCGATGTCGGCTTCGTGGGTCAC
>JBBSED010000039.1:0-39596 GCA_038240025.1 Chthoniobacterales bacterium
GTGAGGTCTTCGGCGCGGCCGTTCACTTTCTCGAGCGCCTGGTAGATGGGGACGGTGCCGATGGGCACGGGCGAGTTGCGGATGATCCATTCGCGGGTGGCGTGGATGTTTTTGCCGGTGGAGAGGTCCATGACGGTGTCGGCGCCCCACTTGGTGGCCCAACGCATTTTCTCGACTTCTTCTTCGATGCTGCTGGCGACGGCGCTGTTGCCGATGTTGGCGTTGATTTTAACGAGGAAATTACGGCCGATGATCATCGGCTCGAGCTCAGGGTGGTTGATGTTGGCCGGGATGATGGCGCGGCCGCGGGCGACTTCGGCGCGGACGAATTCGGGGGTGATCTCTTTAGGGATCGACGCGCCGAAGGATTCGCCGGGGTGCTGGTGGTGGAGGGAATCGGCAGGCTGGAAGGCTGCCGGCCGAGTCAGGCTGGAAGCCTGACTTCCGTTGCCTGGCGCCGCCGCAGAGGCGCAGCGGCCGTTCTCGCGGATGGCGATGAATTCCATCTCGGGTGTGATGATGCCCTGGCGCGCGTACCACAGTTGCGTCACCGGATGAGCCGCGCCGGCCCGGAGCGGTTGGCGTTTTGCACCGGTGAAATGGTCGAGGCGGTTCTTGCGCTCGGCGCTGCTGGCGAACTCTTCGTGGCCGCGCGTGAGATAGCCGTTGTCCTCGGGTTTGATCTCGCGGCCTTTGTACTCGGCGACGTCCCCTCGCCCGCTGATCCATTGCTCGCGCAATGCCGGGATCCCCTGGCTCGAATCACCGGAGAACTCCGGATCGCCCCAAGGGCCGCTGGTGTCGTAGACGCGGACGGGTTCGTTCGGCTCAAGGTTGCCGCTGAAATCCTTCGTCGGTGCCAACGAGATTTCCCGCATTGGGACGCGCACTTCCTTGTGGATCTCGCCCTCGACGTACACGCGCAGCGAGTTGGGCATGACGTAGTCGGAGGATTTCGGTTCGAGTGAGTCTTTGGATGCGATCATGAGATTGGCATTAATCTGGAAGCCAGGAATCCAGGATGAAAAAGGGCTGCAGATTCCTGCGGTTTATTGTCTTACTTTTCTGCCTTCTCTTAGTTTCCTGGTTTCCAAATTCAATTTTTCTTCGAGCGGGCAACAAAAAGCCATGCGCGGAAAACGCATGGCTGAAAAATCGAACTCCTCGCTCCCTCCGGCGGCATTACCCGCATCAGGTTTAAGGGGTCTCCGGTTCCGCCTCTCGCGGCCCCGAACTCTCAGCCAGTGGCTCCCCCGCAAAACTACGCGATCAGACTAACGGCCGCGGCCTTGAAGTCAACGCCGGAAGCCAGAAAGCAGCGCGCCCCGAACGGGACGCGCTGCTCCAGAGCTCGTTAGGGAGCTATTCTTTCTTCTGCGCGTTGGTGTGAAAGATGGCCAGCCAGGCGTCGTTCTCCTGTTTCCAGACGGAGCCGGCGTAATAGGTGCCAGAGGCATCCTTGCCATCGTACGCGCCCTCGATCGTGACCGTGTAGCTGGTGACAAACACGTCTTTCTCATCCGAGTGGCCCTTGAAATCGCTGATCCTAAACGATTTCATGTCCCATTTTTTCATGTCGGACATTTCCTTCGCCATATCCGAGATGCCTTCGGCATAAACCCCGATCATGTCGTGATCGACGACTTTCTTGAAGCCAGCGGCATCCTTGTCTTTGAAGGCCTGCCAGGCGGCTTTTTCCCGGGCCATCATGTCGTCGTTGCTCGGCGCCGCCATCGAAACCGCAATCGTCGCGAGCAGGACGGCCACGGTGTAACTCATTAGTTTTCTCATACGTACTCCTTTGGTTGGTTGTTCCTGCGCAGGGTGAGCAGTCGCGGTAAAGCGGTCAATCGCAATTGGACTCGCGACGCAAGCTGGGACCCGGAGCGGAGGTCAGCGCGCGCTCGTCTCCGCGACCGCGAACGTCACCGCGCAAGTGTCAGAGCGACCTTGATCATCCATCGCAATGACCTGATAGCTTCCGGGATTCGGTTTCCAGGAAAGCGGTATGTCGCGTTCGCTCGTGCCGAGAAACGTGCGGTCCGCGAACCAATAGATGCGTTTCACGTCGGCCTCGGCTTCTGCGCGCAGGCTCAGGGCCCGCGCGGTGTTCGCCGTCTCGCCTAACGAGTAGACGAGATTATGCTTCGGCGAGACGATGCGCGGCGGGTGCCCGCGGCGGGCGAGCGACTCGACGGCGTCGCCGGGCAGAAACGGCGGCGGCGCGCGTCGGGATAGTCCAGCCTGCTCGAAGAGCGCGAGCAAATCGGAGGGCCAGAATTCGTAAATTTCGCGGTGCAACTTGCGCGTGCTGTCGTCGGCGTTGACCCGCAAACCAGTGGCATCGTCGATCAGAATCTCGCGATGAATCGCGCACTGACTGATCGGCGACACGCCCGGGATGAACCAGCCGCTGATGCGGTGAGTGCATGCCGCGGTCGGCAACTCGCCGGAGACGGCGCAAAATTCGACGCGGCGCAGGTTGGCGTTCGGCGGGGGCTCGTGAGGATGAGGGTGCGCGCGGCCATTGGCGCGCATCGCGTCCACCACTTGAAAGAGCAGCGGCGCGGCGCAGGAACGGCCGACAAAGGCGGGGTTGCTTTTGCCGTCGAAATTACCGACCCAAACGGCGAGGACGTAGTGATCGAAGACCGCGACCGACCAGGCGTCGTGGAAGCCTTGGGAGGTTCCGGTTTTCCAGAGGATCCCATCCTCTCCCGAGGGCGCGCTCATTCCCGGACGCGGAATCTGGCCGAGCATCTCCAGAGTAAGAAAAGCCGCCTCGCGACTAACGAGCTGCCGCCCATTGTCGCCGCCTCCCTGTGAGAGGCGCGGGCTTGGGCTGTGCTGCCCGCCAACTCCCGCGCTTCCCACAGGGAAGCGGCTACAGATGCGCCGCAACGGTCGCAGCTCGCCGCCGTTTGCCAGCATGGCATACAGCCTAACAAGATCCTCCATTGTCACCTCCGCGCCGCCGAGCGGAAGGGCGAGGCCGTAGAATTTCTCATCCCGCGGGAGGTGCACGCTGGCGCGCTGCATCAATCCGTAAAGCGTCGGGCCGTGCAGCTCCGAGGCGAGAGTGACGGCGGGGATATTGCGGCTGCGCGCGAGCGCATCGGTCGCCTTGATCGGCCCGACAAATTCGCGGTCGAAATTCTCGGGATCGAACGCGCCGAAACTGCGCGGCGCATCCTTCAACATCGTGAGGGGATGAATCAGCCCTTGGTCAAGCGCGAGCGCGTAAACAAACGGTTTTAGCGTCGAGCCGGGCGAGCGCGGGCTGCGCGTGCCGTCGACCTGGCCGCCGATCGCGGCGTTGCTGAAATCGGCCGAGCCAACCTGCGCGAGTACTTCCATACTGCGGAAATCGACGAGCATGGCGGCGGCGTTGTGAATGCCGCGCGCGTGATTGGCATTCACGTAGCTGGCGATGCGCCGCTCGACCAGGCGTTGCAGATCGAGATCGAGCGTGGTCTGGATTTCGCGGTTGTGCGTCTGGCCGAGGACTTGCGTGGTGAAATGCGGGGCGAGCAGACTACGGCGAGGCACAGCTTCGGCGGCAAACTCCTTCTGCGTGGCATCGTCCTGTCCGGTGAGGCGGGCGAGCAAGCGGTCGCGAGCCGGCGCGAGGGCCGGGTTTGCGCGGGCGATGCGCAAGGCGCGGCGCGCAGGACTTTGTGGAATCACGCTCAGCGCGACCGCTTCCGGGCGGGTCAGATGGATCGCATCTTTGGCGAAATAGATTTCACTCGCCGCGCCCACCCCTTCGAGATTGCGGCCGTAGGGCGCGAGGTTAAGATACGCCTCCAGCAATTGGTCTTTGGTGTAGTGCCGCTCCAGCTCAAGCGCGCACCACATTTGCGCGCACTTCCCGCCTAACGAACGGGACCGGATGTGAAAACGCAGGCGCGCCAGTTGCATGGTGATGGTGGAAGCGCCGCCGCGTTTTTGCCCAAGACAAAAATGAAAAGCCGCGCGCGCGGCGGCGACCGGATTGACCCCTGGATGTTCGGTGAAGAAGCGATCCTCCTGGAGCAGCGTGGCGTGAATCAGATCGGGCGAGATCTGCGCGAGCGGAGTGAAGATGCGGTATTTTTGATCGGCGCTCAGAGTGACGCGGAGCAACGCGCCATTTCGATCGAAGACACGACGGGAGAAGGTAATCCCGTCGAGTAATGGCGGTTTAGGGAGGCAGAGCCAGACCAGACCGAGCAGCGCTGTGCCGACGAAGAGGGTGGCGAGAATTCTGGGGAGCACGGGCTGCCAGCCCGTTGGCGATGGCCGTCTGCCATCGCGAACTTTTTCTTGGTTCGGAACTGGTCGGCATCTGATCACAGTTCGGAAGTCCGTCGGCGGAGACTCCGCCGACCAACGGGCTGGCAGCCCGTGCTCCCCGGAATCGAAGCGAGCCATTTTCATTTCGCGTCGACCACCGTGAGCCGGCTCGCCGTCCCGCAGCCATTGAAACCACGTTCATACATCGCCTCCGCAAACGGCGGCGGAACTACGAAATTGCCCCGATTACACGGCTTCACCTGGTAGGTGATGGTGCGCACACTCAAGCCCACGCTCGCGAAAAAGATCGCCCGATCCTCGCGCCAATCGTTGTAGTCAACCATCGTGTTGTTGCTGGCCGTGTTCTCCACTTTTTCAAAACCCGACGGCCACAGATCGACGATCGCGACGTGGCTGATCTCCTCGCGGTCTGTGCTCCGGACTTGCAAACGCACGGTCAGCGACTCTCCCAGCCGAGCCTTCGTCGTCGGGTTGCCCTGGGCGTCCAGAAGCTCACGGTAAATCTCCAGACCGTGCGTCACCGGTTTTGCCGGGAGGCCACGATCGAAGCCCGCCGCCACCACCTGATAGAAGGCGCCGAGACCGGCTGCCGGCGGTTCCGCCAGGAAACGCAAGGAGGCCGCGTCCGCTGGGAAAGTCGCCCGCCTAACGAGCCGACCGGTGGTGCTGAGGGCGGTTTCACGCTGGTCGCGGCCGATCGCGGCGATCTTCAATTCCGGCGGATGTTGACCGATTTCCTGCGAGAGGCTTTTTAAGGCCCAGACCGCATACGCGGCGGAGAGCGTATTGAAGTCGCCGCGGCCGATCGGCTCCGTCAGTGCCTTCAGATCCTGGGCGGAAAACTGGCGGAGACGATCGGGAAAATGCCGCGCGACGATCGCGAGGTATTGGGCGTCGGCGCCGAGCGGCGAATAGAAGTCGCCACTCTCTCCCGGCTGCGCCTTTCCTAGCTCATAACCATGCAACAACCGGAGCGCTTCGTCTCCTTTTTGCAGGATCGACCACGCCCCCGCCAGATAGACGCCGGTCAGGTCCCCTTCCCATTTTTTCTCCTGATGCTTGGTGAGGTAATCCGTGAGGTTCAGGATGTAGTTGGTCGTGATCACGCCTTCGCGCGTCAGCACGTAGATTGCATAGGCGATCGTTCGCGCCTCCGTCAGGTCGTTAGGCTCCTTCGTCACCATCGTGCGCAAATAGCGGAGCGCGTTCTGCAGGATGTCGTTAGGCGGAGGAAAGCCGGCCGCCTTGGCTTCGCTTAGAAAATGAGTCGCGTAGACCGAGACAAAATCGGTGGCATTGGGCGTCGTCCCCCACTCCCAGTAACCAAAGCTGCCCTCATTCCGCTGCCGGTGCCCGAGGGTCGCAAAAGTCTTCTCCAGTTGCGCGTCCACCTCCGCGCGGGTGAGGCCGAAATCGGCTTCATCGGCCAGGAGCAAACGCGAGAAAGCCGCGCTCGTGATCTGCTCGCTACACCCGTAGGGGAATTTCTGGAGATAAAAATCGAGCCCACGCGCGAGGCCGAGGGGTAACGCCGAAACCGTCGCTTCGAGCTGACGAAACTCCGCATAGATGTCGCGGTCGAGCGGGACCTTGATCGTCTTGCCGGTAAAATTCCCGCTCCGCACTTCGGTTATGAACGGCACGGGCGGACGAACACTCAGAGTTGCGTGCCGCGTGGTTTCCTCGCCACTGCCGGCGAAGGCGTGAAACGTTAGGCTGGCTCCGCCGGGGAGGTCCTTCGCCCGCACGGCCAGGACCACGGTTATCTCGTGGCCTTCCGCGATCTGCAAAGGCTGCGCTGGGGCGCGCAGGATTTCGAGGTGAGCGGAAGGCTCCACCGCCAGCGCGACTTCGGCCTTGGCTCCCGATCCGGAGACGTTGTTTGCCACGGTCACGCCGATTTCAAACTGATCGCCTGGAGCAACAAACGTCGGCACGCTCGGGGTGATCACGAACGGACCGCGAATGATCGTTTCCTCTTCGGCGGAACCGGCCGCATCTCCGGCGAAGGCGACGGCCATAATGGTGAGCGTACCGTCGAAATAATCAGGCACGTCGTAAGTCACTTCGCGCTCGGTGCTGTCCGCATCGACGATGCCCGACCAGAAGACCACCGGCTTGTCGGTCACGCGCTTGAAAGGATTCAAACGCATCTCCGCGTCGCCGTCGCCGCCGGCCGCGGAAGCAGCGCGCAGGATGGAGAATTCCGGCAGAATGAGATCCATGATCTGCGAGGTCTCGACGCCGAGCGCGGTCTTGCCGAAGAAATATTCCAACGGATCAGGCGTCTTGAAATCGGTCACCTGGAGGATGCCTTTGTCCACGGCGAAGAGGACGATCTTCGCCGGCCGATCGGTGCGGTAGCTGATCTTGAGCGGCTCGCCGGGTTTGGAGAGTTCTTTAGCCGTTAGGCTGACTTGCAGCCGGCGCTTCTCCTTGTTCACGGTTAGTGGCACGACCGCGTAGCTGAGCGGGCTCATAAAGACTTCCTTGGAATCGAGCGCGCGGACGAAGGAAACGTTGACGTAGCCGGTGCCGTCGAAGCCGTCCGGCACGCGGATATGTTGCAGGCTGCTGGTGGTGCTGCTGAGAAACCATTGGTGCGCGTAAACCTTGTCGCTCTCGATCGTGATCAGGCCGCTACCGGTATAGGGCGCGGTGATCGCGATCTCGATCTCATCGCCGGCGTTGTAGCTGGCGCGATCGAGCTTCACCTGGAGCTCGGAGTTTTTATCGAGGGCGCGCGAGACCTCGCCCAGGCCGACCACGGAGAACGAGAGTTTGTTCCAAAGTCTTCCGCTCTCGTCGTGAATCTGAAGGACGAAATTGCCCGGAGCGCTGGTCGGAACAGCATATTTGTAACCGGCGGCATCGATGCTGATCGCCTCCGCTTTTACCGGTCGCTCTTTCAGCACCGATTCGTAGGCATAGTTGCCGTTTTCCTTTTTCGCCAGGATCGAGACGTAGGTCTGCTCGATGAGATCGAACTGCAGTTTCTCGGTCGCGACTTTGTTGAGGGCGCGATCGACAGCGATGAACTCGATCGCGTGCGCGCTGCCTTTGGGCAGGTAATCGAGCGGCGCGTCCGCCTTGTAGCCGATCACGCGCGGCAGGGCCGAGACGAGAATCGAGTTATAGGCGTGCACGCTCCGGCCGCCTTCGGCTTCGAAGCCTTCGGTGGAGAAATTCATCTGGTAGGTCGCGTCGGCGAAGCGTTCGAGATTGAGCGGCACCGTCACCTTGCCTTCGTCGCCCGTCGTGAGATCGCCCAGATCCACGGTCTGGGTGGAGCGCTCCTTCTTCCCGTCGCGCAGCGGATCGTGGAAGTGGTAATCCTTGAATTCGTCGAAGGAAAACTCGCTCGGCGCCAGCTCCAGCTGGCTCGCGATCCGGCGCGCGCTCGCGGGCGTTCCGTAGAGATTGCGCAGGGTGACAAAGGCCTGCACGTCTTTCGGATCAATCCAACCGCGCGGCGTTTCCTGGGAAAGACGCGACTCGATTTTCATCCGGTCGGGAAGGAATTCTTCGACGTGGAAATTGCCCGCGCCGAGCAGAGCGTCGCGCTTGCCGTCGCGCAGGAGGTAAACCTCGACGCGGTAGCTGCCGGTCGGCGATTCGGTTGCCGTTTGATAACTCAGCTCGGCAAAACCCACCGCCGGCAGGCGCACCTGGCGCACTTGCGCGCGGGCGTTGCGCGCATCGAAGATCTCCACTTCGACCGGCAGACCTTCGAGGTTCCCCTCCCACGAGCGCTGTTTCACGATGCAGCCAAGGTGGACTTCGTCGCCCGGCCGATAGACGCCGCGCTCGCTGAAGACGAAGGCTTCGAGCCGCTCGCGCGAAACGTTTTCGGCCCCTTCGGTATCGAAGCGCGAGAAATCGAGCGCGCGGTCGGAGCGCTCGTAGGGCATAAAGGAGACGTCGTCACCAAGCCGCGCGATGAAGGCGACCGGGCGCTTCTCGCGGGTGGGATCGCCTAACGAAGGAAAGGTCACCCGGCCGTCGACGCTGCTGGTACCGCTGGCGAGAGGGACGCCGTTCTTGCCCAAGATTTCCACGGCGACGCCGGCGGCGGGCGCGCCTGCCTTGAGCGACATGACGAAGACGTCGCTGCTCCCGTCGGTATTTTTCTTCACGAGTAGGCCAAGGTCGGTGACGAGAATGAAGCGGCGATCGCTCGGGTCGCTGAGATTTTTTTTCTTCACCGGATCCCATTCCCGCGCGCGCACGAAAAAGAGGCCGCGCTCGCTCCCGCCGTCGTTAGGCAATTGCAGGTGGCTGGAAAAATCGAAGGCGGAGTAGTTCGCTTTAAAAGGGTTAGTGACGTTGAGCGGCTGATGCTCGACTCCGAGACGGGAGATATTTTCCTCGTCGAACTCGCCGAAGAACTCCGGGTTCTCGAAGGCGCCGTTGGTCTGGGTGACGAGGTGATTGATCTGGTTCGAGGCGACCCGCGCGATCTCGTATTCGATCTGGCCGATGCCGCGCGATTTGATCGAGAGTTTGCGCTCGCCGTTGAGCGCGAGGATGCCGCCGTTGCCCTGGATCTGGATTTCGCGCGGAAGCTTGGGCACGGCTACGATCGCGTCGTAGGTCGCAGGCAATGGAAACCCGCCGACGGCTTTCACTCCTTTGTCGATGCGGAGGTAGAGGCTGCCTTCCTCTTCGACGCTGAACTTGAAAGCATGGGTTTGGGATTGCTCGTGCTCGGAAGGAATGACCGCAACCGCGACGGGTTTGGCATCTTTCAAAATCTCGTCTGTGACTTCGCGCGGGCTTTGCCAGGCGCTGGACGCGGGCGCGGAATCGGAATCCTCGTCGGTGTCGCTCTTTTCGTTAGGCTGGGCCGTTTCTTCCGCGGCTTTTTTCGGGAGCAGGTAAACGTGGAGCGCCTGGCGGATTTCGTCCGACTTCGCCGCTGCCGAGGTGCTCACGATCAGGACTTGTTCCGGATCGCCGTCCGCCGTGCGCACGATGCTGCCGCTGCTTTCTTCGATTTTGAAAAAGCTGCTGGCATCGGGGACGCGAACTTTGTCGTCCACCGCGCTCGCGGTCTTGGCGCCGCCTTGGGTGGTGCGGACGCCGTCGCTCACGACGAGTTTCATGAAGTCTTCGTGCTCGGGGAGTGCGAGCGGGATGCTGCGCACGTAGGCGAGGCGGTCGTGCAGACCGTAGGTGACGTTATAGAGTGGCGCGGTTTTGCCCGCGAAAACGTCCGAGTCGCCGATCATCGCGAGCGCGATATGCTGCTCGAGGTCCTTGCGATCGACGCTGTGCGTGAAGGCGATCGTGGCGACGACCTGGCGAATGGCGGGGTCTTTCGGGTTTTGATAGAATTCGATTGCCTGGACGACATCGGAGAACGACGGCGTCGTTAGGCTAACCTCATCGCGCTCAAGCAGGATGCGTTTCGGGAAGAAGTTTTTCTCGAAGGTGATGCGGTATCGTTGTTCGGCGGGCCAATCGTGTTTCGGCTTGAAAGTGAGTTGCGCGTCGGTGGTCCATTTCCACGCACCTTCGGTTGCGGGGTCGAGATGGACGCCACTGGTTACGACCTTGCCGACCTGTTCGAGGCGCGCGACCGAGCCGCTGAAGCGCACGATCATCGGCGCGGGTTTCAAATCTTTCTCGAGCTTCGTGACCGGGATGGCTTCGGCGATGACCGAGATGGTGACCGGTTTGGGCCGTGCCTGATACCAGCGCCAGCCCCACCAGCCGCCGCCGAGCACGAGCACGAGTAGGAGCAAGAGCAGGAGGCTGCGGCCGCGATGACGGCGCATGGCGCCGCCGGTGTGGGCGAGCCACGGTGGAGCGGTCCAGGTGAAATTGCCGAAGAGGAAGGCCAGGAGACGGTTGAGCATAACGAATGGGATGTTGGGGGGAATACGGGGCGAAAGACGAGTTTCTTTCATTCATTTGCAGAAAACTCAGGAAGCGCCGGATCGGGATGACAAGCGTGGGGCACGCGCTCATTCTTAGGTCATGCCGATGACGCGCAGCGAATTCCTGGTCACGCGCCGCAGCCTGGTCGAACGGCTGGGCGATTGGAATGATGGCAAACGCTGGCAGCAGTTTTTCGATTCCTATTGGAAACTGATCCACCGCGCCGCGCGGAAAGCAGGCCTCACGGAAAGCGAGGCGGAGGAAGTGGTGCAGGAAACGCTGATCACGGTCGCAAAGAAGGTCGGCGGGCTGGCCTACGATCCGCAGCTCGGGTCGTTCAAGGGATGGCTGCTCCACATCACGCGCTGGCGGATCGCGGATCAGTTCCGCAAACGCCAGCAGGCTGGGGAGCAAAACGCCAAAACGCGACCCGGCGACGAGACGCGCCTAACGAACACGATCGAGCGCATCGCGGACCCGGCGGGATTCGATCTCGATGCGGCCTGGGATGAGGAGTGGCGCGCCAACTTGCGCGAAGCGGCGACCGCGCTGGCGAAGAGAAAGGTCAGCGCGAAGCAGTATCAGATTTTCGATTGCTATGTGCTCAAGCAATGGCCGGCGCAGAAGGTGGCGAAAGAGTTGCGGGTGAGCGTGACCCAGGTGTATCTCGCGAAACATCGGGTGGCGGCGGTGTTAAAGAAGGAAGCGAAACGGGTGGAGAAGGCGCCGTAGGGAGCCAGGTATCTTGACTTCCTCGACCGCTGCGGTCGTTGACGGTATAACCACCGCGCGTGCGCATTCCGGCTGTTCCCGATCATGAAATGCTCGGCATCATCGGGCGCGGCGGCTACGGAGAAATCTGGCTGGCCCGTAGCCTCACGAACGCGTTGCGCGCGGTAAAGGTGGTCTATCGTGACACCTTCGAGAGCGACCGCACCTTCAATCGGGAGTTTGAAGGCATGTCGGCTTTCGAGCCGATCTCGCGCGCGCACGATGGCTTCGTCGATATCCTCCACGTCGGCCGCAGCGTCTCCGGCGGCTTTTTTTACTACGTGATGGAGCTGGCCGACGACCAGGTGAGCGGCCACGAAATCGAGATCACGCGCTATACGCCGAAGACGCTCAAGGCCGAGCTCGGCCAGACCTTGCCGGCGGACGAATGTCTGCGCCTCGGGCTGCTCCTGGCGGAAGCGCTGGGCGCGCTGCATCGGGAAGGGCTGGCGCATCGCGACATCAAACCGTCGAACATTATCTTCGTGCGCGGCGTTCCAAAACTCGCTGATATCGGACTCGTCGCGACGAGCGGGCAGCGGTCCTTTGTGGGCACGGAGGGGTATGTGCCGCCGGAAGGGCCGGGCACCCCGCAGGCCGATCTCTACAGCCTCGGCAAGGTGCTCTACGAGATCAGCATGGGAAAAGACCGGCTCGATTTTCCCGAACTCAGCAGCAACCTCGACGAGCGCGCGGACAAAGAGCAGCTCCTGCAACTCAACGACGTCCTCCTGAAAGCCTGCGCGCACACTCCCGGCCAGCGCTACGGAAGCGCGGACGAGCTGCGCCGCGATCTCGCCGGGATCGTGGAGGGGAAAACGAGATCTCGTCCCTCCCGCCTCACGACTCCGCTCGCGATCACCGCCCTTCTCGTCGTCTTGGTCGCTTTGGTGATCTCCTATTTCGTCGCGCACCCGAAACTCCCGGCGGGCCCTGCGACCGCCACGGTCACGACTCAACCGGCGGGGGCGATGGTGATTCTCGGCGACCGGATGGAGCGTAGCCCGGCCACATTCCGCGGACTCGAGCGCGGTAAGCATCCGTTGCGCATCATGCTCCCGGACTTCGACTCGATCGAAACGGAACTGGCGATCAAGCCGGGGCAGGCGCTGAACCTGCCCGCATTCAAATTGGCCCGGAGCAAGGGCTCGGCGCAGCTCAATTCGGCGCCTTCGGGCGCGACGTTTGAACTGCACCGCGCGGGTGAACCCGTCAGGCGCGGGAGAACGCCGGCGCTGGTACGCGATTTGCCGACCGGCGTTTACGACGTGGTCACGAAACAGGGCAAATGGGTGTTGCAGGACCAGCTCGAGATCAGGCGGAGCGAAGTGGCGCTTCGGACTTTCCGGTTCGCCAACGGGAGCGTGAAAATCATCAGCGCTCCGGCGGGCGCAACGGTGTCGTCAGGTGGCCAGGAGGTCGGCACGACCCCTTTGCTCCTCGACGAGGTGAAACCGGGCACCGTCAGTTACGAGCTGGAGCGGGCCGGTTTCAAGACGGTGGAGGTTCACGGCAACGTTCGGCCTAACGAGCAAACTTTTTTAGCGGCCCGGTTGGATAAGCGCCTCAGTCCGGAGCGCGGCAAGGTCTGGCAGAATTCGCTCGGGATGCGCTTCGTTCCGGTGGGCGATTGGCACCTGAGCGCGTGGGAGACGCGGGTTCGCGACTGGGCGGCCTTCTGCGCGGCCAGCGGTCGCCGGCCGGAGGCGGTGGATTTCAAGCAGACCGAGACGGATCCGGTCGTGAAAGTGAATTGGCGCGACGCCAACGAGTTTTGCCAGTGGCTGACGGAAAAAGAGCGGCGCGAAGATTTTCTCGATGAGACGGAACGCTATCGACTCCCGACTGATGAGGAATGGAGCGAGGCGGCGGGTTTGCCTAATGAAAGCGGCGACACCCCGGAAGAGCGCGACGGCCGGGTGCGCGATCGTTTTCCCTGGGGCGAGGAATGGCAGCCGCCGCGCGGCGCGGGGAATTACGGCGCGATCGAGGGGAGCAATGACGGCTTCACCACGACCGCGCCCGCGGGGAGCTTCGCGGCCAATTCGTTAGGTATCTTCGACCTCGGCGGGAACGTCTGGGAATGGTGCGAGGATCTTTACAAGTCGGGGAGCCGGTGGGGTGTGCTCCGGGGCGGGTCGTGGGGGAACAAGAGCCGCGGGGAATTACTCACTTCGTATCGCAACGTGGTGGATCGCGGGGAGCGCGATGTGATTTACGGATTCCGCTGCGTGCTGGTGTCGGAGTGATGTCGCCGCTTGGCTCTACGAAGCGTGGTTTAGGCGCCGATTTGCAGGCGAAACCGATCTCACGCTTCGCACAGCGAAGCGGCTACACAGCGTCACCCGTTAGTTGCTCGTCGGGATGACGGCGGGCGCGGGCGAAGACTCCGGCTTGGCCGGCGCTTTCGCGTCGCGGAGCACGAGTTGGCCATCGAACTCGCAGCGATAATCGGCCACGATCATCGGGCGCGTTTTGTTATCGACGAGTCCCTTGTAGTTGACGATGCCGGTGGCGATCGACTGCGCGAGCTTGGCGCGCCAGGCGCTCTGCGCGATGAGCTGGCTCTCGCCGCGTTCGGTGAGGAAGCCGCCTTCCACGAGAACGGCCGGGATCTTCGTCAGGCGCAGGACCGCGAACCGCGCGCGCTTGATCCCGCGATCGAACTCCGAGAAGTGCCCGACGACGGAGTGAAACACGCTCATCGAGAGCGCGAGACTCGGAGCGTCCACGGAGCTGCCGGCATCCTGGTTCATGAAGCGAAGCGCGAGCGCGTCGTCCGCGGTCGAGGGCGCGCCGCGCGGGGTGAAGGAGAAAATCTCGAAGCCTTGGGCCGACGGGTTCGCGTCGGTCGCGTTGAAATGAATGCTCACGAAAACCGAATCCTTGGTGGCGTTGGCGATCCGGGCGCGGAGTTCCAGAGGCACGAAGATGTCGCTGTCCCGGGTCATGATCACTTTCAGACCCTTGGCTTCGAGCAGCGGCTTGATGTTGCGCGCGACGTCGAGCGCGAAATCCTTCTCATAGCCGTAAGGGCTGACCGCGCCCTTGTCGTAGCCGCCATGGCCTGCGTCGAGCACGACGGTTTTGAAGTGGCCGAGATTTGCGATCATCTGCGGGCGCAGTTGCGGCTCGAGGGTTTTCGCAAGGTCGACTCGCGAAACGAGATACTCGCCATCCTTTTCCACCACCGGGAAACAGAGCCAGTTGCGCACGCCGTTGATCATCACCTCGCGGCTCTCGAGCTGGAAATCGACCGAGCCGTTGGCGTTGGCGAGGCGGAGATGTTTCTCGCTCGGTGCGACGCCGGTGGGGAGACCGTAGAACTTCGCGACGTTATCGGCGGTGAGATACTCGCGACCGCTGATCTTCACGATCTTCCAATCGGTCGCCGCACCGGCGGTGACGCTGCAGGCGCAAAGGAGGAGGAACAAGGCGGAGGCTCGAAGGCTGGCGAACATGGGACGGAGTATGAAATATTGGCGTGGGGAGGACAATAACTTTTTATGGAAATTATAACGCCGGCTCTGTAGCGGGTGTTTTTACTTTGGCCGTGAAGAACAATTATGCCAGCAAAATCCAAGAAACAGCAGATGACTGCGGGGGCCGCCCTCGCTGCCAAACGCGGAGACGAGAAGATATCGTCGCTGCGGGGCGTCTCCAAGAGCATGGAGAAGTCGCTGACCAGGAAAGAACTGGCAGACTTGGCCAAGACCAAGCGCAAGAACCTGCCGAAAAAGAAAATGTAGTCGCCGGGCAGGGCGCGGGGCCAACCCTTTAGCGCGGCTCTCTGACCCGCATGGATCTCTTTCCTGGCGCGCCTTGTTTCGGGCACAAGCGGGGATTTTCCCACTCTGCGCCGCAGACCTCTCGCGCATTCTTGTCGTTAGGCGAGCGCCGCCGATGCATCCGACCGGCCGTAGAGGGCGGATCATTGAACGTCAACCTGTCAATGATTCGCTCCTGCGGATCGAGGTTGGCAACAAACCAAACAAAGAAAGATATAATGAAAAAACTAGCAGTCGCACTCGCACTCATGAGTGCATTCACCTTCTCCACCTATGCCGGTGAGATGAAGACCATGGGCAAGGAAAAGAGCATCTACGACACGGCGAAGAGCACGAAGATGTTCACCACCCTCACAGCCGCAATCAAGGCGGCGGGCAAGAAAGAAATGCTCCAGGACGACAAGGGTCCGTTCACCGTTTTCGCGCCGACCGATGCCGCGTTCGAGAAGCTCCCGAAGGGCGCGCTCGCTGATCTCCTGAAGCCGGAGAACAAAGAGAAGCTCGCCAAGGTCCTCGCCTATCACGTGGTGCCGGGCAAGGTCATGGCCGCCGACGTGAAGACGATGGAAGCCGACACCGCCGAAGGCTCGAAGCTGAATGTCAAAGTCGAAGACGGCAAAGTGATGGTAAACGACGCCAAGGTCATCAAGACCGATATCCCCGCGACCAACGGCGTGATCCACGTGATCGACACCGTGCTGATGCCGCCGGATCTCGGATAAGTTTCCTGTCGGTTGGTATGCAGGGCGCGTGGTCTTAGGGCCACGCGCCTTTTTGCGTTTTGCGGGCGAAGAAAGAGCGAGGGCGTGGACGACGCGGCTCTTCTCCGGGGAGCACAGGCGGCCCGCCTGTCGGCGAAGGCCGCTGGCCTTCGCGGGCTTTCGGAATGTCTCGGAGGCCGAGCGAACTGGAACTTACGGTCCGGGTGATTTTTTTGTTCGTTAGGGCTTCGACCCGAGCTCTGCGCTGCTGCAAGAAAAATCGCGCTCCAAGACCGCCCAAAGTTTCAGGTCACGTCACCATGTTGAAAGTTCGCGAAGGCCAGCGGCCTTGGCCAACCGGCAGGCCGCCTGTGCTCCCCGGACTCTGGAGGTCCGCGCCTAACGAATTATTCGGCCTGCTTTTTCGGCGGCCGCTTAATCAGCGTGATCTGCTTGATCCGCGCGGAATCCGACGGGCTCCACGTCCCGATGTCCGGGTCGTCCTTGAACGCTTCGTGCACGATGCGGCGCTCATAAGAATTCATCGGCTCGAGCTGGAGCGGTCGCCCCGACGCGCGCACCCGCTCCGCCAGTTGCCGCACCTGATGCACGATCTTGTCCTCGCGCATCGAACGATACATCTCGCAATCGACGACCCACTTCGGCGCGTCCGGGTCCTTCGACTGGAGCACGCGGTTGAGCAGGAACTGGATCGCATCCAGCGTCTCGCCCTCGTCACCGATCAGCCGGTCGGCTTCCTCGGTGTAAATTTGCAGGGTCGGGCTGTGCCCTTCCGCCTCCACCGACTCGATCTGCACCACGAAGCCGAGATACCCGAGCATGGTGTCGAGCAACTCTTTCGCGTTGGTTTTCGGTGCGGCTTCGGTGCTCATCAACGTCCTTTTCCTTTGCGCTTCGCCGGTTGGTTTACCTTCTCCAGCTTCGGCAGCGGTTGGTTCCGGTTCTGATACAACTGCAGAATCGTGAAGAGGTTCTGGGTTGTATAATACAAAGCGAGCGCCGCCGCAAAATTGTAACAAAAGACCACGAAAATAAGCGGCATGAACATCATCACTCGCTGCTGCGTGGCGTCGCCACTTTTCGGCGTCAGCTGCATCAGCCAGAGGTTGGTCGCGGCCATGATCAAAGGGAGAATATTCAGCGGCCAGCCCAGCCCCGGGATATGCGCCACCGTGTCCGGCTGCGACAAATCGTGGACCCAAAGGAAGTTCGCGTTCCGCAATTCCACCGCCTGCCGCAGCATGGTGAAGAGCCCGAAGAAGATCGGGATCTGAATCATCATCGGGAGGCAGCCGCTGACCGGATTCACCCCGTAATCCTTGTAGAGCTTCATGACCTCGGCGTTCATCTTCGTCGGGTCGTCCTTGTATTTTTCCTTCAGCTCCTGCATCTTCGGCGAGAGCGCGCTCATCCGGCGCATCGACTTGTTCGCCTTGGTCTGGAGCGGCCAGAGCAGGAGCTTGATGATCGCGGTCAGAATCAGAATCGCGACCGCGTAGTTCCCGACGAACCCGTGGATCAGGTTCATCATGTTGAGCAACGTCTGGCTGACCAATTTCCAGAGCCCGAAATCCATGATCTCCGCCTCGTCGTGCGTGAGCTGGGCCAGCCGGTGATAAAGCTTCGGCCCGAGATAAAGCTGGAATTTTACGATCTGGGATTGGCCCGACGGCACAGTAAAGCCGGGCAGGCCCATCGCGCTCTCGATCCCGTATTCCGGATCGCCCTTGGTCGTCTTACCGGCTTCGTAACGCGTCGCCCAAACCGAGGTGGCTTTGGTCGTGAGGGGCGTCATCAGGGTGACGAAGAACTGGTTGCTCACCCCGAGCCATTCCGCGCCCGCGAGCGGCTCGCTGTGGTATTGCTCCGCGGCGCGTTTCTGGATGCCGACGATCGGATAATTCTGCGCCGCGAACGAGCTGACGTCGGTGTATTTCGCCTTGCCGTCGATGCACCAGGTGGCCCGGGTGTAGTTCGGCAGGTCGTTGCGGTGAATCGGGGCGGCCGAACCGAGCGCGAGGAAGTAACCGGGATTGGTGTAGGCCGCGGGCCCGTTATTTTGGAAATCGATCTCGAGCTGGGCGACGTAATTGTCCTTCTCGTGAGGCGGCGCCGGCAGGGTAAAAATCTTCCGCAAGGTCACGCCGCCCGGCAGCGCGCGCTCGAAGCGCACACTCCCCGTCGTCCCCGGCACCACGGTGAATTCCGCGAGCTGCGGGTCGGCCAGCTTTTCCAGAATCGCGCCGATCGGCACGCGGTTGGCCCCGTTCAGGCGCAGCGGCTGACCGTTCTCCGCCTTGTGTTGCGGAAGCACGGCCTCGGCGATGCCGCCGCCGCGATTCGTCAGGCGCAATTGCAGGTCCGCATTTTGCAGGCTCGCGGTTTTCTCCACGAACGGCGGCGGGGTCGGCGTCGCCAGCGGTTCGTTAGGCTGCGGGGTCTCCGAAGCACCGGGCGCGGCCTTCTCGCTCACCTTCGGGACCGCGGAAGCCAGCGGGGTCGGCGAGGCCGCAACCCGCGCCGGAAGCGGTCGCGGATGTTGGAGCGAGTAAACCTGCCAGCCGATCAACCCGGCGATGCAAAGAATAACGGCAATCCAGGCTTGGCGATCCATAAACTAAGCCAACAGCGCTATTCGCAAACCAGGCCGTGAACGTGGGGCGCACGCTCCGGCACCGGGTCTTCCCCCTGCCCGCCCCATGGCTGACAACGCCCGAGCCTTTTCAGCCCGAGCCAGCTCCCGCGGAGCGCGCCGTGCCGTTCCACCGCCTCGAGGAAATAAACGGAACACGTCGGGTGAAACCGGCAGCCCGTACTCGGACCACCCAGCACCGAGAGAATCGGCGAGAGCGTCCATTGGTAGGCGCGGATGAGGAAACGAACGAGCAAAACCATCGGCAAGGGGCGTAGAATAGGGGCGTGCCCACCGGGAAGCAACTCCCCGGGTCGGTTCCCCGTCGTAATCGTGCTCGTGCTCCTGCTCGTGATCGGGAACCCCCAATTCGAGCACGAGCACGATTACGAAGGTTGTCGGAAAACCCCCGCGCGCCGCGCCAGCTTCACCCATTCCGCCTCCAGCTCCGCGCTCGTCGCCCGCGCCGCCGCCGCGCGCGTCACCACCACCAGCCAGACGCCCGCGCGCAGGTCGTGTTGATGCCGCCGCACGATCTCACGCAAACGCCGCCGCAGACGATTCCGCAGCACCGCGCCCCCGACCCGTTTCGAAGTCACCAGCCCGACGCGAAAGCCGGTCCCGCCTTCCACCTCCAGCACGCCGAGCAACATCATCGCGCCCCGCGTCGTCCGCCCTTCTGTCCGCACCCGCGCAAACTCATGCGTCTCCTTCAATCGCCGCGCAGCGGGAAAATGAAAACGCGGTGAAATCATCAGGAGGCCGAGCCTACCACGGCTCGGCGTCGTCATGGAATCTTCACAAAACCCGTCCTCGAAACCAGAACGGGCCCGTGCAATTTAACACCCCATGCATCTCGCCAGGATTGCCGCCGCCGCGCTTCTTCTCTGCACCATCCAGCGGGCACCTGCGGCCGAGCATGTTGTCCTTATGGTCTGGGACGGGATGCGCCCTGATTTCGTGACCGCCGAGAATTCGCCGACCTTGCACGCGCTCGCCGAGAAGGGCGTTTTCTTTCGAAACAATCACGCCGCCTACCCGAGCTCCACGAACGTCAACGGTGCGGTCTTCGCCACCGGCGTTTACCCGGCGCATAACGGGATCATCTCGAACCAGGAATACCGCACGGGGATCGATCCGCTGAAGCAGTTCGACACCGCTGATTTCGCCGCCCTCGACGCCGCCGACGGCAAGCTTAACGCCCGCTACCTGGCGGCGCCAACCGTCGCGGAGATCGTGCAAAAAGCCGGTTACCGGACCGCCATTGCCGGCTCGAAACCAGTCGCGCAACTGGCCGATCGCACCCGAAATCGGCCTAACGAAAAGTCGGTCGTGGTCTATCGCGGCAAGGTCTTGCCGCCGAGTGCGGAAGCCACCGTCACGAGCGCGATCGGACCTTTCCCGCGACGGCGGGGAGCGTTGCCTAACGAATCCGAAGACGCCTGGACCACCCGGGCACTCACCGAAGTCCTCTGGAAAGACGGCGTGCCGAAATTCTCGCTCCTCTGGCTGAGCGAGCCCGATCTCAGCGAGCACGACAACGCCCCCGGCTCGCCCGCCGCGCTCGCCGCGATCAAGAGCGACGACGCCAACCTCGCCCGCGTCCTCGACGCTCTGCGCGAGAAAAATGCCCTAACGAGTACGGACATCATGGTGGTTTCCGATCACGGCTTCTCGACGATTGATCTCGCCATCGACCTCGCCGCTCAGCTTCGCGAAGCCGGCTTCGACGCGGTCCGCTTCTTCACCAGCGCCGCGAAGCCGGGCCAGGTCCTGGTCGTTAGTCTGGGCGGGAGTGCGGAGCTTTACGTAATGGGCCACGACCCGACGGTGACCCGAAAACTAGTCGAATATCTGCAACGCTCCCCGTTCCCCGGCGTCATCCTGACCCGCGAGAAAATGGAAGGCACCTTCACCCTCGCGCAGGTGCACCTCACGAGCCCGACCGCGCCCGACATCATCGTCTCCTCCCGCTGGCGCGACCAGCCTAACGAGTTCGGCGTGCTCGGCCTGGTCGCATCCGATCTCGGGAAAAGCCGCGGGCAGGGCACGCACACCACCTTTAGTCCGCACGATCTGCACAACACCCTGATCGCCAGCGGCCCGGATTTCCGGCACGGCTGGAGTGACGAAACGCCCACCGGCAACATTGACGTCGCCCCGACCATCCTCGCGCTCCTCGGACTGAAACCTCCACAACCGATGGACGGCCGCGTCCTCACCGAAGCCCTGCGGGACGCAAAGCCGGCCCCCAACGCAAAGCCTGACGAACTCGTCGCGCAACGCGACCTCGGCGACGCCATCTGGCGCCAGAACCTTCGCCTAACGAGTGTAGGGGGCACGAGCTACTTTCTGGAGGGAAATGGCGCGCGCACCAGCCCGCGGCCAGTCAATCTTCCCCCAAGACCCGCCGATAAAGCCGCTCATACTCCGGCACAATTCGATTAGCCGTAAAGTTCGCCTCCGCCCGGGCCCGGCCGTTTGCTCCCATCTCCCGCGCCAGCTCGGGCGCATCCGCGAGGCGCGCCAGCGAGCGGCCCATCTCCTCCACCGCGCCGAACGGACACAGGAACCCGCACTCGCCATCGACGACCACTTCCGGAATCCCGCCGACCCGAAACGCCACCACGGGCTTTCCATGAGAGAGCGTTTCCAAAATGCTCAAACCAAAACTTTCGTTCTCCGAGGTGTAAAGCCCCGCATCCCCCGCCCCCAGGTAGTCCTCTACCTCGTTTACCCCTTCCCGAACGATCACGCGTTCGCGCAGTCCGAGCTCATCGAGCAACTCTTCGTAGGGCGAAAACGCACTGCCCGCGAGAATGAGCAAACGCAGCCGTTGCTGATTCCGCGCGGCAGCGAAGCTTCGGAGCAGGAGGTCGATTCGTTTAGGCCGCCGCAAGTTGGAGCTGTGGACGACGAGAAAGTCGTTGCTCGCTAGTCCTAACTCTTTCCGCACTTCCTCGCGTGGGGCCAGTTGCGCGGCCGGATCGAAAAAATTGTGGATCACCTCCACGGGCTGCCGGAGCCGAAAAGTCGCCAACGTTTCCTGCCGCAGACTTTCCGAGACGGTGGTAAGCGCGTCGGAGTGCGAGAGCGCGTGCTCGATCGCGGGGCGATAACTCGGATCCTGTCCCAGGAGCGTCGTATCCGTGCCGTGGAGCGTGGTGATGATTTTCGGCGCGCGCGCCGCGGATGCTTCGAGCATCTGCACCGCGAGATACGCCGCCGTCGCGTGCGGCACGGCGTAGTGCACGTGGAAAACGTCCAGGTCCACTTCCCGCGCGATCTGCGCCATCTTGACCGCCAGCGGCAGCGTGTAGTCTGGGTAAGTGAAGAGGCTGTACTCATTCACGATCACCTGGTGAAAGAAGATCCGCGGCTGCGTGAGATCGAGCCTAACGGGTAAAGCAGAACTGAAGAAGTGGACGTCGTGCCCCCGTCGCGCCAGCTCTGAGCCCAGCGCGGTCGCGAGAATGCCGCTCCCGCCGATCAGCGGATAACAAGTGATGCCGATCTTCAGCGGGCTCTCAGACATCGGGCAGGTAGGGGCGATCGGAGTCTGAAATCGAGTCGCGGGTAATAAATTCCACTCCCGGCGCCTCGCTCGTATTCAGATAATCCACCTCACTCGCGCCGGCGACGTAATGGGTGCAGCAGATAACGGACTGCATCCAGCGTAACCGGGTGTCGCGCGTCGGGCTGATTTGAACGGCATCGTGATTTTCCAGGGGCAGTTTCAAATACGAATTGCCACCCTTGTGCAGAAGCAGCGCTTCCTCGCCGATCCGCGCCCGCACCAGCTCGTCTTTGTAAGTGACATCCACAAAGTAATCATCCACCGCCAGAGCGCGCCGGCGAAACTCTGGATCGCCCGAGCGCATCACGCGCATGCCCTCGAGCAACCCAAGGTGCCGATACATTGCGAGACAAAAGTCCGCGACATTGTCCGCCTCCACTTTCTCAAACTGCTCGACTAACGCTGGCGCAACATAGTTAGGCAATTGGCGGGCAGTTTTCTCCCGCCAATCCGGCAGAACACGTTTCGCGAAGAGCGGGGAAAATTCCTTCTGCAACTTGTTCGCGAAGCTGAAATTCAGGCGCTGTTCTTTCCCGCTCTGCAGATCGCGCAGGTTCATCTGGGTCTCCCGCGGGTCGTGATCGGCATCGTGGTAAAAGAACACGATCTCGCCGCCAAGCTCGCTTTGCAGCCGGCGCGCGGTCTGGATTTTCGCGAAGAGAAACCGGCGCGGGAAGATGCCGCAAGGCTGCTGTCCAAAACAGATAACGGGCTTGGCCATTCGTCAGGCTAACTCTCGCTCGCGAAAGAGCGTCTGTTCCAGTAGCGCCGCCAGCCCCATGACGATGACGCAGCCGATCACATTATACCAAAGGTAACCGATGGTTGTGCCGTAGAAGAGCACGAGGACGACGGCCTGCGAGACGAGCGCGGCGAAGAAAACCGCGGTCCCACGGACGAACCGGAGAAAGAACGCGACCAGGAAAATCCCCAGGATACTCCCGTAAAAGATCGAGCCCAGAATGTTGATCGCCTGGATCAGGTTCTCGACTAGGTTCGCGAAAAGCGCGAAGGAAATGGCCACCCCGCCCCACGCCGCGGTGAGCAATTTCGAGACGAGCAACTGATGAGCCTCGCTCGCCTGCGGATGGAGTAGCGGCCGATAGAAATCGACCACGGTGGTCGAGCCGAGCGCGTTTAATTCCGAGGCGCTCGACGACATCGCCGCGCAAAGGATGACTGCAATCAGCAGTCCGATCACTCCGTGCGGCAGGTAGTTCAAGACGAAGCTGATGAAGACGTAATCGGCATCGTTCGTTTCCATTTTCGGGTCGGCTGCTTTCAGAGTTTGCTTCACCTCGCCGCGAATTTCCTCCAGCTCTTTCTGCGGTTGGAGGACGGCACTGGTCGCCGCATTGATCGCCGGCTGCGACTGCGCCTCCAGCGCACTCGTTAGGCCGCTGACCGCGATTAGCTTCTGCGCGAACACCTGGTCGTAACGAGTCTGGAGCGCCGCGAGCTTGCCGGCCTGCGCGGTCTGCGTCGCCCGCTGGTAGGCCTGTTGATTAAAAAACACGGGGGGCTTCTCGAACTGAAAGAAAATGAAAACCATCACGCCGGTGAGCAGAATAAAAAACTGCATGGGAATCTTGAGCACGGCGTTGAAGAGCAAACCGAGCCGACTGCCGGTGAGCGAGCCGCCCGCCAGATAGCGTTGGACCTGCGATTGGTCAGTCCCGAAATAGGAGAGCGCGAGGAAGAAACCGCCTAACATTCCCGACCAAAACGTGTAACGCTTCTGCCAGTCGAAGGAGAAATCCACCGCATCGAGTTTCCCCATCTTCCCCGCGACAGCGACAGCTTGGAGAAAGGAAAAATCCGGCGGCAGCCGGTGCAGAATCATCCCGAAGGCGACGCCCATCCCCGCGAGGATCACGAGCATCTGCCATTTCTGCGTGTGACTCACCGCCGTCGTCCCGCCCGTCGCGGTGTAAACAATCACAAACAGCCCCGCGAGGATGATTGTCAGCCGCAGATTCCAGCCGAGCAAGGCAGAGAGAATAATGGCCGGCGCATAGATCGTGATCCCGGCCGCGAGCCCGCGCTGGAGGAGGAAGAGAAATGCGCCTAGCAATCGCGTCTTCTGATCGAAGCGCTGGCCGAGATACTCATAAGCCGTGACCACTTTCAGCCGGTGATAAATCGGAATGAAAACCGCGCAGACCACGATGAGCGCAAAGGGCAGGCCGAAGTAATTCTGGAGAAACCCCATCCCGTGTTCGTAAGCCTGCCCGGGGGTGGAAAGGAAGGTCACCGCGCTCGCCTGCGTCGCCATGACCGAGAGGCCAATGGTGCCCCAGCGGATACTCGCGTCGCCGCGCAGATAATGCTCCAGATCGTGATCCGCCCGGGTCTTCCACCAACCGTAAAGGGCAATCGCGAGCAGGGTACCGAAGAGCACCGCGTAATCGAGCCCGCTCACGAAAAGTAGTGACTAACGAAAGCAAACAGGGCGACTTCGAACGCGAAGAAGACCACGACCGCGAGGTAGGCGCGACGCCAGCTCCCGAAAAGCGGGACCGGCTCAGCAGGCATTTTCATTTCCCGGCGTGCCCTAACGAAATTATGTTCGCGAAGATTCGATAGGCGCCGGGCACGCCGGCGGGGAGCTCGCGGAAAAAAGAGTACCCGGTGTAGACGAACCAGCCCTGCCCCACCGGCGTGACGAGCAGCCCGCTGTCGCGCGGCGGTTCGCCCGGATCGTTGCTCGAGAGGAGCGGCGTCCACGCGGCGTCCCATTGATCGGGGAAATAGAGACCGCGTTCCTGCACCCAGCCCGCGAAATCCTGGGCGGTGATTTTGTTCGGGAAGTTCAGCGCCGGGTGGTCCGGAGCGAGCAGGCGGACCTCGGCGGTTTCGTCCGTCACCCGATCATGAGAAACCTGTAGCGGATGCGGGAGCTGGTCCGGTTTCGGGCCGGGCGTGGTGTTGTATTGGGCGACGACCACGCCGCCATTCTGCGCGTAAGCGAGGAGCTCGCGCGACCACGCGCCGATGCGCTCGGGATGCACGTTATAGGCCCGGACACCGAGCACGACGGCGTCGAATTGTTTCAAGTTCTCCGCCTTGATCTCGCCGTCGCTGAGGACCTTCACCTCAGAACCAATCTCGCGCAGACATTCCGGAATCGCGTCGCCCGCGCCGGGAATGTAGCCGACCTTCTTCGCGGCGTTCTCGATTTTCGCCCTAACGAGTCTAGCCCGGGCCGGCGAAATGAGAGTCTGCGGCTCGATATGAGGATAATCGATCCGCTGGCGGCTGGACGCGGGCGTCCCCCCGAGGAAGGCGCGTAGTTCCCCCTCTCCGGAGGTGGGCGGGGGCGTGACCTGGAAGGTGCTACTCATTTCGCTCCCCGCGCCTTCGAGTGTCACCGGAAACGACGCCGGTTCCACCTTCCAGCCGGCCGGCGCCTGGACCGATACTTCGCTGCTAAAATGCTCGGTAGTCGCGACCACGCGGACGGTCATCGCCTTGGATTTCTCGTTCCCGAAGACAAAGATCGGTTGCGGGAACTCGACGAAAGCCGGGGGCGCAATCACCAGCGGTTCGCTCGTTTCCCCGGCCACCCGATCGACCTGACGGAAGCGCGGCTCCAAGGCGTAAGTGATCTCCTGGCCGCCGACCTCGATTGCGACCTCGATCGGAAATGGCGGTGGGTTCTCCGGCTGCCCGATCAGGGTTTGATCCACGACCGCATAGGTCCCGACCGTGCCGGGCTGGCGCAGCCAATAGGGCTCTGAGTAGGGCAAATCCTTCGGCAGCGCGATGGTGGTTTTCTCCGTCTTGCGTTCGTTAGGCGGAAGCGTGTCGGCAATGGGCGACTTGAGCTTGACGGTCACCGGCGAGCGGTTGATCGCCTCGATCTGAATAGCGAGTTCTTCGCCCGGCTGAGCCACGGGCTTGTCCACGATCGCCTCGAGATGAAGGCCGAGACAGGCCCCGATGACTCCATCCAGCTCCATTCGCTTCTGAGCGACCCATGGATCGTCACCCAGCGCACCCAGGGTTTTACGCAGGTCGAGCAACCCGGGCACTGACTTCGACGGCTGGGTGGCGTCGAAACTCTGGAGGATTTGATTGAGTTTCCCGGTCACTTCCCCACCCTTGGCCCCGACGCGCGACCAACTGGTGTCGATGCCATCGAAAATGCCGCCGTCGTTAGGGGCCGGTTTGCCGTCGAGAAACTTGAAATACTCTTTGCGCTCGCCGCGATGAATCTCGGCGCCGAAGCCCTGGCTTTTGTGCATGCTGCGGCTGGCGGCGGCGATCTCCGGATACGATTTGCCGAGGAGCGGTTGATAGCCGCCGGCTTCCAGCGGAATGAAACCAGTCGGATCGAACTTCTCGGGCCGGAAGCTTTGCCAGGAATTCCAGAGTAGGCGGGTGGGCTGCCAGGTCTGGACGTATTGCAATTGCTCGGGAAAACGCTGCGGATCGGCCGCGACGCGGAATGCTTCACTCGTTAGGCGCGCGGAGGCGGTGTGATGGCCATGGGTGTCGCTGTCTTCTGTCGGGAAGCGGGTCACGACCAAGTCGGGCCGATACTTTCGGATCACCCAGACCACATCCGCGAGGATCTTCTCGCGATCCCAGATGCGCAGGGTTTCATCGGCCGACTTGGAAAAGCCAAAATCGTTGGCCCGGGTAAAGAACTGGCGGCCGTGATCAATCTGGCGGGCCGCGAGCAACTCCTGGGTGCGGATGACTCCCAGTTGCTCGCGCAGCTCCGGACCGATCAGATTTTGCCCGCCATCGCCGCGGGTCAGCGAGAGATAGGCGGTGTCGTAGAGAGCGCCATTAGCCCAATAGGCGATGAGGCTGGTGTTCTCATCGTCAGGATGCGCTGCGACGTAGAGGACGCGCCCGAGGACGTTGAGCCTCTCGAGCGCGAGCCGGACCCGGCCGGAATCCATCTCGGACGGTGCCGCCGGCAGGGAGGCGGCGCGCCCGAGACTAACGAACATAAGAGACACCGCCAGGACTACGCGCAGGATTGAAGACATCGGGCGGGAGCGATGCGGCCACTCGCTAGCGTAGGCTGTCGATGATCATCTGGCTGTTCCGAATCGCGCTGGCGTCGGGTTCCTTCTCCGCCTTCAGCAACTCGATCGATTTCTCGGCAGCGGCTTTGGCTTCCTCCTTTTGCCCCAGCTTGGCCGCAATCTGCGCCTTCTTGTAGAACATGAAATAACGCGCCGGTTCCTGCTTCGCGATCGCCTGGTCGATCCACTGCGAGGCCTGCGCGAGGTCCTTGTCGTGATCGAAATAGAAGCCGGCCGCCGAGTAATAAAACTGCGGCTTCAGCCCATCCGGGTTCTTCAGCGCGGTTTCAATTTCGCCCTGTACTTTCGCCATGGTCTCGGTCGTGACCTCCACCGGCACCCGCGTCCTATCCCACTCCAGCGCGAGCGTCGCCCGGTCATCTTTCAAGTCGTCAAACCCGATCGTGAAGGTCTCCACCGGCGTCGCGAGTGCGGTCGGTTTTACCTGCACCCGGAGCGCATCGGCATCGGGCTTGTAACCGTAGGCGCCCCAGAGCTTCGTGTTCTTGGAAATGATCACGGTCCACTCGCTTTCGTTCGGCAGGGTGTAGAAGGCATATTCGCCCGCGGGCAAATCCTGGCCGCCGATTTTCACCGCCTCGCTGAACTTGATCTTGGTGGGATCGTTCGCGCCGGTGCGCCAGACCTGACCGTAAGGCACGAGCGCGCCGAAGATCTCACGGTCGCGTTTATCCGGACGCGAATAGTTCACCGTGATATCGGTCAACCCCACGCGTTGCGTGATCGTGGCGTGCTGGCTGGCGTCGGGAAATTCCGGTTTTGCCTCGGCGGCGAAGAGGCTGGGCGCGAGCGCGCAGGAAATGATGAAGGCGGTTCGGAGACAGGTATTTGAGTTCATAAGGTGAATCGGCAGAACTCCAAAAGAAGCCACCGAGGCCAAGAGTCAAATCCGTCGCCCGCGCCCGACCGGACGAGGCCGACTCGGCGCCGGACCGCACCGGCCTCAGGCTTTGATTAACTGATAGACGTCCGGCGAGGGCAGGCGCAGGAGGGTAACGTCGACGATCGTGGTCCGATGCCGCTGGATGAAGTTCGCGAGTTGTTTACTCGTTAGGGGGATGCGCACCGGGAGATAGGAGACGAGCGGCTCCTGCACCGGCGCGGCGGGCTCGATCGCGGTGATCTCGAGCGCGAAGTCGCCCACCAGCGCCAACTGATCCACCCAGTCCTTCGCCCGCCGCTCGAAGCGCGAGAGACGCACATAGAAGACGAGGCAGTGCGGGGCGGCGCCGCTGACGACCGTCTGCTCGATCAGAGATTGGATCGGGATCGTGCCCTTGGTCGATTGTTCGGAGACAAAAAAGATGTCGCTGCTCGCGATCGGGATCGGATTCCCATCCTGATCGCGCAGCCGGAAGATGATCTGCGCATGCGGATCGTATTGGTTGCGGGGCTCGGTCAGGAAGTTAAAGAGGCCGGGCTTCCGCATGGTGCGTGCCGCCTCATAAGTCTGCTCCGTCTCCCGCGCGAAGGCTGCTTCCGTGCGCTGCCAGGCCGCGGTCGTGCGGTCGGTCTCGAGCGCGAGCCGAAGCATCCGCTCGACCTGCGGACGCGGCGCCGTCCCGGAAACGATGCCCATGGTTTTACCGGAATGCGCACATTGAAAAGGAATGCCGAAGGGGATCGACGGGCGGGCTCCGGTCCCGGCCAGGGAACGGGACGTCACCTTGTAGTAAACCGGAAAATTCGCCTTGACCGAGGCCGCCTGGACCGCGGCGTGGACCACGGACCACGGCAGAGTCGCGGCGTCATCGTTAGGTTCAATTGTTAGGTAGTTGAAGTTCAGGTTCCCCGCGGCCACGCGGACGACACCGTCGGAGCCATCTTCGTGCGCGTAGCGGACCGGGAATTCGAACCAATCAGGATCCGCCTGGGTGCCGATGATGACGTATTCCTGCACCTTGTAATCATCCAGCATCCGGCTGCCCTCGCGCAGGAAGGAAAGATGGAGATCGAGCGTCGCCGAGGAACCGAGTTCGAGCGCCTGCAGGACCTTGAGGCCGCGTTGCGCGCCCCGCTCAAATACGAAGCGACCCCAGCGCGCCACCTGTCCCTGGCCGATGCTGGCCCAGCCGCTGCCGAGGTTCGCGCCCGCGAGATAGACCAGGTTAAGAATCGGCGAGGGTTGCGGGCTAAAAAGCCGGATCCACGTGCGGATGACGAGCGCGCCCGTGCTATGAATAACGACGTGAAAACCCTCTTGGAGCAGGCTGGGGTGTTGCTCGAGAAGAGCCCGCTGCAAGGCGCGAGCGATGTCCGTGACGGAGACCGAATCGTTCAGGCTGACATAGCGCGAGAGATCGATCTCGACCACGTCATAGGCGGCGCGGAGACGCTGCGGCAGGTCGCCGTAGATATTGCCAATCGAAGTCGGATCGTCGGTGGGACTCTCCGAGCTATAGCCATGGATGAGGACGATCGGTTTCATTGCCGGACTCCAAACTTCCGCTAGTTTAGCGGCACCCGACTGGACAGGATAATCTTATTCTTCAGCGCCTTGCCCATCGCGCCGGGGCGAAGCCTAGAACGAAAACGCAAAGCCCAAGTCGCCGCCGAAGTTATCGACCCCGCCGTTTGGCAGCTTGATCGAGGCGTTCGAGATATGACGATAGCCACCTTCCAGGAGGATCGACCAGTTGCGATTGAGCAGGAAACGCAGGCCGCCGCCGCCCTGGAGATTGAACTCTACCGGCAGGCTGACCAATCCCTTGGAACCCTCCCGGGAGATATCCGTATAGACCCCGCCGCCGCCGATCTGGAAGTAGGGAATCACGCGCGCCCCCGGGCGGAAGAAGTTGTAGCGAATGATCAAGGTGCCGCCCGCAAGAACATTCCCGGCGCCCTGAAAAATCCCGCCCCCGAAGACTTCGGCGAGAAACTCGGAGTTACCCGCAAAAAAACCGCTCCCATGCGGATCGCTGAGCATGACGCCGAGGCGCAGGCTGCTCACGGCAAAATCGAGGGTGGCGCCATCGTTATCGCCGCGATCGAAAAAGTAGTAGAGCCCGGTGACATTCTCGAACGAAAGGGAACCCTTGGCGAAAGCATCTGCACTCCCTTCGCGGAAGTGGGTCGGGGCGGGCGGCGCTTCGGTCCCGGCCGGACAGGAGCCAAGCGGAAGCAAAAAGGCGAAGGCGGCAGCGAGCAGAAATTTTCTCATATCGGCACGGAAGCAACCCGCGGTGCGCGCACTGTCAATCGGAGAAAATGCTCGTCCTCATTCCACCCGCTCAACCGCAGAGGGACCCAGCCGAGGCGCGGCCATTGGACGCCGCTGCAGTATCGCCCTAGTTTGGGAGCCTTATGAAAACTCTGACACTTGGTTCCGTCATCGCCTCACTCATGGTCCTCGCGCTCCTGCCCGCTTCGGCCCAGGATCACAAACGAGTCAGCCCGCACGAAACAGTCTCCGCCACGATCGGTGGCGCAGAGCTCAAGATTGTTTACGGCCGTCCTTACACCAAGGACCCGAAGAGCAGTGAGATGCGCAAAATCTGGGGCGGCCTCGTCCCGTTTGGACAGGTCTGGCGGATGGGCGCGGACGAAGCGACGCTTCTGACGACCGATAAGAACATCGAGCTGGGCGGCACGAAGATTCCCGCCGGCACTTACTCACTCTATCTCCAGCCGGAAGAGAACGGCCCGGCCAAGTTACTCGTGAACAAGCAGACCGGCCAATGGGGCACGAAGCACGACGAGAGTCAGGACTTCGCGAAGATCGACCTGGCAAAGAGCCCGCTCAGCCCGGCCGTGAACCAGTTCACGATTGCTCTCGAGAAGGATGCCAAAGGCGGCAAGCTTCGGCTCGAGTGGGAGGCGACCGAATTCACCGCTCCGATCACCGTCGAGAAGTAGCAGCCGGCGGCATCTTCGCTCTTCGGCCTCTTCTTTAGCCATATGTTTGAGATAAAGGCGAAAGATAAGGCCGTCGAGCGGGCGCTGCTCGTCGGCGCTTATATCTCTGCGGAAGCAAAGGCCGAAGCGGAGAACCTGCTCGCAGAGTTAGCCGAACTGGTCGAGACGCTCGGCATTCCGATTGTCAGTTGTGAGCTCATCTCCTACCGGGAGAATCACGCCCGCTATCTCATCGGCTCGGGCAAAGCGCAGGAGATCGTCGAACGCGCCCGCGAGCTGGAGTGCGACGTGCTCATTTTCGACAACGAGTTGAGCCCGTCGCAGCAGCGTAATTGGGAAGAGCTGGCCGGGATGACCGTGGCCGATCGCCAGGAAATCATCCTCGATATCTTCGGCGCGCGAGCTCAGACGCGCGAGGCACGCATCCAGGTGGATCTCGCGCGAATGCAATACTCGCTCCCGCGCCTGACGAGAGCCTGGAGTCACCTCGGGCAGCAGGGCGGCGGGATCGGCGCGAAAGGCGAAGGCGAGAGCCAGCTCGAGCAGGACAAACGCAAGATCCGGCTCCAGATCGACCGCTTGAAGGGCGAACTGGTCGAGGTCCGCCGCGCGCGCGCCACCCAGCGCAAGGATCGCAAGCGGGCCCCGGTGCCGAATGCGGCGATTGTGGGTTATACCAACGTCGGTAAGTCTTCGCTCCTGCGTAGACTGACCGGCGCGGATGTCTTCGTGGAGAACAAGCTCTTCGCCACCCTCGATACCACCACGCGAAAAATCGCGCTGCCGAACAATCAGCCGTTGCTCCTGACCGACACGGTCGGGTTTGTGCGTAAGCTGCCGCATCAGTTGGTGGAAGCCTTTAACGCCACCCTGGAGGAGGCCGCGCTGGCTGATTTCCTTATCCACGTCCTCGATGCCTCGCAGGATGAAGTGATGACTTTCTATAACACGACCATGAGTGTGCTCGGGCAGCTCGGGGCGGAGACGAAGCAGACGCTGGTGGTCTTTAACAAGATCGATAAAGTCACCGACCCTCATGCGGCAGCCGCGTTGCGCCGGCATTTTCCGGAGGCGGTTTTCGTCTCCGTCCAAACCGGCGAAGGGATGGAGGAACTCATCCAGCGGATCTCTGATTTCGTGGCCCGCGGCACGGTCACGGTAGAGCTACGGATACCTCCTGACCGCGCCGATCTCCTGGCGCGGCTGCATCGCGACGGGGTCGTGCGGCACCTTGGTTACGATGGAGCCCACACCGAGGTAGTAGCGACCATGTCCAGCCGGTTACTGGAACTTTATTTGCCTTACCTGCGCGCGCCGGCGATAGAGCCAGAGTTGGTCGAAGCTCCGCCAGACACTTAGGGATCACGGCTTTCCTCGCTCCCGAGTCGGCGACTTAAGGCTCGACATTCGCGCTGCTTTCTGACAGCCTCGCGAAATGGAAGGTTCGGGACGCCGACGACGGCGCGAATGGCGCGCTGCGGGCAGAAAGAAGGCCGATCGGACGTTTCGGCGGATCGCCATCGTGCTCACGTTCCTAGTTATCGCGGTCACGCTTTTTTTCGGCTACCTGCGCAAGCACGAGGTTCCCGCCAGTCCCGCGATCAACCTCTCGGCCTCAGGGGGCACGGGCGACGACGGCTAGTGACTTGCCCGCGGCATTGTCATTGACAGCTCCGGTGGTTCCCCGGCAAGACTGGGCGCATGAATGAAACCGTGACCCAACTTCGCGATACAACTGCCAATCCTGCGCCTCTGGGGTTGCTCGGATTCGGCATGACCACTGTTCTGCTGAACCTGCACAACGCCGGGTTCTATGAGTTGAACAGCATGGTCCTGGCGATGGGTCTGTGCTACGGCGGCGCGGCCCAGGTGATCGCGGGGATCATGGAGTGGAAAAAAGGAAACACCTTCGCCGCGACGGCTTTTACCTCCTATGGGTTCTTCTGGCTCTCGCTCGTCGTCCTGGTAACTCTGCCCAAACTCGGATTGGCTACGGCCACGAACGAAAAGGCGATGGCCGCCTATCTCGGAATCTGGGGGTTGTTTACCGCGTGCCTGTTTATCGCCACGTTCAAACTGCACCGCGCGGGGCAGGTCATCTTCGGGACGCTGACCTTGCTCTTCTTTCTCCTCGCGATCGGAGATTACACGGCGGCCGGCCCGGAGTTTCGGCACGCGACCGGATACGAAGGCATCTTTTGCGGCCTCTCCGCGATGTACGCCGGCGTCGCACAGGTGATCAACGAGTCATTCGGCCGCAGCGTGCTCCCGCTGGGCGTTGGGAAATGAACCGCTGGCGCTCCTAGTTCCCGCCATGCAGGCCGACGCCGGCGCCGGCCCCCAACGCGCCGACGTTGCCCGCGCCCGTCTCGGCCGCCGTGCCCACCCCTGCGGGCGTCGAAGCGCTGGCCTCGGGTGCAGAGCCCTGATTGGCGCAACTTACCAGGCCGCAGCCGAGACCGGCCATGAGAGTCAGAAGAATGATGGAGCGTTTCATTAACTCTCCATCGGCGCAGCCACGGCGCCTGCGCGGGTCTTTCTCGGTTGCGACTGCACTCGCTGGACCATGGCGGCGGCCCCGATCAGGACGAGAGCCGCGATGATCTGATGCGGATAGAGCGCCGCATGAAAGAACCCCCACGTGATCGCGACCGCGGCCAGGGTTTGCATCATCTCGAAGTAACCCGCCGTGGAAGCCCGCGTCAGCCGCAGGCCCTCGAAATAGATCAGGAGCGGGATCGCGCCCGAGATGGTGGCGAGAAGCAGCAGCGCGCCGCCCGCGACCCACGGCCGCGCCTGCGCCGCCGCGGGCCAGAGCGAGGCCGCGTGCATTTTGCCATTCGCGAGCACGATCAGAGTCATGCAGACGAGGCCGACCACGATGCGCAGACTCGCGGCCAGTGGCAACGACATGCCGAGCATGACGCCTCGGCCGGCCACGGTCGAAAGCCCCCAAAAAAGCGCGCAGATCAAAGCGTAACCGGTTCCGCGATTCAAACCGGCCTGCGCAAATGAAACCTCGATCAAGGCAGGATGTTCGACCGAGAGAAAGATCCCCGCGGCGACGGCGAGGCCAGCCCAGAGAAAGAATCGTCGCGCCAGCCGATCGCCGAAGAAGAGGCAGGCGCCGGCGGTGGAAAAGACCGGCTGAATGTTCAGGATGACATTGACCACTGTGGGATTGCCGGTCTTCAGCGCCAGGGTAAAAAAAACCGTCCCCACGGCGGAGCCGGCAAACCCGGAGAAGATGAGCCAGCCCCACGTCCGCGCGTCTATTTTCGCGATCTCGGCCCGCCGCAGCACGAGGAGCGGGAGGAAGAGACTGAGGATGAGCACATGCTCCCAAAAAACGATCACCTCAGCGTCGAAGAGATCGTTCAGCGGGATCCGCCAGGCGCTTTCCGTTCCCCAGAGCGCGGCCCCGAGCGCCACCAGCCACGGGCCGTAGTGCGCGCGGCGCGGCGCGGGAGCTTGCTGCATGCGAGCAGCCTTATCGGGCGGCGCGCCCGCCGTCAATGCGCGCAGCAGCAACCGGTTATTCCAGCCGGCGCCGTTTCAGTTCCCACACCCGCAGGGCTGCGAGCAGCAGGCGCCGCGTGCGTTCCACCGACCCGGATGAAGAGCCGCCCCGGTGACCGGCCTTTTTCGTCGAACGCTCGCTTTGCTTGCCGCCGTTTTTTTTCGCCGCCGACGATTTTGTTTTCGCCGTGTGCCTTTTCAACCCTGCCGAATGTGTCATGTGAAAAATTCATTAGCAGTTCACGGGCCAGTCCACCTTTGGCGTGGGGCCGGCTGCCATTCCGATTGACAGTTCGGCGCGAAAATTACTAAAATCACCGACGAGCAGCGGACGGGTAAGCCGGCGCCGACTCATCTCCCGAAATCATTTTTGCCATGGACCGCTGTATCAAACCCCGCTGTATCCAGTTGAGCAAAATTGAGGCCGCAAAGCAGCAGATTGAGTCCGCTATCTGGCTCTGGTTTGTCGATGGCGATATGGTCTCCGTGCAAACCCTGGCCGGCGCAGCGCACCGCCTCCTGCGGGAGCTCGCGACCTCCCGCGGCACCCGGCCCTGGCCGCGGACGGAGGGTTACCTTCGAAAGGGCGCCGCGCGCCAGACCGTCCGGGCCGATGACGCGGCCGGCTATTTCGAGATCGCGAAGAGGGAGGAATCCTACGAGGTGAGCGAGCAGTGGAGCGAGCTCAGCTTATTCGACGCGGTGATGTCGTATGGCAGCCTCGCGCCCGAGCGTTCGGGGAGCGCGCTGATGTCGACCTTCGTCGTGCGGTTCGGGGTTGAACGGCAGGACCTGTTCTTGAACGATGCCTTCTCGCTGCTGGAGAAGCGGGTGAGCACTTCGTTTAATCTCGAGCGCCTCGAAGGTCTTTCGCGGATGGATTTCCTGAAGGAATTTCTCGGTTATCTGGAGCCGGCCGGATAGACCTGCCACGCTCTGCTGGCCGCGCGCAATCGCCTTCTGCGCCGGGCCGATTTCTTGACGCTCATCCCCGCGCCGGTAGAGTCGCGGCCTCACCGTATCGCCGGGAGTGCGAGCGGAGACGACACCGGCCTCGCTTCGAACGCAGCCGGAGCAGCGCAACGCCTCACGGCCTCACCAAAAAGAAAACTCAAAACATGGATTTTGCCTGGTCGGATCAACAAAGAGAACTGCTCGATGCGGTGGATCGTTTCGCGAAGGAGCAACTGCAATACGACCTGATCGAGAACGATCGCAACGCCGTATTCAATCACGATGCCTGGATGAAATGCGCGGGGTTCGGCATTCACGGTCTCCCCGTCTCGGAGGAATACGGCGGCCTCGCGCAGGATCCGCTCACCACCGTCGCCGCGCTCGAGCGCCTCGGCTACGGTTGCAAAGACAACGGCCTCCTCTTCTCGATCAACGCCCACATGTGGACCGCGATCATCCCGCTGGTCTATAACGGCACCGACGCGCAGAAGAAAAAATGGCTCCCCGGGTTGGTCGACGGCTCCCTCATCGGCGGCAACGCGATGAGCGAACCGAACAGCGGTTCGGACGCCTTTTCGCTCGCCACCACCGCGGTAAAAAAAGGGGCGAAATACATCCTCAACGGCAGCAAAATTTTCGTGACCAACGGACCGATTGCGGACCTCCTGCTGGTCTTCGCCGCGACCGATAAATCGCAAGGTGCGCAAGGCATCAGCGCGTTCGTAGTCGAGAAGGATTCGCCCGGGCTCGATCTCTCGCACAAGATCGAAAAGATGGGCATCCGCACCTCGCCGATGGGTGAAGTCTTCTTCGAGGACTGCGAAGTTCCCGAGGAGAACCGTCTCGGTAAAGAAGGCGCCGGGAGCTGGATGTTCACCCGCTCGATGACCTGGGAACGCGGCAGCATTCTCGCCGCGCACGTCGGCACGATGCAGCGGCTGCTCGAGACCTGCATTCGTTATGCAAACGAGCGGAAACAAGGCGGCCAGTCGATCGGGAAATTCCAGCAGGTCGCGACGAAAATCGTCGAGATGAAGATGATGATCGAGAGCTCGCGCCACATGCTTTACCAATTCGGCTGGGCCGCCGGGCATCGCAAAGCCGTCTACGCCGAAGCCGCCATGGCGAAGCTGCAGATCAGCGAGAGCTGGGTGAAATGCTGCGAGCACGCAATCCAGATTCACGGCGGTTACGGCTACATGGTGGAATACGAGATGGAGCGGGAACTGCGCGACTCGTTAGGCAGCAAGCTCTATTCCGGCACGAGCGAAGTGCAGAAGAACATCGTCGCGTCGCTCCTTGGCCTGTGAAGATTCTGGTTCCATTCAAGAGCGTGCCCGATCCGTATGCGAGCGCGGGCGTGGCGGCTAAATCGGTCGTCAATCCCTTCGACGAAATCGCGATCGAAGAAGCGCTCCGTATTCGGGAACGCGGGGAAGCGACCGAAGTGGTCGGCCTCACGATCGGCCCGGCCGCGGTCGATGAACAAGTGCGAGTTGCGCTCGCGATGGGGGTCGATCGCGCGATCCGCGTCGATGATTCCCGCGCGCTCGATTCGTATGCGGTCGCGCGCATCCTCCGGGCGGTCGTGGAGAAGGAAGCGCCCGAGGTCGTGCTCATGGGCAAACAGGCGGTCGACGACGATTCCAACCAGGCCGGCCAGATGCTCGCGGGATTGTTAGGCTGGCCCCAGGCTACCTTCGTTTCGAAGATCGATTTCCTCGAAAACAAATCGCGCGCGCAATGCGCCCGCGAGACCGATGGCGGCATTGAAGTCATCAATATTTCGCTGCCCGCGGTCATTACCGCCGACCTGCGCCTGAATGAACCGCGCTACGTTTCGCTGCCCGGTCTAATGAAGGCGCGCAAGAAACCGATCGATGTCATGCCGGGGGATGCCGTCACGCCCCGCACGACAACGGTTTCTACAAGCAATCCGCCGCGCCGCAGCGCCGGCACTCGCGTCGCCTCCGTCGAAGAACTGGTCACGAAGCTGAGGCAGGAGGCGAAGGTTCTCTAGATGTCCGCCACCCTTGTCCTGATCGAACTGGACCGCCAACAGTTGAAGCGACCGTCGCTCCACGCGATCACCCTCGCGCAGCAGTTGGGGGAGAGTTACGACCTGCTGGTGCTCGGCAGCGGGCTCAGCGAGGTCGCCGCGTCGCTCACCGGCTACGGCGCGGCCGCCGTGATCGTCGCCGACGATCCCGCGCTCGCGGAACCGTTGGCTGACCGCTATGCACAGGTGATCGCACAGGTCGTCGAGAAACAGGGCGCGACCACGTTGCTGGCGAGCTCTTCGACTTTCAGCAAGGACATTCTCCCGCGCATCGCTGCGCTGCTCGACGCGCCGATGGTCACCGACGTCCTCGCCCTCGAGAAAATTGCGAGCGGTTTCGCCTACCAACGCCCGGTCAGCGCCGGCAGCATGCTCGCCACCGTCACCGTCGCTGGACCGCGCCGCGTCCTGACCGCTCGGGCCACGGCGTTCGCGATGCCAGAGCAGGGCGCGCCCCCCTGCCCCATCGAGTCGATCCCCGTCGACGCCGGCTCTTTGCCTAACGGAACGCAATTTGTCAGCCGCGAAGTCCGCGTCTCCGATCGGCCAGACCTCGCCGAAGCCCGGGTGGTCGTGGCCGGCGGCCGGCCGTTGAAAGACCGGGAATCATTCGATCGCCTCGTCGGCGGACTTGCCGACGCGCTCGGCGGCGCGATCGGCGCGACCCGCGCTGCGGTCGACACCGGTCTCGCGCCTAACGATTACCAAATCGGTCAGACCGGCAAAGTCATTGCCCCCGAGCTTTACATCGCGGTCGGCGTGTCCGGAGCGATCCAGCATTTGGCCGGGATCAAGGATTCACGCATCATCGTTGCGATCAACAAGGACGCGGATGCTCCTATTTTCCAAGTGGCGACCTACGGTCTGGTCGGCGATCTGCACCAGCTCGTCCCGGAACTGATCGCCGCGCTCAAGCGCGCCTAACCAACATGGGAACGGCGTCCGACATCAGCCACGCGACGCGGCAGGTGTTCGGGAATATCACCGTGTGGATGCAGGTGGTGTTCTTCGCCATGATCCTGGTGAGCTTTGGCATTCTCGCGTGGCAGCTCAATCAGCGTCGGCGCCGCTGGTTGAAGGGGCAGCGCCCGGGCACGGAGCGGAGCTGGCGCGTGTGGGTCGAGCGCCTCACGGTTTACGCGCTCGCGCAAAAACGGGTGCACAAGAAAAGCCTCGGCGCGGTGCTGCATCTTCTGCTCTTCAGCGGTTTCCTCGTGCTCACCATCGGCACCACCCTGCTCTCCATCGCCCACGACGGTCCCTACGATTTCCATCACGGCTGGTATTACCTTTTCTACGAGCTGACGATGGACGTCTTCGGCGTCGCCTTCATTCTCGGCTGTCTCCTCGCGATGTATCGTCGGGCTTTCGCGCGGCCGCGCAGCCTTGGACATAATTTCAGCGACTGGTGGCTGCTCGGTCTCCTACTCTCGTTAGGTGTTACCGGCTTCGCGGTTGAAGCGCTGCGGCTGCATTACACGCAGGTGCAACCGTGGCTCGAGCATTGGTCGACGGTGGGCTGGTTGGTCGACTGGACCCTGCTCCACGGCATGCCGGTCGCGACGGCGCAGGCGATTCATCTGGTCGTCTGGTGGCTGCACGCGATTCTCGTGGGACTTCTCTTTGCCACGTTGCCGGTTAATCGCTTCCTGCACATCTTAACCGGCCCGCTGAACATCGCTGTGCGCCCGGAGAAACCGATGGGCGCGCTGATCCCCCTAACGATGGAAGAGGTCGAAGCAACTGGCCGAACCGGCGTGCACGACCTCGACAATTTCACCCAGCAGCAGCTCATGAGTCTCGACGCCTGCATGGAGTGCGGCCGCTGTGAAGATGCCTGCCCGGCCTTTGCCAGCGGGAAGCCGCTCTCACCGAAAAAGGTGGTAACCGATTTGCGCGGATTCATGACCCTGGGCGGCGGCGATGTTCACACCGTCATCGCTGACGAAACCCTTTGGTCGTGCACGATGTGCCAGGCCTGCGTGCAGGAATGCCCGGTGCTAATCGGCCACGTCGATCTCATCAGCGACATGCGGCGCGATCTGGTCGGCGAGGGAAAACTTTCCGGCCCGCCCGCGAGAACGCTCCAGCAGATCGGGAATCAGGCAAACCCGTACGGACGTCCGAATGCCGATCGCCTCGCTTGGGCGGAAGGCCTCGACGTTCCCACCGCGGAGTCGAATCCGGATTTCGAATACCTGCTCTGGGTCGGTTGCGCGGCGTCGTTTGATCCGCGGGCGCAGAAGGTCGCGCGCGCCACGGTGCAGTTGCTGCAGAAAGCGCAGGTGAATTTTGCCGTGCTCGGAAAAGAAGAGACCTGCACAGGCGATCCCGCGCGGCGGATCGGCGACGAGTTCCTTTTCCAGGAACGCGCCACGACCAATGTCGAAACGCTCAACCGCCGCAAGGTGCGCAAGGTCGTGACCCCCTGCCCGCATTGCCACAACACGCTCCAGAACGAATACCCGCAGTTTGGA
>JBBSED010000040.1:0-37854 GCA_038240025.1 Chthoniobacterales bacterium
CGCGTCCGACCCTAACGACTGTAAGTATATCCTGGAGCATCTCCCGGAGCTGGTCGTGAAAGCGGCGAACGAAAGCGGCGGCTATGGCATGCTCATCGGCTCGCAGGCGACCCGGGCCGAGTGTGAAGATTTCGCCGGCCGGATCCGGAAAGACCCGCGTAACTACATCGCCCAGCCGATCGTCGCGCTCTCGCGCTCACCCAGCTTCTGCGACGACTCGATGCAGGGCCGCCACGTCGATCTCCGGCCCTACATTCTCTACGGTGAAAAGGTCACCATCATTCCCGGTGGCCTAACGAGAGTAGCTCTGCGCGCCGGCTCGCTCGTGGTCAATTCTTCCCAGGGCGGGGGGAGCAAGGACACCTGGGTGGTCGATGACGAAGAGGAAGACCCGCCGGTCGTGTTCCAGTCCCAGTCGCAAAGTCAGTCCCAGTCTTGAGGTCGCGCCATGCTTAGTCGCGTTGCCGATTCCCTCTATTGGATGAGCCGCTATATGGAGCGGGCGGAGAACGACGCCCGCATCCTCGATGTCAATCTCCAGCTCCTGCTGGACCTCGGCGGCGAAGCGGACGCGATGCAACATTGGGCGCCGGTTATCGCCTCGCTCGAGGAGACTAACACCTTCGATTCACTCTACGAAACGACCGACGAAGCGTCCGTCACCGAGTTCCTCACTCTGCAGCGCAAGAATCCGAGCTCGATCATTTCTTGTCTTAGTCGCGCGCGCGAAAACGCCCGTACCACTCGCGAACAAATCTCCAGCGAGATGTGGGAGGAAATTAACCGGCTCTATCTCTTCGTGCAGAGCGACTCGGCGCGCCGGATGCTGCTCGCCAGCCCGCACGAATTTTTCAAGCAGGTCATTACTGGTTCCCATCTTTTCCAGGGAGTGACCGACTCCACCATGACTCATGGCGAAGGCTGGGACTTCATCCGGATCGGGACCTTGATCGAGCGGGCTGACTGCACGTCGCGCATCCTCGACGTGAAATATCACATTTTGCTCCCTTCGGGCGAGGATGTGGGTGGAAACGTGGATACGATCCAGTGGATGGGAGTCTTAAAATCGTGCAGCGCGCTGGAGGCTTACTGCAAGCTCTATGTGAGTCAGGTCGCGCCTTGGAAGGTAGCGGAGTTTTTGGTTACCCATCAGGAGTTCCCGCGCTCGATTCGCTTCTGCGTGGATTCCCTCGATCAAGCGCTCCATAGCATTTCCGGCGTGGACGAGAGCCGCTACGCCAATGAGGCGGAGCGCCTCTCCGGCCGCCTGCGCTCCGACGTCGCCTTCGTGACCATCGGCGAAATCTTCGACTTCGGTCTGCACGAATACCTGACCCAAATCCAGGAGCGGTTGGTTGAGATCGGCAACGCGATGTATGCGACCTATTGCGCCAGCGATGCCGTGGAATAGAGAAAAACGCGCGCCGGAGCTTTTCTTTCTTCTCCTCGGCGCGATCTCTGGTAGGAAATCGCGGATGAAGAAATATCTCCTCGTCTTGGTCCTGCTCAGCAGTGTCCTCTCCGCCCCGGCGGCGCCTGCATCCGATCAGTCCATTGAGAAAATGATGGGCGTCATGCACGTGCAGGCGATGCTCGATCAGATGATCAAGCAAATGGATGACGGCATCCGCGGCGCGATGCGGCAGGGCCTCGCACAGGCGATGAAAGGAAAGGAGCCCAGTGCCGCGCAAAAGACCAAAATCACGGAGTTCCAGAACAAGCTCTCCCAGATGATGAAAGACGAACTCTCCTACGCCAAAATGAAGGACGTCTACCTGCAAGTCTACCGCGAGACCTTCACCCAGGAAGAGATCAGCAGCATCATCGCCTTCTACAGTTCGCCGGCGGGCAAGGCTATGATCGAGAAAATCCCGGTCGCGATGCAAAAGGCAAGCACCCTTGTCCAAGGGCGGATCGGCCCGATGACCGAGAAAATCCAGGGGTTGATGGCGGATTTCGAGAAGGAATTGGAAAAGACCGAATAGGCCAGATCGTCAGGGAGTGAGGAGGCCGGCGTACCAGGTCGCCAGTTGGGGACCAAAAAACATCCAGACCAGCGCGCCCAGGGCGAGATAAGGGCCGAAGGGAATCTTCGCCGACCACGCGCGCCGGCCGAGAGTCAGCGTCGTGAGCCCGACCACCGAGCCGATCAGCGATCCGGCGAAGACGCTGCACAGGACTGCGCGCCAGCCCAGGAACGCGCCTATGCAGGCGAGGAACTTCAGATCCCCGCGGCCCATCGCTTCGCGCGGAATTTGCAATTCGCGCACGATGCCGGCGATGCGGTCGATCTGGTCCAGGGCAAAGGTCTCGCCCGCGATCGCGAGCCGGTCGTAGTGGAATTCCAGCGTCGGCTTCTCAAACAACCGGCCATCTACCTCCGCGCTGTCGCAATGCAGCAGCATCCGGTCGCTTTCGCGCGCGAAGTGATCGCTCCAAAGCCCGCGCTCGTCGCCGACCACGAATTGCGCGTCATCGTTCGCGCGCACCCATGTGAACGGCGTCGGCGCTTCGAGCCGGATGCGCTTTTTGCCAAACGCCTTCTTGCCGCCCTCGAGCACGAGCCAGAGTGCCGCGTAGCCGAGCGCGGCCGCGCCTAACGACCACCCAAGCGCGCGCAGCCGGGAGGTTTGCTCCATCAAAGCCGGGAGCGCGAGGCTCGCAAGCACCCCGGCGATCGTGCCGCGGATCGTCACTTCATCCGGGATGATGAAATGCGCGAAGTCGATGAAGGTGGCGACGATTAGCAGACTAACGAAAAGCCAGTAGACGAGCGCAATCGGCCACGGGAAGCCGAGCCAGACGGCGAGAAAGAGCAGGCCCGTGAGCAACTCGACCGCGAAATAGCGGAAGGCGATCCTGCTTCCGCAGTGCGCGCATTTCCCGCGCAGCCAGAGCCAGCTCAGGAGCGGAATGTTCTGGGTCCAGGGCAGAGTTTTTTGGCACGAAGGGCAAAAAGACCGGCGCGGCTTATTGACCGAGAGATCGAGCGGCAGCCGATAGATACAGACGTTCAGGAACGACCCGATCGCGGCCCCGAGGACGAAGGCGAAGACCCGGAAGAGCCACTCGGATGCCGCGGAATCTTCCACTCGTTAGGCCGCGGCGGCGCGTTCCGCCTTGCGGTTCATAAACCAGGCGATCCAGATGCAGCTCTCATAGAGCAGGCACATTGGCATGCTCATCGCGACGAGCGTGAGCACGTCCGGCGTCGGCGTAATGATGGTCGCGAGAATGAAAATAAGCACGATCGCGTAGGGCCGCGTCCGGGCCATGAAGGCATAAGTCACGAGCCCGAAGCGGACGAGCGCGAGGACCACCACCGGCAGTTCAAAAGCCAGCCCAAACCCGAGCACGAAGCGAGTCACGAAGGAATAGTATTCCGCCACCGTCCAGGTCGGAATCCAGCCCAGCGACTCGGTGTCGCGGAAGAAAAAGAGGATCGTCTTCGGCAGCAGCCACCAGTAGCAGCAGGCCACGCCGATCAGGAAAAGCGCGAAGCTGACGAAGATCGCCGGGAAAAGGAACCGCTTCTCCACTGCCGTCAGCGCCGGGAGGACGAACTGAGCGATGAAATAAAGCAGGAGCGGAAACGAGAGCACGATGCCGGCGTAGAACGCGAGATGAAACGAGATCGTAATTGAATCGGTGATCCCCAGCGCCCGCAAAGTCCCGGCCTGCGCGCCGACCTTGTAGAGCGGTTGCTGCATCACCTGCACCAGCCAATGCCGGAAGGTGAAACAAAGCGCCATCGCGAGCACGAGCGTGATCGCGATTTTCACCACCGTCCACCGCAGGTCCTCGAGATGCTCCAGGAAGGGCTTCGAAGTCTCGCTCTCCGGCGGGTCGCGAAAGGAGAAGAAATTGCGCAGCTTCATTCGTTAGGGAAAAATTTCGCCGCGGGCGACGAGCCGGGCCCAGAGGCTCAGGGTATTGGAATCCCGGATCTCGCCGTCGGCGATCATCTGCCGCAGGACATCGCTGCTGAATTCCCGGCAATCCAGAATTGCTTCGCTCGCCTCGTGGGCCGGGCCGGCGGCGCTCGCCTGCACCGGACGGGCGACGAAAAAGTAGCAGAGTTCATCCGTGAAACCCGGCGACGAAAAAAAATGGCCTAACGAGATCAGCTCGCCACCGGTCGCCAGTTCGTAGCCGGTCTCTTCGCGCATTTCGCGTTGGGCCACTTCCCGGATTGACCCTTCATCCGGTTCCAGCATGCCGTCGATCTGCCCCGCCGGGAAAGACCAGATCGCGGCGCGAATCGGGATCCGCTCCTCGCGGATGAGGACAAATCTCCCATCGCGAGTAAGCGGAGCGATCACGACCGCCGGCTTGCGATGCACCACCGACCATGCGCGTGGCTCCTGGCGCGAAGGCGTCCGCACCCTGTCCGTGACCACGGCGAGATGTTCGGTCTGGAAGTGAGTCTCGCTGCCGACGGTTTCCCAGCCGTCGCGATCGCGCACGAGATTGCTTTTTTGCACGCGGGGAAGGTAGGGACGACGACGGGAAAAGCGAATTGCGCTGCGCACTCGTTAGGGAGCGGCGCGCGCGACCCGGACGGCGACGTATTTCGTCTGCGGAAGGATGTATTTCCGTAGCTCCAGCTCGACTTTGGCCAGAGCAAAATGACTGATCAAGTGGCCCGCGATCGCGTTGGCCAGGGTTTCGATCAAGCGATCCGTGCGGTCGCGAACGAAGCCCTCGATCTCATGGCAGACTGCGGCGTAGTCCACCGTCCGCCCGAGATCGTCGCTGAGGTTGTCGAAGTTCGTCCGCGGTTCGAGTCGTAGCGAGACCGTGAGCCTTTGCGGGATGGCACGTTCTGCTTCGGGAACGCCGACGCGCACGAACAGCTCGAGTTCTGCAATCACGATTTCGTCGCCCGGCGTGGCGCTCTCCAGCAGTTTCTGAAGTTCGCCGAGGTCGCGCACCATCACCTCCGGCTGGGTCCGGGTGAGATCCTCGCGCGAGTCGAAGCCGGTTAAAACCGCGATCGCCAACACGCCTGCCTCCCGCGCGGCCTCCAAGTCGTGGACCGCGTCGCCGATGAAAGCGGTCTCCTCCGGAGCGAGATCGTGGGCGGCCAGGATCCTGGTGAGCTGGGCCCGCTTGTCCATGACCCCGACGTAGGCGTGTTCGAAAAAATCGGCTACGCCGAGACGCGCGGACTGCTCGGCAAAGTCGGCCCGATCGATCCCGCTGAGCAGAAAAACCCGGCGCCGCGTCGCCCGGCAGAGATGCAAAAACTCCAGCGCGTGCGGCAACAGCGCGAAACCCGGCCGGACCTCCGCGACCTGATTTGGCGCCTCCACCAGCGTGCCGGACCAATCAAAAATGAGGTTCCTCAGCATTCGTCGATGAAAATTAACGAGATTTGGTTGGTTCTCGCCCGAGTATTTCCTTCGTCCTCCTGCTCGGAAATGCACGGAAGAATCGGGGTAACTTGTGATATGGTCTCACCTCCCCGATGCCCGGTCTTTACCTGCATGCCAGCAACCGTCTCGAACTGCTCGCAGCAGGCCTGGATACTGTCCTGAGCGTTCCGCTGCGCGACCCTCTCGCCGCGGAAACGGTCGTCGTCCAAAGCGCGGGGATGGGCCGCTGGCTCACACTGCGGCTCGCGGAAGCGCAGGGCATTTGCGCAAATGTCCGGTTCGTTTTCCCGCAGCGTTTCGTCGCCGGGCTGATGGACGCCGCACTGCCGGAACGCGCCGACGCGCGCTTTTACGCGCGGGAAAATCTCACCTGGCGGATCATGCATTTGCTCCCGGATTTGGTGGACCGCGCGGAATTCGCCGACCTCCAGCGTTACCTCGCGCGGCCGCGCCCGGAGCTCCGCCTTTTCCAGCTCGCGGAGAAAATCGCCAGCTCGTTCGACCAGTATCTCGCGTTCCGGCCGCGGATGATTCTGGCCTGGGAAAACGGCGAGGACACGCATTGGCAGGCGGCGCTCTGGCGGGAGATCGTGCGCACCGCTGCCGGTCTCCATCCACCGGCGCTGGCGCGGGAATTCTCGAAATCGTTAGGCAACCAACGGCGGGCGCTGCCGCCGCGCGTTTCGCTCTTTGGCATCTCGACTTTGCCCGCGTTTTATCTGGAGTTTTTCCAAGACCTCGCGCGCGCGATCGACGTGCATCTCTTTGTGATGCGGCCGACGCCGCAGTGGTGGGGCGACATCCGTTCCGAGCGCGAAGCGAGCCGCGCCCGGCGCAAAGCCTCGCCGACCGCGCAATTGGAAATGCGGTTCGAGCGCGGGAATTCCTTGCTCGCTTCTTCCGGCAAACTCGGCCGGCAATTTCTCGAGACCGTGACCGATCTCGAGCTCGCGGACGAGATCGAAACCTTCGAGTCGCCGCCGCGCGACAACGTCCTCACGCAGATCCAGCGCGACATTTTCGACCTCGAAGATCCACTCGCCGACACGCCGCGGCCGGCCGCGCCTAACGATCAATCGCTCCAATTCCATTCCTGCTACGGCCCGATGCGCGAGATGGAAGTCCTGCACGATCAATTGCTCGCGCTCTTCGAGCAGAACCCCACGCGCAAGCCGCACGACATCGTCGTGATGGCGCCGGACATCGGCATTTACGCGCCGTACATCGAGGCGATTTTTGCCACTGCGCCGGAGCGGCTGCGGATCCCGTTCACGATCGCCGATCGGGGGGCGCGCGCGGAGAACGGCGTGATCGACACCTTCATGCGCATCCTCGAGAGCGCGGGTAGCCGCTTCACCGCAAGCAGCGTTATTAGCCTGCTCGAATCGAGCGCGCTGCAACGGCGCTTCGAACTGGTCGAGGCCGATCTCAATCTCATCCGCGGGTGGATCGAGCAGACCGGGATCCGCTGGGGCATCGATGCGGCGCAGCGCACGGCGCTCGGGTTGCCGGCGTTCGCGGAGAACAGTTGGCGCGCCGGGCTTGATCGTTTACTGCTCGGGTACGCCGCGCCCGCGCGGGGCGAACGGCTTTTCGAGGGCATCCTCGCCTACGACCAGATCGAGGGCAGCTCTGCTGAGACGCTCGGCCATTTCGTCGAGTTCTGCGAAACGCTCTTCGCTACCGCCGCCGCGCTGGAGATGCCGCGCCCGCTCTTTGCCTGGGAGAAAATGTTGCGCCGGGTGACCGGCCAGTTCTTCCGCGACGATGAGCGCGAGCTGGAGCTGCCGCAACTGCGCCGCATGCTCGACTCGTTAGGCGAAACCGCCGGGCTCTCTGGGTTCGACGACGCGGTCTCGCTCGATGTGCTCCTCGCGCATCTCGACCAGGCGCTGGCCAGCAACGAGAGCAGCTCCGGTTTTCTGGCCGGCCGGGTCACTTTCTGTGCACTAAAACCGATGCGGACGGTGCCCTTCCGCGTCGTCTGCCTGGTCGGGATGAACGACACCGCCTACCCGCGACACACACGCGCGCCCGGATTCGACCTGATCGCGCAACATCCGCGCCCCGGCGATCGCTCGACGCGCGACGACGACCGTTATCTGTTCCTCGAAGCGCTGCTCGCGGCGCGCGAAGTTTTCTATGTCAGCTACGTCGGGCGATCCATCCGCGACAACAAACCTCTGCCGCCCAGCGTGCTCGTGAGTGAGCTGCTCGAATACACCGGGATGAAACCGCTCGAGCATCCTTTGCAGCCGTTTAGTCCCAGGTATTTCGCGGGTTCGGACGGCTTCTTCAGCTACTCGGAGGAGAACTGTCGCGCGAGCGGCACGGCCGTGGAGGAACGGCGCGCGCCGGCGCCGTTCATGACCGCGGAAATCGACGAGCCGACAGACGATTCGCGCGTGCTGGATCAGGCGCAGTTGTGCGCCTTTTTCGGGAACCCCGCGAAAGCCCTGATTCGCGATCGGCTGGGCCTTAGCCTTCCGCGGCTCGATTCGTTGCTCGAAGAAACGGAGCCGTTAGAACCGGGTGGCCTCGCCAAATACCTCTTGGAGCAGGCCTTCCTCGATCATGCCCTGAGCGGCGAGGAATTGGAGCGACTCTTTCCGGCGGCGCTGGCCGCCGGGGAGCTGCCTCCCGGACCGGCCGGTGCAGCCCACCTGCGCGAGCTGTCGGCGAATGTGGGCCATTTCGCGGCGGTCGTTAGGCAATACGCCCAGAACCGCTCGGCGCCTGAGTCCGTGCAGCTCACCATCGGGCGGTTCGCACTGAGTGCCCAGCTCGACAATCTCTTCGACGGCTGTCTGGTGCGCCAGCGCCTCACGACTCGAAAACCAAAAGACCTGTTGTCCGCGTGGATCGATCATCTGGTGAGTAATTGCCTCCGCCCGACCGAATCGATCCTCATCACGGCGACGAAGGAACGGCAGCCTGTGATCGAGCGTTTCGCTCCGCCGGCGGGCGATGCGCGAATGCTGCTGGCGGAGTTGCTCGATTTTTATGGTGCAGGCCTGTGCGCGCCACTGCCCTTTTTCCCCCGCAGTTCCTACGCCTTCGCGGAGCGGACGTTCCGCCCGACGAAAGGATCTTCTCCGCTGGAGAAGGCGAGAACGGAATGGGGCGACTCGGCCCAGCCGCACGATCGTGCTCAGGGACTGGGACCCGAAAGGGATGATGAATATTTCGATCTCGCTTTCCGCAACGTGCCCGACCCGCTCGGGCCGGCTTTTCAAGAGATTGCGACCGCCATTTTCGAGCCCGCGCTCAAGGTGATGACGAAGGAGAAAGCGTGATGCGCGCGGCCTTCTCGCTGTTGGAATCGGAGATCGGCAGCGGCCCGCTGTTGATCGAAGCGAGCGCCGGCACTGGGAAGACCTACACCATCGCCGGGCTCGTCCTTCGCCTGCTCCTGGAGCGCGCTGGCCTAACGATCGCGCAAATCCTCGTGACCACCTTCACCGAGCTGGCCACGGCGGAATTGCGTGGCCGCATCCGCGATCTGTTGCGCGCTGCGTTGCTCGCTTTCCAGAGCGGCCAGTCGAAGGACCCGCTGCTCGCAGTCGCGCTGGAGAAATATCCCGAGCACCCAACCGCCGTCGCGCGGTTGAAGGACGCGCTCGCCCACTTCGACGAGGCGCCGATCTACACCATCCACGGCTTCTGCCAGCGCGTGCTGGCGGAGCAGGCTTTCGAGACCGGCACGCTCTTCGACGCGGAGCTGATCACGGACGAGCGCGACCTGCTTCGCGAGGTGACCTGGGATTTCTGGCGGCGGAATTTCTACGCCACGGAATCGTTAGGCGGATTGCTCGGCGTCCAGGGCAGGATCACGCCGAAGAAGCTGCTCAAGGATCTCGAGGAGCTGGTGAGAAATCCGATGCTCACGATTTTGCCGCAGGATTTCCCCAGCTCCACGCAGGCCGCGGAGAAGATGGCGCAGGCGCTGGGCGAGGTGCGAGCCGGTTGGCCGCCGTGCGCGGACGGCATCCGCGCTTTTTTTGCGAAACCGGCCTGGGCCAAGGGCGAGCACAAGGACGCCGCTCGCCTCGCGGTGGTCCTGGAAGATCTGGAACAGGTGGCGAACAACAAAAGCGCGACCGCGCGTCAATTCGACAGCGTCGAGTTGCTCGCCACCGAAGTCATCGTCAGCCGCGGCTTACGGAAGGGGTCTTCGCTCCCGGAGAATTCCATCTTCGAACTCTGTCAAAGATTCGTCGATCGCGCCGACGACTTCTGCACCGCGCTGCGCGCCGAATTCCACGCCTGGGCTCCGGGTGAACTGCGGCAGCGCAAAGAAGCGCGGAACGTCCTCGCGTTTGAAGATCTGCTCACCCAGCTCGACGATGCGCTCCACGGCCCGGACGGTGCCGTCCTAGCCGAGTCGATTCGCCAGAAATATCGGGTGGCGTTGGTCGATGAATTCCAAGACACCGATCCGGTCCAGTCCTCGATCTTTGAACGCATCTACCACGGCAGCGACGCGACGGTCGCCTTCATCGGCGATCCCAAACAGGCGATTTATTCTTTCCGCGGGGCGGACGTGTTCACCTACCTGAACGCGGCGCGCACGACCGCGCGGCAGTTCACTCTCGGCACGAACTGGCGTTCGGAGAGCGGACTCGTTCGGGCGGTCAACGCGATCTTCGATCGGCCCGATTCGTTCCATCTCACGGAGATCGATTTCCAGCCCGCGGAAACGAGCCCGCGCGCAGATCAGGCGCCGCTTCTCCTCCCGGGAAAAACTGAGGCGCCTTTCCACATCTGGACGTCGGCCGGCAAAGAAGACCTCGCTGGCAGCACCGCTTCCGAGATCGTGCGCCTGCTCGGTCGCGGGGCCACGATCGACGGCACAAAGCTCGAGCCCGGTCACATCGCCGTGCTCACCAGCACCAATGCCCAGGCGATGGAGGTGCAAAAGGCCCTGCGCGATCGGCGCGTGCCGAGCGTGCTCTACAGCAGTGCGAACGTGTTTACCTCGCGCGAGGCGCACGAGATGCGCGACGTCCTCGCGGCGGTAGCTCAGGCCGGCAACGAGAAACTCGTGCGCGCCGCGCTTTGCACCGACGCGCTCGGCTACACCGGCAACGAGATCGATGCCCTCTCCCGCGACGACGTTGCGTGGGAAAAAGATCTGCGCCGTTTCCAGGAACATCACGACCTCTGGCGCGATCGCGGCTTCATCCAGATGCTGCGCCATCTCGCGGCCGCGCACCGCGTGCGCCAGCGTCTGCTTGGTTATCCCGATGGGGAACGGCGGCTCACGAATTTCCTCCATCTCTCGGAGCTGCTCCACGCCGCCTGCGTCGAGCATCGCCTCGGCATGACTGGCACCCGGAAATGGCTCGCGGAGCAGATGCAGACGGGCAATATCGCCCCGCGCGAAGAATGCGAGCTGCGCCTCGAGAGCGACGAGAAGGCCGTCCGCATCATCACCGTCCACAAGAGCAAGGGCCTCGAATTTGACGTGACTTTCTGCCCGTACGTCGGGACGAACGCGATCGCGCGCCAGACCTTTCACGATCCCGCGGAAAATTACCGGCTCACCCTCGATCTCTCCGGCGATAAAAAGCAAAAGCCGGTGCAGGAAAAAGAAGCGCTCGCTGAGTCGCTCCGCTTGCTTTACGTGGCCGTGACCCGCGCCCGCCATCGTTGCACCATGGTCTGGCCGGCCAAGGCCAAGCGCGACAAATCCGCGACCGCTTTCCTCCTCGGCGGCGGCGAGCAACCAGCCATCGAATCGGGCGACCTCGCGATCGAGAAGACACCTGCGCCTAACGACGACGCGTTCCGTCCGGAAAGCCCCGCCGCGCCGCAGCTGGCTGCACGCCGGTTGACCGCGACGATCGATCACAGTTGGGGCACCGCCAGTTTTACCCGGCTGGTCTACGGGCGTGAAGCCGATCCGCTCGATGAGGGACCGTTGCTTGAACCGGTCGCGGAAGAAATCGCGGACGCGCCGGGAATTCACGCTTTTCGGCGGGGCACGCAGGCCGGGACTTGTCTGCACGAGATTTTGGAACGGGTAGACTTTGCCGACCTCAGCGGCGCGCCGGACATCGTCGCGCGCTGGCTTCGCGCCTACGGGATCGAGGGGTTCGACGCGGTGGTGAACGGGAACGTGCGCGAGCTCGCGGCGCTGCCGCTCGCGACGGGGTTGCAGCGCTTTGCGCTCCGCGATGTGCCTCACGAAGCGCGGATCGCGGAGCTGGAATTCGTCTTCCCGATCACTCGCCTAACGAACGCAAAATTGGCCGAAGCGTTTGCGCTGCGCGAGCTGCCGCTGGCGCTCGAGCGCCTGCAGTTTGCGCCGGTGAATGGTTTCATGAACGGCTTCATCGATCTCACTTTCGAACACGACGGACGTTTCTATTTCGCCGATTGGAAATCGAACTGGCTCGGCCCCAACACCGCCGCTTATCGGCCGGCCACGATCGCAGTGGAGATGCAGCGGAATTTCTACTCCCTGCAACTCTGCCTCTACACCGTGGCGCTGCATCGCTACCTGTGCGCGCGGAAAGCGGATTACGATTTCGACCAGCATTTTGGCGGGGCGTTTTACATTTTCCTGCGCGGGATCGATCCCGCGCGGCCCGAAAACGGCGTCCATTTCGAGCGACCGAGCCGGGCCTTTGTGGAAAAGTTGAGCGACATTTTTAGCGCATGAGCGAGGAGCCGAAATTCAGCGCGCTTGACCGGCAATTCGGCGATTTCCTGGCGCGGCTCGCTGGCAGCGGCGCCGCGGAAGTGCGCGACGTCGCGAGGTGCGTGAGTCGCGCGCGGGCCGAGGGGCACGTCTGCATCGCGCTCGCGGAAATCGCTGGGGCCAGTCTGCGGGAGAAGTTGCGCGCGAGCGGCGTGGTCGGCGCGCCCGGAGATTTCGCGCCGCTGATTCTCGATCAGGACGATCGGATTTATCTGCGGCGGTATTGGGAATATGAGCAGCAACTTGCTGCGGCGATCCGCAGCCGCACGACCAAGGGAAAAGTCGATTCGTTAGGCAAGAAAACCACCGACTTTCAAGAGTTAGCTGCCGCTCGCGCGGTGCGGAACAATTTCACCGTTATCACCGGCGGTCCGGGCACGGGCAAGACACAGACGGTGAAGAAGATTCTCACCCGTCTTTTCGAACAGGTGGGCGGCGAGAACCTGCGCATCGCGCTGGCGGCTCCAACCGGCAAGGCCGCGGCGCGACTCACGGAATCCGTTCGGACCGTGCGGGAAGATCTCAAGGCCACCACGATTCACAGACTCCTCGGCTACCTCCCTGGTTCTCCCTATTTTCGACATCGCGCCGGCAACTTGCTCACCGCCGATGTCGTGATCATTGACGAAGCGTCCATGGTCGACCTCGCCTTGATGGCGAAACTCTTCGCGGCCGTCCGCCCCGAGGCGCGCCTCATTCTCCTTGGCGACCGCGATCAATTGGCGTCCGTCGAAGCCGGCAGCGTCCTCGCCGATATCTGCGCCACCGCCGAGAAGGCCGCACCTAACGAGCCTCTGCACGGCGTCGTCGTTGCCTTGCAGAAAAGCTATCGCTTCGCTGAGACCGGCGGGATTTTCCGAGCGAGCACGGCGATCAACGCCGGGAACGCGGATGCCGTTCTCGCCGTTCTCGAGGAAAGAGCCGGCGACGAAACGCGCTGGCAGCCGCTCCCGTCGGCCGCGAAACTCCCCGACGCCCTTCGCGAGAAAGTCGTTGGCGCTTTCCGCCCTGTGCTCGAAACCGGTGATCCGCTCCAAGCTCTCAACCGGCTTCAGGAGTTCCGAATTCTCTGCGCCGTTCGTCACGGGACTTTCGGGGTCGAGAACTTGAACACCGTCGCGGAAGAAATCCTCGCCGACGCCGGACTGTTAGCGCCGAAGAAGAGTTGGTATCGCGGCCAGCCGCTGACCGTCACGCAGAACGACTACAACCTCGGACTCTTCAACGGCGACAGCGGTATCATCCTGCCCGACTCGGAAAGTGAGGACGAACTTCGCGCCTTTTTCCTCACCGCCGAACGTAAACTGCGGCGGGTTCTTCCATCGCGGTTACCGCAGCACGAGACCGCCTTTGCCCTGACCGTTCACAAAAGCCAAGGCTCGGAGTTTGACCGCGTCCTCGTGATCCTCCCCGACTCCGACACACCGCTCCTCACCCGCGAGCTCCTTTACACTGCCGTGACCCGTGCCCGCGCCGGCGTAGAAATCTGGGCCGCAGAGCCGGTCCTCCGCGCGACGGTCACCCGTCAGGTGACCCGCGCTTCCGGCTTGGGCGCCGCGCTCCGCGGGTAGTGATACAAAAGCCGGCAATCGGATTCGAACCGATGACCTGCTGATTACAAATCAGCTGCTCTACCAACTGAGCTATGCCGGCATTTACGAGGGAAAATAGCGGATTCTTTTCTGTTTTCCACGGCCATTGTACCCGTGCTTTGTACCCATTGGCATTGAAAAGCCATCTGGGATTCGAGCCGACCGGACTTTTTGCAACTGCGTCGGGGCGGCGAGACAACGGGTGAATCGCCGCCGCTAGAGCGGCACCTGTAGTTTCAACGACTGAATCTCGGCGGCGGCGGCTTTCAGTTCCTCCACCCGTGCCGCTAATGACATGTGCAGCGAGATGATGCGCGTGCCGAACTGCAAGCGCGCGCGAAGTTCGTCCTTGTCGAATGGCTTCATCAGGTAATCATCGGCGCCTGCTTCCAAGCCTTCGATCAGACGTTCTTTACGGCCGCGGGCGGTGAGCAGGATAATGTAGAGGACCTTGTTTGCTTCGCGCACCCGCTGGCAGAGTTCGATCCCATCCATGCCCGGCATCATCCAGTCGATGACGGCGAGCGCTGGCGTCGTCTGGGCGCGAATCGCTTCCATGGCTTCGCGGCCGTCGTTCGTCACGATGACGCGATAACCCTACTTTTCGAGGAGCGTCCGCACGAGCTCGCGCGAGACCGGATCGTCTTCGGCGACAATGACGGGGAGCGGCTGCGCGTCTGCGGCGTCGCGCTCTGCCTGGAGGGGAGCAGAGGGGGATTTTTCCGACCTGTCAGTCGCAGAAAAAGGAAGCCAAGTCGGCGAGAACGGAATCGTCTGGATCATCTTCGGTTCGACCCGCGGAGAAGCGACGCGGCGCGGCTCCGCGAGGAACGGAATCACCACCTGCGATGCAGGGTCTGCGGGTTTGTTTCGGCCGAACATGATCTCTTACACTGCGGCGGTTTCGAGTCCCCGAAGAGCGCTATTCATTTCTTCGAGAACGCCCCGGAGTTCGTCCAGAGCGGAGGGCGCGCTCGCCAAATCATTACGTTCTCCGAGCTGCTCCAGATTTCTGGTGATCGCGCTCGCCTCCGTCGCGCCGAATGCCCCGAGCGAACTGAGCAGCGCGTGCGCGGCTGTGGCGAGGGCACGTCCCTCCCCGGCCTCGATCGCGGCGGCCATCTGCTCGACCAAGCGCGGCGTGTTTTCTTGAAATAGAACGATCAACCTTTGCAGCAATTCCTCGTCGCCATCGAGCTGTTCGAGGAAATCTTCGCGGCTGTGCATGGGAAATATGGGAGCGGGCCTGGTGCCGCGAGCTTCGGCGGGAGCAGCAGCGACGGCGCTGCGACTTGGGTGCTCGGGTTCGGGGCGCTGCGGCCCCGTCCACATGCATGAGCCCGCGACGCGCGCGAGGACCGCAAGCATCTCTTCTTTCTGCAATGGCTTCGAAATGTAATCATCCATCCCGGCGGCGAGGCAGCGCTCGCGATCGCCGGCCATGGCGTGGGCCGTCATCGCGACGATCGGCGTGTGCCCACCGGTGATTTTCTCGATGGTGCGGATGTGATGCGTGGCCTCGAAGCCGTCCATCTCCGGCATTTGGATATCCATCAAGATCAAGTCAAAGGAAGTGCTTTTTAACGCATCTACCGCCTCCCGTCCGTTGGCTGCGTGTACCAGCGAGTGACCGGCGTTCTCGAGCATGCCGGTCGCGACCGCGCGGTTAATTGCATTATCCTCCGCGACCAGGATCCGAAGCGGGGCGCTCGGCCGATCATCCTCGTCCTTCGCCTTGGTTCCTAAATCCGAGGCGGGCCGCAACGACGACGAGAGCGATTTCGAGCGCACGGGGAAACTGGCTGTAAAATGAAAGGTGGATCCCTCGCCGACCCGGCTCTCGAGCCAGATGTCGCCCTTCATTTTTCGAATGAGCTGCGAGGCAATCGACAGCCCGAGGCCGGTGCCGCCATAATTGCGCGTGGTCGAGTTATCGACCTGCGAAAATGCCTCGAAAATCGCGCCTTGTTTCTCGGGGGGGATACCGATGCCCGTATCGGTCACGGAAAAATGCAGATGGGAGGGGTGTTCCGGCGCCGATTGATTGATCACCTTCACGGTGATCTTACCTCGCTCGGTGAACTTGATCGCATTATCGGCCAGGTTGATCAGAATTTGCCGCAGCCGCATCGGATCGCCGACGAGGTGATCGGGCACATCCGCGGCGATATCGGTCACTAGCTCCAAACCTTTTTGCTCGGCCCGGAAACCGAGCGGCCTGAGCACGCCGCCAATGCAGTCGCGCAGGCTGAAATCAATCTCTTCCAGTTCCAGTTTGCCGGCTTCAATCTTCGAGAAATCCAGAATATCGTTGATGATCGAAAGGAGCGCTTCGCCGCTGGTCCGAATGGTCTCCGCAAACTCTCGCTGTTGGCCGGTGATCCCGGTATCGAGCAAGAGACCAGTCATCCCAATGACGCCGTTCATGGGGGTGCGGATTTCGTGGCTCATATTCGCCAGGAACTCGCTCTTCGCGCGGTTAGCCGCCTCCGCAAGCTTCGTGCTCGCATTGAGGGCCTCAACGGTCGCGCGGCGTTCCAGTTCCCCGCCGATCCATTGCGCCAATAATCGCAGATACTCGATGTCGGCCGAGGTAAATTTTTCGGCGCGAGGTCGAGAACTGGTGAAGCAGAGCACTCCATAGAGGTTGCCTCCCACGTGCACCGGTGCGCCGAGATAAGCTTCCGCGCCGTAGTTTAGATAACCCGCATGATCTTTCCATTCCGACTCAGCCCCGTGTTCGAATGCGATCGGCGCGCGGCGGCGTATGACTTCGTGGCAGATCGTGTCTTGCAGCGGACAGGTTAATCCTTCCAAAGGCGCGTTCTTCGTTGAAGAGAATTGTGTGACTTCGTAAGTGTCGCCCTCAACGCGGGCGAGAATTCCGTTCTCCAGGCCGAGTTGCGAACAACTGGTGGCGAGGAGTTCGCTCACCTTTTCCTCAAAGGTCAGCTCCGATTTCGACATGATGTCACAGAGGGCGCGCAGACGATCATTCGCTAAGATAAGCTCGGCCGCGCGTTTTCCTTTTTCTTCGCCTTGGAAGACGAGTTCCTTATTCGCCAGGACTAGCTCGGCCGCACGTTTTCCCTTCTCTTTGTTTTGGAAGACGAGTTCCTTGTTCGCCACCACCAGCTCAGCCGCGCGTTTTCCCTTCTCTTCGTTTTGGAAGACGAGTTCCTTATTCGCCAGGACTAGCTCGGCCGCGCGTTTTCCTTTCTCTTCTTTTTGGAAGACAAGTTCTTTGTGCGCCACGACCAACTCCGCCGCCCGCATTTCCTTTTCTTCATCGACATCCAGCTGATCGAATGCCTCCTCTCGTGCGGAACTAATGGCTGATCCATTCTCAGTCGCGCCTGGGGACGCTGGAAGCGAAGACGATGCCGAGAGACGCGCGAGCAATTCGAGCACCTCTTCCTTGCGCAACGGCTTCGACATGTAGTCATCCATTCCGGCGGCGAGACAACGTTCGCGATCTCCCGCCATCGCGTGCGCGGTCATGGCCACGATGCGCGTGCGGCGACCCTGGGCTGCTTCGGCCGTTCGGATAATCTGTGTGGCCTCAAAGCCATCCATCTCCGGCATCTGGATGTCCATGAAAATGAGATCGAACCTGGCCTGCGCGACAGCCTCCACCGCTTCGCGGCCATTGACCGCGTGCGTGAGGGCGTGGCCCTGCTTCTCTAAAATACCGGTCACAACCGCGCGGTTGATCACGTTGTCCTCTGCGAGGAGGATTCGCAGCGAGGCCGCGCTCCGTTGCATGTCCTCGTCCTCGTCCTTCGTCCTCGTTCTTAAATTCAGCGGAGAAGCGGGGAGCGAGAACGAGGACGATTGTTCGACCTTCACGATGACCTCGCCGCGCTCGGTGAACTTGATCGCGTTATCGGTGAGATTGATCAGGATCTGGCGCAGCCGCATCGGATCGCCCACCAGGTGATCCGGCACATCCGCGGGAATATCCGCCACCAGTTCGAGCTGTTTATGATCGGCGCGCACCCCGAGTGGCTTGAGCATGCTCCCGATGGTTTCACGCAGACTGAAGCCAACCGCTTCGAGGTCGAGCTTGCCCGCTTCGATCTTCGAGAAATCAAGAATGTCGTTAATGATGCGGAGGAGTCCATGCGCGGAGCTCTGCACCATTCCGAGATATTCGCGCTGATGGGGGTCCAGCTCCGTCTCGAGCACCAGCTCGGTCATGCCGATGATGCCGTTCATCGGGGTGCGGATCTCGTGGCTCATGTTGGCGAGGAATTCGCTCTTGGCGTTGTTCGCCCGCTCTGTCGCTTCCTGCGCGCGAGTGCGCTCGACCACTTCCGCCTGCAAGTGTTTGTTGATCGCGAGTAGTCTTTCGCTGGCGCGCTGGCGCTCGAAAGTGCGGCCGAGCTGCGTCCCGACCTTCGCGGTTACCTCCAGCCAGCTCGGGTCGGGATTGGCAATCTCGCGCGAGAAAAATTCAAGCACCGCGACCACGGTCTCGCCCGCGAGCACCGGAATGGCGAACGCGCCGCGCAATCCAAAGTCCCGGGCCCGGGTGGCACGGGAGAAATTGTCATCCTGCGTGATATCGGCCAACCAGACCGGGCCGCCACTTTCGAGGACGCGTCCAGGAAGACCCTGGCCGCGCTGGAAGCGCAGGTTCTCGGTGACCTGGCGAAAAATGGCGAACTGTTCCCCATCATCCAGATGCCAGAGCGTGCTGGAGACCAACGGATGGTTCGGCTCTTCCGTCACCAGATAGGCGTGGCCGATGGGCCAGGAGGTATAGGCGCAAAGCTCGTCCAAGGCGATCTGGATGGTCGCTTCCACAGAGGCAGCCCCGTTCGCAGCATCCGCGATGGCGTGAAGCAACTGCACCTCCCGCTGCCGTTCATAAAACAGACGCGTGCCCCGTTCGGCCAGCGCTTCGGCCTCGGCGCGCGCGCTCCGCTCCCGCTCGACCCGCTTGCGCAGCCGCGCGAGCTCTTGATTCAGCGCGTCATCGTTCATTCGATCGCGCCGTTTTTTTTCATAAACGAGAGCTCGAGCCGGCAATGACTGTCCCCCCGATGCATGCAGAGCGGATGCGCGATCAGGACCGTCTCACCGAAGTGCGCGGCCGCGCCTTCGACGAAGCCTTCGGCGAGTGCGCACAGTTTTCGCTTGGAATAATAATGCATCACCAGCAGGTCGGGCGACGCCGTATCGAACTCGAAATTCGGCGGATCAGCCCCGGGATAAAGTTTGCGCACCTCCGGATGAATGATCGCGTTCAGGGTCAGGACGAACGGCCGGGTCGATTCATGCTTCTGGAAAAAGCCGGGGTATTTCTGCGCTAAAAGCGGCAGAGCCGACACACCAAACCAGCGCACCACGTCGTTCGCCGGCAACTGGAGCGCGGCGGCCGCCGCCCCAACCAGCTCGAAGAGGTCTTCATCGGGATAATTGCCTAACGACGTGAAGACGCCCGTCCACGCCCGCCGTATCCAGCAATTGGTCCCAGACTTCCTCGCCATGAGCCTGTGTGACCACTTCCTGAAGCAGATTAAAGATAATGCCTTTCATAAATGATTCGTTAGACGAGCACCCCCGCCGGGGCGGGTTGAAGGATGTTGAGAGCGGAATAAACGCGCTCGATTTCGGCGACGAGATTTGCGTTCACCTCTTCCGCGTTTGTGAAATCGTTGCGCTGGCCGAAGTCCTCCAGACGGAGCGTGAACTGGTGGGCCTTCTCCGCGCCGAATGCGCCTAACGAGCTGAGCAGGGCATGCGCGGAACGAGCCACGACCGGAGCATCTTCGCGCGCGATCGCCGCGCGGATTTCGTCAAGCGTGCGGGGCGTTCCCTCGCGGAAAAGCGTCACCATTTGCTGGAGCAACTCTTCATCGCCATCGAGCTGCTCGAGCATCTCCGCGCGCGCGAAAATAGGGCCAGCGGCTTTCCCATCGTCCTCGTCCTTCGTCCTCGTCCTCGTTCTTAAATCGGGAGAGGAAGAGGGGAGCGAGGACGAGGACGAGGAGGAGGAGGAGGACGACGAGGAAAGCTTCATCGCGTGGGTACACACTTCGAGCAGCTTTTCTTTCTCCAGTGGTTTGGCGATGTATTCGTCCATTCCCGCGGCCAGACAACGGTCCCGGTCGGCCGCCATCGCATGCGCGGTCATCGCGATGATGGGGGTGCGTCGATCCGTGCTCGCTTCCATCTCGTGGATGCGGCGAGTGGCTTCGAAGCCGTCCATCTCCGGCATCTGCACGTCCATCAGAATCAGGTCGAAGGATTCCCGCGCCGCCGCTTCCACGGCTTCCCGCCCGTTGGTCGCGTGGACGAGAATGTGGCCGCGTTTCTGCAGGATGCCGGTCGCCACCGCGCGATTGATCGCATTATCTTCGGCGACCAAGATTCGCAGCGCTGCCTGGCACGGCGGCAGTTCGGCGAAGCGTGGCGAGTTCTTCTCGGAGGATGGAGAGGTTCCGGCGTCATTCGTCGGAGCAACCCCGAGCTGGGCGGTGAAATGGAATGTGGTCCCTTTGCCCGCTGCGCTTCCCACCCAGATGCGTCCGCGCATTTGCTGAACGATCTGCGCAGCGATCGCGAGGCCCAGCCCGGTGCCGCCGTAGGTGCGCGTGGTCGAGCCGTCCGCTTGCGTGAAAGCATCGAAGATCACGGCCTGCTTCTCCGGCGGAATGCCAATGCCAGTGTCGATCACGGAAAAGTGCAGATGACTCTCACCATTCGACTTCGATCCGTTCACGACCCGCACAATCACTTTCCCGCGCTCGGTGAACTTGATCGCATTGTCGATGAGGTTGAGCAGGACCTGGCGCAGCCGCATCGGGTCGCCGACGAGTTGATCCGGCACGTCCGCATGAATATCCGAAACGAGCTGGAGACCTTTTTGGTTCGCCCGGATGCCGAGCGGTTTGAGCATGCCGCCGATGTCATCCCGCAGACTGAAGCGGATGTTTTCCAACTCCATCTTGCCGGCTTCGATTTTCGAGAAATCGAGAATGTCGTTGATGAGTCCGAGCAGCGCCTGGCCCGAGGTCTTGACCATTCCGAGATATTCGCGCTGCTCCGGTTTCAGGTCGGTATCGAGGGCGAGATCGGTCATGCCGATAATCCCGTTCATCGGAGTGCGAATTTCGTGGCTCATGTTGGCGAGGAATTCCGATTTCAGGCGATTAGCCGTCTCCGCCGCGTCTTTCGCGCCGATCAATTCCTCGTGCGCTTCGCGCAACGCCAGATCTGCGCGGTGCCGCTCCGTCAGTTCCACTCCGAGCCGGGCGTTGGTTTCGAGCAATTCGCCGCGCGCGGAGGACAAGCCTTCGCGCGCACCTTCCAACCCGCTCGCGGCGCGGCCGATTTCTTCCTGCAGTTTGTTGAAGCTCAGCGCCATATCCCCGACCTCGTCGCGCGAATGCACGGTGATCGGGAAAAGATCGAAGTGCGCTTTCGCTGCTTCCAGATCGCCCGCGGCCAGCGCCTGCATCGCGCGGGTGAAATCGGCCAGTGTCCCTTTCACCAATTTCTCGGCGGCTCTGGAAACTTGAACCGCGGAGTGCGCGATCATGCCCGGCAGGATTAATCCGACGCTGATGGTGAGGAGAGCGACGACCACGAAAATATCCTCAAGCATCGTGACGAGCGCCTCGGCGTGCGCCGGGACGTGGCGGACGGCGATCAAGTATCCCGCAGCATCGAGCACCATTACGAGGAGCATGGCGCCGGTGAGTTTCAGGTGCAGCGTGCGGGCGATCCCCGGGAGGCCCGCTTTGCGGCGGTCGGAGAATTTCCGCCACGCGTAGAGCACCGAGCCCGAGTAGGCGAAGGCGATGCCGACGAGCACGGTCGGCAGACCGAACTGCTGGAAGCCGAGAATCGCCGTAAGCGCCCACGCGCCGGCGGCGAACAGTCCGAGCATGATCGTGCCGCGCGGCGCGCGATACGGCCGCGCCATTTGCGGTTCGTTGTGGCGCAGCAGCCAGACGGCGACGTTCGGCATCGCGATGCCGACGAGATAGGTGAGGTTCGCCGCGGCGATCAGCCAGACCGGATCGCCGATCCAGAGAAACGCGATGGCCATGCCCGCGGTGAGGAGCGTCGCGGTCCAGGGCGCATCGGTCTTCGAGCGCTTCGCGAGGAATTCCGGCAGCAGCCCGTCTTCGGACAATTGCGCGAGCGTCCGCGACGAACCGGCGAGCGCGGCAATGGTGCCGTGGAGCATGTTGAAAACCATGAACCAGATCGCCGCCGCCTTGGCCGCGCCTCCGAGCAGCGGGGCGAAAGTCGGCCCGAGCACGATGGCCAATTCCTTTCCCAACGCCTCCGGCCCGAGCGCGCCAAGCCAGACGATCGGCAGGACGATGAAGTACAGCGTGGCGAGCCCCGCGCTCGCAAACATGGCGCGCGGCACGTTCTTGTTGGGATCGATCGTCTCGCCGACGTGACAGGCCGCCTGTTCAAAGGCGGGCGCTGCGAAGCCGATGAGATAGAGCCCGGCCATGACACTCGTCACCTGCCCGAACCAGCCTGGAAAAGGGACCGTGAGATGAAAGGTGAACGCCTGCTGCCAATCGACGCTGCCGCTGAAAATCGGCACAATCGCCGACATAAACGCGAGGAAAGCGGAAGCCACGGCGATGGGCATCGCCAGCCGCATCACCCATTTCACCCCGCACAGGCCGATGAAGGCGAAAAACGACACGATGCCCGTCGCGAGCAAGGGCACGGAGATCCCCGGAAGATACCATTGCTGGATGGCCGACGACGCGAGCAGCGCCGTCAGCCCGCAAGTGGGAATCCAGCCCCACCAGTAGCAAACGCCGGTGAGATTCGCGAGGATCGGGCTATAGGGCCGGAATGCCCCCGCGCAGGTCGCCGCGATGCCGCCGACGCGGTTCGGATACATTAGAATCAACTCCGTCCAGCCCGGCGTCGCCGCCCAGCTCAGCAGCAAACCGATCCCGAGCAACACCACCGCCGCGCTACCCTGGCCGGGGATCGCGCCCTGCCCGATGAAGACCGCACTCATCAGAAAAAGGCTTTGATTGATGCCGCCCATGGCCACGGCGGTGGTGCCGAACCAGCCGACGGTGCGCGGATGGGAGTGGTCGATGGGAACGGGATCCGGGATGTCTGTTTTCATGGAAATTGGGTGAGCGGGAATTAAAATTTCAGGACCGCGTCGAGCGAGAAGGTCACTTGGTCGGGATGCCGCCGATCCGAATAGGGAGTGCCCGAAGTGAGCGCGGCATCGTATCGAACCTCGGGTCGGATCAAGACCTCGAGGAACGGCTTCGGCGCGGGGACCTTGATCGTCGCGCCTGCGGTTATTTCCGTGAAAGTGCCGCGCTGGAAAAAGGTGCGCGGATCGAGCGTGTTCGTTTTCCCACGCTGGAGATCGATGAAGTCATCGTTATCGGCGAAGCTGCCGACGAAGAATCCTTTTTCATCGCGATATATTTCCCCACGCGCGCCAAAGGTGAGCCAACTCTTCGCCGCGTAGCTGAGATAACCAGCCGCGCCGTAAGCCTTCGCCGTTCCCGGCACGCTCTCGTCTTCAGTGAAGGCAGCATCGAGCACCGCGGTCAGTTTTTCGGTCGCCTTCCAGGTCACGACGAGGTCGTTGAGATAGCGCGGATCGTGATTGTTATTCGGATTTTCGGGACCGATGTGAGTCGTGGCCAGCGCGGTCAAATTGCCGTCGAAAAAATTCAATCCAATCCCGCCGTGATACGCAGCCGAGCCATTGTTATCCGTCGTCCCCGTGTTCACGCCGCGCGTTGCGCCGTTGTAGAGATCGAGCCACTTCGCCAGATGCAGCGTGGTCAGCACGCCGGTGTGATTGATCGGGAGCGCGAAATTAAAAATGTAGCTGTGCGAATAAAAAATATTAGTCCGCGGATCGATCGTCTCGGCGCCTTCGAGCGTGATGAACTTGCCGACCTTCACATCCAGGCCGCCCTCGGTGCCGCTGATCGGCGCATGAAAAAGCGCCCACGCTTCCACCACGTCGGGTTGCACGATGTCGTGCTGCGTGTTTTGCAGAAATCCGGTCGAATGAAGATAGCGCGCGTCGCTCCCGTAGAGCAGTTGCGCTTTAAAGGCCCAATCAAAACCGGTCGCCTCCGAATCGAGCGTGCGTTCCGCGGTGACGGCGACCTGGTTGAGGAGCAACTCGTTCGCGCGATCGGTCAAGAGGTGTCCGAAATTCTGATGATCGTTCGGAGCGTCGGGATTCACCGTAATGCCGGTCTCAATCCACCCGCTGATCGTGAAACGTGGTGCTGCGGGAGCGATCGGTTCCACGACGTTCCTGGACGCATCCGCTCCCTCGATTGCGCCGACGCCCGCCAGGACCGAGAAGAAAATAAGGAGGCGAAGTGGCTTCATTGTTTCTGTTTCTAAACGGGCGCGCCGGTGAGCAATTCCATCGCTGCGTAAATGCGATCAGTTGAGCGCTGGAGTGGCGCGAAGGCCTTGTCGGCCTGTTGTAAATCATTTCGGCGCCCCATCTCTTCCAGCTCGCGCGTTAAGCGCTGCGCTTCTTTCGCGCCGAACGCGCCTAACGAGCTGAGCAGGGCATGCGCGGAGCGGGTGAGCGCGACGGCGTCTTCGCGCAAAATCGAAGCGCTAATGTCATCGACTAGTCGCGGAGTTCCTTCGCGGAAAAGCCCCACCATCCGCTGCAGCAACTCCTCATCGCCATCTAGCTGTTCGAGCATTTGTGCGCGCGAAAAAATAGGGCCGGCCGCTTCCCCATCGTCCATCGTCCTCGTTCTTAAATCTGGAGAAGCGGGGAGCGAGGACGAGGACGAGGACGATGGTGCGAGGCGCGCGACAAGCTCGAGCAGCTTCTCTTTTTGCAGCGGCTTGGAGATGTAGTCGTCCATCCCGGCCGCGAGGTAGCGCTCCCGATCACCGCTCATGGCATGCGCGGTCATGGCGACAATCGGAGTCTGGGAGGTATGGTTGCGCACCTCCATCTCGCGGATGCGTCGAGTCGCCTCCAGCCCGTCCATCTCTGGCATCTGAATATCCATCAGGACGACGTCGAATGGCTGGTCGACGAATGCGTCCAGCGCGATTCGTCCATTTTCCGCGTGGGTCAATCTGTGCCCGCGCTTCTCTAGAATTCCGGAGGCGACGGCACGATTGATGGCGTTGTCTTCCGCAATCAAAATGCGCAACGCGGGCCTCTTCCGCTCCTGCTCGTCCTCCTCCTTCGTCCTCGCTCTTAGATCCGAGGAAGCTGAGGGGAGCGAGGACGAGGACGAGGACGATTTTAAAGCGACCGTAAAATGGAAGGTGGTTCCTTTTCCGACTTCGCTTTCCAGCCAGATGCGCCCGCCCATTTTTTGGACTAATTCCGTGGCGATGGCGAGACCGAGCCCGGTCCCGCCATAATGGCGCGTAGTCGAGCCATCGGCCTGCGCGAAGGCGTCGAAAATGATCGCCTGCTTTTCCGCGGCGATGCCGATGCCGGTATCGGTGACGGAGAAATGAAGCTGCACCGTGCCAACCTCGTAATCGTCGTCGTCCTCGTCCTTCGTCCTCGTTCTTAAATCGGGAGAAGGGAGCGAGGACGAGGACGATTGGAGAGCGACGGCCACGATCACTTCGCCGCGCTCGGTAAACTTGATCGCGTTCTCGACCAGATTGGTGAGAATTTGGCCGAGCCGGAGTGGGTCGCCGCGGAGGTCTTCCGGGGTGCTGTCTGGAATCACGTGGCTGAGCTTGAGCTGCTTTTGCGCGGCGCGGAGGGTGAGCGGTTTTAAAAGATCGCGCAGGCTGTCGCGCAGACTGAAATTGATGGCCTCGAATTCGACCTTGCCGGCTTCGATTTTCGAGAAATCGAGAATGTCGTTAATCAAATGCAGGAGTGATTGCGCGGACGTTTTCACCATCCCGAGATATTCCTGCTGGCCAGGATCGAGCTCCGATTCGAGCACGAGATCGGTCATGCCGATGATCCCATTCATCGGCGTGCGAATCTCGTGGCTCATGTTCGCGAGGAAGTCGCCCTTCGCGCGGTTCGCCGTCTCCGCCAGTTCTTTCGCTTTTCGCAGCTCCGCTTCCGCCCGGTTGCGCTCAACCACCCGCCCGAGTTGCGCGCCGATATGCGCCATCGTGCGCAGAATTTTTTCATCCGGTTCACACGATTGCGTGGAAAAGAATTCGAGCACGGCCACGGTTTCACTCCGCACCAACACGGGAAAAGCGAACGCGGCTTTCACGCCGATATTATCCGCCTGCCGCGCGCGGGGAAAATTCGGATCTTTGGTTACGTCGCTAATCCAGGCGGGCTGCCCGCTCGCCAAAACTCGGCCCGGCAACCCCACGCCTGAGGCAAAGCGGTTTCTTTCCGTCACCTCGCGAAAAGCTTGAAATTTTTCGGCGTGATCGAGGTGCCACAATTTTGTCGGGACCAGATCGCGGCTCGCGTCCTCCGCCAGCACATAGGCGTGACCGACCGCCCAGCCGGTGTAAGCGCACACTTGATCGAGACAAAAACCGAGCGCCTCCTGGATGGAGGAGGCCTCATTCGCCGCCGTCGCTACGCCCTGAAGTAACTCGACCGATGCCTTCTCATGTTGCAGCGCTTTTTTCGCCTGCTCGATCTCGGAAATAGTGTCCTGTATTTTCTTCACCGCGGGCCGGAAAATTACCAGCCCTTCCAGCAGCAAGACCACCAGGATCCCGAGCACCAGGAGAGATTCGACGCGTCGGAGCTGGGTGACGGAACGCTTCGCTTCCTGTTCGTACTGGAAAACTATCTTGTTCATCCCCTCGAGAAAACTGCTCCCGCTGCCGAGAAGTTTTTCTACCAACGGGGAAGTGCCGGTATTGTGAGCGGAGTCCGTTTGCTGCGCCATCGAGGTCGCGAGCACTTCCTTCGCGGCGTCGAGCGCGCTGCGGAAATGCGGCCCCAGCTCCGCGTACAATTGCATCACTTCAGGGCTGTTTTCGGAGCGAAAACCCAACCCCCTGTTACTGGTCGAGAGTTTGGTCTGCGTTCGCTCCCAAAGCGCCAGCGTCGCGCGCATTTCCTCCGCCTGCCGCGCGCGCCCTGGCGCGTCGGTCGCGGCCTGCAGCGCGAGCGCTTCCTTGCTCAACTTCTGGCTCAGCATTCGCTGGCGGCCGGCGATGTTGATCAAACCTGAATCGTTGGATTGAGCAGCCAGCGTGCGATCGACGAATACGTAGTCGAGCGCGAAGAGCAATGCGATCAAGCCAAGCGCCGCGACGTAGAGCCGCGTCAAATAACGCGTGGTGTCCGCGCCTGTCGGCGGGGAGGCGGACAAAGCAGCGTTCATGAATGAGGCAACTGCGTTTCGAGAAAACTCAGGTCTTCGGGCTTCGACCCCGAGACCGCGAGAATGCGATCGATCAGGGTGAGCAGATGGCGGCCGCTGGAGAGGATGTGCTGCACACTTGCCTGCTGCTCTTCATTCAAGGGATCGAGCTCGAGGAGCTGCGCGAAGCCGAGCACGTGGTTCATCGGGGTGCGCAATTCATGGCTGGCCTGCGAGAGGAAATCGCTCTTCGCTTTGAGCGCCGCCTGAAGCTCCGCGGTCCGCTCGCTCACGCGCCGCTCGAGATCGGCGTTGGCGGTGCGCAGGTTTTCATCCAGCCTGAGGATACGTGTGGCGACCCGGATGTGGGCCGCGAACAGCTCCTTCTCGAACGGCTTGACGATGAAATCGTCCACCCCAGCTGCGGACGCTTCGAGGTAATTCTCCTTACCCGAGCGTGCGGTGAGCAGAATCACATAGGTGAGTTGCGAGCTTTGGGCCGCGCGGATGCGGCGGCAGAACTCGAGGCCGTCCATCCCCGGCATCATCCAATCGGAGATGACGAGCGGCTGGCGTTCCTTCAACCAAAGGTCCCACGCTTCCGCGCCCGTCGCTGCTTCACGGACAGCGTGGCCCATCTTGCGCAGCGCAGAGCTGAGCAAAAGGCGGGTGATACCGTCATCATCGGCAACGAGGACTTTCATGGGAGCGCTTGGAGAAGCGGCTTTGGTAGGGCACGAAGTGTGCCGCGCTCACGATTAAACCACGGGGAAATTACCTAGAAGGCACCCGGGGATTTTGTGGACGTAGAGCGATTCGCGAAAGACCGCGACCATCCATCCATCCACCGCCTCATCGCTTCGCGGAGGAAACCCTCTCCACTTGGCAACCCGCGCGCAGTATACCCGGAGCCTCTTCGAGGGTTGCACGCTTCTTGCTCTCTGGATAAACGTTATGAATACTCCGTTCTCCTGCATGTTCGAAGACAGCTCCGCGTGGCTTCACCTTCTGCACGGCCACCGCGACGCGATGGTCTGCAGCGTCTGTTTCGGCTGGCCGCTCTAATTTTCCGCAGCCATGTCCTCCTCAGAAATCGCGCAGCATGACGCCCGCATCCTGATCATCGATGACGACAAGGCGGGGGCGGCGGCGCTCGTCCGGGTCTTGAAAACGGCGGGGTTCCAGCATTGCACCATCATCAACTGCCCCTTGGTCGCGGCAGATCGGCTGCTCGAGATCAATCCGGACTTGGTCCTGCTCGATCAGCACATGGAGTCGCTCTCGGGCATCGAGGTGCTGACCAGGATCAACGATCTGATCGCGCCACCGGCGCGGCCGCCCGTCCTGATGTTGACGGCGGACACGAGTCCCGAGGTCAAGCACGAGGCCCTCGCCGCGGGGGTGACCGATTTTCTCTCCAAGCCGGTCGACACGGTGGAGATGATCCTGCGGATCGGGAATCTGCTCACCTCGCGCGAGCTCTATCAAAGATGTCAGCTCTATAGCAACGGACTGGAACGCCTGGTGGACCGACGCACCGGCGATCTCCAGCAGCGCACCGCGGACCTGGAGAAAGCGATCGCGGAATTACAGGAGACGCAGCAGCAGGTGATCCAGCAGGAACGGATGCGGGCGCTTGGCACGATGGCGAGCGGGATCGCGCACGATCTGAACAACGGTCTCTCCCTCATCCTCGGCTACGGCGACATGCTCCTGAGTGACAAGGAGATCGTCCCGGCCGGTTCGCTGGTCGAGACCTACGTCCAGGAAATGGTGCTCGCCGGGCGCGACAATGCCGCCCTGGTCAAGCGGCTCCGGGAATTCTACCGGCCGGAGGACACTCATGAGCCGCGCCAGGCCGTCAATTTGAACGACCTCGTCGACCAGGCGCTCACCCTGACTGCGCCGCGCTGGCAGGCCCAGGCGGACGGCAAAGGAGCGACGATCAAGATCAGAAAAGACCTCTGCGAAATCCCGAACATCGCCGGCACCTCCGCGGATCTGCGCGAGGTCCTGACCAACCTGATCTTCAACGCGGTCGATGCTATGCCGCGCGGCGGGCGTCTTTGCCTCCGCACCCGGAGCAAACGCGACACCGTGCGGCTGGAAGTATCCGACACCGGCAGCGGAATGACGGAAGAGGTCCGGCGCAATTGCCTGGAGCCATTTTTTACCACCAAGGGGGAACGCGGCTCCGGCCTCGGCCTGGCCATGAGCTACGGGATCATCCGGCGCCACGGCGGCCGGCTCGCGATCGAGAGCACGTTAAACAAAGGCACCACCTTCAGTATTTGCTTCCCCGTCCCGAAGGAAGCGCTCCAGCCTTTCGCGGTCGAACTCGAGCGCACCGTCCGGCCGCTCCGCATCCTCGTGGTGGACGATCACCCCGGCATCCGCGAGATCGTGAGCGCCTATCTGGCCGAGGATCGTCATGTGGTGGAGACGGCCCGGGACGCGACCGAGGCGATGGAGAAATTTCGCGCGGAGCTGTTCGATCTCGTCATCACCGACCGCGCCATGCCGGAGGTGAGCGGCGATGAATTAGCGGCTTCGATCAAGGAAGTGCAGCCCCAGAGACCCGTGATCATGCTAACCGGCTTCGCCGACCTGATCGATGCCAACGGGGGTCCCTCGCGGAATGTGGACTTCGTTCTGAACAAACCCGCGCGGCTAGACGATTTGCGCCGGGCGATCCTGGAAGTGATGCCGCAAGACTGAGCGCTGGGGCAGCCGCTCCAGCGAAGGGGCGTTGCGCGCTCACCGCCAGCGGCGGTGTGCGATTAATCATCGCGAGCAACTCCGAAACGTTGATCGGCTTGGTCAGGTAGGCAAGGGTGCCCGCCGCCTCGAGCCGGTCGATTTGCGCGCGGGTCGCGCCGGCGCTGATCGCGACGACCGGAATCTCGCTCGTTCTGGCATCGCTCCGGAGTTGCTCCGGCACCGCCTCGCATCACCGTGACCGTCGCGATGGGTACATCGAAGATTCGAGCGGCGAGTTTGGTGAGTTCGTCAAACGCTTTCTCAGGAGGGGGTATCGAGCAACGCGTAACGTCGCAACTCAGCCAGCCGCTCTTTTTCGTTAGGCGGAAGCGGAAAGCTCATCGAGGGTCGGTCCAATAATGCCGCTGCGTCGCGCCGCCTTAACTCATACTACCGCGACACTTTGCGCAGTGCTGCCACCACCCGCTTATCGCAGTTCGTCAACACTTTTACAAAGATTGCCGATGGGCTCGTTGGAATTGGAGACTCCACCGGAAGTGATAGCGGCCAAGGCCAGGTGAACCTCGGCCGTCTCTCGCTCGAGAGCCGCGAAGGTGCGTTCGGTATCTGTGTAATTATTGTCGAGCGCCTGCGCTTCGAGTTGCCGGGTGAGTTGATGAGCGTCGTCCGCGCCGATTGCTCCCAGCGAACTGAGGAGCGCATGCGCCGAGCGGGCGAGATCGCGTGAGCCACGGCGCGCAATGCAACCGCGGATGTCGTCAAGAAGGCGTGGCGTGTTTTCCTGGAACATCGTGACCACCTGCTGCATCAACTCATCGTCCCCGTCGAGTTTTCCGAGGAGTTTTTTGCGAGTGAAAACGGTTGGCGCCGCGGGCTTCTCGTCTTCGGCCTCGATCCCGATTGTTTCTCCTTTGATCGCGGCGGGGAAAGACGATCTCGTTATTCGGTCGAGCAGGGCAATCAGCTTCATCTTATTCAACGGCTTGGAAATGTAATCATCCATTCCGGCCGCGAGACAGCGCTCGCGATCGCCCGTCATCGCGTGCGCCGTCATCGCCACGATCGGAGTGTGCCGGCCCAGCGGCTTTTCGATCTCACGAATGCGGCCGGTCGCTTCGAAGCCATCCATTTCCGGCATTTGCACGTCCATGAAAATGGCGTCGAAGGTTTCAGCGGTGGCGGCCTTCAGCGCTTCGCGGCCATTTATCGCGTTCGTGACAGAGTGGCCGCGCTTGGTAAAAATGGCGTTGGCCAGTGCGCGGTTGACGGCGTTGTCTTCGGCGAGCAAAATCCGAAGCCCCGAGCCTATACGAGCGAGCTCGGCCGGCGCGTCGGTCAGGTTGAGCTCTTTGAGCGGGGGAGTTTGCCCCACGCCGAACCGCGCCGTGAAATGAAAGGTGGTGCCCTCGCCCACCGTGCTTTCGATCCAGACTTTCCCGCGCATCTGGCTAACGAGATGGGAGGCGATAGCCAGTCCGAGGCCGGTCCCACCGTAGTTCCGCGTGGTCGAGCCATCGACCTGTGCGAAAGCTTCGAAAATCACTTTCTGCTTGTCCTCCGGGATGCCGATACCTGTATCGGTCACGGAGAAATGTAAGCACTGATCGCTCCCGACCGTTCCGTCTGAGGTTACTTTGACCGTAATCGAACCTTCCTTGGTAAACTTGATGGCGTTGTCGGCGAAGTTGCTGAGAATCTGGCGCAGCCGCAGGGGGTCGCCGATGAGGTGTTCGGGAACTTCGGGCGCGATCTCTGTCACCATCACGATCTGCTTTTGGTCAGCGCGAAAGACGAGTGGCTTAAGCATGTGCGCGAGGGATTCGCGCAGATTGAAATTGATCGCTTCGAGCTCAAGTTTCCCGGCTTCGATTTTCGAGAAATCGAGAATGTCGTTGATCAGCCCGAGGAGCGCTTTGCCGGACGTGTTGGCCATTTTGAGATACCCCCGCTGCTCGTCTGTGAGCGAAGTTTCCAGGACCAACTCCGTCATGCCGAGAATGCCGTTCATTGGCGTCCGAATCTCGTGGCTCATGTTGGCGAGGAACTCCGACTTTACCCGGGCCGATTCGAGCGCCTGGTCACGTGCGACCGCGAGCTCTTCCTCGAGCAGCTTGCTCTCGGTGATATCGGTGTTGGTGCCAAACCAGCGTTGCACCTTGCCCTCGGCATCGCGGATTGGAACGGCCCTGGAAAGGAACCAGCGGAAGTTTCCATCGCGTCCGCGCAGCGGAAAGGTTTGGTCCCAGACCTCGCCGCTTTCGAAACTGCGGGTGATCTTATCGACCACCAGTTGCACGTGGTCGGGGTGGTGGATTTTCTTCCAGCCCCAGCCGGCCATTTCTTCGAAGGTGGTGCCGGAGTAATCGTACCAGCGGTCGTTGTACCAAAAGATGTAACCAGACGCGTCGGCCATCCAAGCGAGCTGGGAAATGTTGTTGGCCATGGTGCGAAAGCCCTCTTCCGCACTGCGCCGCGCTTCCTCCGCTCGCCTCTTCTCAGTAATATCCTGGGCCATGACAGCAATGCCGATTACCTTCCCCTCCTGATCGCGAACCGGAACTTTATCCGTCTGAACCCAGACTTCCTGCCCAGCGGGACCGATCAGCGTTTCGACGATCCCCAGTTTGGGCGCTCCCGAATCGATGACCTCTAAATCATCCGCGTAGAATCGAGCCGCATCGTGCGGATAAATTTCCAGGCAGGATCTCCCTTCGATCTCCTCGATCGTCCTCTCAGCGGCTTCCGCTACCCGTTGATTGACGCGTAAGATCCCGTTCTTTGTGTCTTTGAACCAGACCATCGCCGGCATCAAATCGAACAGCACCCGCAACTCCGTTTGCTGCCGCCGGAGCGCTTCTTCGATTTTCTTGCGCTCGGTAATGTCGAGCATGAGCCCGCATTGCAGGGTCGCTTTGCCTGGGACGTGAATGAAGCTTGTGACATCCCGGAACCAGACCTCGCGTCCATCCGCCGCCATCATCCGGTATTCCAACTCAAGCGGACGCAGCTGCAGTAAAGCCTCGGAAGAAGAGGCGATTGCGTGTTCGCGATCGTCCGGATGCAGATGTGCGCCCCAGAAGCCCGGCTCTTCCAGCCAGCGTGAAATTGGATACCCGAGAATCGCTTCCGCTTTTTGGCTGACGAAATTGACCTGACGGGTCACTCCATCCGCTTCCCATACGATACCCTCAAGGGAATTAACAATCGCCTGTAGTTTCTCCCCGGTCTGACGCCCTTCCGCTTCCGCACGTTTGCGGGCGGAGATATTCTCGTGCGCCACTACCACCCGCACCGGGCCGTCACCGTCGAAACGGGTTATACGCGCGATGAACCAGCGTTCTTCGGCCGGGCCGTGGCAGGGGTATTCCAAATCGAAACATTCCAACTCGCCCGCCATTACCGACCGAATGCCCGACGCCATCGCGGGCGCTTCTTCACAAAATGCGCCGCGGGCTCCGTCGCACAGATGGAGGTAATTGTCGCCCACGCCCCGGAGGCGGCTCCTTATCTGGTTGTGGTCGCCGAAACGGTTCCACGCATCGTTGACCTCGATGATCGTTCCGTGCTCATCGAGAATCGCAATGTGCGACGAAAGCGCGTCCAAAGTGGAGCGCAGGAAGCGCTTTAATTCGAATGCTTCGGCCTCGGCGCGCTTCCGTGTGGTTATGTCCTGGAGGCTGCCTTCGTAAAATAATGAGCGCCCTAAAGCGTCCCGGACCACGCGGGTATGTTCACTCACCCAAATGGTGGAGCCGTCTTTGCGCCGCACCTCATGCTCAAAATCGCTGATGGAGCCCTGCTCCTCGAGCATACGCATGAAACCTTTGCGAAGCGCGGGCTCTGCAAAAGCTTCATTCTCAATGTCCGTGCGCTCGCGAACTAACTCTTCGGGTGAGTCGTAGCCTAATATTCGCGCAAGCGCCGGATTGGCGGAGATCGTGCGGCCTTCCGGCGTATTTTGGAAAATGCCGTCATGCGAATTTTCGTAGATGGAGCGGTACTTTTCCTCCGCCGCGCGGAGGGCTTTCTCGGCGGTCTTTCGCTCGGTAATATCCTGAGCCATGACTGCCAGACCGATCACTTTCCCGTTCTCATCATGGTAGGGAACTTTGTCGGTCTGAAGCCAAATCTCCTGACCGTCTGGAACGCGAATGCTCTCAACAATCCCAAGCTTAGCGGCTCCGGAGTTGATCACTTCCAGGTCGTCCGCATAGAATCGGGCGGCATCTTCTGGATAGATTTCGAGCGAGGTCTTTCCTTCGATCTCCTCGATTGATTTTCCCACCGTCTCCGCGGCCTGTTGATTGACCCGCAGGATGCGATTTTCGGTGTCCTTGAACCAGATCATAGCCGGCATCAAATCGAAAAGCACGCGCAGCTCGGTATGGTGCCGCTGTAAAACTTGCTCTGCGGTGCGCCGCTCGGTGATGTCTTGAATCTGGGAGATGAAGTAGCGCGGACGATTCCGGCTATCACGCACCAGCGAAACATTCAAAATCACCGAGACGGGATGACCGTGCGCGTGGAGGTAGCGTTTCTCGAGGTGATAGGAACGAATCTCCCCGGCGAGCATTCGGCGCACATTTTCCAGATCGGAGTCCAAATCTTCGGGATGGGTGATGTCCTGAAAATTCCGGGCAAGCAACTCGGCTTCAGAATAACCGACAAGGCTACAGAGGGCGCGGTTGACTTTGAGCCAACGGCCGTCGGGGGCAACCAGAGCGACGCCAATGGGGGCATGCTCGAACGCACCAGAAAATCGTTCTTCACTTTCGCGCAGTTCCGCGAGCCGGCGCCGGAAGTCCAGTTGCGCTACCACTTGTCGACTCAAGGCCTGTAACGCGCTCGCCTGTTGCGCGCTCAATTCGCGGGGCACTTGATCGGTGACGCACAACATTCCCAGCGCGTGGCCATCGGACGTGACAAGTGGAGCTCCCGCGTAAAACCGAATCTTACTCGGACCGGTGACGAGCGGGTTGGTGGCGAAGCGAGCATCGGCCGGGGCATCCGGGACTACTAAGACTTCCGCCTGCAATATCCCGTGTGCGCAAAACGCGATGTCGCGTGGCGTTTCGTTCGTCGCGGTGCCAACCTTCGACTTGAACCACTGGCGGTTCTCGTCCACCAAACTAACTAAAGCGATCGGCGTGCCGCAGATTTGGGAAGCCAGGAGCGTGATGTCGTCGAACTGAAGTTCCGCGTCAGTATCGAGGATTTCATAGCTCCGAAGCGCTTTTAGCCGCTCTTCTTCATTAGCTGGCAGTCGGGCTCTCATTTCTGTCTTGTTCGCAACGAGCCAGCGTTCAGAGCGCTTGACCAGCCTGGCCTGTTCGCATTTCGAGAAGACTCATGTGGCCTGGCTCTTGATGCGGCTGATAACGTTGAGAATTACGCGGCGTTCGCGAGGTCGCGGAAACGGCGATCGGGTCTTCATTCGTGCCATTATAAGCACGAAGAGTACTCGCGATTGGGGGCGGAGTGTGGAGTTCGTCCTGAGGGTAAACCCTTGCGTCGAGGAAGTGTCGCCTCGATTCAGATTTAAGAAATTCCTGAAAAGAGGAATCTTCCGTCGTCGCGTTGTGTAGTCCTGAGACTGATTCCGTTTTTCGACTGGAAGAGGCGATTAACACCATTATGCAAAGCTCCGCTTACGTGGTTGTCGATGATCACGAGATCGTCCGCGAGGGCGTGCGGCGTCTTATCGAGAGCGTCCCCGGTTTAGAAATTTGCGGCGAGGCTGGCGATGGGCGAACCGCTGGTGGCAGCCGCGAAAAAGCTGAAACCAGACGTCGTCGTCATAGATCACCGGATTATCCGGCAGGCTCGGGTCGGTGATGACAACGCCGCTGGTCAGGTTGACAATCGCGGAGGCGATTGCTGGTTCTTTTCGCGGGCCGCGTCTTGCAGCTCCTCCTCCGCGCGCTTGCGCTCGTGATGTCGGTCACCATCGCCAGAGCCCCTCCGAATTCGCGCTCGAGCGAGGGCAACGGATTGGTCGCCACCAGCGCCCAGAGAGGCGAGCCGTCGCGGCGCCGGAAGCGAAATTCATGCTGCTCGGCAATTCCTTCGCTGCGCCGCTTCATGCGCTCCCCGGCGAGCTGACGAGCCTCGGCGACCATGAAGTCGCACATCGAGCGCCCCATCATTTCCGCGACCGATACGCCCAGTATCGCGGCCAGTTTCGGGTTGGCGAAGTGGGGTTACCCTAGGCGTCGATAACCCAGATTCCCTCCTGCGCCGTCTCGACAATCTGCCGGTAGCGCGTCTCGGTCGCGGCGAGCACATCTTTGCAGAGCAGGCGCGACTCCTTGTCGTGCAGCGTCTGATTGCTGAGGAGCCGCGTGAGGATGTCGCCGATGACCTCCCCGTCGGCGTGGAACTCGCGATCGAGTGGCCGATGTATTCCTCGCGCGTGTAGCCGCCGAGATCGAGCTCGGCTTGGTTCGCCCATAGAATCGTTCCATCCTCGCCGACCCCATGGAGGGCGACAGTGGTGTTATCGAAGAAATCGCGCAGATCATCGCGTTCCTGCCGCAGGAGCGTTTCCGCGTTCTGCCGCTGCTCCATCTCGAGAGTAAAGGCGCGGTTTTGCTCCGAGGTTTTTTGATGAAGGAAGCGCGTCTCCAGGAGATTGCTCGCGCGCAGCACGATCTCGGAGGGATCGTAGGGTTTGATCAGGAATCGGTCGCGCCATTAGTGAGCGCTTCATGTTTGACTTCCGGATGCGGCAGCGCGGTCACGACCACAATTGGGAAGTTTCATGCGGGATGTCCGCCGCCATCTCCTCGTCGTCGATAACGAGAATCTTCGTCTTTGAGGAGATATGCCGGTGCATTTTTCTGTCGACTTTCGCGTGGCGGGGTCAGGCTGCGGCTTCAGTCAGTAGCGTGTAATCCAAAACGTCGAGAAATTTATGGATATGGGCGGCCGGGATGGGGCGCGGGTCCTCCGGCAGAAGCGGCGAAGAAGGCGGTGGGGCCTTTGATTTGAGACGGCAGCTGGAAATTCACCATGGCCCAATGAGCCGCGCCCGTGCCTTTGCGGGTAAGTTGAATTCTGTATATACTCGCCCAGTAGTGTTCCCTAGACCGCATGGCGCAAGATTTACGTAGGAGCGACGATAGCCCTGCGGCACCGACTCGGAAGCTGCGCATCCTGCTCGCGGACGATCACGAAATTGTTCGGCAAGGCGTGCGGGCGCTGATCGAGCGCCGGGCGGAATGGGAAGTCTGTGGCGAAGCCGGCGACGGCCGGATTGCGGTGGCGCTGGCCGAGAAACTGCAACCCGATATCGCGATCATCGATCTTGGCATGCCGGAGCTGAATGGCCTCGACGCCACCCGCCAGATCAAACGTGCGCTTCCGAGGTGCGAGGTCCTCGTTTTCACCGGCGATGAAGACGACAAGCTGATCCATGAGGTCTTTGCCGCCGGCGCGCGCAGTTACATTTTGAAGAACGACATCAGCACGCACCTGCTCGCCGCGATCGAAGCGCTCAGTCAGCACAAGCACTATTTCACCACCAAAATCTCCGAGGTGGTCTTTGCGCGCTATCTCGACGGCAAATCCGCGTCCGCGGACGGGCGCGACCTGACCCCGCGCGAACGCGAGATCGTGCAGTTGCTGGCAGAAGGAAAGAGCAACAAGGAAGTGGCCGCGGTGCTGGGGATCAGCATCAAGACAGTCGAGACGCATCGCGCCACGATCATGAAGAAACTCGCTTTCGGTTCCTTCGCCGATCTCGTCCGCTATGCGATCAGGCAAAAGATCATCCAGGTCTGAGGGTTCGAATCCGGTTGTCTGAAGCCGGCAATCCGCCCAAACCCGGAGGGAAGCCGAGTGCCGGCTGCAAAATGCGTTGCTCGACCTCTCCTACACAGAAGTCCTGGCGATAAATGCGGACCCGCTCCGCGTTGTTGGCACGGAGCAAGCTCTGATCCGTGGTGCATCCTGCAGTGCTCGAGCCTCTCGACTCATGAAACAAAATAATTCCTTCGAGAACGATCGCGACCATCGGGGGATCGACCACCAGCACTTCGACGATCGGCGACATTCGTGACCCCGGCCAGGATCCCGCAGAACGAACCCTAAACTTATGGACTTACCTCGCATTTTAATTGTGGACGACGACATCGGGCTCTCGCGGCTCGTCGGCCTCGCATTGGAAAAAACACGCCTCTACG
>JBBSED010000041.1:0-36686 GCA_038240025.1 Chthoniobacterales bacterium
CGACGGCTCGGTCTGACCGGCCATCGCAGGGTTTGGACTAACAACCAAAAAAGAGCCTTTGCCGGAATCCCGCGCGTCGAAGCGCACGGAGCGGCTCTCGCCGTTGCTAAAAGTGATCTCCACTTTCCAACTGCCAATCATGCGGGGAGTCTCAGCCTGGGCCAAGCTGGCGACGCAGGTTAGCGCCGCTACCATTAATATTAATGCGGGTCTTGTTCTCATCGGAATAGTGCCAAATAACCTTCCGCAAACCATCGACTCCAGCCATTGCCCCCGCCTGGCCATGGTCAGGAGTTCTTCTTCGAAGGGAAAGCCGCGACGATCGTCTTTTCCAATTCATCCTTGGTGAGACCGTTGCGCATCCGATCTCCGTTCACGAAAATGGTTGGCGTGCTTTTCACTCCCCGCCGGTCGCCCGCCTCCGTATCAGCGAGGACGCGCAGGCGCACATCTGGCGCAATGCGGTCGGCACGGAAGCGCGCGACATCGAGCCCGATCGCGTCCGCGTAGGACTCAAAGAGGGGGTTGACTTTGGTCGCTTCGGCCCAGCTCGGCTGATTTTCGTAAAGCTTATCGTGCATCTCCCAGAACTTGCCCTGAATCGCAGCCGCCTCCGCCGCCCACGCCGCCTCCTTCCCGTGTTTGTGCATTTCGAGCGGAAACTCATGAAAAACGACTCGCATTTTGCCTTGATATTGCTTTTGCAATTCATCGATCCCTTGCGAGACAAACGCGCACGAAGGACACTGAAAATCCCCGTAAACCTCCAACGTCACCGGCGCGTCGCGCGGGCCCCGCACATGGGTCGAATCTTCCGGTGCCTGCGCTGTTGCCGGGATGGCGCTCGCCGTGACGCCTGCCACTGAAGCTGGCCCGGCCTGCGTTTTCGTGTGGTAAACCATCGCAGCGACTCCCGCCGTCACGAGCGCGACGACAGCGATGATGACGAACGGAAGAAAGCGTTTCATGGTTGGCGACTACTTCTCAGCAGCGCAGACGACACTAATCACTTCTCCGCGCGGTGAAAAATAAAATTTCCGTCAGATGGCTCAGCCAGCTTTCGCTCCAACGAACCAGCGCAGCCCCGATTCGCGGGACTCACTCCGGTGATTTGGTCACCAACGGCTCCGCCCGCATGCTACGCCCGCAGCCCAGATCCACCGGTGACGGATCAGGATTGTCCAGAAAAGCGCGCATATGTCATCGAGACACTCGGGAAGCGTGAACCCTTCGGGCAGGTGCGCCTTCGGAAATAATGATGTGGCCACCGGTCCGCAGAAGGCTTTCCACTTCCTCCCAAAGGCGGCGGTGTAACCGAATGGCTCGACCGTTACAGCTCCCGCACAGAAAAACCACGCCAAAAGCCGTCGAGAAAGCTGGAGAACTGCCCGCCCCGCGTCGCCAGCTTCTCCGGCTGCGTAGTCACCGAATAGCCGGCCATCCCGACTAACGCCCAGGTGCTATAAATCATCGCTGGTCGTTACCGATGCGCTGCCGGGGACGATCTCCGCCGGCTTGCGCCAGAAGAAAAGCAGATAACCCGTCCCCAGCCAGAGAATCCAAAAGACCAGGCTCAACAGCGCCGACGAAGTGATCTCCACCCAGCTCCCGCGCCCCCCGAGGTAATGCGCCGTCGGCAGCGAGCGCGCCGCCTCGGGGATCGCCTGCAGCGCCGCCACCGCCCCCACCCCGACGTTTGATTCCAGGATCATCATCCCGAGATAAGCCAGCATCCCACAGGTATAGATGGTAAACGCAAAGAGCTTCATCCGCATCCCAGCCTGATGCAGGAAGTAATAGATCGCCACCACCATCGCGAATGTGATCGTGATCACCTGCGCGAAATCACTGCTGATACTTTGCCCGCAGCCGCGGGCCAGATTGAGAAGATCGGTCTCGTTCATTCGGGCTATCGCGCGCCAAGTAATCGGCGCGGTTGCGAAACGTCAGGCATCGAGTGCCTTCATCTGCGCGTCCGTCAGTTTCAGCTTCCGAGCGGCCACGTTTTCCTCGAGATGCGGGACCGACGACGTGCCCGGGATCGGCAGCATCACCGGCGAATGCGCCAGGAGCCAGGCGAGCGCTACCTGATACACGCTCGCCTTCTGTTCTTTTGCCACCGTTTCCACCGCCGCGTCCTTGAGCGAGCGGCCGCCCCCCACCGGCGACCACGGCATGAAGCCCAGCCCTTCCTTCTCGCAATAACGCAGCACCTCCTCCCATTTCCGATCCGCCACGTTGTAGCGATTCTGCACCGTCGCGATCGGCACGATCTTCCGCGCGCGCGCGATCTCTTCTGTCGTCACCTCCGACAGGCCCAGGTGCCGGATCTTTCCCGCATCGCGCATCTCCTGCAGCGCGCCGAGCGAATCTTCCAGCGGCACATTCGGATCGATGCGATGCAACTGGTAGAGATCGATCCGATCCAGCCGCAGCCGCTTCAGGCTGCCCTCCACGCATTTCTTCAGATACTCGGGGTGACCATCCGGCACCCACTGGCCCGGGCCCGGCCGCGTGTTCCCACCCTTGGTCGCGATCACCAATCCCTTCGGATAAGGATGCAGCGCCTCCGCGATGAGCAACTCACTTGTCTCCGGCCCGTAGGCGTCAGCCGTATCAATCAAATTCACTCCCAGCTCCACCGCGCGCCGGAGAACCTTCAACGCCGCACCCCGATCCTTCGGCCAACCCCAGATACCGGGACCCGTGATTCGCATCGCGCCGAATCCCAGGCGATCCACCGCGAGGTCACCGCCGATCTTGAACATCGTCTCCTCCTCCGCGCTGGCGGTCGCCGCGCGCAAGATCGCTGAGCCGCCGGCCAGCACAGCCGCGCCAGCTCCCACTGTAAGGCCGACAAACCTGCGCCGGCTGTAGCCACATGCACCACCGTTAGCCTTTTGAGAATTCATCGAGTCACCTTGCGCCCCGCCTTCCCGCATCGCAACCGCAAGCCCACGCGAAGACTCCCCGAGTTCGCCGTGCCGTCGCTGAGGGAACCTTCTTGGATCCTAGCCATGCCGCGTGCTTCGCTGGCGCGTGCCATACGACGTCGAGCCTAACGAACGCAGCTCCTCAACCCAGCATCTACCAGGGCCGCACCGCCCAGCTCGCAAGCGTAAGCCTCACGCCAGCAAGCCGCCCAACTGCTGGGCCAGCTTCGGTCCCATGCCGCTCTCTTCGTGCTTGAAGTAGATGAAGGCATCGGACCACTGCGCGGCCTGCTGCCGGATGATCTCGGCCCAGCCTTCGATGTCGTTAGGTTGATAATCTTCGCGCCGCAGGCGGAAGTAGCCGTAGGGGGCGGTCGCCACCACGGGCGTCTGCAGCTTTTCGCTGTCGGCCAGACAAAGCGCGACGCCAGCGGCCCGGAGCGCTTCGTAGGTGTCGTCGGCAAGCCACGAAGCGTGGCGGAATTCAAACGCCGCCCGCATCCCCTGCGGGAACTCGCGCAGGAAATCGCCTAACAACGGCACATCCTTCTTAAAGGAGGGCGGCAACTGAAAGAGCACCGGCCCGAGTTTCGCGCCTAACGACGAGACCACGCTGTAGAAAAAACGCAGCGTGTCCCCGCAATCGCGCAGCTTCGCGAAATGCGTGATCCGCTGCGGCGCCTTCAGGCTGAAGGTGAAACGCGCGGGCGTGCCCTCGACCCAGCGCTCGATCGTCGCCACGCTCGGAATCCGCCGGAAGGTGTAGTTGATCTCGGTCGTCGCGAAATGCTCCGCGTAGAAGGCGAGCATTTTGCTCGCGGCCAACTTCTCGGGATAGAAGCTCCCTTTCCATTCTGCATACTGAAAACCCGAGGTGCCGATCCAGTGTTCCATGCCCCATTACTCTTGCTCTCGCCACGCTCTCCTGTCGAGCGCGCTCGCGCCGACTTTCGCCGTTCGTTAGTCAGGCGAAGGAATTCGCTCGCCGCGTGCATGTAATGTGCTTACTTTTTCGCCGTTATGCGCGCTATCTGGAAGGGCAGTATCAGTTTCGGTCTCGTTTACATCCCCGTCGCGGTCTTCCCCGCGACCCGCGAAGAGAAGCTTAGTTTCCGTCAGCTCCGCGGGAAGGACCTCAGCCCGATCAAATACAAAAAGGTCGCCGAAGCCGACATGACCGAGGTGAAGGCCGACGAGATCGTAAAGGGCTACGAATACGAGCGCGGCCATTTCATCGTCCTGAAAGAAGAGGATTTCGAGAAGGTGAAGATCGAGTCGACACACTCGATCGACATCACCGATTTCGTCGAGGTGAATCAGGTTGATCCGAAATTTTTCTACAAGCCGTATTTCCTCGAGCCGCAAAAAGGGGGCGAGAAAGCCTACTCGCTGCTGCACAAGGCGCTCAGCGGGACGGGCAAAATCGGCATCGCCAAGGTGGTGATCAGCAACCGCGAGCATCTCGCCTCGGTGAAACCGGACGGGCTCTTCCTCGTCCTCGAGCTGATGCATTTCGCGAGTGAAATCCTGAGCCCGAGCGAGCTGAACAACGGCGCGCAAACCACGATCAACGAAAAGGAACTTAAGATGGCCCAGACTCTGATCGAAGGGATGACAGTGCCGTGGGAGCCGGAAAAATATCGCGACGAATATCGCGACGCCGTCCTCGAGATGATCGAGCAGAAGGCGAGCAACAAGGAAATCGCCGCGGCGCCGGTGGCGGCGGTGCGTTCGACCAAGGTTGTCGACCTGGTGAAGGTGCTGCAGGAAAGCCTGAACCGAAATCAATCGCTCAAGCCCAAGCGCAACGGGAGCCGCTCCACGTCGTCGCTCGTGAAACAAAAACGACGCGTTGCCGCCTAACGAATCGGCAACCGGCCGCGCGTCTCGAAATTTCTGAGGTTCTGCCGCGCTAGGCCGAAGGCTTCAGCCCGTCGACGTGCGCTTCGTAGCTCTCGATCACCTCGGTGATCTTGGTGTGGAATTGGTCCTGCGCGGAATATAACGCGCCGATCGGATCGGAGAATTTCTTCTGCTTCAGCTCGTCGTCGATCGTCAGGCTCAGGCCCGCCAGGGTCTCGATATTGGCGCGTGAATGGAACTCCATCTCCTTCAATTTCGAGAGCACCGCGACCGACTTCTCGTGTTCGTCGGGACCCTGATCCTCTCCCGCGGCCGCCGGGGCCGGCGCCGTGCTAGCGGGCTTCGCCGGCTGCGGCTCGGCCTCGGGTTTCTCGTGTTCTTTCTCCTGCTTGACCTTCTTATCGTGAGCGACGTTGCGTGGATCGGACATGCTTACTCATACCATCGCGGGGCGCTCTCCGCTGCGGGGAAATTGAGTTTCCGCGCGGCGCAAGAAAACGCCCGCGACGATAAACCAAATCGCCTCGCCGAAAATGATCAGCCCGAAGCCGTGCACATCGAGACGCAGGGTGTCGGTGATCATCGCGAGGACCACAGCGGGCGCGAAGATGAGTCCATACCATCCGAGCGGGGTGGCAAGCGCCCGTTGCCTAACGATCGCGAGCGACCACCCGGCGATCGCGGCCGAGGAGGCGACGACGAAGATCTGGGCGAACGCCTGGTTAATGAAAAAGTTATATTTCGAGATCACGTGCCACCATTCTCTCTCCGGCCCCTGCGCGATCGTCTGGCGCAAGACATCCGTGCCCACCAAGCCGCTCATCGCGGGCGCGATCATCACCGCCACGAGCCCGAGGCCGTAGGTGACCAAGGCCACGAGGGCAAGTCGCCCGGGAGAATCCAATTGCCGGGTGAGCGCGAGCGCGCCGAGAAATGAGAACGGGATGCCCGCGATCGCGAGCGCGTGCACGCCGATCATCAGCCCGGTGAGACGCTCGAACTGCGCGGGCGTGAGGGGATGCGCACCCGCCACAGGGTGCAGGCTCATCGTGACCAAGCCGCTGACTGCGCCGATGATGAGCGCGATTCCACCAAGCCGGTTATCATTCATGGATTGAGCTTCGGCGACGAGATCGTTAGGTGTCCAGCATGAGCGAACCGCGTAACCGCACAGAGAAGCCTCTGCTGTTTCGAAAGCTCGTCGCCGCGCCGAAAAAGGAAGACCAGAGGGTCCGGCGGACGCGCGATCGGCTCGGAGACGCACTCGTGGGTCTGCTCCTCGAGCAACCCTTCGACGGGATCACGGTGCAGCAGGTCCTCGACCGCGCGGGTGTGAGCCGGTCGACCTTTTATGCGCACTATCGGGACAAGAACGACCTCTTTCTCAGTGACGCGGAGGAGTTCTTCGAAAGCATGGCCACGGCGCTCTCGCGCCTCGGTGATCGCTCGGAACGGCTCGTGCCGGTCCACGAATTATTCGCGCATGTTCGCGAGGCCCGATCTTTCTACGATGCGCTGGTGAGCTCCGGGCGGGTGCACGAGATCATGGAGTTGGGTCAGGAACATTTCGCGCGTGGGATCGAGCAGCGGCTCGGGGAAATCGCTCCCGGTCGGAACCTTCCGCTCGCGCAAAGAGCGGCGGCGGCGCGGAGCCTCGCCGGCAGTCTTTTCTCGCTTCTGACCTGGTGGCTGCAACACGGGATGACTCCCTCGCCCGAAGAGATGGATCAGCTCTACCACCGATTGGCCTGGGCCGGAATCGGCCGCGCCTGAGCCTCGCTCAGCGCCTTCCGGTTTCACGCCGAAACTGCTCCGTCACCTGCGCGATGACGAGCCCGAGCTTGCGGATCGTCGTGTGATTAATCAGCGTGCGGCCGTCCGGCTGGAGATACATCCATTGGCTCATCTGCACGTTCGCGAGCGGATTTCCGGGCGAGAGCACGAGGGTGAAACTCCAGTGGAAGACATTGCCATAGGCTTCGCCGCGCGCCGTTCCCACCATGTCGTTCGCGGTGGCTTCGAAATGGTGCGCATCGATTTTGCGGATGCGCCATGAGCGATGTTGCGGCTTCGCGTCGCCGACAAGAAGATCCTGCTCCAGATGCAAGGTCGCGCCTTCCAATGTTCCGGTCGTGGTCGTCGTCACCGGCTTCGTCGGCGCGCCGCCGCGGTTCTCCATCACTCCGGTGGACCGAGCATGGCCGGTAAAAAATTGCGCGGGATCGAGCACCGGCCTGCCGCCGGCAAAGTCCGACACATTCATGCTCGCGCAGCCACCCACGAGCAAAGCCAATCCAGGAACCAAACAACGCAGGAGTATGCTCACACGCGTTATTCGTCGCCCGGACCGCAAACGGCGCATCGAACCACCACGCACGATCAATTTCGCCGATCAATCACGCGCCTTGGTCGCGACGTAAACAGTGCTTTCGGAATTCCTGTCCAGCAGCGGATTAGGAAAACGGACAATGTGCGCGCGCGCCGTGGCGAAGGCTCCTCCGAGCACCTCGAGGAAGTCTTCGTCCGGCGGATCATTCGACCAGATTGCAAAGACACCGCCCGGGTGCAGGTGGTGCGCCAAGGCGAGCAGACCTGCCGGTTCATAGAAAGTCGCGTTCGTCGGGTGCAGCAGGTCGCGCGGCGAATGATCGATATCCAGCAGCACCGCGTGAAACAGCCGTCCCGGTCGCGCGGGGTCGAAGCCTTCCGCTCCCTGAGCAGCGGCAAAGAAGTCGGCTAGGATTAGCCGGCAACGCCGGTCCTGCACCAGGGTCGCACCGAGGGGCACGAGACTTTTTTGATGCCAGTCGATCACCGGTTGCAAGGCATCGATCACGAGAAGCGAAGCCACTTCGCGATGCGCCAGCGCCGCGACTGCGGTATAGCCCAGGCCCAAACCACCCACGACGACATCCCAACCGTCGCCCGTCAGTTCTCCCAGCCCGAGATGCGCGAGCGCCTCTTCCACCACATGAAAGAGGCTCGACATCAGGAAGGCGTCGCCGAGCTGCACCTCGTAAACCTCGAGGTCGCCGAACGAAAGCATCCGCCGACGACGCAGGCTCAAAGGGCCCAGCGGCGTGGCCTGGTAATCCAACTCCTCGAAATTCTGACTCATCGTGAAAACAAAAAAGGAACGGCGGGGGGACCGTTCCTTCTCTGCGCCAGGATTGGGCCGGCGTCTACTTCAACGAGACATCGTCGATGCGGAAGGTCGTGGTGACCGAGCTATCCGTCGTGGTCCGGAACTGCAACCGGACCGTTTGCCCCTTGTAAGCCGAGAGGCTGAACGATTTCAGCGCATAACTCCCCGCGGTCGTCTTATTCTTGTTGCTGTACGTAGCCACCGTCTGGAGCAGGGTGCCGCTGGTGTTGCGCACCTCAACATAGAGATAGTCGTAAGCCGTGGTCGCGGATTCGCTGGAACTGCAGTTGAACCAAAAGTTCAGCGAACCGGTAGCCGTCGACGGGATCGTGACGGTTTGATAGGTCTGTCCCGCGACACTGTTGTTCACCCCGAAATACATGTAACCAGTCCCGCCGTGGGGATAGCTACCGTTGTTCGTGTAAAACGAACCGGTGCCGGACGAAACCCAGGGCGACAAGCTCCCTTCGAGGGCGCCATTTACAATCAACTCACCACCGGGGGTGGCTGTCGGCGAAGGCGTGGGTGTCGCGGTGGGAGTAGGCGTCGCGGTCGGGGTCGCCGTAGGCGTCGGAGTTGGAGTGGCCGTGGGAGTCGGAGTCGGAGTGCCGGTTGAGATCTTGAAACTCCCGATCCGGGTCTTCCAGGCAAATGTCCCTGTCGTCGAGTAATACTCACCCGTGAACCAGAAGGTCAGGTCATCGACCGGGTCGACTGTCAGCGAGGCATAGTCACCCCACCGGTTACCGCTGCCGCTCTGGCTGCCGGTGCCGTCGAACAAGTGCGCTTCACCCTGGCCCAGAGTGTTGAGCGGATCGGTCGCCAAACGCCCCGCATAACGAAGCTGCGGGTTGATCGTGGAACTGGACGCACTGAAACCCACCGCCAGGTTCCCCTGCCCGTCCATCGCCGTGCTTCCCATCCAGCGCCAGGTCGTGTCCGGCTGGTAAGTGCTCTGCTGATAAACCGTCACCGGCCCGGAAGTCACATTGCGCAGTTCGAACCAGCGCACGCCGGCGACCCCGCCCGAGCTCACACTATAAGTCCCGACCACAGACTCATGGTCGCCGAAATTACGGTAAGCCAGACGGAACATCAGGCGATCGCCGATGCCATCGAGATTGTTGGTCGAGGTAACTCCCTTCTGCGGCACACATGCGCGGGTGCTGGGGCAAAGCGCAGTGTAAGCCGCGGCTGGCGGGGTGGCGAAGGTGGTAAAGGTAGAATTACCCGGGGTCGTGAAGTCGACATGGAAGTGATAGGTGGTGTAATTCGGGCTGCTCGCCTGACCGGGAAAACCCACAAACGTGTTCGGGGCTCCCGCCGGCGGCAGGGTGGCACCGTCCAGGTCGGCCGGCAGGAAGGCATCAACCGAACCCCCGAGCGGTCCGACTGGACTAACGAACGTAGCCGGCTGGCCGGCGAGCATCTTCGTGCGATCAAACGCAAACGGTTGGGGCCCGAGATAAGCCGTCCCCGCGGCGTTGAAAATGTTCATGCTCATGTAGTAGGCATCAGGCCAGACACTGAGATGCGGATAATCGAAGAAGTTCGTGCCCAGGTGAAACCCGTAGCGATTATAGCTCCCGGTCGCATCGGAGGTCGTGGAGATCGCGACGCACTCATCGGTCACCGCGCTGCCGGAGCCGGCAAACTGACTGATCAACCAACGATTAGCCAGGTGATCATAGAGCATGACCGGGTCACCTTTGCCGCCCGTCTCGCACACTCCGCCGAAACCGGTCCACACTGATGAAATACTGCTGGGCCCGAGCACGGATGCGCCCGTCGCTTTGTTGAAGACCTGGTAACCTTCGTTCACAATCTGGACATATTGGGTCGAGCCGACGGCGCCGTTTGTATCCGGCGGCGCGCAACTGCAACCAACCCCGGGAAATCCGACCCCGTTGAAGGTAAGGACGGGCGCCGGGATGCTGGGCGCGAGAAAGCCTAACGCGGGCGCGTGATAGTTCTGCACCACCGGGTCATTCCCGTCGATGTGACGATAAGGAATCCGCGGGTTCTCATTCGCTGCCCGTTCCGTCCCCTGCCGGCCATCGGCCGCGATCCAAGGCGGCATCTCGCGCATCGGCTGCGAGACATCGTTATGATAAGAAGCTCCCACCTGCACGTCGCCCTTCGTTCGACTTGAGTCGGCGCCTTGGGCGCGGGCGTTGGGGCTGGCGAGACCACCGATCCCAATTAGCGCCAGGAGGAGGCCGATGGCGCAGGGAACAAAACCAAGAATTCGCGGACTGACAGGCGCTGACTTCGATGAAGCATGCTTTTCCATAGAGGATCCTTTCGAGGCGTTATGTAGGTTGTGAATCGCGGCGACGGTAATAACCGGATCTCGCGTTGTCACAACCTTTCTACTTGACAATTATGTAAGGTTTCGACCTTGATTTCCGCTCTCAAAAAAGTGCCCGTTTCCGCCCCCGGAGAACCGCTTAATCTCATCCGCTTGGCACCGCGCGCGCTCGCCGCTACAGTGGTTGATGATCACACGCCGCCTGGTTGTTCTTTCGCTTTCTTTCAGCGCTCTCTTTTCCGTCGCCCGCGCCGATGAAGGAATGTGGCTCTTTAACCACCCGCCCAAGGCGAAATGGCACGAGAAATATCAATTCGATCCCACTCCGCAGTGGCTCGATCACCTGCAAAAATCGAGCGTCCGCTTTAACTCCGGCGGCAGCGGCTCATTCATCTCGGCCGATGGCCTAGTGATCACCAATCATCACGTCGGCGCCGATACCTTGCAGAAGCTCAGCAGTGCCGACCATAACTATCTGCACGATGGCTTTTACGCGAAGACTCAGGCCGAGGAACAACCGGCGCTCGACCTCGAGCTCAATGTCCTGGAATCGATTGAGGATGTGACTGCCCGAGTAAACACCGCGATCAAGCCCGGGATGAAGCCCGAGGCCGCTCTCGCCGCGCGGCGCGCGATCGTTGCGGAGATCGAGAAAGAATCGAAGGACAAGACCGGGCTCCGGAGTAACGTCATTACCCTTTACGAGGGCGGCTCCTACCAACTCTATCGCTACAAGAGATATACGGACGTGCGCCTGGTCTTCGCGCCGGAACAACAGGCGGCCTTTTACGGCGGTGACCCGGATAACTTTGAATACCCGCGCTATGATCTCGATATCTGCATCTTTCGCGTTTACGAAAACGGGAAGCCGGCTGCGATCGCCGATTATCTTAAGTTCAACCCATCTGGGCCGAAAGCGGGCGACCTTGTCTTCGTCAGCGGCAACCCGGGTGGCACCGATCGCGAACTGACGCTCTCCGTGCTGAAGGACGCGCGCGATCGCCAGCTCCCGCAGCGGATGGGAGTCCTTTATCGTCGCGAAGTGAAGCTCATGAGTTACAGCGAGCGTTCGCTCGAGAACGCCCGCCGGGCGCGCGACGATCTCTTCGGGGTACAAAACAGCCGCAAGGCGCTCCAAGGCCGGCTCGCCGGTCTCCTCGACCCGACGATCTTTAACAAGCTGCAGGCGAATGAGTCTAAGCTGCGCCGGGAAATGGAAGCTCGCTCGAAGCAGGACGAGATGTTCCAGAAAGGAGCGGGTGCTTACGGCAAGGTGGACGAAGCGCAGGCGGCGATCGTCAAAGTGGCCCCGACGTATGACTTCTACGAGCGTGAGCTCGGCTTCGGCGGCATCCTGGCCCGCTACGCGCGGCTCCTCGTGCGCGCTCCGGAAGAACGCGCGAAGCCGAACGGCGAGCGCCTGCCGGAATATCGGGAAAGCTCAACCGACTCGCTGGAGCTTCAACTCTTCTCGACCCAACCCGTTTACGATGACCTGGAAGAGTTACTCCTCACCGACTCCCTGACTGACCTGGTCAATCACTTGGGTGCCGAGGAACCGCTGGTGAAGCAAGTCTTGGCGGGTAAGTCACCCGCCGAGCGCGCCGCCGAGTTGGTCAAAGGCACGAAACTCGAGGACGTCGCCTTTCGCAAACAGCTTTACGCCGCGGATAGCGCGGCGATCAAAGCCGCGCATGACCCGATGCTCGACCTGATGCTGCTGGTGGATACCAGCGCCCGCGGTGCGCGCAAAACCGTCGACGCCAGCGACGAAGCCAAACAGCAGGCTTATGCGCAGATCGCGAAAGCGCGCTTCGCCATCAACGGCTCCGACAGTTACCCGGACGCGACTTTTACCCTGCGTCTCTCCTATGGCACGGTGCGCGGCTATGAGGAGAATGGTAAACAGGTCCCACCCTTCACCGATTTTGCCGGGCTCTATCAGCGCGCGGCCGAGCATGAAAACAAAGGCGCCTTCGAGTTACCCCAGCGCTGGGCGGAGAAGAAGGACCAACTCTCGTTAGGCACGAACTTCGACTTCGTCTGTGACGCCGACATCATCGGCGGGAACAGTGGGAGCCCGGTGGTGAACCGCGAAGGCGAATTTATCGGGATCATCTTCGACGGCAATATTCAATCGCTCGTGCTCGATTATGTTTACGACGACCAGCAGGCGCGCGCGGTCTCGGTCGATTCCTCCGCGATCATGGAAGCGCTCCGCAAAGTCTATGGTGTAACCGCGCTGGCCGACGAAATCGAAGGCAAGGCGAAGTAACTCTGCGAGGCTTGGCCACCAAGGCGACCTTTTATGCGGTGCTGGGACTGGATCGTCGCTGTTCCCAGGAACAGATCCGCGATGCCTATCGCCTGCTCGCGAAGCGTTATCATCCTGACATAAATCAGAGCTCAGCGGCGGCGACGCGCCGCACTCGTGAACTGAATAACGCTTATGAAACGCTAGGGGAGCCCGCGCGTCGACGCACTTACGATCGCGAGCTGGAGCGGGCGAGTCAGGCGGCGGCACCGGGGCGGGGCGCGAAGATTGCGCACAATATCACCCAGGAAGTCCGGCTAACGGTGGAAGATTTCCTGCGCGGAACTTCATTGAACGTCCAGGTAAAGGACCCTGCAAATCCGGCTGGCGAGGAGAGTTATCGCGTGGAGATACCAGCCATGACGGCGCCCGGAGCGCGGCTGCGGGTGCCGCGCCGCGCACCAGCCAAGGGTTACCTCCAGCTCAGGCTCAAAGCTCGCCCTGGTTATCGCTTCAAAGCGCGCGGCTCCGATTTGCGGGTGGATCTGCGGATCAGCGCGCAGCGCGCCGAGCAGGGCGGCACGGAGATGATCGAACGTCCGACCGGCGGAATGCTCCGCCTCACGATCCCAAAACGGGCGCCGCGAGGCGAGTTGATCCGCGTCTCGGGCGAAGGTCTCCCGAAGCCTCGCGGCGGCCGCGGCGACCTGATCGCGCGCGTGACCTATCGACCGGAAGTGCGAGTCAGTCGCCTCCGTTAGACGCGCGGAGATTTTGCTGTCCACGCGCCAACGGCGCGGTCATCTTTCTCCCATGCCGCGATGTCCCTGGGCCACGAGCGAACCCGCGCTAACCTACCACGACAAGGAATGGGGCGTGCCCTTGCACGATGATCCCCGGCTCTTTGAGTTTCTCATTCTCGAAGGCGCCCAAGCCGGCCTGAGCTGGGTTACGATCCTGAAGAAGAGGGAAAATTACCGCAGGGCCTTCGACGGATTTCATGCGGAGAAGGTCGCCCGCTATGGCGCGCGCGAGGTGAAACGATTGCTGAACGATCCCGGGATCGTGCGCAACCGTCTAAAGATTGCCGCCACCATCCAAAACGCCGGGTCCCTCCTCGCTCTGCAGGAGGCAATGAGCCTCGATGAGTATCTTTGGCAGTTTGTCGGCGGAAAGCCGAAACAGAATCGCTGGCGCAAGATAAATCAGGTGCCGGATCGCACCGCCGAGTCCGATGCCCTAAGTCGCGATCTTAAGGAGCGCGGTTTCAAGTTTGTCGGGACAACGATTTGCTACGCCTTGATGCAGGCGACTGGCATGGTGAACGATCACCTGGTGACGTGCCCCCGACATGCCGAAGTGCGTGGGCTGAGTGAAGGAGACTAAGATGACTAGAGATACCTCAAAGGACAAGTTCGATATCTTTAAGATCCTGCTCGCGAAGTGTCGCAGGATCTGCCAGTTCGTGCAGCGCATCGGATGGCTGAATCGGCTGGCGAACGCGATGATTATCAATCACGCTATCGGAGAAATCCCCGCGCGCCCGAACCCGCTCAGCACCGGTTGGTCCTATCCGACCTGGGAAGGCCTGACCAACCGCCGCTGGAGTGGCCGGCACCTTCCTCCCAAGCCGGTGCCGGCCCGCTTGAAAAGCGCGCACGAAGTCGCGCAGCACCTCTTCCAGCGCGACGGGAAAACGATTGAGTCCTCAAAGTCGACTCTGCTTTTTCCTTACTTCGCCCAATGGTTCACGGATGGCTTCCTCGCCGCGGACCAAGTGGATCGCCGGTGTAACCATTCCCGGCATGAGATCGATCTTTCCCAGCTCTACGGTTTTAACTATGAAACGACGGAGCTGATCCGCGAGAAAGCGGGTGGGCGCCTGAAAAGTCAGCGGGTCAACGGCGCGGAGTTTCCGCCCTTTGCCCTTGCTGAAAGCGGCCAACTCAAGGCTGAATTTCGCAAACGCCGCCAGACCTTCCATGATTTCGCAGACATTGGCGCAACCCCGCTGAAAGTGAAACAGGCACAAGGTGACTTCGGGTCGCATCTCCCGGGCTTGCCGCTTCTTTTTCCCGATTATACCACTTACCCGGACCCGCCCGATCCGACGCGTCCCGATTACAGCCCGCCCATCCCTTCCCACTTGCTCTACAATGAGCTGACTCTCGGCACATCCTTTGATCTCCCGGGCGAGACTCCGGAAGCCTATGAGCAGCGGCGCCGCACCTGGTTTGCGCTCGCCAACGATCGCGGTAACTCCACTCCCGCCTTCATCATGATGACTGTGCTCATGCTCCGGGAGCATAACCGGATCGCGGCCCTGCTGGAACAGAGTTACCGCGACTGGGACGACGAACGCCTCTTCCAGACAACGCGAAATATCATGATCGTCCTCGTGCTGAAGATCGTGATCGAAGAATACATCAACCATATCACGCCATACCATTTTAAGCTCTTCCTCGATCCGTCAGGTCAATTTCGCCCCCGGAAATGGAAGTGGACAAACTGGATGGCGATCGAGTTTAACCTGCTCTATCGCTGGCATAGCATGATCCCGGACTCACTAACTCTCGGCGACCGCGTGGTGCCATCGCTTGAGGCGCTGTGGAATCCGAAACTGATCGTCGAGGAAGGCTTGGCGTCGATGTTCAACCACACTTCCCGTCAGGTCGCGGGGCGAATTGGGGCCAAGAACACCTGGCCGTTTCTCGTGGAAATGGCCGAAACACCGACCATCCAGATGGCGCGCAACGCCGAAGTTGGCACCTACAATGACTATCGCGAGCTGTGCCAAATGCCGCGCGTGACCACCTTCGAGCAAATCAGCAGCGACCCATCGATCCTCGATGCCCTGAAGAGTCTCTATGCTGCTCCGGACGAGATAGAATTCTATCCCGGACTTTTCTCCGAAGACCTGCGCGAAGACTCCGCGCTCGCACCCCTGGTCGGGACCCTGGTCGGCATCGATGCCTTCTCGCAGGCGCTAACCAATCCCCTCCTCCATCCGCGGACCTATCTGCCCGAGACCTTTAGCCCGCTCGGCTGGGAGCTGATTCAGCAGCCGCAAACCATCGCCGCGCTCGTGCGCCGGAACACGCCGGAACATCAGGGCGAGTATCGCATCGGGATGACGCGCGAGGATTGGCAGCATAGCGCGTGAAGTTGCGCTAACCCAGAGGAAGTCCCGACCGGTGAAGATGGCGCCGGCGATTACATCAGAAATCACGATGGACTCAATCAATCAGAATCAACCGGAAGAGAATCATGCCGACCTGCGCGGAGCGGAAGCGATCGCGAAAATTAAAGAGCTGGTGAACAAGGCACAGACCTGCTTTTTCTGCACGACCAACATGACCGGTCAATCGACCGGCGTGCGCCCGATGAGCGTCCAGCAGGTGGATGAGGCCGCTCATCTTTGGTTCCTCAGCGCCGATGACAGCCATAAGAACCAAGAGCTGGATCGCGACCCAGCGGTAAGACTCTTCTTTCAAGGGTCGGCCCATTCCGATTTCCTTACGCTCACCGGCCAGGTCGCCGTTTCGCGAGACCAGGCCAAGATCAAGGAACTCTGGGAGCCGATCGTAAAGAACTGGTTCACCGCAGGCGTCGACGATCCGCGCATCACCGTCCTCCAGTTCACGCCCAGTGAAGGCTATTACTGGGACACGAAGCACGGCATGGCTGTGGCCGGCGCGAAGATGCTGATCGGCGCCGCCATCGGCAAAACGATGGACGACTCAATCGAAGGTCGCCTGCAATTGTAAGCTGGCGGCGGCCCTCGGCGCTTCCCGGGACCAGTGGATAGATACACCTGGACGCTCGCCAGCATCTCAACTCAAAAAGCGAGCCTGCCAGCGGTCCAAGGCTGGTATGGGGCTGTAAATCGCCACGGTCCGCATGAAGGTAGTCAGGAGAATAAATTTCATTGGCGGTTCCGATGGGATTGCAACACAAACACCCAAATTCTCGCAACCAAAATATCCCGAGCTGCCACCTCGGCCGCGCGCCGGGCCACGCGCGAGGTAAATTATCGAATCGTCCACACTCGCCGGACGCCAGCTCGGTTGTATGATTTCCGCATGAGCACGCACAGCCCCGGCGCGACTGCGCCTCCTGAGGTCTCCTTGGAACACGTCGAGGTCCGCGGTCGCGCGGATGGCTTTCTCCAGGAAGCCACCGTCGGACCACACCGTTTACGCATCGACGAGCCGACTAGCGCCGGCGGAACGGAGGCAGCGCCGGACCCTTATGATTACCTCTTGACTGCCCTCGGCGCCTGCACTTCGATGACCGTCGGCTGGTATGCGCGTCGGCAAAAAATCCCACTCGAAAGTGTGTCCGTGTCGCTGGGTCATTCCCGCATCCATGCAGAGGATTGCGCGACCTGCGAGACTAAAGCCGGGATGCTCGACCGGATGGATGTGACTGTGACCCTGCTCGGCCCGCTCACCCCTGAGCAGCACGCGAAACTGATGGAGATCGCGGCGAAATGCCCGGTCCATCGCACACTCAAATCGGAGATAGAAATCCGTTTGCGCGAAGCTTCGGCCGCCTAAGTCCTCGCTATTTCGCCCTTCTTCTTTCACTTTATTCCCATGGCGATTCGAATTCTCGTTACAGGCGGCACCTTCGATAAGGAATACAACGAAAAGACCGGCCAGCTCTATTTCAAGGACACTCACCTGGCGGAGATGCTGAAACGCGGGCGCTCGCGCGTCCCGGTGACGATTCGCACCGTCATGATGGTCGATAGCCTGGAGATGACTGACGCCGACCGGGATTTGGTCGTGCAAAGCTGCCGGCAAGCGCCGGAGGAACGGGTCGTCGTCACGCACGGCACGGATACGATGACCGAGACCGCGGCGGCCATCGCGCGGGCGGAGTTGGGCAAAACGGTCGTGCTGACCGGCGCGATGATTCCCTGGGCTTTCGGCAGCTCCGATGGCCTCTTCAATCTCGGCAGCGCGCTCTCGTTCGTGCAGGTGCTGGCACCGGGAGTTTACGTGGCGATGAACGGCAAGTGCTTTCCCTGGGATCGGGTACGGAAGAATCGTGAGCGCGGGGAGTTTGAGGAACTTCCGGCCGACTAGGCTAGATAGGCGCTTAGTGCCAGTCGAAATTGCTGTGGCTCAGCAGCCACCAGAGAATGAGCGCCCCGATCAGCGGGATGACATTCACCGCGAGTCCGATGACGCTGAAGATGACGGACCGTTCCCGGAGGAAAAGCTAGTCAAACTGAGGAGAGCGCCGATTCCCAAAGAGCCAGCGCCAAGGGACCGTCGAGCGCCAGATCATGAAAAGGACGGATGACCTCCAGGATGAGGAGAATGCCCGCGGCACTCAGTCCGAGGGAAACGAGCGCGCAGCTTTTCGTTAGGCGGCTCACCCGGCGGCTCCCTGCATCAGTTGGTGGATCGCGGAGCGGACGATCGCCTCGGGCTGCGCGCCGGAAAGGCTGCGTCCGGCTGCGAGCGGTTCACCCTCGCGACGCAAGAAAAGCGCAGGCACTCCCGCCACGCCTAGTTGTCGGGGATCTCTTCGTCCTGCTGCACACGCGCGGTTAATTCGCCACTCGTGAGGGCTCGCTCCAGCGGAGCGCGTGCGAGCCCGCATTTTTCTCCCAACTCGAGCAGCGTCTCGATCTTGCCGATGTCGCGTCCGTCTTCGAAGAAGGCGCGGAAAATCGCCCCATGCATCGCGTCGAACCCATCCTCCACGCGGGCAAACTCCGCCGCTTCGAGGGCCAGTCGGCGGCGCGGTTGCACCGACGGAAGTCGCAGGTTCATCCCGCGCTCGCGGGCCATCGGATAGACCGCGCGGTCCCAGATGTTCACGAGGTAATCGCTGTCCGGCGGCAAGGTGGGCACCGGCTCGGGCCGCAATTCAAAGGCGCGCCACTGCACGGTCAGCTCATCGCCAAATTCTCTCTTCATCTGCTCCAAGATCGGCTCTTCCAGATAACAAAAGGGACAAACGTAATCGCTCCAGACATCGAGTAGCACATGCATTGAGAAGCCTAAGGTCGCGTCCTTCTCAGGGAAAGGCCGCCCTCGGCGCAACGTTGAGGTTTTCCAAGGCTGCTCCTAACTCCTCGAAACGATCGATCGTGATCGACGCGCCTAACTCCGCGGCCGGCCGGTCGCGGTAGCCATAAGTCACTGCGATGGTTCGGATCGGCCGGGACACGGCGTACGCCGCCGAGGGACGTGGGATCGGGTTGGACGAGGAAGAGTCGGCGGTAGGCCTTCGCGCTGCCCAACCCGTCGCGGCTAAATTGCAAGGGCGGTTTGCCTCCATGCTGGTCGGCATTCGCGGCGATGTCACCACTGACGCGCGCCATCGTGGCGCGCGTTTCGCTTTTCGCGTCGTTGATCGCCTGCACCGTGGCCATGGCCTCGCGCAGGTCTTCCTGGGCGGAGCGGGCGGCTTCCATCAGGATGATGAAGCACAGTTCGCTAATGTCCGTCACGGATAAATCAATTGGGAAGTCAAAGCTGGTGGCGAGAGTCTTTGCCATTGAGGCGATCTGGAGCAGCGAGGCAACCTGTTGCTTTTGTTCGAGGAGAGACAGGCCGGCGGCAAGGGCGTCGCTGGCGTTCCCGAATCTCCCGACCGCTAGTTCCGCTCCAACGTTATCTCGATGGATCGAACCTGCGGGGCGTCCCGTCCAATCCAAGGTTCGAATTCTCGGGAACATTCCTTAGCTCGGAGTCGACCTGTGTCGGCTACAGGTTCGTCACAGATATTTCACCCATTCGTCACTCTTCCAGCGCAGGATCTCCTTGACCTTCGGAGCCGCCTTGAGTCTCATGCAGGCTTGGTTCAACAGCTTCGCTTTTTCGAAATGAGCACAAATCAACTTTCTCCTCTCGCGGCGATTTTAGCTGCGGCAGTTCTTTGCCTCGTGTCAGTTACAAGCCTCGCCGGCACAGAAAAGGACTTCTTCCAAAACACTGACCTGAACAATGGCAGCAACTATACCCCCCCCGGTCTTCCCACCGGGAGTTCCGATGTCCTTCTCACGACGAACGCCGCCGTTTTGATGCTCAACGGTGCTTCGCTCTCCATGAGTTCGCTCAACGAGACAAACAATTTTGCCTACGTTATCTCGAACAACACGCTCGGCAGCACCAATAGTTCCATTGGTCTGGCTCCGGGCGGAAACTCGATTGGAGCAGACCCCTTCGATGCCATCTACCTCGGAGGTAACAACTCAAGCCTCACCATTCAAGGCCCAAATGGCAGCGGCAACGGCAACGGCACCCTGTCGCTCTCGATCCCCAGTGGAAATCTCGATGTCGCACAGGCGGGTTCTGTCCTGAGTATCTCGGCGCAGATCATCGTCTTTGCCTCGCAGTACGTGACGAAAACGGGAGCCGGCGAATTGAATCTGAGCGGCACGTACGTCGAATTCGGCGGGGGAATCGCGATTGATGGAGGAACCACTAATTTCCTGACCGGATTTAACAATCTGACCCCACTTCACACCGGACTATCTGTTAACAACCCCAACACGGGACCCGGTACGGACGTGGTTCTGAATATCCAGACCTTCATTCAGTTTCGAGGCTTGAGTGGAGTGATCTCCTCCCCTTCGACTGGAGTAAACACTGCGACGGTTAACCTTTTGGGAGTAGCGACCGAGTTGCATCTTGACCCGGGCAGCAGCCCGGGACCCAGCGCCTATGCTGGTATGATCGCGGGCAACGGTCAAGTTTCCTTCAACGCCATTCAGGCCTCCTATACCCAGACCTTTTCGGGTAACAACACCTACAGCGGCTTTACCACTGTCACGGGCGGTACCCTGCGCATCGACGGGAATACCAGCGGCCAGGGAAACTACATTGTGAACGCTGCGGGCGTTGGTGCGACGGCGACGCTCACTGGATCGGGGACGATCGGGTTACTCCCCAATGGCACGGTGACTGTTGGAGCCACGAACCCATCACAACTGAGCGCGGGAGGAGACTCGTCGTTCGCTACTCTCACGGTCATCACGAGCGGGACGGGCGGCGTCGTTTTCGACCAGCAAGGCATCTTTCTTGTGGATATCGGGCCTGCCGGTGCGAGTGACCACCTCGCGATCGTTGGCGGGTCCATCGATCTTACCGGCTCGAACGACACCCTCATGTTAAACAACCTCGCGGGAGCTTTCGACGGCAGCTCCTACACGATAGCGACATTCTCGCAAGACATTGGCTCCGGCGTCTTCGATGCCGTGATCGGCCTCCCCCCCGATTACATGATTTTGTATTCGCCGACAGCTATCATGCTCGTCCCGACCGCACAGTTGCCCACCGTCACGCTCACGGTAACCGATGGCGACGCCTCCGAAACCCCGCCTAACTCAATCGGCACCATGCGCATTACTCGCACCGGCGACGCGATCAGGCCTCTCACCGTATCCTACAACATCGGTGGCACCGCCACCAACGGCAATGACTACCGGAGACTTCGCGGACAGGCGATGATCAAAAGTGGCAAAAACGCAGCCAACATCGTGATCCAGCCAATCGACGACAGCATCCCCGAGCCGGACGAGTCCGTCGTCCTCACCCTGTCCCCGCGCGCAAGCTACATCGTCGGCGCACCAGCCAGCGGTACGGTCATCATCCACAGTAACGAGTAGGGGCATCGCCTGCTCGAAGTGCGGTGCGCACTGGCCGTTCCGCCCGACCAGCCGTGGATACGGCGACTTCGCAATGCAGCAACGAGGAAATTCGGGAAAAGGATACTTTCCCATCTACTGGGTTACCCAAAATACACAATTGCCCTTTTCCCTTGTCCGCCCGACGAACGCGCAAATAAACTCTGCCCGCTAAAATCTCGGCGCCGACCGCGAAGGCCACCGCTGCTCGGCGCGGTCGGACTGCTCGAACATCTATCCGCGACAGACGGCGGCAAACCGCTGGCAGAATTTTTCCGAAGCCTGCTGACGGAGGTAAGAGCCGATCACAAAAGACTGCATGAAATCATGACGGCCTTGGAGATCGACGCTGACCATCTCCTCCGCTCTTATGAACATGCCTCTAAAATTCATCGTCCGGCAGCACCCAGCCGCCGACCAGATCTTGACTCGTTCTCCCCACCGGACGTCGAGCTGACGCGTTCCATTTCACTCCCCTGGGAATCTTCGACACGAGAAGCGCGCTCATCGTCGCAGCCTTCTGCGGGGGTGATGGGGTAGCTGCTGCTGAGGAACCTGCGGGATTTCTTCTCCCGTTCGATTTGCGCCTGCCGGGCGACGGTATGGCGGGTGAATGGGATCGCTTTGAGCCGGGCGCGGGAGATCGGCTCCCCCGAGAGCTCGCAGGTGCCGTAGGTGCCCCGCGCGATCCGCTGCAAAGCCTGATCGACTTCCGAGAGCGCGTTTTGTTCGTGAGAGAGAAGCCCGAGCGCGAAGTCGCGGTCGCAGGCATCGCTCCCGGCATCGGCAGGGTGCTGGCTGCAGGCCGGCGCTTCGACTCTGTTCTCGCGCGAGAGCCGCGCCACGCCCGCGACCGAATCGGCCAGCGCTTCACGCAACGCAAGTAAACACTGTTGTTGCGAGCGCAGGAAGGCGGCTGAGTGTCGCTCCCGGCAGCGGCCTGCACCGGACGAGCAATCCGCGCTCCGCGTTTCGTTCTCTTGTAACAAGGGGTCCGTAATCATGACCGTCAGTCTTGGCCGCGCTTTTTGTCGATTTGATGACTCTTAGGTAGCGATTGGGTGAACTTTTGACCGGGTCTCCTCGTCCTCCCGAGGCGGATTCGTGAACTTGATTTCGTTCCACAATTGTCACCGGACAGCCATCGGGCCAGAACTATCGTTGCTCATTCTTCGATAAAATAATTGTCGATCTGACAACGAAGAAACGCCAGAATCCAACCATGCGATCCAGCTCACCGATGGCCGGCGTATGCTCGAACTTCCGATGACTCAAACCTCATGGCTGCTCGGTGCTAGCGGTTTTGCGGGAGATGGCAAGGGTTGGTTCGGGCTCACAATCAAGGTCGACGCGCCGTTCTTTTCTCTGAATCCGGTGCTTGGTTCGGTGATGGTGACAAAGATTGTAGCGGGTTCGCCCGCGTCGAAGGCCGGTGTGACCGCTGGTGATCACGTCGTCCAAGTGGAGGGTGTGGCGATTGTGGGGCGGCGAGCCAAGGAGATTGAGCCGCTGATGCGGAAGGCCGTCGGAGAGACTCTCCACCTCCAGATGAAGCATCCCAGTGGTGACATCTACTCGGCATCTTTGGTGGCGGAAGCGGAGCCGGCGGGAAAGCACTGAGGTCGCAGCGAATCAGACGGTGCAGCCAACCGCCGGCGGCCGTCGATGTCGGTCTTAAAGACTGGGCAATGGTCGGAAATCTGGTCAGGGTAAGTGGCTCGGCCTCGATCTCCCGAGGCGAGGTTGCGAACCCGACGCGGCCGGAAACTGGTAGAGCCGGTAGATCGACACGCTCGAGCCGTGCTAACTACGCAACGTTCCCTTTCACACTATTCCCGCCTCCGGGCAGGTCGGCTTGTGACGAGCCCCTAACCCGATCTTCTAACCCGTCGATGTCGCCCAGATTCGAAGCACCGGTACCATCCAAGTCTGCCCTGATGATCCTATGGAAGCGGTGTGATGGTAAACTCGCTCACCAACTCGGGGATGCGGCCAGTCACTTCGTCCGGGTTGGCCTCCAGCTCGGCTTGGGAATAGGGGAGGATGCCCCAGGTCTTGATATCGAGCTTGTGGGTTACCGGATCGATGTTGAACTCCGTCCAACCGTAGGTGTTAGTGGATTCGTAGAGTTGTCCGGGGACCAATTCGACATTCGGCAGCGGATTTTCGGTAAGGCTGAGCAAATTATAGCCCAAGGGGGCGAGACCGCCATTAACGATCCCGAGGACAAAGCCTTCCTTGTCTGGTCCGTTCGGCAAGGAATAATAGAAAGCCTGCTCCTCCGGCGTGATCAGCCCAAAGGCAGCGGCCAGGTCCACAATGGTGGGTCCGAAGGGCTTGTCGAAAGCGATCGGTCCGGTGACGATCTCGATCGAGTTCGTCTGGATCTGCGGCAGGAACGGCCCGAGTTGATAGGAGAGCCGGTTCACCAAGGTGCCGTGGAAGTCTGCCGTGACGAAGACGACATTGGAGACGGCATTATCGTCGATGAATTTGAGCAGATCCGTCCGTTCCGCGGCATAGCCCTCGTAACGGTCCTCGCCTCCCAGGGGCCCGAAGTTCTGGACTGGCTCTGGGCAGAAGATGAACTTCCAGAAAATCCCAGCACCTTGCGCTCGCACGAGGTCGCGCTTGAGGTCGGCGAGTTGCTTGGCGCCGAGGAGCGTGCGGCCCGGTGTGAAGGAGCCAACGATGAAAGCGGCCACTTGCGCCGGATCATTCGGGTCGGTTACTGGCGGTAGATGGTCGCTCCGGAAGGAGCGGGCGTCGAGAACAAAAGTCGCCGCGTCGCTGCCATAGCTATTAAAGCGGTAGTTCTCGATCCGATGCGCAGTCGTGTAATCGCCAGTCGCGCCGTAACGCGCGTTCCTGAGCGGATGATACTCGCGGAAGGCGGCTAAGCCGTTGCGGAAAGTTTCGGTATCACTGATTAAAAGGCCGGTATCCTGGGCGAAGCGCGGATCATTCGTGCGCAAGGCAGCACCGGCAAAGTTATCGGCGACTTCGTGATCGTCGATTGTCGCGAGAATGGCGGTCGAGCTCCGCACATCGGCCAGGGTGTTGAGACCGAAGCGGGTGGAATAGACCTCGTTAGTCTTGAGGCGGAAATCAGTCAAGGTGCGGCATTGATCCAAGGGCACATCAGGTGACGGAAAATCCGCATAGATATTATCGCCAAACTGAAGGAAGAAATCGAGATCGCTCGCGGCCGCATTCCGGACTGAAGGATAGGGCGCCAGCTCGCCACGCTCGTCGCCCGAGACGCCGAAGTGGAGGCCGGCAAAAGACCCGCGAGTCGATGGCGTGCGGAATTTCCCGTTGGCCGTCGCCGCCGGGCCCGTTGCCCGGTAATAATAAGTCGTCGCAGGTATCAAGCGCTCCAACAACGCCTTGACTGGATCGAGCGCGTCCCGCTCTCGCAGAGTGAGAGATTGCACGTCCTGGCCGAAGGTCGGGTCGGTCGAATATTCCAAGAGCAAACGGCCCGCTACCGCGCTGTGCGCCCAGATTACGGCGCCCGTCTGCGTCACGTCTCCCGCGCTCACGGTCATGGGATCGACCGCGGCTCTTGCGGGAAACAATACGCTCGTCGAGAAGGCGGCTGCGAGAAGGAGCGTCCTCCATTTCGTATCGGTAAAGAGAGAAGGTGTTGTTTTCATAGATTGATTTAATTCGCGCCAACTGGGCTTTGACGAAGATCCTCCCATGCTCATGTGTCAGTCGCGTGGCTGTTATGTCATGATTAGGTGAATAAAACGCGCGGCGAAGAGTCTCGTTCTATTCGGGGCAAGACCCAATCAAAGCTCGAGTCTGGCGAAAAGGTGGGGTCTGGTTCCCGCTCTAGCGATACCCCGCTCTTGATTCTCGCTCGTCTCGATTTCATTGGATTTCCTCGTGAGACACCCTTCCGTAACCTTCCTGGTAAACGGGCGGAAACAACCGCGCGGCACCATACCCCGTAACACGCTTAATGGCAGATGAATCAGCCGTTGATTAAAAGGTATCCGTCGCTGTCGCTGCGATTTGGGTTGAGACCTCGACGTCACATTGATGACGCGAGAACTTAACAATTCAGCCGTTGCACGCTGGGGGTGAGAGCCTCAGCTTTAAAGAGCCACCTGCAGCACTTGTGTGCTAGCAAGACTTATCAATCAACGTCGATCCATCCATTCTTCCTTATGAAAAACCCGATTAAATTTGCAGCTATCGCGGTCACGGCTCTGGCCGGCTCGCTTGCTCTGACTTCAGCAGACGATCTTGTTGCCAGAAACTCTGCGGCCGCCGGCCATGCGCCGCGGGTGCAACATGTCCTGCTGCTCAGTGTCGACGGCATGCACGCGCTTGATTTCGCCAATCTCATAAAGACAAACCCTGCGTCCGCGCTCGGACAGCTGTCGCGCCAGGGCGTCACCTACACACATGCTTTCACCATGCGACCTTCCGACTCTTTCCCGGGCTTGCTCTCGATCATTACCGGTGGGTCGCCCATCTCGACCGGCGTCTGGTACGATAACAGCTACGATCGCGCTTTGCTCCCGCCGATTACCCTTGGAGGAGGGTCCACCCCGGGCACGAATGTTCCCTACGACGAGTCAATCGATCTCAACCCCGACGCGCGCGACGGCGGCGGCGGCATCAATCCCGACGCACTCCCGCGCGATCCGGTGACCGGCGCTCCTGTCTATCCTCACCAATTCCTCAAGGCGAACACCATCTTCGAAGTGGCTCATCGCGCTCATCTGCGGACGGCCTGGAGCGACAAGCACCTGGCCTACGATCTCGTCCAAGGCCCTTCCGGCGAGGGCGTGGACGACTTGTTTAATCCGGAAATAGCAGCGCCAAATCCTGCTTATCCCACCGTCGGCACAACTTCGAGTGTGCAGGCAACTGAAGATTACGATGACACAAAGGTCGCGGCGATCCTGAACGAAATCGCCGGCTACGATCATACCGGCACCACCCAGGTGGGTGTGCCGGCCATTTTCGGGATGAACTTCCAGGCAGTAAGTGTGGGCCAAAAGTTAAAGACCAATGTCCTCCGCGATGGCTCGGCTCCGCCGCCCGACATGGTGACTGGTGGTTACATTGATGGCCAGGGCGTTCCCCAGCCCGCGCTGGCTGAGGCCATCGCCCATACCGACGCTTCCATCGGGCAAATGGTAGCCGCCCTTCGTGACCGTGGTCTCTTGGAATCCACCTTGGTCATCGTCACGGCCAAGCATGGTCAATCACCGATCGATCCGAGCAAACTTGTGCTTGCAGGTGAGAGCACGATCCCTGACATCGTTGGTCCATCCCTTATCGCCCAGGCGACACAGGATGACGTCGCCCTGCTTTGGCTCACGGATCAGAGCCAGACAGACGCCGCTGTCGCCTTACTCGAAGCGAACCTGGCCGTCGCTCATATCGACACGATCTTCGCAGGCCTTAGCCTTCGGCTGCAGTTTCCGAATCCGCTGAATGACTCGCGCACGCCGGACATCATCGTGCAACCAGTTGCGGGAGTTATTTACACTGACTCCACGAAGAAGATCGCCGAACACGGCGGCTTCGACTTTGATGACACCAACGTGGTCCTTGTCCTTTCGAATCCTGGGCTCGATCCCGGGACGATCAAGACGCCCGTCCAAACGATGCAGATTGCCCCGACCATCCTGGCGTGTCTGGGGCTCGATCCGCAAAGCCTGAAGGCGGTGCAGAAAGAGGCCGTCCAACGTCTCCCCGGCTTGGGCGGGGAGTAATGCCAGCCCAAACACCGCCCGCGCGGACGGAGGCGCCGGCGGTGCCTAACGTGAGCTTACTCGTCTCCTCTATCGGGCGATGATCGCTTATCCAGCCGGCTTTTTGCGGACCGCCGGCTTCTGCGTTGCCTTCGACGATGGATCGTTTGCCGGCTGAAAGTCGCTCAAGACCAAAGAGGTGTTGTCATAATCACAAGGAAGCTTCCGATTGGATCGCCGATCGGGTTGGTTGTAGACATCGAAGCCAACGAAGGCGTCGACTCGGCCTCCAGACTGGGAGTGTCCGCGAGATAGTAGCGATACCGAAGTTGCCCCACGTAGAACCAAGAGACCGCCTCCTGTTTGGTGGAAACATCCTGGAAGAGCTTCGCCGCCAATTTGTAGTAATCCTCTGGGTGTCGGCCCTCGATTCCCTGCTTTAGCTGCACCGGAGTCTCGTCCTCCGATTCCGCCGCCCGGACACTCCCAGCGATGAGGGTGAGGCAGCCCAAAAGTCTCAGCAGGATGATGAACAAATTCGATGGCTTCATTCCTGCACCCTGTCGGGAAACAAGCAGATGTGTAAAGGCTAATCACCCAAAGACGGCTTCTAAGTCTTCGACCATCCCCGCGTGTCGGATGAATTCGACTCCCGGGGTGACTCTAAGTCTCAACGCGGGCTACGGGATGCCGTGACCGTGGTTGGTCTTCACGAACCCCGGGGCCTGCCGCCTAAGATTGCAAGGAGGCGCCCTTTTTCAAGGAGGCCATGTCGATCACGAAGTGATATTTTACGTCGCTCTTCAGCATCCGCTCGTAGGCCTCGTTAATCTCGTCCGTGTCCATCATCTCCACGTCGGAGACGATGTTCTTCTCCGCACAGTAATCGAGCATCTCATGCGTCTCGGCGATCCCGCCGATCAACCGACCTGCGAGTCAGCGCGGCAATGTAAAGGAGATGATCTCGTTCGCCGCGCGGTGATTCGACCAGAAGCTCTCGCCATCATACGCGAGCGACCGCGCGGCGAAGGGAATCGTCGCCAGATCCTCTACCGCCGGCTTCTCCTCCCGCGGGTCGAGCCGGGCGATCCGCCATTCTTCGGACTTACCCGGATGGTCCTTATTCTCGCGACCGCACAGGACATAGAGCAGGCCTTCCACAAAGGTCTGCCCACAAATCTCCGCGCCGACCTGGATCGTGCGGGTCACCTGTCCGGAGTCATCGAGCCGATGAATCATTCCCTTATACCACTGACTCAGGTAGAGATGTTCCCCGTCGTAACTCAGATAGGACCCGGTAAAATCCGGACACGCGAAGAGCTGGGCGAATCCGTCGGCCTCCGTGTAGCGATAGATATGGCGATCGTCGTTCAGGCCTTTGCCGATCGTGAAACGCCAGCCATCGTTGGTCATCACTCCCGCCCAGACTACTCCCGGTGGCTCGACCTCTTCCGCAATCTCCAGTTGATCATCCATCAGCCGGTAAAGGGTGCCGAGATCGCGCGAACTCAGCCAAAGGCTCTTCCCGTCCCACGCCAGCGCCTGAGGCGCGACACGGGGCGAAGCCACTCTGCGTTTTTCGACCACTTGAGGTAGGTTCATAGCTTACTGTTTCCTTTCGGTTTGACTCGAGTTTTACGCTGGGCCCGCGTAAAGATCCCCTTGCCAGACTTGCGCGGCCGCTTGATCGCGCGTCGAGAGAAGGACATGCTCCCATGCCTGCTTCTCGTGCCAAACGGCCGCGAGTTCCCAGACGCAAAAGGTCGCCTTATGCGCCCCTTCGCGTGGCCAAAGCGCAAAGTCGTGCATCCCGTCGCCGTTCTTGTAGAAGACCGTCTCCCAGGCTTCGTTGTTCCCGCGCCATGTGCTGACGATCAGAAAATAAAAATCGCTTCCGCAGCGGTGAAGAATGACGAAGCCGAGGCCGGTTGCTTCCAGCGCGCTCGTCGTTAGGTAAGAACGCGCCAGGCGGTCGATTTCCCCGGGCACCGGCTGACTTTCCGGCGCAACCTGATACCACTTCAGGATCCCACCGTTGATTTCGATGGATTCGCCGGGGGTCACTCGTTTCGGGAAATGCTGGTAACTCTCCGCTACGCCGAGATCGTTTTGCAGGATCGCCGCAAGTTGGTTTGCCATTTCGCGGCCACTTTAGCGGAAAAATTCGCAAGCGACAGCCTCCCGTGGACGGCGCCCGGATTTCTAAAATCCCGCTGACCAACAAAAAATTAGCTGGTCGGAGACGCCATTTCCCTGTTCAACAGCGGAAATGCAACCACCCACGTCTACGTTTGATACAGGCACCACCGGTTTCATGCTGCTCGCGACCAGCCTCGTCATGCTGATGACGCCCGGCCTCGCTTTCTTCTACGGCGGGCTCGCCGGCAAACGAAACATCCTCGGGATCATGATCCAGAGTTTCGTCTCCATGGGGATCACGACGATCCTCTGGTTCGTCTGCGGTTATTCACTTTGCTTTAGCGGCGATACCATGGGCGGTCTCATCGGGAACCTCGACAAGGTGTTCATGCACGGAGTCGATCTGAATTCGCCCTTCCCCGGGAACCACAGGTTACCGGAGTTTGTCTTCATGGCTTACCAGATGATGTTCGCGATCATCACCCCGGCGCTGATCACTGGCGCGTTCGTCAATCGCGTCACCTTCAAGGCTTACCTCTTCTTTCTCATCCTCTGGCAGCTCCTCGTTTACTACCCGTTCGCGCACATGGTCTGGGGCGGTGGCTTACTCGCGCGCATGGGCGTGCTCGATTTCGCGGGCGGCATTGTGGTGCACGCTACCGCGGGCTTCGCCGCGCTCGCCTCGGTCTTCTACGTCGGGCATCGGCGCGACAAAGCCTCGCCGCCGAATAGTGTGCCCCTCATCGCCATCGGCACGGGCTTGCTCTGGTTTGGATGGTATGGCTTTAACGCCGGCAGCGAACTCGACGTCAACGCGATCACCGGCCTCGCTTTTCTCAACACGGACGTCGCCGCCTCGTTCGCGGCCATCGTCTGGCTGACGATCGAGTGGACGGTGCAGCGCCGACCGAAATTTGTCGGATTGCTCACCGGTGCAGTCGCTGGCCTGGCGACGATCACGCCCGCGGCTGGGTTCGTTTCGCTCCCGTCAGCGGCGATCATCGGGATGGCGGCTGGCGGCGTCTGCTACCTGGCGGTTCACTTGAAGAACAGACTCGGCTGGGACGACGCGCTCGACGTTTGGGGCGTGCACGGTATCGGAGGATGCCTCGGCGTGATCCTGCTCGGAGTCTTCGCCTCCAAGGCGATGAATGCCAACGGCGCCGATGGCCTGCTGGCCGGCGGCGGCCATTTCTTTGTCATCCAATGCGCCGCGGTCATCGGCGCATCGCTTTACGCCTTCCTCTTTACTTACGTGATGCTCGCGATCATCAATCTCTTCGCGACCGTCAAAGTCTCGGAAGCCGACGAAGACCTGGGCCTCGACGCGTCATTGCATGGCGAGCAGGCTTATGACTCGGGCGCACTCTAGCCGCTGGCTGGAGCCGATCCGTCGGAGTTAGTCTTAGCTGTCCTGGCTCGCTTCGTATTCGGCGTCGCTCACCTTTTCCAGCCAGTCGACGGCTTTGCCCTCGAGCGCTTCCTGGATCGCGAGGTGACTCATCGCCGTGGTCGGCCCGGCGCCGTGCCAATGCTTCTCGTTAGGCGGAAACCAGACCACGTCCCCGGGACGGATCTCTTCGATCTGGCCGCCCTCACGCTTCACGCGCCCGCAACCCGACGTCACGAGCAACGTCTGGCCTAACGGATGCGTATGCCACGCGGTGCGCGCCCCGGGCTCGAAGGTCACGCTCGCCCCGCGCACTCGCGCCGGCTCCGCCGCCTCGAAGAGCGGATCGATCCGCACCGTTCCCGTAAACCAATCCGCCGGCCCCTTGCCGGATGGCTGCGACCCAACTCTTTTGATTTCCATGATGTTTTACCTGTCACCGGTCGCCGCTCACCTGTCACTCTTCTTTTGACAGTCGGACGCAGCCATGGACGTTGGCGAATCATGGGCGATAAATCTCCGAAGGCGAACCAGAAACAGAAGGCACAACAAAAGGGCAAAGCCGCCGGCGCCGCGCAAAAGAAAAACGCGAATGCCGCCAAGTCGGTTCAGAAGCCGAAGAAATAAGCTGTGGCCAGGCCGAACTACTCCGGCGAAAAGCGCCGGAAAGAGCTGGAGAAACAGAAGAAAAAGGAAGCGAAAAAGCAGCGCAAGCTCGAGAACGCTGCCGATCCTTCCCCCTTGGACGCGCCCGTCGAGGGTGATGAGCAAACTCCCGCGGCACCCTTGGTTTAGTCATTTGTCCGCAGCGCAGGTCCGCGTGCGACGGTCTTGTTCCTCATTCCCAAACTCCAGTTTGGGAACGCAATTGTCATCGAAACTCTGTTTCGCTTGACGGTCACAACAACGGAGTTGGACGAGCAATTACGCTACCGAACGCGGCCTGACGCTTGCATCCATTTCGATCTTCCCGAGCGAGCTTGGGTGGTCGGCCATTCAAGCGTTCCGCGTCAGCCGGGTCCTTGCCTACCTCCCCGTCATCGCCTCCAGCTTCTCCGGATAACGCCCACCCTGGACCCTCGATCTCAGACGCCGCGTCGTCGACCTCGCGCAAGTCCTCCAGGGTCAGCTCCACCTCGGCCGCGCCGAGATTCTCCTCCAGCCGATGCAGCTTCGTCGTCCCCGGGATCGGCACGATCCAAGGTTTTTGCGCGAGCAACCACGCGAGCGCGATTTGGGCGGGCGTCGCCGCCAGACCTGTCAGTTCGACGCGTCGCTCGAGCCCGAGCGATATATTTCTGCGGTCCTCAGGCTATTCCTGGAACTAAGTGTGTCACTGTCCCCCCCGGCCACGAGGACGTCGCCTGAAGGAAGTAACGTCGCCGTGTGTCGGCTGCGTCGTGTGATCAGGCTGTCGGTCGCTGTCCATGCTCCCGTGGACGGATCAAAAAGTTCCGCGCCATCCGAGTACTGACGGTTTAATCCTGCCGCCACGAGGACCTTGCCGGAGGGCAGGAGCGTCGCCGTGTGCTGAACGCGTGGAACAGGAAGATCCCCGACCGGCGTCCAAACGCCGGTCGCCGGGTCATAGACTTCGGCGCTTTGCAGGAAGCCATCACAGCAAGATGCATATCCCCCCTGGCCTGCCGCCACCAGCACCTGACCGGATGCGAGCAGCGTCGCGGTGTGGCGATAACGTGCCGTATGAAGGCTACCGGTCGACGTCCACTTTCCCGTTGTCGGGTCGTAGAGTTCCGCGCTGTCGGTGGAATAGTTAGTATCGAGGAGGCCGCCCACGACCAATACCTTCCCGGATGGCAGGATGGTGGCCGTATGGTCGGAGCGCGCAAGCCTAAGGCTGCCGGTGTTAGTCCAGCTCGCGGTGGCTGGATCGTAGAGTTCCGCGGTATTTAGAAGCGTGAAGTCAAACCCCGCCGCCACCAGCACCTTGCCCGAGGGGAGTGCCGTGGCCGTGTGGTAGGCCCGTGGCTTTAGCAGGTTCCCGGTCATCCTGGGCGAGACGCGCTCCAATGGTCAATCTTATTCCGCAAACGCGGAGATCGCTCCGGCTGTCGGGACGAAAGAGATGCAGGGAACGAGGAATGAATGAGGAAGAAGCCGCGATGGCTTCGGGGCGACGCATTGCCTCGAATCGGCTGGATCGCTGCTCGCTCCCGGCCCAGCGGCTGAGCCTGTGGAAGTCGATTTTCGGCCGATCGAGCCGGCGACGGTGACGGCGAACACAGCGGCCCAAGCCGCGACGACCCATCGCTCTCGGTGGGAGCGCGGCTCGGTTGCTTTCCGGAGTCTCGCGCGCGTCCGCGAGCAGCGCGGTGAGTAAAGATCAGCGTGCCGGTTCCTCGCCTCGCTGGAGGGTGGCGAGCTTTTCCTCGGCCCGGGCGACGTCGGACTTCCGCGCAGCACCTACCGCTAAAAGTCGCTTTTGTCGGTGGAGATTAAGCGCTGCGGCGTCGAGTTCAGCCTGGCGATATTTTTCCTCCGCGGCTTGCGCCGCCTTCCGCGCACTGGAGAACGTCGTGAGCGCTGAGTCTAAGTCAGCCGGACTCGCGTGGTCTGCGGCGTTTTGCGTCTGCTGCAATTGGACCTGCGCCTGTTCTGCCAATAGCTGAGCCTTCGCCAACTCGGCTTCCAACTTGAGCACGCGTAACGCTCGCTGCTCCGCCTCGACCTTAGCCAGCGCGCCGATCTTCACCAGCCGTTCGGCCGACGCCACGCTCTTTCGCGCTCGCACCAGTTGCTGCGCGACCTGCGCCGCGTCGAGCGGCGCCTCCGTTGCCGCATCGGGCTTTCTTTCGACGTCCCCCGGCGGGATGAGCAACGGCGGCTCCACTTCGAACGAGTCCTCCGGCTTCGATCCTTCCTGCGCCCGCAGCGAACCCATTAGGATAAGCGGGGAGACAGCCAACAATACGACCCTCGCAAGAACCGAACCGCTCATCTCGTTTTCCGTCCTTCTGAAGCAATCAACTTCCCGCGGCTGCCGGCGCGCTTCGATAGGTGATACGGAAGGCGCCCGCTTCGTGGCCAGTCTCGAAACCTACCTTCAGGAGATAGGAGGCGAACTCCTTCGTCCGCGACCTCACTACGATCTCGGTGATCCCGCGCGCACGGAAGAACTCGGCCTGGTCGACGAAGAGATAGCGTCCTACCTTTAAGTCGCGATAACGCGGAATCACAAAGTCGAGGACGACACGCAGGACTCCTACGGATGTCTCCACCGCGATGAAGACCCCGACCGGCTTGCAATCGCGCAGGATAAACAGCGTGACCTGGTTCTCGACCGGCTGATATTGGAAATCCGGGACCAGCTTCAGGATATCAGCTCGATAGAAGCCGAGGAAATACTCCAGGTAGTCCGACTGCGGCTCCAGCTGAAGGAGTTGGAAATACTCCTTGGTCGTAAGCATCCGCAGCAGATAGCCGCCATTCACAAATACGATCAATCCATTCAGCGCCGCCACGGGATAGGCGTGAATGAGCAAGCCGTAGATGGTGAAGGCGACCGCGCCAGTCAGGTTGATCACCCGGAGCCAGAGCACCGAGCTCATCATCATCGACATCGCGATCAAAGCCGACGCCACATAACCGAGTAACTCGGGAAACCACGGAGCCATGCCTGACTCTACACGAACCGCGCCGACATCCTACCGGCGACGCGGCAGAGATTTCAGGGTGTCCGCAGAACGTCAGCGCCGTCCGCGTGGAACCGCCTTTGCGAAACAATATTCACTCGATTACGCCGGCCCGTTCTCGTAATCCTTTGCCATGCCGATTGTCGGAACCGTGGAAAGCCTCTGGCGCTATCCCGTGAAAAGCATGCGAGGCGAAGCGATGGAGGAACTTTTTGTCGGTTACGCCGGCGTGTATGGCGATCGCCTTTTTGCCTTCGCCAGTTCCGCTAACGCCAGGGGCTTTCCTTTTTTCACGGGTCGCGACCAACGCCAACTGCTGCTTTACCGGCCGCGCTGGCGTTACCCGGCGAAAGCGGCGCGCCCCGCGAACCAGGCGGAAGCGGAAGCCATGTCGGAGATGATCAACCCGATCACGGCCGGCCGCGCCGAGCTGATGCTCGACGTCGAGGCACCCGATGGACGCACCTTCGCGATCGATGACCCGGCCCTGCTCGAAACGCTGCGCTCCGGCCTTTCCGCCAAACCTGAACTCACCTTGCTGCGCTCGGATAAGGCGATGACTGATTGCCGGCCTCTTTCGATCTTCGCCGTGCAGACCGCGAGGAAGCTCGGCGCGGAAACTGGCCTGACAGTCGATCCGCGCCGCTTCCGCGCGAATGTCTATCTCGACCTGAACTCCGGCGAAGGATTTGCCGAAGATCGCTTCGTGGGCCGGAATCTCCGACTTGGCTCGAAAGCCGTCGTCTCGGTCCTTGCCCGCGACGGCCGCTGCATGATGATCACACTCGACCCCGACACCGCCGAGAAATCCCCGGCGATCCTCAAAGCCGTCGCGCAGTCCCACGAAAACAAGGCGGGCGTCTACGCCGCGGTCCTCACGGAAGGCACGGTTCACCGGGGTGATTCGGTCGACTTGATCGACTGAAGTAGTCACATCCAGGGGAGAGGCGGGAAAATACGGAATCTTTTCGACGAGCGTGACGCCGCGGATTCCGTCTTTCGCGGCCATTCACAGTACGGATTTCTCCGCAATTTTTCGTCCGCAGCGCGACCTCGTGCGTATATTGGGCACCGTTTTTCTATCCCATGAGCCACGACACAACCAACGAAGCAAAGTGCCCTTTCAATCACACCGCCGCCACCGGCCGCGCCCCGACCGATCACGATTGGTGGCCGAACCGGTTAAAGGTGGAATTGCTCCACCGGCATTCCGCGAAGTCCGATCCGATGGGCGAGCGGTTTAACTACGCGGAGGAATTCCAGAACCTCGATTTCACGGCGTTGAAGAACGATCTCGCGACTCTGATGACTGACTCGCAGGAGTGGTGGCCGGCGGACTTCGGGCATTACGGCGGTCTTTTCATCCGCATGGCCTGGCACAGCGCCGGCACTTACCGCACCGGAGACGGGCGCGGCGGCGGCGGGCGCGGTCAACAGCGGTTCGCCCCGCTCAACAGCTGGCCGGACAATGTGAGCCTGGATAAGGCGCGCCGCCTCCTCTGGCCGATCAAGCAGAAATACGGCCGCAAAATTTCCTGGGCAGACCTCATGATTCTCACCGGCAACGTCGCGCTCGAAACGATGGGCTTTAAAACCTTCGGTTTTGCGGGCGGACGCGAAGACACCTGGGAACCGGATCGCGATGTCTACTGGGGTCGCGAGACCACCTGGCTCGGCGGCGACATTCGTTACTCCAGGGGCTCGCCGGGTGCGGCGGAAGGCCACGGCGTGCTCGTCTCCGACGACGACAGTGAAGTGCCTCATTCGCGCGATCTCGAGAATCCCCTCGCCGCCGTGCAGATGGGTTTGATTTACGTGAACCCGGAAGGTCCGGACGGCAATCCCGATCCCCTGCTCGCGGCGAAAGACATCCGCGACACCTTCGACCGCATGGCCATGAACGATGAGGAAACGATCGCGCTCATCGCGGGCGGTCATAGCTTTGGCAAGACGCACGGCGCCGCTGAGTCCACTCATGTCTCGCCGGAACCCGAGGCCATGGGTTTGGAGCATCAGGGCTTCGGCTGGACGAACAGCTACGGCACGGGCAAAGGCCCGGACACGATTACGAGCGGTCTCGAAGTCATCTGGACGAACACGCCCACCCAATGGAGCCACGGCTTCTTTAAGAACCTATTCGGACACGAATGGGAACTGACCAAGAGCCCCGGCGGCGCGCATCAGTGGGTGGCGAAGGACGCCGAGGCCACGGTGCCCGATGCCTACGACGCCGCGAAGAAGCATCGGCCGACCATGCTCACGACCGATCTCGCGCTCCGGATGGACCCGGCCTACGAGAAGATCTCGCGCCGTTTCCTCGAGAACCCGGACCAGTTCGCCGACGCTTTTGCGCGCGCCTGGTTCAAGCTCACCCACCGCGACATGGGGCCGCGTGCACGCTATCTCGGGCCGGAGGTTCCAGCGGAAGAACTTCTTTGGCAGGACCCGATCCCCGCGGTCGATCACCCGCTGATCGATGCGCAGGAGATCGCCGCGCTGAAGAACCAAATCCTCGCCTCCGGACTCTCGGTATCTGAACTGGTTTCCACGGCGTGGGCCTCCGCGTCCAATTTCCGCGGGTCCGACAAACGCGGCGGCGCCAACGGCGCGCGCGTCCGGCTCGCGCCG
>JBBSED010000042.1:0-35658 GCA_038240025.1 Chthoniobacterales bacterium
ACATACATGAACCAGCCATGATTGAAGATACTTCCCTGAGCGTGCCCGGCCCATTGTTCGCTGGCCACGCCGAGGAAAGAAGCATCGAAGAACGCGCCCAGCACCACCACCAGCACAGGACTGGCGACCACGATCAGCAGGCACCAGGTGATCAGGTGCGCAGCCGCTAAACCGACGCTGAACCTCTTCACGTCGTTACCCCTTGGCGATCGCCCCAGAACCGTACGGAGTAGTTAATCAAGAAAGCGATCAGGACCAGCGTGATCGCCATCGCCGCCATCAAGGAGGGATTTCCGTAGCCGACAATCTGCTGATAGATCTCGAGCGGCAGAATCGAGAAGCGCTTCGCCACGATCAGGGCCACACCAAAAGAACCTAACGAAACCGTAAAGGTCACCGCAAAGGTCGAAACGAGCGGACGCCAGATCAAGGGAAGCACGAGAAAGCGAAGACGTTGCCAAGCGTTCGCGCCCAGCGATTGCGCGGCCTCGCTCAGGCGTTGATCAAACTTCCGCAGTGAAGACTCCAAGGTTAACGTGGCCCGGGGAATCTCGAAATAGAGATAGGCGATAATTAAACCATGCAGACGATAGGCGCTACCAGAGAGGAAGTCTGTCCCGGTCAACTTTTCCAGAAGCTGGGGAACCACGCCGATCCGACCGAGCATGATCACCGTGAGAAAGCCCACGATAATTCCCGAGAAAGACATCGGGAGAGTAAAGAAGGCCCGGACAATCCTTTGCGCGGGGAACTGCTGGCTGGCAAAGAGCCAGGCCGGCGCGAGACAGACGAAAGTGGAAAAGAACGCGACCAGCCCGCTCAAGAGCAACGAGTGGAACAGCGCGGTGCGGACCGATCCCTCGCGGAACAGAGTCAGATAGTTATTGATGCCCCAGCTTTCGTGGAGGAGAAAGCCCAGCGGGTAGAGCAGCAGCGCACCAATGAGCAGGAACAAAGGCGCGGCCGGAAGCAGGCTGGTAAAACCAGCCCGCTCCACATTTCCGCGGGCTCCAGACTTATCGGTCAATGTTTGATTTCCTTGACCCAGCGCGCCTTCACCGCATCCGCATTGGCAGCCATTTCCTTCAGTGGCAGCACGACCGCCTTGGCGTAGGCGGACTCAGGGAGGAACTGGCTCTTCAACTTTCCTCCCAAGTCGACTTTCATGACGGGACGGAAGAAGGATTCCGCCATGATTTTCTGGGCGGTGTCGCCAAGCAGCCAATCGAAATAGGGTTCGGTCGTGTCCGGGTGCGGCGCGCCTTTCACCATGCCCATGACCAGCGGCATCGTGATCGTGCCTTCACTTGGAATGACTACTTCGATCGGGCCTTTATCGACATACTTCATCTTGAGGCCGTTGCCGTCGGCGTTGATCCAAATCGGGATCTCGCCGCGGAGGACGTCGTTATAGACCGTGTCCTTGGCATAGTTCAGGATGTTCGCGTCGAGTTTCTTGAGGTAGTCGAAACCAGCGTTCATGTCTGGGCCACCTTTGAGGATGGCGTTCATGCCATAGACATAGGTGAAACCGGTCCCGAGGATCGTGGGATCGTCGTAAACCACCATCCCCTTGTATTCTGGCTTCAGAAGATCGGCGAAAGACTGGGGGACGGGTTTTCCTTTCAAAGCCGCTTTATTGACGATGAATCCGATGTAAGCGGTATGGACGGTCCACCAGCGACCTTCCGGATCCTTCAGGCCATCCGGGATTTTGTCGAAGTTCTTCGGCTTGTAGGCCTGGTGGAGGCCTTTCTCGGTAGCCTGGTAGCCAATCGCGCCGGAATAGTAGGCGCAATCGGCCTGCGGATTCGCCTTCTCCGCCTCCAGCGCGGCCATCGCGGCTGAGCTGCCTTTCATATCGGGAGGGATGCGCACGCCGGTTTCCTTAGTGTATTCGGCGGTCACGCCGCCCCAGTTGGCGTAGTTCGGGATGCAGTCATACTGGATCACGACTTTATCTTGGGCAAAGGCGACGCTGCTGAGCAGCGTCGTCACGAGAACGAGCAGTTTGGTTTTCATCTTAGGGTTACTTCATCTCAGGGTTACTTCTTCTTGTTTGGGTTTGGATTGAAAGTCTGGCGGCCGACGATAGCGGCTTCCGGGATGATCTTCCGGCAAACGTGCCTGGCCGCTTCCGTAGAGCTTTTCGCGCATGGTGCCGGGCGCATACTCGGTCTTGTAAATCCCGCGCCGCTGCAGTTCCGGCACGACGAGGTCCACAAAGTCAGTGAAATCGCCAGGACTAACCGAGTAGATCAAGTTAAATCCGTCGATCCCGGTCGCCGCCATCCACTCCTCCAGTCGATCGGCGATCGTCGCGGGCGAGCCGACCTCGATCGCCGCAAAGCCACCGATGCCGAGAAACTCACCCACCTCCCGCAGCGTCCAGACTTTGTCTGGATCCGCGCTGGTAAAGCCTTCAACGAAGGTCTGGATGGCATCGCTCTCAACATAACTATAAGGCGCGTCCAGGTCGGCGGTGGAAAGGTCGAAACCAGAGTAACCGGAGAAGAGAGTCAGGGTCCCTTCCAGGTTCACATACTTGCGATAGTCTTCGTATTTTGCTTGGGCCGCTTCATCGGTCTCTCCGCAGATCACGGTCAATGCAGTGTAGATGACGACGCTCGCAGGATCACGGCCGCCTTCCGCCGTTTGTTTGCGGATATCTGCGACGATGTTCCCGACCGTCTTATGGCTGAAACCGGAGATAAAGATACATTCAGCGTGTTTCGCGGCGAACTCCCGCCCTCGGCTGGAGGCGCCGGCTTGAAACAGCACCGGTGTGCGCTGCGGCGACGGCTCACAAAGGTGATAGGCGTCGAGCTGGAAATACTTACCGTCGTGCTGGACCTTGTGAACCTTATCGGCGTCCGCGAAGACTCGATTTGTCTTATCGCGCCGCACGGCGCCCTCCTCCCAGCTTCCTTCCCATAGCTTATACATAACTTCCATGTATTCCTCGCCCATGGCATAGCGCTCGTCGTGCGCGAGCTGTTTGCTTTTACCGAAAGCCTTGGCGGCGCTGTCGAGGTAACCGGTCACGATATTCCAGGCCATGCGCCCATCGGTTAGGTGGTCGAGCGTGGAAAGCGTGCGCGCGAGGGTGAAAGGCGGCTCGTAAGATAATGTGCCGGTAATTCCGAAGCAGAGATTCTCCGTTACCATCGCCATCGCGGGCACGAGCAGGAACGGATCGTTGACCGGAAACTCGACCGCATGGGTGAAGGCGGCCTTGGCGTCGCCGCCGTAAACGTCATAGACGCCCAGGATATCGGCAATAAAGATAGAGTCGAACTTCCCTCGTTCCAAGACCTTGGCCAGCTCCGTCCAGTAACGGAGAGTGTTATAACCGCCAGTTTCGTCACGCGGGTGCGTCCAGATGCCGGGCGTGCAGCCCATGCAATTCATGTCGAGCGCGTTGAGGCGAATTTGTTTCTTCACGCTTTTCTCTCTGCGGACCGGGCATCGACATGTCCGAGGAGCTGGGTGCTATGAACGAGGGTGACGCCGGCCGCCATGGCCGCGGCCACTTGCACAGCTTCCATCATTTCCGCTTCCGTCGCGCCTTGATCGAGGGTGGAGTTACCGATTGAATCGATGCAGTAAGGACATTGCAAGGCATGGGCGACGGCGAGCGCGATGAGGCTTTTCTCGCGTTTGGTGAGTGCTCCTTCGGCCATGACCTTGCCGTAGTAATCGAAGAAGGCCTCGCCGAGTGCAGGAGTGGAGCGCCCGACTTCGCCGAAGCGCTTGAGGTCGGACGGCTTGAAGTAGGTATTCGAGTCAGTTTGTGAGTTCATGAGGTATTTCGAGTGTAGCGAGATTGCAGAAACGCGGCTCCGCCGAGGAGCAAAAAGGTCGCGAGCACGGTCACGCCGGAGGCGGCGGCAACCAGAGGACTAAGAGTGTAACGCAGGTTAGGCCAGATAACCTTGGGCAGGGTGTCGTTGTTCGTGGTGCAGAGAAACAGAGCCATGACCAATTCATTAAGTGAAATGATGAAAGCCATCATGGCCCCGACGGCGACGGCGGGAGCGATGATCGGCAGGGTGACAAGCCGAAAGGTTTGACCCGCGCTCGCGCCAAGTCCGCGCGCGGCCTGTTCCATATGAATGTCGGTATCCTGCAGGGCCGTGCGCACGGCAAGAAAGACCAGCGGCAAACCCCAGAGACTATGTGCCAGCGCGACCGCGAAGGGCGAGCCCCAAAGGCCGATCGTGCGCATCATGGGCAGGAGCGCCATGCCCAGAATAAGAGCGGGAATGAAGAGAGGGAGCATGACCGCGCCGTGCAGCAGCCGGCTTCCGCGAAAGCGATAACGAACGACCGCGACTGCGACGCTCGTCCCACAGATGACCGAGACCCCGGTGGCGATAGCCCCGACAACCAGGCTATTGCGCAGACCTTCCAGCCAGCGATTCTGGGTGAAGAACTCGCGATACCAACGCAGCGACCATTCCGCATGCGGCGGTTGCAGGATTTCCAGGGGCGTAAAGGAAATCCAAAGGGCATAGACCAGCGGCCAGAGGAGCCCGGCGAGGACAACGACTGAGACCAGCCCAATGAGCAGCCGGCCAAAGCGATGACCGATCACGCGAGCCCCTCCTTCACGCCGGAATGTTGAATCAACCAGCGATGTGGAATCGCATAAAGGGTGGCGAGGATTGAGATCGTCACCAACATGCCAACCCCTTCAGCGGCGCCCCGCGGCCAATTGAGGTTCTCAAACATTTGCCGCTGCACATCGACGGCAAGCGTGATCTCCTGGGGGCTGCCAAGAAGGTAGGGGCTGATGAAGGCGCCGAGCGCCCAGATCAGACTAACGAGTGTAGCGGTAGCCAGCGCCGGCAGCGACAACGGCAGCGTCACATTGGTAAACGCCCGTAGCGGACCTGCGCCGAGGCCACGAGCGGCCGCAAGGAGAGTCCGATCGACGCGTTCCAGACCCGCCCAGAGGAGCAGAATGGTGTAAGGAATGACCAGGAGTGTCTCGCCGATCACAACTCCGGCGGCGCTGTCGTGCAACATGAGCGGTCGATGAGTTAGTCCTGTCCATTGCAGGAACTGATTGACCGGACCGTAGTCACCGAGGATCAACTTGAGTCCGTAAATCGTGACAAGGAGGCTGGAGAGCTTGGTCACGATGACAGCTCCGAGAGCGACTGCCTTACGCTTCCCTGGCAGCTGCCAGATGAAGTGCGCGGTGGGGTAAGCCAGAAGGATGCAAACGAGGGTAACGACGAGACCCAACCAGACGGTGAAACCAAGAATATCCCAGAAGTAGCGATCGGCCCCGAGACCGCCATAGACAGCCAGCGTCCATGTTCCCGGTTTGTAGAAGCTGCCGCCGATGCCGAATCCACTTTGTCCGCCGCCGCCTTCACAGAGGCTGAGGCGAATCAGTTGGAGCGCCGGCCAGAGCAGGAGTCCGAGTAAAAGAATAAGGCTCGGGGCAGCCCAAAACCATGGCGTGAGACGTTGGCGCTTGCTCATTCGTCTGCCTGCTTGACTACGGAAACCGCCGCCGCTGGAATCTCTACCCAAACGGTATCGCCGCTGGCCAGTGAATCCTGACCCAGCTCTCGCCACGCCTCGAGCGTCGCGCCGCTGCGCAAGGTCACGGTAAGAACGAGATGAGTCCCGGCAAACTGAGACTGAGTCACGGTGCCTTCGAACCTCTCAGTTCCTCGCTCCCGATGGAGCTTTAGCTGGTTCGGCCAAAGCAGCAGGTGATCTCTCGGGACGATTGCCCCTGAAGGCTTCGGAAGGATAGCTCCGGCGGCCTCGATCCTATCTGGTTCAACTTTGGTGATCTCAAATAGGTTCCGGTGTCCGAGAAAGTCGGCGACCGTCGAGCTGGCCGGCGATCGATAGACTTCCTCCGGCGAACCGACCTGCAACAACCTCCCGCGATGCATGACGCCGATGCGATCGCCCAGTGCCAGAGCCTCTTCGCGGTCGTGGGTGACCAGGATAGTCGTCGTCTGCGAGCGACGCTGCACCTGTTTCAGTTCTTCCCTTAGACGTTCTCGCAGGAGCCGATCGAGGTTCGCGAAGGGCTCGTCCAGCATCAGGAGATTGGGTCCGAACGCCAAGGCTCGCGCGAGCGCCACGCGTTGCTGCTGGCCGCCAGATAACTGTGAGGGCCGCCGTCGCCGTTCGTCCGCAGTTAATCCCACCCAATCGAGCATTTCTTCTGCTTTCGCGATCCGCTCGCTCTTGCGCACTCCTTTGACTTTTAGCCCGAAGGCGACGTTCTCGAGCGCGTTGAGATGGGGAAACAAGGCATAGTTTTGAAAAACCATTCCTGTATTCCGCAACTCCGGGGGCTGAGCGGTCACATCGGCATCTCCAATCCAGACGCGGCCAGCTTCAGGCGCAAGGTAGCCACCGATGAGCCGCAATAAGGTAGACTTGCCGCACCCGGAAGGCCCGAGGAGGCAGAATAACTCGCCGCTAAATAACTCAAGCGAAACATCATCGACCGCCTGCGGAACTCCAGAAAAGGAACACTTTAGGTTCTCCAGCCGGACGGAAGCCATCAGGCAGACTTACGCAGGATCTCGCGATCCCATACCTTCACCAAGTCGTCCCAATGTGACATGTAAGTATCGTAGGGGTAATACTGGACGGCGGCGAGATCCTCCGCCGTGCTCGGATAGATCTGGCCCCAGAATTTATCCTGCTGCGCCATCTTCGCGGCGACCGCCGGAATCGCCGTCGCGCCGCCCGCGGCCGCGAAACCGGTCTGGACTTCGTCGCTGAGAAGCATGTTGATCGCTTCCTGGGCGAGATCGGGGACCTTTGTTCCGGTCGCCACGACCCACATGAGGAGAACGAAAGCGCGATCCTCTGCTGGGACCGCCGCGCCGAGGTCGGTGCTGTTCTTCAGGGCGGGGATCATATCCGTGCCGTGCATGTTGCCGAGCGCGCAATTCTTTTGGGTAAGGCTTAAGGCCATGTCCGTGGAGGTCGGCCACCAAATCTTCACCCGGTCGCGGTTCGCTTTCGCGAAATCGATGACGCCTTGCAGGTTATCCGCGACTTCCTTGTGCGCGGTGCCGGGGGCGCCAGCTTGCGCGACCTTGGCCGCGGCGAAGGTGTAAAGAGACATGTAGAACGAGTTATACATGCCCAGCTTGCCGTTATACTCGTCTTTCAGCAGGTCACCCCAACTGGTCGGCTCTGACGAGACCATGGTCTTGTTGTAGCCGAGGGTCATGACGGAATCGGGGAAGGTGATGCCGTAGTCTTCTTTCACGACCCAGTTATCCAGAGCGGACGCGGCGAAGTTCGCTTTGTTCGGGATCTTGCTCATGTCGATCTTCTGGAAGAGACCTTCGCGGATCGCCGGATAGCCTTGGGTGGCATCAGTGAGGACGAGATCAAAAGCGGGCTGGCCCTTGGGCGAAGCCTTGAGTTTCGGGATGGAGTCCCACCAACCCGGATCGACCACGACCTTGGCCCCGGTAGCGGCTTCAAACTTCGGCACGAAATACTGATTGAAGCCTTTCTCCCAGGCGCCCGAATAGACGAAGACACGAAGAGTTTGACCGGCGAACGGCTTAGTGCCGCCGCCACCGGTGCTGGTGGAGGCGGATTTCTGGCCGCAGCCGGTGAGGCCGAGCAGGCCAGCGCCAGCGCCGAGGCCGGTGATGGTGATGAATTTCCGACGATCGAGGTAGTTAGGTTGAGACATAGGTTTTTTAATTAGAGGTTCCAGACAAGGATAAGTTCGAAGCCGTCGTCGAACTTGGCGGTTTTGCCGTTTTGATCGACCACGTCCCACTTCACATACTCAGCGTAGAGGACGATGTTCTTGACGAGTTGCAGGCTTAAACCTGGGTCGAGGATAAATTGGTGACCGTCGGGATTATGATCCCAGCCATAAGAGTAATTTACGTGGAAGGTAGCGGGTCCATACTTATAGGAGACACCGCCCCGGATGCTATTCACATGGTCGCTTGCTCCGCCGGAGACGTAGCGGACCGGATTACTCGCGCCATAGGCGTCGATATATTCTCCGAAGACGCTGAAGTTTTTGTAGGTAAGAGTGAAGTCGGTGCCCCAGACGCCGCGCGTGCCATCGACATTACGATAGGCTGCGGCGCCTTTGATGCCGCCGACGAGGCCGGAGAAACCCCAGGCGAGGGAAGTGTCCTCGTTGAATTTATAAGTGGGAACGAGACGCACGACGCCGGTGTTTTGCTCTGCCAGGCCGAGGCCGGACTCGGCGTCGGCGCCGGAGATCGAACCGTTCACGCCGTCGCTGGCGACAAAGAACTGCACCGCGGAATCAACCGTGAAGGCGTCAGAGACCTTCCACTTATTATCCCAGCTGAACCCGTAGTCGGGATCGAATTTATAGCCGTCGAAGTAAGGCACGCCTTCCCACCAGGTGCCATCCCACGGGATGCCGAACTCGGTGACGATCTGGCCGGCTTTGAATTCGCCGATCTTGGTCTTGGCATAGCCGTAGGCTTCGTAGAACCAATATTGATCGGAGTAGAATGGGCGCAGTTTATCGCCGCTGTCGCGGTAACGAAATTGCGCGTGAGCTCCGATCTCCTGGACGAAGCCGTCGCCGAGTTGGAAGGCCGGATCAATCCCCAGGTAGTAATAGTAGGTGCCGCTCTCACCCGGAACGCCGTAGCCGTTACCGTAAATGCGCTCGTTGCGATCGATATGAAACCAATGGTTGGCGCCGAGTGAGATCGGGAGATGGTATTCCTTCTTCCACGCCTGCACCCGGTCGAAGAACGAGTCGGGGAAGTTATCCTTGCCGAAGAGGAATTGCGCCAGATCGGTCGATTCTCCCATGGCAAGGGAAGACTGAGGAGCGGCGGTCGCCGGGAAGGGTGGGTTGGCCGGGGCTTTGATGTTTTCCTGAGACGGTTGCTGGACGGCGTCCTGAGCCTGACTTGGAGGGACAAGGAAGGCCGCGGCTGCGACCAGAGTAGCGGCCCAAGCCAAGGGGAAGGGCCGCGAAGTTTTTTGTAAAAAGTAAGACATAAGTATGGGAATTGATCGCGAGATAGCTCACGACAGGGTTAAGGCGGAGAGAGACAACGCGGTACTTCGCCGCACGCGACAGGCGTGCGGTCGAGGTTTAGGCCGCGAGCGCCGGGGGAGGCATTTGTCCGCGCACGCGAAGCGCCTGCGCGCTGAGGTCGACAAAGGAGTCGCGCGTGGTTTGCGCGACTTGGAGGAGAGCAACGACGAATTCCGCGAGCGCATGGCCCGCCCGGGCGAGCAGGCGCACGTCGGCCCAGTTATCGACGTCCTGTTTTACAGTCAGGGAGGTCATCTCGCCGGGGGCGACGCGATGACGCAGTTGCGCGTAGTCGCTGTTGCGATTCCAACGCACGCCATGCAGCAACTCGCGATCGACCGCCCGCAAGGCAATCAGATAGCAGCCGCCGCGATGATCCGGGCCGAGCACGAGTCGTCGGGTGGCGAGCTCGCGAAAGGCGGTGACGATATCCGTCGTCGTGAGGCGCGGACAATCCGAACCGACCACGACGATCTCCTCGTAGCCGAGGGCGGAGAGTTTTTCCGTCGCTCGCTCCAAACGCTCCGCGAAAGTCGCCCCCTGCTGCGGGTGACATCCGATTCCATGGCCGGCGGAAATCTCGCGCGAACTGAAGAGGTGAAAATCCGCCGCGGCCGACTCGGCAAAAAGGCGCCGCACCGAGAGCAGTGGGCGCAGAAACCGCGGGAGACGCCGGCGTGCAAGATCGAGCGCGGTGGGATTAGCGAAGATTAAGACAGCCCGGCGGTTCACAGTGTGCGGATTCTGGTCCGCGGGATAATCGCAAGCGGACGCAAAATAACGAGGAATTTTTTCGGGCTTGTCGGCTGGCAAGGTTGTCGGTGAAACTCGGAGACAAAATGAGCGACGCTTATTCCCAATCGCCCTTCCTCGGCTTGCGCACCGTGGTCTACCACGCGCCGAACCTGGCGAGGGCGAAGGCCTGGTATTCAGCTGCGCTCGGGATTGAGCCCTATTTCGATCAGCCGTTTTATGTTGGATACAATGTCGGCGGATATGAGCTCGGGCTTGATCCCGATGCTGCGGGCACGGCCGCCGGCGGCGGGAGCAGTTCCGTCGCCTTCTGGGGTGTTTCGAATGCGCAAGAATCCTACGAGCGTCTGCTCGGGCTGGGCGCAAAAGAGCGCTCCGCGCCGCAGGAAGTCGGCGACGGGATTCGCGTCGCGACGGTCCTCGATCCGTTCGGAAACGTCTTCGGAATGATCGAGAATCCTCACTTCACGCTCGCGGCAGACTAGGCTTATCTTACGCGCATGATCGAGCAGCGAGACATCGTGATCTGGTCGATCTCCGCGGTCATGGCGGTCGGTCTGGGCTTGAGCCGTTATGCCAAGGCGAAGACCCGTAATGACCTCGTGCGCCAGATCGCCGCGATGGATGTGGAGGCGCGCAAGAAAATGCTCAGCCGCCTGCAACCGAAGGTGGCGATGGAAGTGCGGCAGGACTTGCTCGAGCGCTTCCGCATTCTCGCCTAACGAGTCAAGGACGCGCGGCCAGCTCGCGGAACCAGCGCAGCGCTTCGCGCAGATGCGCGCGCTTGACCACGTGCGGACCCTGGAAAGTCTCGAGACGCACGCGATCGAACCCGCTTCGCTTCAGCCCGAGACTCACCGCCATCTGCGTGAAGGGCGGCGCGACTTTGTCATCGCGGCCGACGCTGATGAACACCGGCGTGTGGAGAAAATCTCGGCCCGGTTTCAGCGCAGCGTAGGCGGGGCTGAGACGGTCAACATTAATTCCGGTGAGATAAATACCGATCATGCGGCAACCGGCGAGCGTCAGGAGCGGAGCCAGATCGCCGGTCTGTTTCGCGCCGCCGGAATAACCTGCGCACGCGACCGGCCATTTCGATGCGCCCGGGAAGCTGCGATAAAGCGCGTCGAGCGCCGCGAGCGTCATGCCGGCGCGCCAGCCGGAGGTGCCATGGCGCGGAAATTCCGGGCCATCGCCGGCGAGCACGACCCAGCCTTCCGCGAGCGCATCGGCCCGGTAGATGTTCGCGAGATCATCTCGGTCGAGATGTTTGAAGTCGTCGGTCGAAAAGACGACCAGCACCGGCCACGGCTTTTTCGGATCGAATCCCGGCGGGACCGCCAGCACCGCGACCGCCTGCGCGGGCGGCGTGTTCTCGCCTTCGCTCGCGTATTGCCGTTCCTGCTGGCTCAGCGGGACATCGGCGCGCACCGTTTCGCCCGGGCGAATACGCTGGCCGGCAAAGGTGAAAGAATTCTCCGCCGGCGCGGAAGCTGCGCCCGCAGCGGCGATCGCGGCGAACAGGAACCAGCGTTGCCAGTGCATGCGGGAATATAGCACCGGTCGACCGCTTGTCGTTAGGCGTTCGCGAAGTCCGCGGTGGTGCTTTCCCAATCACTGGTCAGGCGCGCGAGTTCTGCGGAGACAGCGGAGAGTTCGCGATTGATCGCGACCGCGCGGCCGCCCGGTTCGTAAGCGGCGGGATCTTCCAGCTCGGCGGTCAGCTCTTTTTGCCGACCTTCCAGGGTGGCGATTTGCATCTCCAGTTCCTGAGCGCGCTTTTCGCTCTCGCGCCGGGTCTTGGCCAGCGCCTTGCGCGCGTCGGCGTCGGCGCGGCGCTGCTGTTTTTGTTCGCGCATTCCCATCGCTGCGCGGGGCTCGTGGGATTTCGGCGCGACCGGTTGCGCATTCGTTAGGCCGCTGCCCGCAGTGAGCGCGGCGCGGGCGGAGGTCGCCTGCGATTTATCGAGGTAATATTGATAATCGCCGGCGTAGGGCGTGAGCTGGCCGGCGCCGATGTGGAGGACGCTCTGCGCGATCGCGCGGATGAAATGCACATCGTGGCTGATGAAAATCAGGGTCCCTTCGTACTGCCCGAGCGCGCCAATGAGCGCGTCGATCGAACCGACATCGAGGTGCGTCGTCGGCTCGTCCATGAGGAGAAGATTCGGCGGATAGAGGAGCAGCTTCACCAGCGCGAGCCGCGATTTCTCGCCGCCGCTGAGGACCCCGACAGTTTTGAAAACGTCGTCGCCCTTGAAGAGAAAAGAACCGAGCACTGTGCGCGCGGTTTGTTCCGAGACCGGCTCCGGCGAATCGAGCACTGTCTCAAGCACGGTGTTGCGAACGTTCAGCATCTCCACCCGATGCTGCGAAAAATAACCGACCCGCACATTATGCCCGAGGTCGCGCTCACCGCTCTGCACCGGGAGCACGCTCGCGAGCAATTTCAGGAGCGTTGATTTGCCCGCGCCGTTCGGGCCCACGAGGACGGTCTTTTGTCCGCGCTCGGCTTCGAAGTTCAATGAGTCGTATACGACCAATGAGTCGTATGCATGGCGCACATTCTTGAGCGTGATCGCGCGCAATCCGCTCCGCGGCGGCTGCGGGAAATGGAACTTGATCGTCCGCGCCTGCGCCGTCGGCGCGGCGATTTTTTCCATCCGATCGATCTGCTTCAGCTTGCTCTGCGCCTGCGACGCCTTGCTCGCTTTCGCGCGGAAGCGGTCGGCAAATAACTGGAGCGACGCGATCTCCTTCTGCTGATTTTTGTAGGCCGAAAGCTGCTGCTCTTCGCGCGCCGCCTTCTGCTCGATGTAGCTGTCCCAGTTCCCGCGATAGCGGTTCAACTTCGCGTGGGCGATCTCCACGATACTGCCCACGAGGGCGTTCAGGAATTCGCGGTCGTGCGAGATCATCAGGATCGCGCCGGGATAATTTTTCAAATACTCCTGGAACCAGACGAGCGACTCGAGATCGAGATGGTTAGTCGGCTCATCAAGGAGCAGGAGATCAGGCTCCATCACGAGCAAGCGCGCGAGATGCGCGCGCATCACCCAGCCGCCGCTGAGGGCGCGCGCTGGCCGCTCGAAATCCGCTTCGCGAAAGGCGAGACCGGCAAGGATCCGTTTGGCTTTTGGCTCGAGTTGCCAGCCGCCGTGCTCGTCGAAAACATGGAGCGCTTCGTGATACGCCTCGTCATCGGCGCCTTCGCCCGCTTCGTGGCGTTTGATGATCTGCTGCGCCGCGACCAGCTCGGGCGAGATCGCCATCGCGAGCTCGAGCACCGTCTCCTCCGCAACCGCCGCGGTCTCCTGCGGGAGAAATCCGATCACCGCGCTTTTCTCGATCCCAACCGTGCCCGCGTCCGGCGAAGCCTCGCCAAGCAGGAGCGAGAAGAGGGTGGACTTGCCCGCGCCATTTGGTCCGACGAGTCCGAGGCGATCGCCGCGATTCACCTGCAGCGACACATCCTCGAAGAGGACGCGGCCGGCGAAAGATTTGGAGACTTGCGAGACGGTGAGCATGGCGCGGGCGCGCACCTTCCACCGAAGCCAGGCAACTCTCAACTTTGCCGGGATGTGTAGGAGCGTTTCGCGACCTGTAGCCGCTTCGCTCTGCGAAGCGTGGGTCTCGGCCCCATCACGAAGTCATCCCCCGCGTCTCCCACAGGGAGACGGATACAGCGCGCGCCTAACGCCCAAGCGGCGTCGTCACGTTGGTCCCGGCGGGCGGCGTGAACTCGAAGGTCGAGCCGGGAATCGGGGCGCGCGATTCGTTCGTGTAAGAGGTAGCGATGTGGTCGCCGTTGGGTTGCACCATCTCCGTGCGCTGGACTTGGAGGTCGGCGTTCAGGTGGATGTCGAAGGTTTTGAGGAGCCGCTTCAACGAAGGATTGCGCGGCGCTAGGAGCAGTTCGAAGCCATCGCCCTGCTTGCTCGCGGTGATATGGTAGCTGTTCTCCACGTGCTCGAGATTGAGCGCGGCGGTGAGGGCGGCGATGCCGGCATCGAGCGGCGAACGTTTGCCTAACGAATACTTCTCGGCGGACTGGAATTTCGGGTAGAAAATCCAGAGCGTCGCGCCGTCGCTCACGGTGATGCTGGGCGAGCTGCCCTTCACTTCGCGGCGGAATTTGTTCGGCTCCTGGAACCAGACCTTGCCCGTGCTGCTGATCGGTTTGTTCATCAGGTGGACGTCTTTTTGCTCCGCGAAGTCGGCTTGCATTTGCGGCGCGCCGACGCGCTTCGCGCGAATCTTTTCGAGCAGCGCTTTGACGTCGTTAGGCGCAAGCGGCTCGGCGGAGATCGTCGCGCCAGAGGCGATGAGGAGAAGAGATAAGAAGGCGAGCTTGGAGATCATGAGTGGTTGTAGGACAAGGTTTAACCGGGAACTATTCGAGAAGATTCATCCCGCTTCGGCTCCGCGATCGCGGCGGCGGGAAGGGTGAAGAAGATGGTCGCGAAGAGGCTCCAGGAAAGCCCGATCGCGCAGGCGATGCCGAGGCCGCTCAGCGTTGGGTTGTTGGCGAAGCCTAACGAACCGAAACCGGCGATCGCGGTGAGCCCGGCGAGCGCGACCGGTTTCAAGACGCCGGCGACGTCGTGTTCGACGTCCTGCGCTTTTTGCCAGACGAGCAGGACGTAGATCCCGTAGTCGACCCCGATTGCGAGGACGAGACGGAAAGCGAGGACGTTGAGGAGATTCAACGGAATGATCGCGAGCTTCATCGTCGCGATCATCGCGCCGACCGCGAGCACCAGCGTCGCGATCTGGATCAACCAGAGCCGCAGATCGCGGTAGAGCACGGCGAGGAGAAAGGCGTCGAAGAAAGCCATCAGGGCGCTGATCAGGATGAGTTGATGATGCGACCACGGGAGCAGATCGGTGAGGGTGAAGCTCCAGCCGGAGAGCGTCATCCGGACGCCGGCCACGGGCAGAATTTCCCGGAGCTTTTCTTTTTGCTCATGGGTCTCGACCGGTTTGTTCGTGGTCGCGAAGCCGACCGAGAGGAGCGGGTCGGCGGCAAAATAGCGGTCGACCAGGAACCACCAGCTGGAAGTAAGCGGCAGTTGCTTCCGCCAATCGGGAACCGGCTGCGTGCCCTTCGCAACCGCCTGGAGTCGATCGAGCAGCGCGAAGCCGGCGGTGAACGTCTCCGGGCTGAATCCTTCCTGCGCGATCGCGCTTTGCAGCGCCGTCCGCGTTCCCGCGAAATCGATTTGGCCGAGGCGCTTCCGATTTTCCTCGATCAATCGCGGCGAGAGCGCGAGCGCGGCGGGCGTGGAAAAATCCTTGATCGCGCCGGCCTCGCGCAGGGCGCGCCAGTGCGCTTCCACCTTCTGCCAGTCGGTGTGCAGTTGCTCCTCGTTAGGCGCGCGCACGATCCCGATGACCGGTTCCCAGCGGGTCGGCATGGCAGTCATGATGGCGTTGAGCGCGTAGCCGGCGTCGCTCTTCTTCGGCTCCATCGATTTCGTGCTCGCGTCGAAGATGAGCGGGATCTGCGGGATGATCGCGACCGCGAAGAGCCCAAGCAAAATCGGGAGCGCGATCCAGAGAATGAGCGCGGGCGCGCGCAGCATCCGCCGAACGTAGAGCCTCACGAGTCCGAAGATCCAATCGTGCCGCGGCGGGAGCGAACGTTCGCGGGTGAAAAGGAAGAAGACGCTGGTCATGCAGAGCCCGGCGACGAGGATGCCGATGGCGATGAGCACCCCGAGCTGGGTGAAGCCGGCAGCGCCGCCTAACAATAAGGCGAGGAAGCCGACCGAAGTGGTCAGCGCACCGAAAAAGATCGCCCGACCGAGTTTCGAAATCGCCTCCTCGATCGCGGGCGCATGCGCGCTCCCTTCGTTGCGCGCCTGCTGGTAGCGGCCGAAAATCAGAATCGCAAAATCGACCCCGAGCCCGATCAGGATCGCGCACATCCCGATCGTCACCATGTTCAGCTCGCCGAAAATCAGCAGTCCCACCGCGAGCGCGACGAGGCAGCAGAGGAGGAGGGAAAAACCCATGCCTAACAATGGCAGCCAGCGCCGGAACCCGACGAAGAAAACCGCGCCGACGAGCAGGATCGAACCGAGGAGCGTGACCACGATGTCGTGGCGCATGCTCAGGGAAATCTCGGCCACATAAGCCGAGCGCCCCGTCACCAGCACCTGCAAGCGGCCGCCGTCCCAGCCGGCGCCTGCGGCTTTGCGGAACGCGTTCACCTTCACCATCAAGGCCTGGCAGGCGAAGGCATCAAGCGACTCCTGGTTCGTGACCACAAGGAAAACGCGCAACGTGCGATCGGGCGACACCAGCGGCTCGCCCTCCTGCAAACCGGCATTGCCCGCGAACGGTTTCAGCGCGGGCGCGACCACGCCCAGCGGATCGAGCTGGAGCTCAAACTCTGGTCGCGGCGAGCCGGCCTCGATTTCACCATGCAGACGGCGCAGGCGGGCCTGCAAATGAGCGGGTTCCAGAACGGAAATCGTCGCGCTGAAATCTTGCGGCTCGAGGTTGAGCAGGAGTGGCACGGCTAGCCCCTGCAGATCATGCACCCCTTCCGGCGTTTCCATGGGCGACCCGTTCAGGACCCGCGTGGTCCAGGGCTGCGCGCGCAGCCGCTCGGCAAAGATCGGCGCGAATTCCTCGAGTTTGTCGGTGTCGTTAGGCTGGCAGGCCAGCGCGAAAGTCAGCTCGCGCGTTTGCGCGAAGTCGTTGTTGTAAACCTTGAGCCCCTGGACCGATTCGAATTTTCCCGGGAGGAGGTTGAGCACCTCGCTATCGAGCGTCATCCGCGTGATGAGCACATACAGACTCGCCCCCGCAAGGAGCGCGACCACCAGCCAGACCAGACCGCGGCGTTCGGTGACGAGGCGGGCGATGAACTTCGAGTACGACATCGGCAGCCGACTCGCCTAGAACGCGAAAGTAAAGGAATCGCCGCCGACCGTTTGCCTAACGAGTGGCTGGGTCTTCTCGCGTAAGAGCAGGTCGCGGAGCGAAACCCAGCCGCGCAGATGGATCGGCGCATTCCGCGGCGGGCCCGACCACGAGCCGCGGGCGAGGGGACCGCTCACGCGTACGAGCTGATCGTTCTGCCGCACCGTGAGCAGGATGAGGCCCGGGCCTTTGCTGAAAGTCAGCTCGAAGTCGCCCGTCGCGGAATAGCGCACGAGCACGTCACCGATGAGGGTCGTCTTCGGGCTGCGATATTGCAGCTGACCGACGCGGCTTTCCCACCCCGGCTCCGGTTGGACGAAGAGCTGCCGCGCGGTCTCGCAACTCGTGAGGCAAAGCGCGGGCCCTGCCAGGCAGGACAGGAGCAAACGGCGAAGATGGAAGGAACCCAGATTCAAGCTGCACAAGGTTAACGAGGCTGGGAGAGAAGCAAGCCGGCGCGCTCGCACCGTTCGAGCAGCCGTGGCGCCTCCATTCTCTCCGTCCAGCCGGCGAAGGCTGGCGTCGGACCACGCCGCGTAGCGTCGCGACAGTTTTGAAGAGCGGCGCGTCCGTGCGGAGCGTCGCCAGATTCTTGAAGAGGAGCGCGAGCTCGCGCTGTCCGCCCAGAACGTGCGGCGGGAAATGTTCGATCGGACCGTGCCGGTTCAAGAGCTCGGCGGCGGTCTTTGCGCCGATGCCCGGAATGCCGGGGTAGCCATCGGCGGCATCGCCCACCAGCGCGAGCAGGTCCGGAATGAGCGGCGGATCGACGCCGAACTTTTCGCGAATCCCGGCGGCGTCGCGGATAATTTTGCGCCGGCCATCGATCTGCACCACGCGGGTGCCGCGCACGCATTGCGCCAGGTCCTTGTCCGGCGTCCAAATGGCGACTTTCTCAACCTTCTTCGCCTTGGAAGCGATCTGCGCGGCCGAAGCCAGGGCATCATCCGCTTCCAGCTCGATCATCGGCCACACGACCACGCCCATGGCCGCGAGAGCTTGCTCGAGCGGATGGAACTGCGCGCGGAGCGCCCGCTCAATCCCGGCGCCCGTCTTGTAGCCTGGCCAAAGCCGGTTGCGAAACGACTCGATCACATGATCGGTCGCGACCCCGAGGTAGGTATCGCCATTCTCGATCATCGCGAGCACCGTCTGCAGAACGCCGACGACGGCGCCATACGGGTGGTCCACCCCTTTATTGAACCGGCGCAGCCCATAGAAATGCCGAAAGAGCTCATAGGTGCCGTCGATCAGGTGAACGATCAACTTGGGTTCAAGGTCAGGCTTCATCGGTAATGATATTCGCACCCGCGGTGTCCGGTTATCCAACGTCTATTTCCCCTCCTGCCGAAGTCGAACTTGGGACAACGAGAAATCGCTGGAGGAAGGCAGAGCGCGGCAAATTCTCCGTTCTCGCCATCCGCCGCGCGTTCTGCGTAGTCTCCGCTTTCTTTCGCGTGCGCAACTATCTCCGACTCAATCTTAGCCTGCTCTATTGGGTGCTCGTCGCCCCGTTCCGCGGCGAGATGTTCAAGATCGCGCCCGTCTTTAAGCAGATGGTCGCGATCGGGGTGCGCGCGGCGCCGATGGTGGCGCTCACTTCCTGCAGCATCGGGGTGACGCTGGCGATGCAGGCGGCGCATTCGCTCCAGCAGCTCGGCGCGGAAATATACGTGCCCGATCTCGTGATGGTGTCGCTCCTCCGCGAGATGGGCCCGGTGCTCATCGCCGTCATCGTGATCGGCCGGAGCGGCTCGGCGGTGGCGGCGGAGCTCGGGACGATGAAAGTCTCCGAGGAAATCGAGGCGCTTGAGGTGATGGCGATCAACCCGATCAGCTACCTGATCGTCCCGCGTTTTCTGGCGATGCTGGTGATGCTGCCGGTGCTGACGGTGCTCGGCGATTACATCGGCGTCTTCGGCGGCTGGGTGGTCTGCCGGCTGGCTTTGAATTTCGATACTCCCGGGTTCGTTCTCCGCGCGGTCGGGAGCGCCGATCTGTGGGACCTTTATTCCGGGGTGATCAAGAGCGCGGTCTTTGCCTGGATCATCATCACGATCGCGTGCAATGCTGGTCTGCGCGTCGAGGGCGGAGCCGAAGGAGTGGGGCGCGCCACCACCAGCGCCGTGGTGCAGGCGCTCCTCGCGATGCTCGTGGCCAACGCCATCCTCACCGCGGTCTTCTTTTTCGGCACATGAGCACTGCCTCTACGCCTAACGAGCCGGTGGTGCAGGTGACCGACTTGGTGCGGAAATTCGGCAACCGCGCGGTGATCGATAACCTTTCCTTTGAGATCACGCGCGGCGAGACGCTCGTGATCATGGGCGGGAGCGGTTGCGGCAAAAGCACGCTCCTGCGCCACATCATCGGGGTGATGAAACCGAGCGCCGGCTCGGTGAAGATTTTCGGCGAAGAAATCACCGCGATGAATGAGCGCCAGCTCGATGGCGTGCGGCGGCGTTTCGGCATGCTCTTCCAATCCGGCGCGCTCCTTGCCTCGCTCACCGTCGGTGCGAATGTCGCTCTCCCGCTGGTCCAGCACACGGAGCTGAGCGCGGAGGAAATCGAGGAGATCGTCAGGCAAAAGCTCGCCATCGTGGGCCTGACCGATTTCGAAGGACTCAAGCCGGCCGAGATCAGCGGCGGGATGAAAAAGCGCGTCGGCCTCGCCCGTGCGCTCGCCCTCGATCCAGAGTTGCTCTTCAGCGATGAGCCGACCAGCGGGCTCGACCCGATCATGACCGCGGTGGTCGATAAGTTGACCCTGGAATTGACCCGCGAGCGCGGCATGACCGCCGTCGTGGTGACGCACGACATGACCAGCGCTTTCCGCATCGCCACGCGCATGATCATGCTCGACCACGGGAAGATCATCGCGCAAGGCACGCCTGCTGAGATCCGCGCCAGTCCAGTGCCGGAAGTGCAGCAATTCATCAACGGCGAGCCGGATGGCCCGACGCCGCTCAAGCTCTCGACCGGCGATCACGCGCAACATGCGCAGGTGCAGCCCCGGCCCTTCGTCCACGCCCGCGGGCGTTTCCATCGCAAGACATTATGAAACGAAACTTCTCCGATTACCTCGTCGCGCTCACGGTGATTTTCTGCAGCGTCGTGCTCCTCGGAGCGCTCACCGTCGCGCTCTCCGGTTACCGCCTGCATCAGCCGCACCGCACCTTGCAGCTCGACTACGAAGACGTGACCGGGATCAAGCTCCACTCCGAAGTGCGCTACGCGGGCGCGCCCGCCGGCCGGGTGATGGCGATGAAACACCTCACCGCCCAACAACGGGCCGCGGCGAAGAATAAAAACGACGCCGTTCGCGTGACCGTGGAATTGGAAGAGAGCCTGCCGCCGTTGCCTAACGACATCGCCGCCTCGCTCGGCTCGGACACTTTGCTCTCGCCGAAATTCGTCGCCCTCTCGGCCGGCACGCCTGGGAAACCGATCCTGGCAAATAACGCCGTCATCGAAGGTACGCCCGCCTTCAGCTTCGATCAGATCACCGGCAAGATCGGCCCGGTGCTGGCAAACGCCGATAAGCTGATCGACAACCTGAACGGCACGGTCACGACCTTAAAGGGCACGATCACTACCGTGAAAAGCGACCTCGGGCTTTTCCTGCCGAAGCTCTCGCCTGTCGCCGATACCGCCAAGGCCGACCTCGAGAGCCTGCAAAAAACCATCACCGGTCTAAACGGCGTCGAGGCCAAAGCCGGCGACGTTTTCAAGACCGCGAACACGTTTGTCGGGTCGACCGATCAGCAATTGCACAAGCAGATGGACGAGCTGCACGTGATCCTGCTGAACCTCAAAGTGATCACCACCCACGCCAAGGCCCTCATCGACACGCTCGCGGAAAAACCGAACCGGATCATCTTCAGCGGGAAGGCAAACAAGCTCACGCCGGAAGAGCTAATCCTGAAAAGCAAAGATGCGCTCCCGGCGAAGCAGCCGTAGTCGAGTTCGCGGCGAGAAGCCGGCCGGAATCCCTCTCGCTGAATTTACCGTCCTAATCGCCATCATTGCCTTCTGGAAGCTGAGCTATTTCGATCTCGTTTTCTCCGGCAAAGGGCTTCAAGTTCTTGGCGAACGCCCTGAAGCGCGAAATGCGCCAGTGATTAAAGGTGTCCAGGTATTGAACCTCACCGAAAATGTAGATTGCGCGCAGATTTCTTGAGGAAGCTTGAAAAGGGAAAGCAGGGGTCGGTCTGCGAATCACGGCTCTCCGGCTGAATTGGTAGCTGGGAGTCATGTAGTCCGAAAAGGAGTTACCCCGTCCCATCTTATGGACAGAATGCCCACTCGACGTCGCGCCACGCGGCGCTCGCCTTCCGGAATCGATGAAGCGGGCGCGCGCTGGTGCATGGCTCCTGGCCATATTTGTTACGGGATTTGATCGACGAAGGTCCGCAATACTTCGCCGAACCGCGATTTTCTCGCGGCAGCGTTCCGAGATTGACGTTTCCCTGCCTGTCTGGGAACGCTGGAACCGTAGAAAATCACTAAAATGAAAGCTCCAGCACTTCAAATTCCACTTCTCATCGCCGTCGCCAGCTTCGCGCTGGCTCCTGCTCTTCACGCCGTCACCCCGCCGCCAGATGGCGGGTATCCAAATCAAAACACCGCCGAGGGCGACGACGCGCTCTTCAATCTCACTACCGGCTTGAGTAATACGGCGATCGGGCTGAACGCGCTTTATTCCACGACCACGGGCGAATCCAATACCGCGGTCGGGGTCCGGGCGTTGATGTCCGATACCTTCGGCGGTGGGAACACCGCGATCGGCGTGGTCGCACTCTTCGCCAACACGTCCGGGATGGATAACACGGCGGTCGGCGATGGCGTCCTCGAGGGAAATACGACGGGGAGCGATAACACCGGTGTAGGTCGTTTCGCCCTCTTCACGAACAAGAGCGGCCTCTTCAATGTAGCTCTCGGTTCCCTCACGATGCTCGATAACACCACCGGCAGCTACAACGTGGCGATCGGGCTCAATGCTTCGCTCGTCAACTCGAAAGGCAGCCACAATGTCGGCATCGGTGACTCCGCGCTCTATTCCAACGAGGGCAGCGACAACGTCGCGATCGGTTCCGGCGCGGGTTCCGCGCTTCGGACCGGTGATGACAATGTCGAGATCGCCAACCGGGGCGTAAAGACCGACTCGGGAGTGGTTCGGATTGGAAAGGAAGGGACGCAGACGAGCACCTATATCGCCGGGATCACGGCGTCGCCTCTGGCGGACGGGGTGACAGTCGGGATCAGCCCGACCGGGCAGCTGGGAGTGCGGGCCTCGTCGGCGCGCTTCAAGGAAGACATTCACCCGATGGCGCGGGCGAGCGAGGCGATTCTCGCGCTCAAGCCGGTGGCGTTCCGCTACCGCAAGGCGATCGATCCGGAGGGCAAGGCGCAGTACGGCCTCGTCGCGGAAGAGGTGGAGAAGGTGAGTCCCGACCTGGTGGCGCACGACGCCGCGGGCCAGGCTTTCACCGTCCGCTACGACGAAGTGAACGCGATGCTGCTGAACGAATTCCTGAAGGAACACCGCAAGGTGGAGGCGCAAGGAAAAGAAATCGTGGAGTTAAAGGCGCGGGGGAACGAGATCGCGGAGCTCAAGGCGATGGTGCGGGAGCAGGCGGCGCAGTTGCAAAAGGTGGACGAGCGCCTGGAAGCGAGTCCGCTCGTGCCGCAGCTCGTCGCGAACGGCGAAAAATAGCCGGGCCACGCTGCGCACCGCGGTTGTTTTCTCTCTCCAAAGCCGCTCGGCCCCTGTCACGATCGGTAGGGTTTTGGGCCCTCGCGCAGGGTAGGCACTTCAGCATTGACCGGCGTCCGGATTTTCACCATTCTCCTGATGAGGAGTCATCGCATGACGCATCGCCAGCTTACCGTCACTCGGAGCAGCGCCACCGCCGCGCTCTTCTCCGCGATCATCGCCTCGATGAGTATGGTTCCCTCCACTAATGCGGGAACCGTTTTCGCGAATAGGGCGGCGCCGGTTTCCGAGGCCGACTCCCGCTTTCGTTCTACGGGCAGCCTGAAGACAGCACGCGACTATCACACCGCGACCTTGCTGCAAGGCGGCATGGTGCTGGTCGCCGGGGGAGTCGCTGGTAGTCGGATCACCACGAGCGCGGAGATCTACAACTCGACCTCTAAGACTTGGTCAGTGACGGGCCGACTTAACGTTGCGCGCGAGAGTCATACCGCGACCCTGCTTAGCGATGGCAGAGTCCTGGTCGCCGGGGGGCTAACCGGATCTAGTTTCCACTATAGCGGAAGCGCGGAGCTCTTTGATCCCGCGACAGCGAGTTGGACGGTGACCCACAGTCTCCATTTCGCCCGGGAAGGACACACCGCCACCCTGCTCACCAACGGCCTGGTTTTGGTGGCCGGAGGCTTCAACAATGTCAGTGGCGAACTGACCAGCGCGGAACTCTATAACTCGGCGACCGGTACGTGGGCGACCACCGGGAGCCTTAGCCTCGGACGCTCCATCCACACGGCGACCCTCCTCCCGAATGGAATGGTCTTGGTGGCCGGGGGCAACGATGGAGGGGACGCGACCATGAGTGCGGAAATCTATGACCCAACAAGCGGCACGTGGAGCGCAACCGGAAGTCTCAAGACAAGGCGCGACCTGCACACCGCGACTCTTTTACCCAGTGGCCTCGTCTTGGTGGTTGGAGGTCGGAACACCGTCGACGGTGCGTAGGACAGCGCCGAGCTATACAACCCAGTTAGCGGGACATGGATTCTGACCGGTCCGCTCAATACCAAACGCTTTTCCCACACAACATCACTGCTACCTAACGGAAAGGTTCTGGCCGCTGGGGGCATTTCCTCCACTGGCATCACCGCAAGTGCGGAAATCTACGATCCGGAGAGCGGGACTTGGAGCGCCATCGGCAACATGAAGGCGGCGCGAGAAGCCCACACCGCTACTTTGCTCAGCGATGGCTCAGTCCTTGAAGCGGCGGGAAACAGCGGCCCGCGCGTCATCAAGCAAGCGGAACTTTACCTAGCAAACTGATCCGGTAGAGCAGTTCACGCGAATCAACCGCGGCATGTCCTCGCCCGATCCAGTGGGATCGAGCGAGACGACGCGACTCATGCGTCGTTTTGTTGCGATCTGCGATGCTTTCCCTCAGAGGAGGATGGGCCGTTCCCCGACTACGTCAGCTCGGGCCGAACGAGCGTGTTGATCGACGGAGTCACTCAGTTCATCACGATCTGGGTCCGGGTGCGTGCGACCGGCGCCGCGGGTGTCGGCCCGTGGAGTTCTAGGCCAAACTGCACCGACAAACAGGCTCCCCTGAGCGAACGAGGAGCCGATCAAAAAAGAAAGCCACGGCGGAGAGCGATCTTCGCCTTGGTTTTTCCTTTGGGGATCCGGGCCCGGCAGCTCGTGGTTTGACGCCGGTTCGAATCGTCAGCAAAAAGCCTCGCGGGCCGAGACCCGCGAGGCTTCGCAGACTTACTTGCTATCTCCAGCTATTGGTTCGAGATCGTGGCGGTGCTGCCGTCGATTTTTTGCAGGCTGATGGTGAACGGCTCCGCATAGGTGGCGGCTCGATCCTGCAGGATGCTGAGGGCGACGGCCTCGCCCAGCTGGACCGAGGAGGGCGTGTCGCTCCGCCAGTGGATGCCGGCGTGGATGCCGTGTCCGAAGGAGACGTTGTTCGCCAGCTTGTTCAGCTCGCCGTTGACGGTGATCTGGCCGGCATCGGAGCCGGTATACGGGAGCAGGGTCTGCCCGTCGTTCGTCGGCACGACCGGGTTTGGGAACACGTAACTGCCATCGTAGAAGAACTTCAGCATGGTGATGCAAGCGCCAGCGACCGCGCCATGCCCGGTCGGGTAAGCCGGGTGCGAGGGCGAGCCTTCCGGGAAGGCCTGGCAGAGGAAGTAATCGCCGAACTTGCTGAAGCTGGTGGCGACGGCCTGTGAGTTGAGCGCGACCGGATGAATGGTCGCGTCGAGGGTGTTGCCGAAGCCCTGCAGGATCTGGCGCAGAATCGCCCCGCCCGACTCCGGACGGTGCCGCAGGTGAATCCACCATTTCTGATACCAGACGCTGTTCAGCGCGGCGCGCGCAACGGTGCCGAGGCTGGCGGCGATGTCGGGTCCGCCGAAGGTACCAAAGGCGTTCTGCCTGACGGCGTGGGCGTAGGGATTTCCGGGATTCAGCGGCGTGTGAATGTCGCTCAGGACCAACGCGGCCACCAAGTAGGATTGGTAGAGGACATCCTGCCGCGTGAAGGTGCCGAGATCGCGCCCGGAAGTGACGTAGCGCGGGACCGGGTCGGTGACAACGACTTCACCACTATCGATGCCGTTTTGGACGGCAAGGAAAGTGGTGGCGTTAGTCATGAAGTCCTGCCCGGCGAAATAGGAGTTGAGTTGCTGGCTCAGGGCCTGTGCGCCGAAGGATGTCGGGATGATCTTGAGTTGGGATTCATAAGGCCCCACCGTGTCACCGGGATAAGTGCCGCGGAAAAGATTCTCCGGAGTCACGTGCCCGGCGTTATCACGTGGCCCGCGATACTCCGGCATGCTGTCCAACTCGGCCGCGGCTGCGATCGAGAGCTGGTTGGTGCCGTAGTCGGCGAAGGTGATGTCGCGGCAGAGCGACGCCCAATACAGTTCGACGAGCTCCGTCCCGTAGGCTTCGCTCGCGACCGCGGGCGCTGGCGGCACGACGACCTGGTGGACCTGATTTTTCGGTGAAGGCGCGTTGCCGAATTGCACATCGTCGCTGCCCTCGAGCGCAAAGGCGCGCCCGCCTAACGGGCCGTTCTGAGTCCGCGTGCCGCCGGCAATGATGTTTTCCCAGTCGGAGAATTTCCCGCTGTTGATCGCCTTCCGAAAACTGTGGTAGGCCTGGAGATTAACGAGTCCGATCCCGTCCTGGAGGAGGGCCTTCGTGTAAGTGCCCGATTTATCGGGATAACGCTGCTCGTCGCCGTTGGTGGTGTGCGGCGGAACGGGGATGGCCGCTTCTTTCGCGGCCGCCGCGACGCGGATTGCGAACGACTGGGCCACTCGCAGGTCGGTGTTGCTCGGCAGCGTGGTGGTCACGCCGTCGCCAAAGTTGGCGGCGCCAGCGCCCGAGACCTTGCTCAGGAATGCGCCACCCGCGAGGGCGGCCGTGACTTGGCCAAGAAATCGCCGACGACTCGGCGCCTGCGACGGGGAATTATTCGGGGGGAAAAGGGTTTCGGATGCATTTTCTTCGACATTATTTTTGTTTTTCACTCGTTCACCTCCTTGTGGAATCACAGGTCTTCTACAAAGCGGCGGCGGCCTCCGTCAATAATGATTTCGTAACAGGATGGAATATTTTCCTGAGTTGCGCCTCGTCGCCCGAACCCCGTAGTCGTGGCGGGGCGGGAAAAGCCCGCTAGACTGAGCGGCAGGAATGAAATTGATCGACCGTTTCGTCGGCCGCGAGCTGCTCGTGAATGTGCTCTTCGCGATCGCCGTGCTCAGCCTCGTGCTCGTGGTCGGCAACATCTTCCGCAAGCTCCTCCCGCTGCTCGTGAACCACGATGTGCCGCTGCATTATCTTCTCGTTTTCATCGCCTACGTCCTGCCCTTCTCGCTTATTTTCACCATCCCGTGGGGACTGCTGACTGCCATCCTCCTTGTTTTCGGCCGGCTCTCGGCGGATAACGAATTGATCGCGCTGAAGGCCAACGGCGTGAGCGTGACCCGGATTTGTGTCCCGCTCGCCGGGCTCGCGCTCGTCTGCACGGCGATTTGTTTGTGGCTCAACGTCGACGTCGCGCCAGCCGCGCAGGAGAAATTGCGAAGCAGCATTTTCGATCTCGCGACGAGCAACCCGATCGCGCTCTTTGGCGGCGACCAGGTGATCGACCAGTTTCCCGGCCGGAAAATCTATGTCGGGAAAAAAGAGGGCAACAAGCTGGAGAACATCATTGTCTTCCAGATGGACGAGCATTCGCTCCCGGTCCGGGTGACCCACGCGCGCACCGGGATGCTCGAGGCCGATCTCGAAAACAAGCGGCTGCTTTTGCATCTCTACAACGCCCGCTACGAGGAGCGCGACGAAAAGAATCCCTACGATCTGCGACGGATTCGCGACGGCATCAGCATGGCGGAAGGGACGCTGCCGATCAGTCTCGAGGAGCTTTACGAGAAAGAAAAAAAGCGGCCGACCCGATCCGCGCTTTCGCTTACGGAATTGCTCGACCAGCTCAAATCCGGCAACCGCAAAGATCGAAGCGCGACGCGCACGGAGATCAACAAGCGCTTCTCGTTTCCGTTTTCCTGCCTCGCCTTTGCGCTCATCGGGGTGCCGCTAGGTATCACCACCCACCGGCGCGAAACCTCGGTCGGCTTCGCCACCGGTCTGCTCGTGGCGATCTTCTATTTCCTCTTCATCATCATCGCGGATACCCTGCGCGCGAACGCGAAGATTCACCCGGAATTGCTCGTCTGGTTTCCGAACGTGCTTTTCCTCGTGATCGGGGGCGTGCTCTTCTGGCGCTTGAGTAAGCAGTAGCGGCTCGCCTTCCCACTTTAATCTTACACCTGCACTTACACTTACACGGGTCTTTTGAGGGAGGGTGTTGGTGAAGTGTAAGTGTAAGGTTAAAGTCGGGATTCAGCTCGTCGGCGCAGTCTCGTTTTGCACTTCCTCGCTGAGCACGAAAAATTTCTGCAACGTCGCGCTCCCGAAATTGGTCGTCAGCGCGACATCGGCGGCATCCCGCCCGGTCGCCATCACCACCCGCCCGATGCGGGCGACGTTGTGCCGGGCATCGAAGGTGTGCCAGCGGTCGCCGAGATAAACCTCGAACCAGCCGCTGAAATCCATTGGCAGCACCAGCGGCACGCCGATGTCTCCCATGTATCCGGTCGCGTAGCGCGCGGGGATGTTCATGCAGCGGCAGAAGGTGAGCGCGAGATGACTGAAATCGCGGCAGACCCCTTCGCCGGTCGAGTAAACGTCGAAGGCCGACTTCGAAGGATGGGCGAAATGGTAGCCGAAGGTGATGTGATGATGCACCCAGGTGCAGATCGCTCTGACCCGTTCCCAGCCCGGCGGCGTTTCGCCGAAGAGCTTCCACGCGATGTCGGTCAGCTTGTCGACTTCGCAGTAACGGCTCGGCATCAAATAGCTAAGAGTCTCGTCAGGTAGATTTTCGATCCGGTTCTGGACGGCGTCGGGCGATTGCAGGTCGGGATCGCCGCTGTCCTCGATCAAAGTCTCGAGCGCGAGGCGAAGATGGCCCGCCGGCGCGAGAATGCGCGCGCAGCGGTTCCCGAAGAGATCGGTGTAATGGCTGACCGGGATCTGCGGCTCGAGCACGAGCTTTTCCGGCGCCCGTAGATCAGCCACCCGCGAAGGATGGACGAAGAGCATCAGGACCATCGGAGTCGGTCCGCGGAGCTCAAATTGAATGTCGAAACCTAGTTTGATCAGCATGTCGTGAGGCAGGGAGAAGGTGCGCGGGGAAGGTGGACCAGAACTGGGCGCGCGTCATCCCGCGGTCTTCGCCGAATCGGACCCGACTGTGCTATATTTTTGAACGGCCAAGCGGAAGTTCCCGCAAGGTCAGTACTCAAACCAGGGATTGGTTTTCGAGCCGGCACTATCTCTCCAGTCGGGGGATGATTTGTTGTTGCCGCTGGATGTCTATAGCCAGCGCGCCCTCAAAGACGTCATCATCGAGACCCATACTGGGAAAGTGGCTTTTGCCGCGGTCTCGTTTGATGACCAGTTCATCAACTAGGGTAACAAGCTGACGATGGTGCCGTGGACTCTCGTTCGCCAGGCTACGATTACTACGCCGGGAGTGCCTACTACTGGACAGGCGCCTAAACTTCCCTCTTCCTCCCTCGCTCGCGAGGGACCCGCAACGCTGAAAAGCGGGTCAGGCCAAATGGTGTGGCCAGTCTTTCTCGTTAGGCGGCGGCGCTTCCGAATTGCGCCGTCACCCGTAGCTCCGCGCCGGCGGCCAGACGCACGTCGCGCAGGCGGATCTCTCCGAGCGGCAAGGCGGCGAGCGCGAAAGCGCGGCCATCGAACCGCTGCAAATACGGCGCGATGAAACCGGAAGCGAGCCCGCCGAGCGCGCCTTCCCCGGTGCATTTGAGATCACGCAGGCGCGCGTTGAGTTGGTCGTCAATCTCGAGGCCGCCGGTGATGCGGACGGTCGCGCTGAGAAACATTTTCTTCGCGCGCACCTGCACTACGACGTCGAGCACGCGCTCGGAGCGGGTCTGCAGATTGATCCGCACTTCTTCGATGGTGACGCCCTGTTTCGCCGCCGCTTTGGTCGCTTCCACGCTCAGGAGCGCCTCGAGATCGGCCACTGACGTTGCCACTTCGATCGAGCCTTCGGCGGCGCTTTGCAGGAGCAACACGAGATGGCCCGCCTTGTCCTCCGCCTGGTTGATCTGCACGTCCCGGGCGCGGCAGCACACATCGACCGCGGCGCTTTGCACCCGGATGCCGCGACCGGTTATTTCGATATTCTCTACTCGCAGTGCGGGCGTGGTAAGACCAACGGCCACGCCGAGTCGCGGCGGGCGATCCCCGATGCTCGCCTGGTCGAGCGATACGCGGATGGCCGCGAGCTCGGGATAATTTTTATCGTCGATCGTGACCAGCAGCCCGGGCGCGCGCACGGCTTCGCGGAGCCCTTTTTCGATTGCGTCGCGAAGCTCGTCGGCACTAGCGGGCAGGGTCTTTCGAGCGAGCGGAAACATGGCGCAACTCTATCGTTTTTCGCGGCGTCACCACGTGGCCGGGAAAGCTAGCGCGGGCTTCCGAGGGCGCTAGAGCGGCGCGAGATCGTAGACCTCGACCAACGCGACTCCGGTGGAACCTCCCGCGCCCGAGATGATCGCGGTGTAGTTCCCGGGAGCGAGCGTCGCCACGATCGCCGCTTCACGCGGATCGCCCGGCGCGAGATTGGTCGCGGTGATTTCCTGCGCCTGGTCCGATTGCCAGCTGTCGTTGGCCGCGACCAGGGTGCCATCGCCGTTGTGCAATTCCAGCCTGGGATCAGCCAGCGCGCCAGGGACGCCTAACGAACTCAGCGAAGGCCCGAGGGCGCGTGCGATGAGCTGCGTCGGATTGGTTCCGCCGACAATGAAGCCGCCGATGAGGACGTCGCCGCCGGCGCCGACCGTACCGCGGGTGGAGATATTGGCGACTCGCGAATCACTTGAGTCGACATCGTAAAGTTCGAAGAGTCCGATGCCGAGACCGGCATTCACCCCGCTCAGGATCGCGGTGTAATTTCCCGCCGGCAGGATCGCGGTCAAGAGTGACTCCTGAGGATTGGATGGCATCAGGTCGCCGGGCACGCTCGGGAGGGACCAGTTATCGTTGGTCTCCACGAGCACGCCTGCGCTGTCGAAAAGCTGGAGCACCGGATCACTCAGAGGGCCCGTGACCCCGTTGCCGGTTAGCGAGGGTCCGAGGCCGCGCAGGACCACGCGCTTGGCGTTCGCTCCGGTCACGATGAAGCCGCCGATCATGACGCCACTCCCGTTCTCGACTCCGGCGCGGGTGGAGACATTGAGCAGTTGTTTATCGTTAGGCAGACCCGGAGTGGGTGCCGGGGAAGGCGAGGGGGGTGGTACACCAGCGAAGCCGGCGGCAAGGAATTGCAGGGCGGGCGCCTTTACCGCCGACCAGTTGGCGAACGCATGCAGGTTACCTGGGAGGGTGATGGCCTGGTAATTTCCCGCCCCGACGGCTTCAAGATGCGCGAGCAGATCCGAGAGCTGCACGTAAGGCATCGGATCCCCGACCGTGTTCACCAGATAAAGCGGCGAGATAGTGCGATCGAGCAACCAGGCGGGCGAGGCACCGCGGAGGGCCGTGACACTGGCCGTGGTCACGCCGACGAAAGCCGTGATGTTCTTAGTGAAGTCCTCGATGTTCCAGCTGAGGCTGAAGTCGCTTAAGTCATACGCACCGGAGAGACTCACCGCGACATCTACCCGATCGTCGCCGCGCGTGCCGGTGGCCGCGGCGTAGGTGGCGTGATAACCGCCCGCAGAACCGCCAACCGCGCCCACCTGCCCGTTGCCACGCGGGTCATTGCGCGCGGTGCGCACGGCGAGTTTCACGTCGGCGGTTTGATCCGGGAAAAGCCCGAGCGAAGTCTGACCCGGCAGCCTCCCGGGAGGCGCGAGCCGGTATTCAATCGAAAGCGCGAGATAACCGGAGGCGGCTAAGTCCTGCGAACACGCAACCATATTTGCCGAGCTCGAAGGGCCGCCGGAAATGAAGCCGCCGGGATGGATCACCAGCACGACCGGCCACGGCCCGGGGGTCGTCGGCGTGTAGGCTATCCAATGCAAAATCGTCCCATCGGAAGCCGTCCCAAAAACCTCTTTGACCGGGACTACGTCCGCCTGAGCGAGGCTACCGAGGAGTAGCGCGGCCATGACCATCGAAAGTGGAGTGCGTGAATGCATAATGATATTGGTTCGTAAGGTAAGACCTGCGGGAGTGCCTTTCGGTCACTTACACTTCTGTCATCTCATGGTATTCGGGTCTTGGACCCGGGTCGGAATGATTGGAGCAGGAGATCGCCGACCGGTCGCCGTAGGGTCGTCGTAATGCTCGTGACCATACGTCGAACGAGCGTTTCGTCCATTGTTTAAACCGCCAGCGCCCACTTGTTTGAGTCCGGGTCGTGACCCGGTGAAGACATCTGACATCGCGCGAAAATCAGCAGCGATCGGACGACCCGCTGCTGACGGCACGCAACCGGCTGGAGAGAAACGCCATGGGGCCATGGATGCAGTTACCGCCCCGGCGCGGGAGCGTCGGAACCGGCGGCGCTGTTCTGGGTAGATCGCCCGCGGGGTGAGAGCCGCGGGCGATCGATCCCGAGCCGACAGAACGGGAAGTTTTCGGTTGCGCCTCCCACCATTCCCGCTAGCTTCCGCGTTCCCTATGGCGAAAACATCCTGGATCAATCGCAACGAACGCAAGCGCAAGACGGTCGAGAAATACGCCGCCCTGCGCGCTGAGCTCAAGGCGAAGAAGGATTACATCGGGCTCTCGCAACTGCCCCGCAACGCCAGCCCCACCCGGGTGGTGAATCGCTGCGAAGTGAGCGGCCGCCGGCGCGCCTTCATTCGCCGCTTCAAGGTTTCGCGCCTCACCTTCCGCGAGCTCGCTTCGAACGGGTTCATCCCGGGCGTCACGAAGTCGAGCTGGTAGCACGGCTTTCGCCGGTCTGCGCGGGGTGCGAAAGTTCGCCGCCGCATCATGAGTTCGTTTCTTTTTTTCTTTGCCTCCGCCACGTTGGCCGAAGGCTTCGCCGAACACTGGGATACCCCCGGGATTCTTTTCGGCAAGATTGCGACTATCGCTGCCCTGGTGGGCCTGAATGGCTTCTTCGTCGCGGCGGAGTATTCCATCATCAAGGTGCGGAGCAGCCAGCTCGTCTCGCTTGTCGATGAAGGTGATCCGCGCGCCATCTTCGCCCAGCACGTGCGCGGGCATCTCGACTCCTATCTGTCCGCAACCCAGCTCGGGGTGACTCTGGCCAGTCTGGGTCTCGGCTGGGCTGGCGAGCAATTTCTCGCGAGCATCCTTCAGCCCGCCTTCGCGCTCGTGCATGTGCACTCGGTCGCCGTGGTGACCACGATCTCCGTGGTCCTCGCCTTTATCGGGATCACCTTTCTGCACATCGTCTTCGGCGAGCTGGCCCCCAAGTATGTCGCGATCACCAGCCCGCTCCCGGTCTCGCTTCGACTCGTTAGGCCGCTCTCGATTTTCCACACCATCTTCCTGCCGTTTATCTTTTTGCTGAATCACTCTTCCAATTTCTTCCTGCAAAAACTCCTGCGTTTGAAACCGGTCAGCGGCGCCGAGCTCGCGCACAGCGAGGAAGAGCTGCGCCTCATCCTCGATCAAAGCGAAGAATCGGATGAAGTCTCTTCGATTGGCCGGGACATCCTGGTCAACGCCCTCGACATGCGCCGGCGCGTCGTGCGCGACATCATGACGCCGCGCGGCGACGTGGTCTATCTCGATCTCGAGGAGAGCTTCGATGATAACGTGGAGAAAGCGCTCGCCTCGCGGCACACCCGCTTTCCTCTTTGTCGCGGGCATCTCGATAATGCGGTCGGCCAGATCCACATCAAGGAGCTGGTGCCGCTGATGCGCCATCCGCAGCCAGATCTGCTGACGATCAAGCGCGAGCTCATCCCGGTGCCGGAAATGATGCCGCTCGAGAAGCTGCTCAATCTTTTCCTCGTGCGGCACGCGCACCTCGCGATCGTGGTCGATGAATACGGCGGCACGGTCGGGATGGTGACCATGGAAAATATTCTCGAGGAATTGGTCGGCGATATTCAGGACGAGTTCGACACCGAACACGCCGAGTTCCGCAAGATCAACGACCACGAGTTTACGGTCGATGGTACGCTCGGGCTCTATGAGCTGCGCGATCTCGCGGGGCTGGAGCTGGAGAATTCCGACGTGAGCACGATCGGCGGCTATGTTACCCACTTGTTAGGCCATCTCCCGAAACAGGGCGAGCAGGTGAAGATCGAAGAATATCTGATCACGGTCACCCAGACCGACGGTCGGCGCGTCGGCCAACTGCACTTCGAGAAAACCCCCGACGCCACCGAAGACGCGGTCGCGCTGTAGCCGCCTCCCGGCGGGAGGCGCGGGTGAACGGCTGCAGCCCCACCGCGGACCGGCTAGAGCTTGCTGAAGTCCGCGACTACGTCGACCGCGCCGGCCACGGCCTTGCCGTTCTCAAACGCGTGCGTGTATTGCGCGCCTTTGATCGAGACCGTGAGCAACTCTCCGAGCCCGCTGCCTTTCGGCGCCTCGCCCACCAGCGAGGTGCCGGTCAGCTTGCCTGACGGGTCGATTTCCGCGACGGCCTGCGCCGCACCGGAGACCGGGGAGTTGTGCGGAATCTGCCGGATGATTTTCGCGACCTGGCGGCGCAATCCGCCGAGCAGTTGGGGCTGGATGTAATTCGCCAGCTTGCCGACGCGCTCCCGGTCGTGGGTCGCGAGCGAGACCACGATCACCGGCGCGCCTTTTTCATGCGCGAAAATCACCGTGCCCCCGAGATAGACCGCGGTCGGAAAACCATCGATTTTCGCCGGCGTGAAGTGACCCCAGTCGAGGGCCGTTTGCACCGCGGCTTTGAACGCTTCGTCTTTCCCGATCAATCCGTAGGTCGCCTCGACCACGCCTTCGTCGCTCACGTCGCAATAGAACTGCACCACGCTATTCCGCTTCGCTGCCTCCGGGTCGTCCGGGAAATGGAGATAATGACTGATCGAGTCCGGACCTACTTCGACAATCGCGGGCGTCACGTTGCCGGTGAGCGGCGGGGCGGGCGTGGGCCCGGCGGCGTTGGCGGGTGAAACGGCGGCGGTCGGAGAAGGCGTAGCCGGGCTCGCGGTTTCGGTTTTCTTTCCGCAGCCGGCGACGAGCAACACGAGGCAGCAGAGCGGAAGGGCGCCGCGGCGGAAGGAGAATTTATCCATGGTCAAACTCGTGGACTGAACCACAGCGCACCCCGCGTGCAAGTGCTGTGCGCGCCGTCAGGCTGCGAGGAGATTTTTGTTCGCGCGCTGAAGATGAAGCCAGGCCGCCGGACGTATCGTGGAACGTGGCCGATATCGCGCCCGGAAACATCTTCCAGATCGTTAAGAGTCGTCGTTAGCGCGGAGGAATCATCCTGCGGAATAGATTTATTCCAGCAGGGCGTCGGCCTGTTTAATTTCACTCGTTGGTCGCTTGGCGATCAACTGCCACCGGTTCATGAATCCGGGCAACGTTGGCCTCTTCAACCCTCACGCGTTGGCGAATCGTGACATTTTTCGGATCGGCTTTCGACCACGATTCCAGGATAAACAGAGCCTGCTGATAGTTTTCCCGTGCGCCATCCAGATCCCCCGTTTTTTCGCGCATCTCGCCCATTGCTTCCAACCTCACGAGCAGGTTCCCTCTCGTTTCCGCGTTGGCCGGGTCCGCTTTGCTCAACTCTTGGTTGATGACGACGGCTTGGCCGGCCAGCTCGAGGGCGGCGCTCAAATCACCGCTTTGCGCCAGCGCCTGACTCACGGCGAAATACGAGTTGGCCACGTCGCCTTGCGCTTCCACATTGGTCGGATCAGATGCTCTGATCGCTTCAAAGATTCTCAGACTGCGGCGGAAATTTTCCAAGGCCTCGGTGGTTCGCTCCAGCTTCAATTGCGCGTTCCCCACCTCGCTATAAACATCGGCGAGGATTCGCCGATAGGTCCCGTTCCCTGGATCCGAAGCGGCCAGGGCTTCATTAATTTTTAGTTCGGCTCGATGATTCTCCAGGGCCGCGCCATAATTTTTCGGATCACCGGTCCGGTCTCCCAACTGGGTGGAAACGATGCCGATGTATTCATAATCCACGCCGGCGGCGTAACGATAACTGGCACTGCCGGGCTCGGCCGCGCCGAGCGCCTCATGGAGGTGCAGGGCCTTGCGGAACCAGGCGATCGCCTCCCGTTGATCCGCCACGGTGGCACCGCGCTCCGGCTGATAAAGCGCCTCTCCAAAATGCAGATAGTTATCTGCGAGAAGACTGCGATAAGCGGCGCGATCCGGATCGGCAGAGACTAATCCTTCGCTGATGGTCACCGCCTCTCGTTCGCTCGCCAACGCGGTTGACCATTCGCCTAGGCGGTTCTGCAAACGACCGATGTTTTGCCAGGCGATGCTCAGGTAACGGCGCGCTTCCCAGTTGCCCGGGTCGGTCGCGTTCACTGACTGGAGAATTTCCTCCGCCTTGCGATAACTCGCCAACGCTCCCGTGCTGTCGCCGAGATTCGGGCGATAGGGCTTACCCTGGACGTCTCCGACTTTGAGGTAGCCGGCCGCCAACTCAAGTTGCAGCTCCCGATCGTTG
>JBBSED010000043.1:0-33970 GCA_038240025.1 Chthoniobacterales bacterium
TATGGGGTGGGTTTTTTTTATAAACAAAAAAACCTTGCTGGGGGGGGGGCCCCCCCCCGCCGGGCGCCCCCCCCGCCTCCTCAAGCTCGGCAATTTCCTGCGGGTCGCGAGCGCCCATCCAGCCAGTGACCTGACCGCGCTCCCACCGCATCGACTCCAGGAAGAAGGCATACTTTCGACCCCGGACATACCTGAATGCCGCCTGAGCCTCTTCAACCGTTTCGATTGTCTCCGGGAGCCTCTGCATGATGATCGCCCGATCAACCAGCCCCCGGCACAAGCATTCAATTAAGTGAATGGCGCGGATGCAGTGCATCGCCTCGCCCGATTTTCTATCCACGTAACCCGCCAACTCTGCGCGCGATCCTCGATACTCGCCGACGACGAGCAGGGAGCCCCGCAGGACCTCTCGCAGCAGCTCTGCGTGCGTCATTTGCCCTCCTCCCGACCGACTTGCCCACAGCCGGTTTCCCTTCCACTTGGCGCGGATCGCCCGAGCTCTTTCCCTTCGGGGCTCGGGCGACCGGTCAACGCCTGCCGGCATGCGGTTATGGACAAGTCTCGCGTATAGCTGCGAACAATCGCCAGAATAGCGGCCTGCAATGCCTGTGGCAGATCAACCCAAGACCGAATCACTTCGCAAATCTCGAAGCCGCGCCGGATTTCTTGTGAGTCTATTTGTGAGTCGGCAGGCGTAACTCCTTGATGTTCAGTGGGTGGGATGTAGGTTCGAACCCTGCATCGCGCACCATTTCGGCGCGCGCTTTGTAGCCTCCGGATCTTGCACCCGCTCGCGCCCCTTCCCTGTGCTTTGCGCGGTGAAAGCCCCGGCCCAAAAAAAGCTTGATTGCGATCTGGTGTTATAGTTAACTACAACACTATATGAAACGCGATCAACCAACCGCCGACGTCTCTTTTCCTGACTGAAAGACCGATGGCCCATGAGTTCCACCACAGTCTGCCGATCTACCGCCAGCTTCGCGACCGGGTGGTGCATATGATCCTCGACGGCGTCCTGAACGAAAGCGATCCGCTCCCTTCGGTCCGCACGGTCGCAGCCGAGTTCCTGGTCAATCCGCTGACCGTGCTGAAGGCTTACCAGGGCCTGGTCGATGAGGCGCTGGTGGAGAAAAAACGCGGACTCGGGATGTTCGTTAGGCCAGGCGCGCGCCGTCTTCTACTCCAGGGTGAGCGCGAGAAATTTCTGACCGAGGATTGGCCCAGAATCGTCGCCACGATCGAGCGCCTGGGCCTGACGACGAAGGAACTGGAAGCGGCGGCCAATCCGGCGCCGTCGCCCAAGAGCGGGAAGGAGAAACGCTAACCCCATGGCCTGCATTGAAGCACGCGGTCTGCGCAAATCTTTCGGGACAACCGTCGCGCTCGATGGGGTGGATTTGCGCGTCGAGGAGGGCCGCATTCTCGGGCTCATCGGATTGAACGGCGCGGGCAAGACCACAGTGCTCAACGCGATCCTCGGCCTGACGCCGTTTGAGGGGCAACTCACCGTCCTCGGGCGCGATCCCTGGACGCAGCGCGATCAGCTCATGCGCGAGGTTTGTTTCGTCGCCGATGTCGCGGTCTTGCCGCGGTGGATGCGGGTCTGGCAGGCGGTGCATTACGTGGCCGGCGTGCATCCGCGCTTCGATCGCACGAAGGCGGAAACGTTCCTGGCCCGGACCGATATCGGGCGCCGGAAGAAGATCGGCCAATTATCAAAAGGGATGGTGGCGCAACTGCACCTCGCGCTCGTCATGGCGATCGATGCGAAGTTGCTCGTGCTCGATGAGCCGACCCTCGGGCTCGACATCCTTTATCGGAAGCAATTCTACGATTCGCTCCTGAACGATTATTTCGACCACAGCCGCACCATCGTGGTCACGACGCACCAGGTGGAGGAGATCGAGCACGTCATCACCGATCTCATGTTCATCCATCGCGGGCGGATCGCGCTCGCCTGCAGCATGGAGGAATTCGAGACCCGTTACGCGGAGTTGATCGCGCTGCCCGAGCAGGCCGTGGCGGCGCGCGCGCTCCAGCCGTTGCACGAACGGCAGTCGTTAGGCCGAAGTCTTTTTATTTTCAAGCAGGCCGATCGCGCGCAGCTCGCCGCGCTCGGTGAAGTGCGCACGCCCAGCATCGCCGACCTGTTTGTGGCGGTGGTAAGTAGCGCAGTTGCAGCCGGGGGCGTTGACCCCGGCCGGCCGCAGGAGGTGCAAAAATGAATCCCACTGAATCTTCGGCCGCCGGGGTCACCGCCCCCGGCTACAACGGGCCCGCGTCGAACCGGCCTTTCTATTGGTCGGTCCGGCGCGAACTTTGGGAGAACCGTTCGATCTACCTCGCGCCGCTCATCGTCAGCGGGCTCGTCGTGTTTGGTTACGCGATCAGCGCAATCGGCTTGCCGCATCGCCGAAGGGCGCTGCTCCTGCTCGACCCAGATAGGCAGCGGGCGATCATCGAGCAACCCTACGATTTCGCGGCAATCATCCTGATGCTGACCGCGTTTCTCGTCGCGATCTTTTATTGCCTCGACGCGCTCCACGGCGAACGCCGCGATCGCAGCATCCTCTTCTGGAAATCGCTTCCGGTTTCCGACCTGACGAGCGTGCTCGCGAAGCTGAGCGTTCCGATGGTCATTCTGCCGCTTGTCACCTTCGTGCTCGTCGAGGTCACACAGGTCATCATCCTCTTGATTAGCACGCTCACGTTGCTGCCGTTCGGTCTCGGCGTAACCACTTGGGAACGGCTGCCGTTTTTCCAGCTCTCGGTCATCCTCCTCTACGGCATCGTCACGTCGGTGCTTTGGGCGGCGCCTGTTTATTGCTGGCTGCTCCTCGTCTCCGCGTGGGCGCGGCGCGCGACTTTTCTCTGGGCGGTGCTTCCATGGCTCGCGGTCTGCATCGTCGAGGAGATAGCGTTCAACACTACCTATTTCGCCCATATGCTCGGGCGCTGCGTGTTTGGTAGTTACGAGGATGCTTTCGTGGTCGTGCCACAGCCGGATGGCGCGGTGGTTCCGATCGTCGATCGGCTGACGCAACTCGCGCCGTTGAAATTTCTCAGCACGCCGGGGCTATGGATCGGGCTGGTCATCGCCGTCGCCTTTCTCGCCGGCGCGGTCCAGTTGCGACACTCGCGCGGGCCGATTTGATCCCGGATGAGGAGGAACTTCACCATGACACGAAACGCCAAAACATCGCCCCGCCGCAAATTCAAGATTCGCTGGATTTTCTATTTCATCCTCGTCCTGCTCGGAGGATTCGCCGTTTATGCCTGGGCCACGGGCGCGCGGCAGGATCCGCTCGAAACCGGAGAGCCGCACATGAGAGCCGTCGTCTACACCGACTACGGCTCGCCCGATGTGCTCCAGATCAAAGAGATCAAGAAGCCCGCCCCAAACGACGATCAGGTTCTGGTCAAAGTGCGGGCCGCGGCGATTAATCCGCTCGACTGGCATTTCATCGAAGGCACACCCTATATCATGCGCGCCATGGGCGTAGGCCTGCGCAAACCGAAGGATCCGCGTCTCGGCGTCGATATGTCGGGCGTGGTCGAAGCGGTCGGGAAGAATGTGACTCAGTTCAACGCCGGCGACGAAGTCTTTGGCGCAAGAAACGGCGCCTTTGCCGAGTATGTTTGTGTCCGTGCCGACAAAGCGATCGTCCTCAAGCCAGCCAACATAACTTTTGCACAGGCCGCGGCGGTCCCGATCGCAGCCGTCACCGCCTTGCAGGGTCTGCGCGATAAAGGACACATCCAGCCGAGCCAGAAAGTGCTGATCAACGGCGCTTCCGGAGGGGTGGGGACCTTCGCGGTGCAAATCGCCAAGTCATTCGGCGCAGAGGTGACCGGCGTCTGCAGCACGAGGAATCTCGCCTTGGTCCGATCGTTGGGCGCGGATCATGTGATTGATTACACCAAGGAAGATTTCACCCAGGCCGAGCAGCGTTACGACCTCATTCTCGACAACGTCGGAACCCAGCCGTTGTCAGGCTTTCGCCGCGCGCTCAAGCCCAAAGGTATCTGCGTGCTGATCGGCGGCGGAGGACCGAGCGACGGCGGACTTCTTGGACCCATGGTGCGCCCGCTCCAGGCTTTTTTGTGGTCGCCGTTCATCAGTCAGAAGATGGGCATGTTTATCGCCGAATTGACGAAAAAAGACCTGACCATCCTGGGCGATCTCATGCAGTCTGGAAAGGTGAAGCCGGTGATCGACCGGACTTACCCATTGAACGACATCGCGGAAGCGATCCGCTATCTCGAGAAAGGACATGCTCGCGGCAAAGTAGTCGTGACCATGGAGTAACGCCTGCTTCTCTACTCGTAGCACTCGAGATACTTGATGCCCGAGCCAGTGTTGAAAATGATCACCCGCTCCTCCGGGGTGACTTTGCCTAACGAGACAAGCTTTTTCAGCGCCACAAAGCAGGCCGCGCCTTCCGGGGCGACGAAGAGACCTTCGCTCGCGCCGACCACACCGGTCTCGCGGATCATCTCTTCGTCTTCGACCGTGAGCGCGCCGCCGCCGGAATCGCGGAGGATCCGGAGCATGAGAAAATCGCCGACCGCCTTGGGCACGCGCAGGCCGGAAGCCCTGGTCTGGGCGTCGGGGAACTCCACGGCGAACTCAGCGCCTTGCTCGAAAGCGCGGACGATCGGCGCGCAGCCGGCGGCCTGCACGGAAAACATCCGCGGCCTTTTCTTTCCGATCCAGCCGAGCGTTTCCATTTCGTCGAAGGCTTTCCACATTCCGATTAGACCGGTGCCGCCGCCGGTCGGATAGAGGACCACATCGGGCAACTCCCAGCCGGCTTGCTCCGCGATTTCGTAGCCGAGGGTTTTCTTGCCCTCGACTCGGTAGGGTTCCTTCAGAGTGGATACATCGAACCAGCCTTCCGCTTCCTTACGGCGCGCGATCTCGGCGCCACAGTCGGTGATCAGGCCATCGATCAAGGTCACGTGCGCGCCGACTTCGCGACACTCGATCACATTCGCGCGCGGCGTGTCGCTCGGCATGAAAATGTGCGCCTCCAGGCCGGCTCGCGCCGCATAGGCTGCGAGCGCGCCGCCAGCGTTGCCCGCGGTCGGGACCGCGAGCTTGGTCGCGCCGAGGTATTTCGCCATCGAGACCGCGACGGTCATGCCGCGGGCCTTGAAACTCTGGGTCGGGTTCTGCGCTTCATCCTTCACCCAGAGATCGCTCAATCCGAGCTCGCGACCCCAGCGCACGACCGGCAGGAGCGGCGTACCTCCTTCGCCTAACGACACCGGTTCCACCTCCGCCGGGAGCGGCAGCACCTCGCGGTAACGCCAGAGCGACTTCTCACGCCCCGCTAATTTTTCGCGGGTGAAGGTTTGCCTGATCGCGGCCAGGTCATACTCCGCGAAGAGTGGTTTACCGCAGGCGATGCAAACGTTGTGCAGTTGTTGCCAATCGTAGCGAAAACCGCAGTAGGTGCAGCGCAGGTTGGTTAGGATCATCCGCAGATTTCGCAGATTTACGCAGATTTAAAAACCCTTCACTCGATCTTTCCCCAATCTGCGTAAATCTGCGTAATCTGCGGACGACCAATGAACCGCCGCCCTTGGTATCGCCCGTCGCTCACCACCCAGATCATGATCGGCCTGGTCGTCGGCGGATTCATCGGCTGGCTCCGGCCGGATTGGGGCAACGCGGTTTATTTCCTCCGCGATATTTTTCTCAACCTGATCAAGTCGATCATCGCACCCTTGGTTTTCTCGACTCTCGTCGTCGGCATCGCGGGCGGCGGCGATCTGAAAAAAGTCGGCCGCATGGGCGTGAAGGCGCTGATTTATTTCGAAGTCGTTACTACCGCAGCGCTCTTCATCGGGCTCGCGGTGGTGAATTTCACCAAGCCCGGCCTCGGCGTTCTCTTGGTCGCGCCGAATACCGACATCATCCAAAAGATCGGCTCGGCGCACCCGAAGACGATGGTCGAGACGATCGTGCACGCTTTCCCGGCGAGCGTGGTGGAAGCGATGGTGCACGGCGACGTTCTTCAGATCGTCGCCTTCGCGGTCCTCTTCGCGATGGCGGTGTCGGCCGTGGGCGAAAAGGGAAAACCGATCCTGCGCGCGATGGAGAGCCTGTCGCAGGTGATGTTCAAGTTCACCAACTACGTGATGATGTTCGCGCCGATCGGCGTGGGCGCGGCGATGGCGCACACCGTCGGCACGCAAGGTCTCGGAGTGCTCAAGCATCTCGGGAATCTGATTCTCTCGCTCTATCTCGGGCTCGGGCTTTTTGTCGGGCTCGTTTTCGGCGCGGTCATTTTGCTCGCGCGGATTCCGTTGCGGCAATTCATCAGGGCAGTGCGCGAGCCGGCGGCGATCGCCTTCGCGACCACGAGCAGTGAATCAGCTTTGCCGAAGGCGATGGAAGCGATGGAGCGCTTCGGCGTGCCGAAAAGGATTGTCGGCTTCGTCATGCCGACCGGTTACTCCTTCAACCTCGACGGCTCGACCTTGTATCTCGCGCTTGCTTCCGTCTTTGTCGCGCAGGCGGCCGAGGGGACGACCGGAGTGCACATGGGAATCGGACAGCAGATCGTGATGATGCTCACGCTCATGATTTCGTCGAAAGGCGTGGCCGCGGTGCCGCGCGCTTCGCTGGTCATCCTGCTCGCGACGCTGAACACGTTTCTCCCCGCCGGCCTCGGTCCAATCGGGGTAGCGGTTATTTTCGGGGTCGATGAGCTGATGGATATGGGCCGCACCTGCGTGAACCTGATCGGCAACTGCCTCGCTACGGTGGTGGTCGGGCGCTGGGAGGGCGAGTTCGACGAGCAACGCGCGCGCGTTTTCGGCACGCCGGAAGAGGTCGCGCTCGAGCTGCGCGCAGGCGAAGTCGCGTTCGCGGAATCGGCCGCGCAAGGCGACTAGCGCACCCGCGATCTCTTATCCATCCGGAGATTAAACTCCTGTTGCTGCGACCGGCTAAAAGGTTTGCGGGTGAATTTCGTTCAGAGTCGCAGAAGCCGTTTCATACGTTCTAAAGCACATGTTATCAGGCTGGCCGTCAACGGGAAAAACAACCGCGGATTACGCGGATCGGAAAAAAGCGGCAGAACCACCCCCTCTCATCCGTGTCATCCGCGAGATCCGCGGTTAAAATCTCTGAATGAAGCAGGCCGAGTTTCATCACAACGTCTACGTGATCCTGCTCGATGATGCTGTCCTCAAGCACCCCTCCGTGGTCAGGGCAAATCGCCGGCGCGATTCGGCCAAACCCTGCGTCTATGTCGGCATGACCGGGCTGCCGGTGGAACATCGGTTCGAGAATCACAAACACGGCTACAAGTCGGCCTGGACGGTGAAGAAATACGGGGTGCGCCTGCTTCCGGAACTGTTCGCCCATCTCAACCCGATGCCCTTCGAGGCCGCGGTGCAGATGGAGCTGGAACTGGCGGAAGACCTCCGCGCCGAGGGCTACACGGTGACCGGCGGCAAATAGCCGCCTAACGACTAAAGGACGCTATTCGAAGATGTGCCCGTGGTTAAAGCGCCAGATGCTGATCGCATTCACGAGCGCGGAAATCCCGAGCAAAATGCCCAAAGTGGGCAGCAGTTCCCAAGTCGTGCAATTCGCCCAGAGCACCTGGATGAAGCCCTCGATCGACCAGTAGACGATCGTGAGCCGGCTCAGGTGTTGAATGAAGTCCGGCATCAGGCTGGTCGGGAACCAGGCGCCGCCGATCGCGCTCATCGTGAGGATGAGGAACGTGCCCATCCCGTTCGCCGCCGCGGAGGTCGGCGCGATCGCGGCCAGGAACATCCCGAAAGCCACGCAGGCCGCTGACGCGGCGAGGCAGATGAGCACGAGATTCCCGAGATTTGACTTCAGGTCGATCCCGAAAAGCAGATGGCCGGCGAGGAAAAGCGCGCTCAGCTGGATGAGGCCGACGAGCATCCCGAAGAGGTATTTGCTCCAGAGAATCTGCGTCCGCTTTACCGGCGCGGAAAGAAGCCGCTGATACAAGCCCGCCTTCTTTTCATCGAAGAGCGAGGTCGCCGCGCCCGAGAGTGAGAAGAGCAGGAACATCACCGCCCAACCGCCCACACTCCGGGTCGCCATCGGACTTTTCACCTTCCCGCCGCCCACTTCTTCGGAGTCGATCCGAATCAGGCGCTCGAGAAACTTGGAATCGCCCGCGTTCCCGGCGTTCAAGGCGATGTGGCCACGACTGATCTGGTCATAGATCTTGGTCGGGTCGCCCCCGAAAGCCTGCGCGACCGAGCTGGCTAACGAACGGTTGAACTCGTCGAGCTTCGCTTGTCCGATGAACCCCTTCGCGCGTTTCTGGAGCGAGGCGAGAAAGGCCTGCGGCGCCGAGGTGAAAATAGCCTTCTCGATCAGACCGCGCGCCATCTGGGTCTCGATTTCGTTCCGCGGGTTGTTGAGAAATTTTACCTTCAGGCCAAAGCTTGCGTCGCTCTCCGCGTCGGGCGGAAAGATAAGCGCGAAGCGGAGCGAACCAGCGTGCATCCGCTTGCGCACCTCCGCTTCGGTGAGCGGTTGGGCGGCTTTCGCGCGCTCGTCTGTCGTGATCACCCGGAAAGACTTTTCCTGCCGCAGCGCAGCAGTCACGGCCTGCACGACCGGCGCGTTGGTCTGACTCACAATCGCGAGCGGGATTCCACTCGGGCCTTCCCCACTCACGCCGAAGACATGGCCGAAAATGTAGATCAACACCACCGGCACGAGGAAGGTGAGCGAGAGCCCGGCCCGGTCACGGGAAAAACGCCGGAACTCGCTTCCAACCAGAATCAAAATCGTGCGCATGAAGTCCTTTGTTCGTTAGGCCGGAGCCGGTTTAGCCGTCGCGGAGCGATTTTCCGGTCCGTTGCAGAAAGACATTTTCCAAGGTCGGGCGCGTGACCGTGAAGTAGCGATAGGGCAGTCCCAGCCGCTCCATCGCGGCGAAAAACTCCGAGAGTTTCAAACCCTCGCGCGGGCGCAGGACATAGGTGTCCGCGGTCGTGTTCACCTGCCCGAACTCGCCGAAGGCCTCGACCTGCCTCGCGGTCGCTTCGTTCCGCGCAATCCGGATATGCTCGGTAAAAGGGAGTTGTTCGAGCAACTCATCGAGAGTGCCGATGGCGAGCAATTTCCCGTGATCAAGGATCCCGATGCGGGAGCAGAGCCGGCTCGCCTCATCCATGTAGTGCGTAGAGTAAACGATCGTCGTTCCCTCCCCGTGCAGCTTCTCCACGAACTCAAAGATGGCGTTGCGGGACTGCGGGTCGACGCCCACGGTCGGCTCGTCGCAGAGCAGGAGCGGCGGGCGATGGAGCACGGCGGCGACGATGTTGAGCCGGCGCCGCATCCCGCCGGAAAAGGTGCGTACGAGATCGCCACGGCGCGACTCGAGTTGGGCTGCGCGCAACGCTTCCGCCACGCGCTCGCGGAGTAACCGGCCGCCGAGTCCGTAGAGCTGGCCGAAAAGGAGCAGGTTCTCCTCCGCGGTGAGATCGCCGTAGAGCGCGAGATCCTGCGGGACGTAGCCGATCCGAGCGCGCTGCTCGATTCGTTCCGGCCGAAATAGTTCCCCCTGCAGCAGGATCTCCCCGCTGTCGGGCCGGCGAAGACCAGCGACGAGCGACATGAAGGTCGTCTTGCCCGCGCCATTCGGACCGAGCAAGCCGAAGCATTCGCCCGGCGCGAGCGCGAAGGAGACATCCGAGAGCGCGATCGTCGCTTCGTAGTGCTTGGTTAAATCCTGGACCGTGAGCACGGGTAAATCGCCTAACAAATCGACTCCAGGACCTTGCGCGCGGCGTTATGGCCTGGGATGCCGCTGACCGCACCGCCGCGCTGCGCGCTCGAGCCGCAGAGGAAGACGTTGGCAAAATCGGTCTCGACCCCCCAGGTGCCGACCTGGGCTGCCTGTGTGGCGAAGGGAAAACTGGGCGCAGATTGAAAAATGTTGCCGTGGAACAGGCCTAACGAATTCTCGATGTCGACCGGGCTCTTGCTTTCCAGACAAAGACTTCCGTCGCGCGCGACCGCGAGACAATCCTCCAGCGGCTCCGCGAGCCAGTGATTGATCCCGTCGAGGAAACGGCGTTCGGCGCGTTGCGACATGGCATTGTTGTCATCGGCGAAGAGGGACCACGGAGTATCGATCCCGAAAAGAGTGAGGGTATGATAACCCTGCGCACGCAGTTCGGGGGAGAGGATGCTGTCATCGGTCAGGGTGTGACAATACATCTCCGAAGGGAGTTTATCCGGGAGCTGACCCGCCAACGCCTGCTCGTAACTCCGGTTCATCTCCGCATAGCCCTCGTCGATGTGGAAAGTGCCGCAGAATGCCTCCGTCGCCGGATGACGCGTCGCCTTGAGTCTCGGCAGCCGGCGCAGGAGCAGGTTGATTTTGAAGACCGAGCCTTCGTCCGTTCGATCCGGCCGGAAGGCTTGCCCGAGATACTGCGAGAGGACATTGAGGCCGAAATTCACGAGTAGGAACCTAGCGTCCACCGTCTCGGTTTTTCCTTCCCGCAGGAACTCAACCCGGCGCTTTTCTCCGCTCACGTCGAGCCCGCGGATCTCCACCGAGGTAAGCATCTCGGCGCCGCTCCGGCGGGCCGCTTCTTCCAGCTTCAGCGCGACCGCGCCCATGCCGCCGACCGGGACTTTCCATTCCCCGGTCTTGTTCCCGATGAGGTGATAAAGAAAGCAGCGATTCTGTAACAATGAAGGATCGTGAGGATGAGTCGAAACACCGATCTTCGCGTCGGTGAAAACGAGACCGCGCAGCAGGTCGTGCTCGAGATAGCGTTCGAGCGCCCGGCCGAGCGGTTCCTCCGCCAGGCTGCGCCAGGCTTCACGACTGGTTTCGTCGGTGTCAAAACTTTGGCGTAAATCCTCCTTCGAGCGCAGCGGCTCCAGCATGCTGTCCCAGGTCCTTTCCGCGAAGTTGCGCGAGAGGTGGTAAAACTTTTTCATCTGCTCCCATTCCCGATCGCTGCCGGTCAGTTGCACGATCGAGTCGCGGCTGACTTCCTCGGAGACATTGCTCAGGAGCAGGCCATCGTGGCGGCCGTTCTCTTCATAAGGTGTGAAAGAACCGGTCGTCCGGCGACGCAGTTCCAGGTCGAGTCCGAGATCGCGGATGATCTTCTCTGGGAAAAGACTGACCAGATAGGAATAACGCGAGAGAAGGGCCTCGTAATCGGGGAAGACCTTCTGCGAGGTGGTCGCGCCGCCGATGTAATCGTTCTTCTCCAGGAGGAGCACACTCAGCCCCGTCCGCGCGAGATAAGTCGCCGCCACCAAGCCATTGTGACCGGCGCCCAGGATCACTACATCGTAACTTGTTTTCATCCTGAGATTGCGCGGGAGCTTCTTATCACGTTCGACCGGCGAAAGGGTGCCATGCACATAGAATGGCACGCCACAGATTCTAGCGACCCCTAATGCTGACCGCGGGTTCATTGACGAAGGCACCCGCGGTGCTGAAGCGGCCGGTGCCGTCTATCTCATGCCGGTCAATGATTCGCACTGGTGAAAAGGTTGTCGTCCCGATCGCCCGCCTCGGCACGCGTTGCGGGATGAGCGAGCCGGTGATGAAGACCAGCGTTTCCCGGTCCTCGCTCGCGGCGGGAGTCGCACTGCTCGCCGGCGGATCCGCGAGCAGGCTATTTCCCAGGAAGAGTGCGATCAGGCCGAGGAGCGAGCGCGTTTTCATGAGGAACGCTAGGGCCGTAAAGAAAAGCGGGCAAATGGCCGGAGCCACTTGCCCGCACTGCGCAAAGTGGGCGCGCCTAGAATTTCTTCGTCAGGCGCACATACACGAACCGGCCCGTGGCATCATAGGTAAAGCCCGGATAACCGACCGCGTTGCCGCCTTCACCGGACGAAAACGGGGGATCGTCGTCGAACAGATTGTTGCAGCCGATCGTGAGTACGGTGCCGTTGAGCAGGCGCGAGCGAATGGAATTCTCCATCACGGACGCGCTGGCCGCTTCCGAACTGCTCACACTTTTCGCCGAGTCTTTCGAATAACCGGGGACCGGTTTGCTCTCGACGGGAATGAGAGAAGTGAAGTCGTAGGACGCCTGAAGATCAAGCCGGATGGTGTACTCGACGTAGCGCGGGACGAGATTCGGGTCGAGTTCGTTGAAGCCATCGATGTAGCGAACGGTCCCGGCGATGTCGAAACCCTTCCAAGCCCAATCGAGCCGGGTGTCCGCCTTCCATTCGTAATAGCCTTCATTGGAAGCACCGGGGTTGGTCGTGAAACCCACGAGGTTGCCGTTGCCCAAGCCCAAACCGAGAGCGGTTTCACCCTCGGGGAACTGGAAGTTATAGAGATAGGTGGCCTGAGTTAGCCAAGTGAGTGTGCCCCAGGGGATATCTCTTTGATAGAGGAGGGTAAAATCGATTCCGTTCGCCTGTTGCGAACCGAGGTTACGGTTTTGCGTGACGATTCGGGTGATGCCGCCACCGGCATCGCGCTCGACGGACTCACCGGCCAGCAGCGTTCCGGTCAGCTCGCGCGCCAGCACTTGATCGGCCGGCGAAGAACCGATAACCTTGTCGCGTTGGATACCCCAGAAATCGACGGAAAAGGTCAGGCCCGGAACATACTTCGGCGTGTAAACGAGACCGGCATTGTAGGAACTCGATTCCTCCGGCTGCAGGTTAGGGTTACTGAGCACGAGCACATTCGTCTCCGGCTCGAAGGCGCCGCCATTCATCGGATCGTGGGAAAGTTTCAGGCCGGAGATCGGCGCAGAAAATAACTCTTCTAGGCTCGGCTCGCGAAAGCCTTCGCCCCAGGTCGCGCGAATCGTGAGCTGATCGTCGAAAGGCTGCCAGCGCACACCCACCTTCGGGACGAGCGCGTCGGTATTGTTATTCCGAAACGCCTCGTAGCGGCCCGCGGCCGTGATATTTAAAGCACGAAAACCGGGGATGGCATTTTTCTCACTGAAGACCGGAATATCGCTCTCGATATAGAAAGCATAAGACCTTCTCCCGCCTTGGGCGGCGGGCACGGGAGAATTACCCGAGATATCTCCGGCCAGGTTCAGGGCATCGGGATTTTCACTCAGCGTCTCCTTGCGGAACTGCCCGCCAAAGGCCAAGCCGACGCCACCCGCCGGTAGTTCCACCAGCGAGGTTGTATAAATATTAGCGTCGATCGTCCCGAGCTTGGAGGTGTCCTCATCCTTGGGATGAACCGTGGCATAGGCCACGGTCGCGGCATTCGAGGGAATCGGCACGCGATAATCACCGAACGGGTTGAACGCAACCGTACTCCCAATGTATTCGGACGAGTTCGGATCAAAGATCGGATCCGCCTGGTTCAGGATGCGGTTGAATCTTGAGATCGAAACCTGCGTTCCGGTCTGGACAACCTTGACCTGGCTATAGCGGAATCCGGCGTCGTAACCCCAGGTGCCGTTAAAGAGCTTGTCACCCTTGATCCCGATGGTGGTGAGAAAAGCGTCGGTCTCGTTATCAAACTTACGATTCCCGAATTCCGCCAGGCGCGCGCGGCTGCCGCCGGAGATGATTTGGTTGAACGGATTAAAGGGATTAAACGCTCCCGGAGTGACCCCGGTCTCGGTATAAGTCGGGCCGCCGAAAGGGGTGGTTCCGGCCGGGTTGGGGACCCGCGGCGGGATTGCCAGGGTGACTTGGCCCGCGGTTTCGAACGACCCGGTCGCCGGGGGCGCCAGCTCGTTGTGACTCTGGACATTCTGATAAAGGACATCGCCGTAAACCGCGAGCTGTTCGCCAAAGACCTTGTGCTCGAAATGGGTATAGCCGCCGTAGCGTTCGGTGGAGGGGAAGGAGAGGGAGAATTGGTTGAAGTTAAAACCATTCGCGCCGGCCCGAATCCGCGAACCGCTGTAGAGAAACGCACTCGCCGGGGCCGCGCCATTGGTTAAATCCGGAGCGGTCGCGAACTGGAGACCGGTGTCACTCGGAACCACCGTGCCACCTGCTTCCGCCACCGCGGCGTTGCTGAGCTGCAGGTTATAGGGGCTCGCATTCGAGCTCAAGAACGGCGGGATCGCGGAGTAACTCCGGTCGCGGTTCGCGATCGCGTTGCGATGATAATAGTTAATCACGCCCGCGATCTCGGTCGTACTCGTGCCGACGCCGTAAGTGAGAGAAGCCTGGAGCACCCCGGAATCCTTGTCCGTCGTGTTGCCGTATTCGACCGTCGCTTCCCCGCCATCGAAAAAGTGGCGCATCTTCAGGTTCACCACGCCCGCGACCGCGTCGGCGCCATAAGTGGTGGACGCGCCATCTTTCAGGATCTCGATGCTCTCGATGGCGGCCTGCGGGATCGAGTTCAAATCCACAAACATCGCATTCACCGACCCGGGATTATTTCCCACGGGATAAGGCGCAACCCGGCGCCCATCGAGCAGAACGAGGGTGGCGCGAGAATCGAAGCCGCGCAGCGCGATTGCGGCCGCGCCGACCGCGGTGTTCGAACCGTTTTCATTGTTCGACACCGGGACACCGTTCGCGTTCGCCACGGGCAGGTTGCGCAGAAACTCTTCCGCGGTGCGCTCGCCAGATTTCTTGATCGTCTCGCGATCGAAAGTCAGGACCGGATTGGCTCCGACTTCGGCGGCGGATGGAATGTTGGAGCCGGTCACGATCACGCGCTCGGCGGACGCTTCAGCGCCGCCGGTCGGCGCCGGTTGCGCGGTCCCGTCGGCGTTAACCGGCGGGGTTTCAGTCTCGGAAGCCGTCGCGGTGACCTTGTTCGTAGGCGCCTGCGCGGGAGTCTGGGTCGGCCGCGCACTCACCGCGTCCTGGGCGAACACACTGGAGGTCGCGACGCATAATATCGCTCCGCCCACAGTCAGAGCTCGGTTGACGAATCCCATCGGCGAACGGCTTGTTTTATTCATATGTTTGTTAGGCTTAACGATCCGTTTAAAACTTTGCCCTGGGACCGACAAGACTTTTCTTGCCGGAGAGCCGGATTTTTTTGGAGACCCGGAAAACCCCGCTTTCGGGCCGCGAATCTGCCTGACGAAAAAGCCGGAGCGGGCTCCGCCTAACGACCCGCGGCGAGGCGCTGAAGAGTCAGCCTCACGAGGTCTTCCGCGGTCTCCGCGGCGGTTTTTCCCTGCTGCACTTCGCGCACCGCTTTATGCGCCTCGACCTGCTTGTAGCCGAGCGCGATCAGGGCGAGGACCGCTTCGGCCGCCTGTTCCTGTTCCGGCGTCGGCGCGTGCGCGCCGCTCGCGACTTCCCAGGCCGCGGCCACACCGAGCTTGTCTTTCAGCTCGAGCACGATTCGCTCCGCGGTCTTTTTCCCGAGCCCGCTGATTTTCGAGAGCGAGGCGACATCGGAATTCACCACTGCACTTTTGAAATAGCTCACACTCATTCCGCTCAAAACGGCGAGCGCGAGCTTCGGCCCGATCCCGCTCACGTGATTCACGAGCAAGCGGAAAAGATCGCGCTCCGCGGCGGTCATGAACCCGTAAAGAATCTGCGCGTCCTCGCGCACATGGAGATGGGTCAGGATCTGCACCGGTTGACCCGGCTCCGGCAACTTGTCGTAGCTCGAGAGCGGGATGAAAACTTCGTAACCGACTCCGCCCACATCGACGATCGCCTGGGTCGGAAGCGCGTTCGTGAGGCGGCCGTGCAGGAAAGTGATCATTGGTTTTTCAGGATCAACGTCAGGTTCACCCAGCGCCCGCTGGCGACGATGAACCCGCTCGTCGAGAACTTTCGATAACCCTTCGGCAGGGTCGGGTAAAGTCCATCCGCCGCTCGCGTCGGAAGGACCACGAAATGCGGGCCGGGCGCAGCAAGAAAGCTCGGCACCTGATCCGGTTGTATCGTCGCCACATCGCGGCCGTCTTTCTGGTTATAAAAGAGGAAGCCATGCACGCGGCTGCGAAACAGCCAGACCAGGCTCGGCGTGTCGCAATCATAAGCGGCGAAATCCATCTCCGGCTGCAGATATGGTTTAGCTTTCTGGAAAAGGGCGGTGGCGAAGAAAAGCGGCGCCAGCAATGGGAAACCAATCAGCGCGAGCGCGAGCCCAAGCGAGACGGTCGTCAGCGACCATTTCCACAAGGTGCGGGAGGTCGCCTCCCAATGGCGCGCGAGCAGGAACGCGAGGAGCGGAAACGCGGGCAGGATGTAGTGCGTCAGCTTCGTGTGCACGATCGAGAAAATGACGAAGATCACCGCCGCGCCCGCGAGGAGATAGAGATCGAGCGCATCGCGTTTCTGCCAAAGCCGGCGCGCGACCGACGGGAGCTTGACCGACCACGGCGCGAAGCTCACGAAGACGGTGAGGAAATAATACGGGAGCGACCCGAGCGCGACCAGGACGGAGCGCGCGCCATGCCCCTGCATCGTCCCAAACGAGCGCCCGACCACGTGCCGGCCAAGCCCAATCGCGAAGAATTCCCCATGCGTGCGCACGAGCGCGGGCACGCCCCAAAGTGCCACCAGCGCAAGGGTGAGGAGCATTCCCCTAACGAATAAAAAACGCCGCGTAAAATGCGGCACCGGCCGCAAGAACTGGCAGACCGCCACCGTGCCTAACGGGGACCACGCGACCGGCCCCTTCGCGAGAAAACCGAGCGCGAGCGACAGATAGAAAAGCCACCACCAGCCACGGGTAGCGCGAGGCCGCAGAACCGCGCTCCGCCAGCTTCCTCCGAAACGGTCGAGCCAGAGTTCGTAACCGGCCCAGTGCGCGGAGGCGACGAAAAGCACCAGCCACATATCCGCGACCGCGGCTTTCGCATGCACATAAGTCTGGAGACAAAGCGTAAAGAAAATCGCGGCCCACCAACCCGCGCGCGCCAGACGCAACCGCGCGCCCCACGCGAAAATCACCAGCGCGGTCAGCGCCGCCGCCACCGCCGTCGGGAAACGCGCGCCGAACGCGTTTTGCCCGAACACCTGAAAGCTCGCGATTTGCGCCCAATAAGTCAGCGGCGGTTTGTCGAACCGGTAGCGACCGTTGAAATACGGCACCACGTAATCGCTCCGCTCGATCATCTCGCGCGATGCCTCCGCGAAACGCGGCTCATCGCGATCGACCAGCGGCAGCGCCCAGGTGCCGGCGACGTGGAACAACAGCGTCCCGCAAAAGAGGAGCACGAAATTGCGGGTTGCAGGTTGCAAGAGAGCGACTGAAAGATGGCGGTCGCCGAAACACAACCGGCATTTTTTCCGATGAACCGAATCGCGCCGCTCTGGAAGTGGCTGCTCGTCCTCCTTCTCGCCACCCTCGCGATAGTGGCCGCGTTTCATTTTGACGAGGCCGTCCGCCACTGGGTCACGGCGCATTCGAATCGCTCCGCCAGGAATTGGATGCGCGCGGTGAGCCGGTTTGGCGATTGGCCCGAGCACGTCCTGCTCGGAGTATTGATCATAGTGATCGCCTGGCTGAGCGGGAGCAGGCGCTGGGTGCGCCTCGGCCTCACCATGATCATCGCCTGCGCCCTCGCCGGGATCGCGACGCGCGGGGTGAAGATCGCGACCGGCCGCGCCCGCCCTTCGGTGAAAGTCGAGCTCGGCTGGCATGGCCCGCGACTGAGTTCGAAATACAATTCCTTCCCCAGCGGTCACACCGCCGCGACCACAGCGTTTTTCGGTGTCCTTCTTTTCGTTAGGCCGCGCCTCGGGCTATGCCTGCTCCCGATCCCGCTCCTGATCGCGGCCTCGCGGATGTACGTCGCCGCGCATTTTTTATCCGACGTTGTAGTCGCGGCGATCCTCGGCCTCTTCTGCGCGTGGGTTTGCGCGCGACTTATGCCCGAGCCAATCCGCAATCAGAAATCAGCAATCAGCAATTAGCTGGCGGAGGGGGTGGGATTCGAACCCACGAGGGCTTGCGCCCTGCCAGTTTTCAAGACTGGAGCCATCAACCGCTCGACCACCCCTCCGGTTGCGCGAGCTATTTTCGCATCGCCCCGCTTAGGAGCAAGAACGGCTTACCTGTAGACGCTTCGCTGTGCGAAGCGCGGGAGGGAACTTCGGCTCGGCCAAGCGCAAGGAAAACAGGGCTCAAACCCGCGTTTCGCACAGCGAAACGTCTACATTGGACGAGAGCGCGTGTTCAACCGAACGTATACGGATGCCTTTCCGCAAAGCGGGTTCACCAGATGAAAGTCTCGACCCGGTGATGACACCGCCGCCGCCGCTCATCGTCCCCGGCCGCGGCGCCTCGGCGAATCCCGCCAATCGTTTCGAAGCGCTCGCGCTCGAGCCGGACCTCGAGGATCCCGCGGACGAAGATCGGCCGAAGCTCGCGACGAAATATTACCGCGACTTCAGCCGCACCATCATCGCGCATAACGACAGCCCCGATGTCGGCTTCGACTCGAGCGTGAACCCGTATCGCGGTTGCGAGCACGGCTGCATCTACTGTTACGCGCGGCCCACGCATGAGTATCTCGGCTTCTCCGCCGGGCTCGATTTCGAGAGCCGGATCATGGTGAAAGAAGACGCGCCGGAGCTGCTCGCGGCGGAACTCTCGAAGCGCACCTGGAAGCCGCAAGTGATCGCGATGAGCGGCGTGACCGATCCTTATCAGCCGGTTGAGCGCCGGTTGCAGATCACGCGCCGTTGTCTCGAAGTGCTGGCTCGTTTTCGCAATCCGGTCGGCATCATCACGAAGAACGCGCTCGTCACCCGCGACCTTGATTTGTTAGGCGAGCTCGCGTCGCATCACGCCGCCGCGGTGAATATCTCGATCACCTCGCTGGACCCGAAATTGCAGCGCATCCTAGAGCCCCGCACCTCCACGCCGCGCGCCCGGCTCGACGCCGTCGCCCAGGTCCGCGCGGCTGGGATCCCGGTCGGAGTGATGACGGCGCCGATCATTCCCGGGCTGACCGATCATGAAGTGCCGGCGATCCTCGAAGCCGCGGCGGCAGCGGGCGCGCAGTGGGCCGGCTACACGGTCGTGCGGTTGCCGTACGCGGTGGCGCCGCTTTTCGAGCGCTGGCTGGAGGAACATTTCCCCGATCGCAAAGAGAAGGTGCTCGGCCGGATTCGGCATCTGCGCGGCGGCGGGAAGCGGTTAAACGATCCGAACTTCAAGTCGCGGATGGTTGGCGAAGGGATCTTCGCGGAACAGATCCGCGGTCTTTTCGAAGCCGGCTGCAAACGCGCCGGGCTGAACACGCGGCCAAAACTCTCCACCGCCAGCTTCCGTCGGCCGAACGAGCAGCTAACGCTCTTCGCCTAACGAATATAGGGGAAGTTAAGGCTTCGGCGCTTTCGTCAGGCTCGTCCGACCGAAAATCGTCAGCATCAAAAGCCCGCCGATGACCCCGAACGGCGCCATGAAGTAGAAGTAATAATCCCAGCTCTTATCGAGCAGCATCCCGAGAAAATAACCGGCCAGACTCCCGCCGAAATATTGGAACGAGTCGATCACGCCCGAGGCGAAGCCCGCCATCTTCGCCCCGCCGATATCCATCGCCGCCGCCGTGCCCAGGATCGAGTGCGTCGAGTTCGCGGTGAAAGAAATCAGCACCAGGAAAACCACCGCGGCATTCGCGCCGTGAAACTGGGCGGCGAGCAAAATCACCACCGTCTCGATAAAATAAAGTCCCGCCGCGACCGGCGCGCGGCGGCCCTGGAAAGCGAGGTCGGAGAGATAACCGGAGATGAGCGAACCAGCGGACGCGACCGCCGGAATGAGAAAACCGAGCCACTGAAATTGCGCCGAGTTAAGGTCGAGATGATGCGCCTCCTGCATGAAGCGCGGGAACCATTGATCGATGCTCTGCCGGACCGCGCCGGTACAGGCATAGGCGCCAGCGACAATCCAGATCACCGGGTTCGAGAGGATCGTATAAAGCACCACGCCGACCTTCGCGCGAACGTCGCCCCCGGCGGTCTCCTCCGGCACCGGGCTCGGAAAACCCACTTCTTCCGGCGTGTTCTTGACGAAGATCGCCACGCCGCACGCGACCAGCGCCGCCACTCCCGCGGGCAGCCAGAAGAGCCAGCGCCAATGCAGCGGCGGGATCCGCCAGAGCCCGAGGAAAACGAAACCGGCGAGGAGCGCAGGTCCGAACTTCGTGATCCCGAATCGCCCGAGATTAATCATGAACCCGAAGATGCCGGCGAACCGTCCGCGCTCGCGCGGTCCGAACCACGCGGCATTGATCTTCACCATCCCCGGCGCGCCGTAGGCTTGGAAGTAGCCGTCGATCCCGCGAATGGTGACGAAAAGCCAGAGCAGGCCCCAGAAAGAAGCGAATCCGAAGATAAGATTCATCGTCACGGTGCCGGCCGCGCCGATGAGCATAGCCGCCTTGCCGCCGAGACGGTCCGCGAGGAGGCCGTTAATGATCTGGCCGACCGCATAAGCAAGCAGCGCGGTCGTGATGATCGCGCCGATATCCGCCTTGCTGAAACCGAACTCGTGCGAAATCGCGCCGTTCGCGATCGAGAAGTTATAACGGCAGAGATAGAACGAAGTGTAGAGAAGCCCGATTAAAGCCCAGTTCAAACCGCGACGGGGACGAAAGCCGGGCGGGTGTTGAATGGTCGAGTCGGACATGGGGCAGCGGCGAGGATGAGCGACTTGCCCGCGCTTGCCTAGGGAAAATCCGCCTAACGAGGAGTGCTAGCGGGAGTTTCCGGTTGCGCACGTTGGTTCCCGGCGGAGCCTCTTCACCATGGGGATCGCGATTCAAAATCTGCACATTGGGATGGTGGTTCGCCACCCGCGCTATGGGGTGGGCAAAGTAAAAGGACTGACCGAGCACACGGCCGACATCACCTTCGACGACGCGCCGCGCGCAGTCGATCCCGCCGTCAGCGACCTGACTCTGGCCGAGCCGGCCGCGCACGTGACCGAGCTGCAAATTCCGTTGGCCACACTCCTGCGCCAAACCGCGCAGGCCGTGGTCGACGCGCTCGGCCTCGAACCGCCCGAGCAAACCGTCGAAGGTCTCGGCGCGCGCTGGCAGAACGGGACGCTCAGTCTGCAACCGGCTGACTCAGCGCTTCAGGCGAAAGAAGTGCCGCTGGAAACCTTTTTTCACAAGATCGTCATGATCCGCAACAACCTCCGGGTGCTCGAACAAAAGGTGAACTCGAATGAAAAGCTGACGGACGCGGAGAAGTTCGACGTCCAGCAATACATCACCCGTTGCTACGGCTCCCTCACCACCTTCAACGTCCTTTTCAAAGAGAAGGAAGACCAGTTCGGGAGTTAGTCCGGTTCGAACCAGTCCCGCCGGATTAAGCAATTACCGCGGAGCAGCTCTCGCCACCCCGCAGTATCGCTAAGTCTCAATTGGCAACAGTCGTTACGGGTTAAGGCAGCATTTTCTTCCTAGCTGCCCTTTATTAGCCGCGTGGAGAGAAGCGATTTTACGCGACTCTGACCAAGTTTGCGCTTTTGCATGCGAACAAGATCGCGCCTCATCGCGATCCTGCTCGCGCGATCGCGCGGCGGCTGTCGCGTTCTTGCGGAGAAAGATTGCGGAACACGCCCCGAGCTTGTAGCGCTCCGTGGCTGTCGCCAGCGCGTTACGAGAAATGAGCCGCCAGCGCGGAGATCAAGTCGGGAATATCCACGGTAGCGGTCTTCCAAACCTGACCCAAATCCACCTCGCCGTAGTCATGCGCAATGATGTTACGCATCCCTCTCATGCTCCGAAAAGACACTATGGAGAACATCATCTGGGTCTCCGGCAACAAGCGGGAAGCCGCTTCGCCGATAATCTCGAACCGGCGCAACACCGCGTCCTGCTTCTCGCGGTTGTTGGAGAACGCCTCGCGCGAAACGCCCGCCGGATCACGGATGGCCTCAGCCGAATCGAGAATATCCCGCAGCAGCCCTGCCTGTTTCTCATCCGCCATAGACCGGGACCAGGTGAGCGAGAATCGACTCCCGTCGAATCGCGTTGCGGCTCCTCTCGACGGCATGCCGCGTGACCAGATCCACACGGCGCCCGAGTCGCTCTTCCAAATCCTCCCGGAGCGCGCCCATCTCGAAAAGTCCCACGTGTGCCTCCGGTTCGAATTCGATGAGCAGATCGATATCGCTTTCATTGCGTGCGCGGCCGGCCGCCGCCGAGCCGAAGAGATCCACTCGCGCGACCTGCTTTCCCGCGCAGACGCCATGGACGGCCTCGCGAATCGTCGCGAGGTCTGGAACTACCTGCTCAGTGATTTCGTGCATTGCGGGATGTTACCTCCGCCGCGGATGGCCGGCAAGATCACCTGCATCGGACGAATCCCAGACGATCTGGGGAAAAACTCGCTGTCTTTATATCGCCGGCAACAAAGTGCGCCCCATCGCCGCCCTTCACTACAACCGCGGGAAGGTTTGCATTCGCGCCGTCCTTACCCACGCTGAATACAACACCGGAGCTTGGAAAGAATGACCGATAACCTCAAAGTCTCACTCGCCCTTTGGCCTGAACTCTCGCAGTTCGGTCTTCGTCCCACACACCGAGATGGAATACCGGCGCCTCGTCCTCATGCTCGATCAACTCATGGACGAGGTCGGCAACGACGCATCCCACCGTCTCGCTTCCCTCATGGAAGTCGTCGGCCTGCTCATCGAGAAATACTAGGATGAGCAAGTGCCGGAGCTAAAGGAAACAAGTGCGGTGCGAGAAGACCCCCGGTTTCCTAGGGTCTGATGATCGAGCCGCGTGGAGTGCAGCGACTCGCGCGATGGTGCGACGGTTGTTGTCTTCTTGCGGGAAAATGTATCGCGAACGGTCGGCGGTTTCCAAAACCGCTAATAGTCCGATTCCTCAAGCGTTGCTCTGGGCGCGCCGCATTCCATTGACTCCAAGAGGTCACCCATCAGCTCCACCGATTTGTCCACGTGCCCCTGCGGCGTCGCGGTAGGAACGACCTGTGCCGCGAACCCCGCGCCCATTATAAGTGTGCCCAACACCGATTGCTGCAAAATAAAGGTGTGCCGATCCTCGTGTCGAGCGGTGAGCCCTATGAATGAACCGTGGGCATGTTCGCTTAGGAGAAAGTAGTTAGTTTTGAGAAACGCGACCTCTTCGCATGCCTCGAGAACACGATTGATGTTCCATGGGCGCTCATTAGGGATCCGTTGATAACGAGCTTCGATTTTCTGAATAGCTGACAGAATTTCGGACCTTTCGGCCACAAGCCACTGATCGTTTGGCTCAGCCGACCGCAAATTCGTGGCACGCCTGATGAATTCGCGCATCTCCCAAATCGTTTTCCGCGCTGCGAAGTTCGGAACACTTTCGCAGGCGGCGAGGCAGAAGAAGCTCTCAAGCATCGCGCGTGCGATCACCGGCGGGGCTGCAACATGTCGATTACGGACCAGCAGTTTCAGGTCCTCTGCGAGCCAGCACAAGTTATTCGTGTGACGGTAAGGGTACACCGTCTCGATCAATTCACGAACGGCTCACTCTCGTCATACAAATCGTGCGCTTCCTCCACGACCTGCTGTAGATGACGCAAGCCCCTAACAAAGAGCCGCCACACTTTTGCATTCTGCCATTCACCGGCCACTCCCGAATTGACGCGGTGTCGGGGTGCAGCGCAATCCGGCTATTGACCTTCGTTCTCTAAAGGTCCTACAGATGGCAGCATGTTGATCGTCTGTTTCGATCAATGCGCGGTATCACGATTGGCCAAAGCCGCGTTCAATACGTCCGACGCAGCATTACGCGTTTCGCGGTGCGAGTTCCGCAAAAATCATCGCCTACCTTAAAGGCGCGCTCGCCGAGCAATCCAACTCGCCCGAAACTCCGCGGTCGCGACGCCGCGGAAGACTGGGCGAACGCGCTCGGGCTGGTTTAGCCGACTTCGAGCGCGCTTCGATTAGGCTGCGCTTACTCTCCCGCATCATCTGCTGGGCGCGGGTGATCCGTTCTCGCGTGACGAATTGCAGCAGACTCAGCCCGGTGGTTTGCTTGACGACGCGGGAGAAACTCCGAAAGCCTTCGCGAGCGGGGGAGCGGGTTCAGTTCTACCAGAGTAGTTAACGACTCGACCGAGATTTTCGTCGGCGAGCCGTTCGCTGATGTGATCTTCGATCTGGTGGAGCTGACGGATGGTCAGGCCGCCGCGGATCTCGGCTTTTTTGCGGGCGGCGCTCGTGTATTTCTCGACCAGATAACTGGCGCTGAGCCGGGTGAGATCGGCGACGCGGCGGGTGTGGCCGCGGGTGCGCGCGGTCAGCATATCGGCGCAGGCGAAGCAGAGATGGGAGAAAGCTTCGTTGCGCCCGAAGAAGTCGATCACTTCCACGCGGTCGGTCTAGCCCGGCCAAGCGGCCGCGAGTGCGGCGGGGACCGCGCTGTGCGAGCAGCGATTGAAGGCGCGGGCGGTGGTGCGGTTGGGAGTTTCAGGGAAATTTCCCTCGCGACTGAACCGAAGCCTGCAAGACAGCGATCTCTCGCGCGCCCGGTCTAGGCCCGACGGCGCAGGGCCTTGTTTCGCAGGGCGATGGCTTGGGCGTAGGCTTCGATTTCGTCCTGGTGCTTCCAAGAAAAGGCTCGGGTGCATTTGCGGCCGTGGCGGTCGGTGTAAAGCACCGAGTAATGCCGGCGCCCGTGCGGTCGGAAGACGCCGACGACGGGCTCGGACAGGCCGAGGGCTTGGAGGACGCGCCGGGGCACGGGGTTCCGGCGCTTGTTAGGGAGCGTGCGCAGTAGCCGGTCGCGGTGGCGCTGGGCGGCGCGCAGGCTCTCCGGGGTATGGCCGGCGAAGTAGGCGGTGAGTTCGTGCTTTTTTCGCGTGATGACAACCTGGAACCCGTCGTTGGTGACCCGGATATTGGTGAATTCTTTGATCGGCAGATTTTTAGGCATGGGTAAAAAGCGGTCGCGGGTGAGCAAACAGGCCACTCTCCGTGGTCTTCTTGTCAAGTGTGGGAAAAAGCTCGGCTCTTCCGAAATCCGGGTCGGAAACTAGCGATCTTCTCGGGTGAGGCGGAGCGGCAACTGGCCATCCGCCCGATTCCACACTAAGAAAAGGCGATGACAACCGGCCGCCTCGAAGCCTTCAGCGACGGCGTCTTCGCGATCATCATCACCATCATGGTGCTGGAGTTGAAGGTGCCGCACGGCGCCGGCTTCGCGGAGCTGCGCCCGCTCCTGCCGGTCTTTCTGAGTTATGTGCTGAGCTTCATTTTCATTGGCATTTACTGGAACAATCATCACCACATGCTCCACGCGGTCGAGCACGTCGCGGGCGGGAATCTCTGGGCCAATCTCCATCTGCTGTTCTGGCTCTCGCTCGTGCCCTTCGTCACTGGCTGGATGGGGGAAAATAATTTCGCGCCGTTGCCGGTCGCGATTTACGGCGGGGTGCTGCTCTGCGCGGCGTTCGCTTACACGATTCTGCAGCTCTCCCTCATCCGCACGGAAGGGCGCAATTCCGCCCTCGCGCGGGCGATGGGGCGCGACTGGAAAGGCAAGGCGTCGCTCGTGATTTACCTCGGGGCGATCGGCGTCGCGCTCTGGCAGCCGCTCCTCGCCTGCGCTGGCTATGTCGCGGTCGCGATTCTCTGGCTCATCCCGGACCGCCGGATCGAGCGTCATCTCCCGACTCGTTAGGCACACTGGGCCGCGAAACGCGCTTCCCGGATGGGTTTACGTCGCTATGCTCGGAGGCGGCGGCATGAATCTGCGCAACTTCTTCGCCGAGCTGAAACGCCGCAACGTTTAGAAGGTCGCCGTCGCCTACACGGTCGTTGCCTGGCTCCTGATTCAGGTGGCGACCTAGGTCTTCCCCTTCTTTGGAGTGCCGAACTGGGCCGTGCGCCTCGTCGTGCTCCTGCTCGCGCTCGGCTTCCCCATCGCGCTCGTCCTGGCCTCGCAGGGCGACCTCGAATCGGCGGAAAAGCTTTTCCACAGCCGGGACCTGAAGGGCGGAACCGATCCCCTTGGCGAGTCCATTAACCTGCTCGTCTATCGTCGCCATTTTGACCAGGGCGGCGAAGATTTTCGCGCAGGAATCGCAGACGCAAACCGACCGTCCGTCGTTCCAAAAAGCGGACGACAAATCTTGGTTAGGCAGTTTACGGCTCATGGCCGGCCGCGCGACGGAAGCGCGACGCGCGCTCGAGGAAGCCCATGCTGAATTGCAGGCGGTGCAGGCAACCGGCAATACCAACCCGTGCGTGGCCGGGTCCCTTCTCTTGACCAGCGCCGACCTCGGTGATCACGCACAGGTGGAAAAGGAGGCCGCCAGCCTTCTCGAGCAGACGAAAGACGACTCCTGGATGGCGCCGGAAGCGGTGGCGAACATCGCCAATTGCCTATGCGCGTCTGAGCGACCCCGATCACGCGATCCCGCTGCTCCGGCAAGCTCTCTCCGCTTCCTATCGCCGCGCCGTTACTCCCGCCCTGCTTCGGCTCGATCCGGTCTGGGATCCGATTCGAGCTGATCCTCGGTTCCAGAAACTTGCCGGCCAAAAAGAATAGGCAACGTTTTGGTTGCGTGTCTGCCGATCAGCTTTAACATGCAACCATGAAGTTGCATATTTATAAAGATCGGATCGAGAAACAAATCGAACTCAAGGCCCCGCGGGCGCGGGTCTGGCGCGCGCTCACGGATTACCGGGAGTTTTCCGAATGGTTCGGGGTGAACCTGGAATCACCGTTCGTTGCGGGACAAACCACCGCGGGGCAGATCACGGTGCCAAACTACGAGCACATCCGGATGGAAGTGGTCGTGCAAAGGATCGAGCCGGAAAAGCTCTTTTCCTTTACCTGGCACCCATATGCGGTCGAGGCGGACGTCGACTATGTGCAGGAACCGCCCACGCTGGTGGAGTTCACGCTGGAAGAGACTTCGGACGGCACCTTGCTCAAGGTGGTCGAATCGGGTTTTGCCCAGATCCCGGCGAGCCGCCGCGCGGAGGCGTTCCGGATGAACGATCGAGGCTGGGCGCAGCAGCTGACGGATATCAAGAGTCATGTCGAGCAGACTTCCTAACGGGCTCGAGCACGCAACGGTCTTCGCCGCGCTGGGGGATGAGACGCGCCTCGCGCTCGTGACCCACCTCTGTGAGCGCGCGCCGTGTTCGATCTCCGAGCTCACCGCAGGCTCGGCCTTAACCCGGCAGGCGATCACCAAGCACCTGCGGACGCTGGAAAAGGCCGGGATCGTGCGTACGGAAATCGCTGGCCGGATGTGCCTCTTCGAGCTGGAACCGGAGCCGCTCGATCAAGCACGGAAGTATCTCGCGACGGTCTCGGAGCAATGGGATGCGGCTCTTATCCGGTTAAAAGCGTTTGTGGAAAAGGAGAGCTAGCCCGGCTGCGCTGCGGTAGCGTACGCGCGAAACGAAGTTTCTGGGGACCAATGACGACGGGATCGACGCACCCGGGTTGGAAGCCCTGGTGACCGCCGCGCGCGCGGCTGAGGCGAGTCGGTCGGACCAGTTCACCAACGGAAGCCCCTGTGGCGCACGAGCTCTATTTAAAGGGACGACACGCCTGGGGATTCCGCCGTGAAAATTTGTTGCATGCGATCGAGTTCTATAATCAAGCGATAGCGCGCCGCCCCAACTTTGCGCTGGCCTAACTCGGATTTCTTCCGCCAGAAACCGCTGCCGCCTATGTTTTGAGATGCGCCTCTCGGAAGACAACGTCAAATGTCAGGTTTGACCTCTACTAACCTACTGAAATTAGGTCATTATCTCAGTTCGAGCGGGTGGTGCTCCCTTTGCGAGTGAGCCAGCTTTCGGTTTGCTATTTGAACGGTGATGTCACGCGTTCATAAATGACTTATTGTCGCAGTCCGCGCCAGCCTCCGGCGATCGGCTGCGGATAGCCCGGATCGGTTTTGTCGGCGGCGATGTCATAGCGTATGTATTCGCTACCCTTAAAAAAGTACGCCTTTCCGTTGTTCCATACCACGACGTCATCTATCCCTGCCGCAAAGCTAGCGGGGAACCCGGGCCAACCACCTTTGATGTCAGCGGGATATCCAGGGTCAGCTTTGTCCTTTGCAATGTCGTACCGGATATACCGTGATCCCGAGAAGAAATAAGCTTTGCCGTTGGGCCACACCACGCCCGCATCAATGTGGTCCGCCCATAACCCAGGCCAGTGTCCACCAATAGGCAGGGGATACCCTGGATCAACTCTATCGGCAGCAATGTTGTAACGGAGATACTGATCGCCCTTAAAGAAGTACACCGTTTGATGGTTCCATACGACCTCCGCGTCTATCCCCTCCTGGAAAGCAGCTGGGAATCCGGGCCAGTTTCCGGCAATAGGCGCGGGATAACCCGGATCGGCCTTGTCTGCCTTCGGATCGTAGCGAACATACTGCGATCCGTTGAAGAGGTAGGCCTTGCCGTTCGGCCAGATGCTTGTTGTCGTCGCAGGTTGCGGCATGCCTGCGCCGGGTGGCTTTCTGTCGTTGACGTTTGAGTTGAGTGCGCCTGCAAATTGAGCGTCAATGGAGGTAAGGACGAATTCCCCGGAATTGATCTTGCTATCGAACCCTCCGGGGAATTGGACTTCCAGAACTATGACCGAGTGGGAGTCCACTTTGAAGGGTGCGTTCCACTTCCACATGTTGGCGATGACCTCTGGCGTGGACGTTGACCTCGTCGTGTAATCCCCCTTGAGGTCCGTATTGATGTGAAACTCAACGTTCGATCCGTTGCGCAGCTCTACGGACCGTAACGAAGGACCTGACGGGCTGGTGCGAAAGTGGATTGCCAGTTGCTGCAGCGAGTGGGTTTGAGAAACGCCTGAGGCGGATCCCGGCACGCGAAATGAGCCCTGTATCTTCATATCCTGGAAAGCCACGCCGCGAAACTGACGCCCACCCGCGACGTCGCCGACCGTGCCTTTCGTCCCAACCACGGAGAAAGCCGAGCTGGGGGTTTTCTCGTTGATAAACAACTGTGCGAACAGCGAGGGATCAAAGAAAAGGACAGCGACAACGAGCGCCGCCGAAACGATGTAGTTAAAAGCACGCGGAGAATTTATAAGGACCTCCTGACCAAAGAAATTTAGATAGCCTTTTTGCTGACGCGACTCATATCGTCCGACCAGCGAGGAGTCAATGCGCAACTGCCTGACGACGATCGGGATCTTGCGGGTTTGAATCTCGTAAATCGCATTTTCGCTTCGCAAGGACCATGGCCGGGATCGTGAGCACGGAAATCGCGGGGCGGCTGTGTCTATTCGAGCTGAAACCAGAGCCACTCGACCATGCGCGGGTGTGTGATGTTGTCTTCAAATCATTCACTCTATCTCGCGACGGTCTCGGAGCAATGGGATGCGGCTCTGACCCGGTTGAAAGCGTTTGCGGAAAAGGAGAGCTAGCGGCCCGGCTGCGCCGCGGTAGCGTGCGCCGCAAATGAAGTTTCTGGTGACAAATGACGACGGGATCGACGCGCCCGGTTTGGAAGCGCTGGTAACCGCGGCGCGCGGCTGCGGCGAGCCGGTCGTGGTCGCGCCGGCGGGTCCACAATCGGGGGTGAGCCACGCCGTGACCTGGCACGAAGGGGTGCGGCTCGAGCCCCGTGGGGAGGATCGGTTCGCGATTCATGGGACGCCGGCGGATTGCACCCGGCTCGGCCTGCTCCACGCGGTGCCGGACGCCAAATGGATCCTGAGTGGGATCAATCACGGGGCGAATCTCGGCGCGGATGTTTACTACTCGGGCACGGTCGCGGCGGTCCGTGAAGGCCTGCTCCACGGCTGGCCAGGTATCGCCTTCTCGCATTACCGCCGGGACGCGATGGAATACGATTGGCCACGTGCGACCCGCTGGATCGCGCCGATCCTCTCGGATTTGCTCGCCGCGCCGGTGGAGACGGGCGTTTTTTACAACGTTAACCTGCCGATGCTGCCGGCCGACGCCGCCGACCCGGAGGTGGTCTGGTGCCCGCTCGACCCGAAGCCGTTACCGCTGAACTACCGGCACGAGGAAGAGAGCGGGCTCTACTATGCAGGCGCGTACGGCCTGCGCGATCGCACTCCCGGAGCCGACGTGGATGTCTGCTTCGGTGGCCGGATCACGATCACCGCGGTGCGGTTGCTCTGAGGGCTTGGCCGGGCGGGTTGGAAAACCCGCGCCCCGCACGATACTCCTCGGGTGCGTTCCATTGTCCTGATCGGTTTCATGGGCAGCGGCAAATCGTCGGTCGGCCGCCGGCTCGCACAGGAGCTCGGCTGGCCGCGTTTCGATATCGACCAGATGATCGCGGCCGCTTTGGGCATGACGATCCCGGAGATTTTCGCGCGCTGGGGCGAAGCGCGTTTCCGCGACGAGGAGATTGCGATGCTCGCGAAATTGGAGGCGACAACTCCAGCTATCATCGTGACCGGCGGCGGGATCGTGCTCCGAGCGGAGAACGTCAGGCGGCTGCGCGAGCTCGGGACCGTGGTCTGGCTCACGGCCGCGCGCGACGTGTTGCAAGAACGTTTGGCGCGGACAAAAAAGCGCCCGTTGCTGCAAACGCCCGATCCTGTGGCGACGATTGCGCAACTGCTCGCGGAGCGAGAAAAATTTTACGCTGCGGCAGCCGATCACACGGTCGATACCTCGGAGCTGGATCACGCGCAGGTGGCGCAGGCGGTTCGTCGTGCCATCGAAGGCTGAGTTAAAAAAGGCGCTCGTCGCGCGGGCGCGGGAGATCGGGTTTGACGACTGCCGGATCGCTCCGGCGGAGGCTCCGGCGCATGCGGCGGCCTTGCGTGAGTGGCTCGACACGGGCGCGGCGGCAGACATGGATTGGATCGAGCGCGGCTCCGCGAAGCGCGCTGATCCGCAGCTCGTGCTGGCCGGGGCGAAATCGGTCGTCGTGCTGGCGATGAATTACTGGCAGGGCGGGACCATGGGGAACCAGGGGAGAATCGCGCGTTACGCCTGGGGCGATGACTATCACGAGCTGATGGAGCGCAAGCTGGAAGAACTCAATCTGTTCCTTGAGGCGGCGGGCGGCCGCCAGCGTTCCTACGTCGACACCGGCCCGGTGCTGGAGCGCGACTTCGCCGCGGCGGCGGGCCTCGGCTGGCATGGCAAAAGCACGATGCTGCTCAACCGTTCGTTAGGCACCTGGTTCTTTCTCGCGGAAATTTTCACCACCCTCGAGCTGCCGCCCGATTCGCCGCAACCGGCGCGCTGCGGATCCTGCACGAGTTGCATCGACGCCTGCCCGACCGGCGCGATCACGGCCCCGCATCGGCTCGATGCACGCCGCTGCATTTCCTATCTCACGATCGAATTGAAAGGGAGTATCCCGCTGGAGTTGCGCCCGCTGATTGGCGATCGCATCTACGGCTGCGACGATTGCCTCGACGCCTGCCCGTGGAACCGCTTTGCGCAGATTGCGCGCGAGGGCGCATTCGCCGCGCGCCCGGCCGTCTCGCAGATGGCTTTGCGCGATTTTCTCGCGCTCGACGAAACAAAATTTCGCGAAATGTTTCGCGGTTCGCCGATCAAGCGAATCAAGCGCCGCGGCCTGCTCCGCAACGTCTGTGTCGCGCTCGGCAACGTCGGCACCGAAATCGACCTGCCGGCCCTGGAACGGGCGGCGCAGGACCCCGAACCGCTTATCGCCGAACACGCACAGTGGGCGCTGGCCCGCCTCCGCGCGCGGCTGCAACTGAACGGGAAAACCGTTGCAAAGGTCTAAGGAGCCGTTACTGCTTTGCAAACGCCTGCCAGCCCAATGCATCAAACCGCTTCCGTTCCTGTCGCCCCTCCACCCGCGGTCCGTAAAAAGCGAAAATCCCGGCGCGCCCGGAAGATTTGGATGGGCCTCGGCGGGCTGATTCTCCTCTTCATTATTTTCTCGGTGATCCGCGGCAAACGCGTCCCACCGATTGAGGTGACCACGGAAAAGGCGGCGCGCCGCTCCATCGTCGAGACGGTTTCCGCCACCGGCAAAGTGCAGCCCGAGACTGAGGTTAAAATCTCGCCCGAAGTCGCCGGCGAAATCATTGAACTCCCAGTGGCGGACGGGCAGGAAGTGAAAAAGGGCGATCTCCTGATGAAGATTCGGCCCGATTCCTACAAGGCTGTGCTCGAACAGCAGCAGGCGGCGATCAGCACCGCTGAATCGCTCAGCGGTCAGCAAAAAGCCTCGATGGCCAAGGCCGAACAGGACCTGAAACAGGCAAAGGATCTTTACAACAAAAAACTCATCTCGCAGACGGAGATGGTCACGGCCCAGACGACCTATGATGCGGCCCAGGCGATGTTCAGTTCCGGCCTGCATAGCATCGAGGGCGCGAAAGCCAGTTCCAGCCAGGCCCGCGATCAACTGTCGAAGACAACGATCTATTCTCCGCTCGACGGCGTCGTCACCGTCCTCAACAGCAAGAACGGCGAGCGCGTGGTGGCGACGAACCAGTTTGCCGGCACCGAGGTGATGCGGGTGGCCGATCTCAACCACATGCAGGCCGTGGTGGACGTGAACGAAAACGACGTTGTCCACGTGAAGTTAAACGATCCCGCGACCGTCTCGATTGACGCGTACGGCAAGCGCGACTTCCCCGGCGTGGTGGAGCAAATCGCCAACACCGGCACCACCACCGGCACCGGCACGCAGGAAGAAGTGACTAATTTCCAGGTGAAAATTCGCCTCACCAAACCCGACCTGCGCCTGCGCCCGGGCCTGAGCTGCACCGCCGACATCCAGACCCAGATCGTGAAGGACGTCGTTTCGGTCCCGATCCAGAGCGTCACAATCCGGAGCGGCGACAGCACCCTCAGCCCCGAGGAAATCGAGAAGCAAAAATCCGTCACCGCCGCGAAGGACCAAGCCGACAACAACGCCGAGGTCCAGAATGACCGGCTAGTGAAAGCGGCGGAAAAAGAAGAACGCGAGAAGGTGAAAAAGGTCGTCTTCCTGAAGAACGGCGGCACGGCGAAGATGGTCGAGGTCACCACCGGCATCGCGGATGACGCGAACATCGAAATCAAGAGCGGGTTGAAGGCGGGCGACGAAGTGATCTCCGGCAGCTACAGCGCGATCAGCCGCAAGTTAAAGGATGGCGCTAAGGTGGAGATCGAGAAGCCGGCCACGAAGGAGAAGAAGTAAACTAACCGCCGAGAGCGCGGAGAGACCCGATTGCGCGAGCCCTTCTTCCTCGACGTCCTGAACGCTTTCTGCGGTTAAGCAATGGAAACCTCGAACGGCATTCGCAGTCCCGGCCCGCTCGTCATCGACATCGAGAACATCACGAAAGAATACGTGATGGGCGAGGAGACGATTCACGCCCTGCGCGGCGTGACCCTGCAGATTCGGCGCAACGAATATCTCGCGATCATGGGCCCGAGCGGGAGCGGCAAATCGACCCTCATGAACATGCTCGGCTGCCTGGATACGCCGAGCTCCGGTCGTTATGAATTCAATGGCAAAAGCGTTTCCGACATGGATGGCGACGAGCTCGCAGACATTCGGAACCGCGAGATCGGTTTTGTTTTTCAAACCTTCAATCTCCTCCCCCGCTCCACCAGCCTGCGCAACGTCGAGCTGCCCTTGATTTATGCCGGGATCGATCCCGAAGAACGCGAAGAGCGCGCCGCGCGCGCGCTCACCGACGTCGGCCTCGGCGATCGCCTGACGCATAAGCCTAACGAACTCTCCGGCGGTCAGCGCCAGCGCGTGGCGGTCGCGCGCGCGCTCGTGAACAACCCCTCGATCATTCTCGCGGACGAACCGACCGGCAACCTTGATTCCAAGACGGGCGAAGAGATCATGGCGCTTTTCGAGAGCCTATATCAAAACGGGAACACCGTCATTCTCGTGACCCACGAAGCCGACATCGCCCGCCACGCCCGCCGCGCCGTCCACCTGCGGGACGGCGTGGTCGAAAGCGATGAAGTGAAGGGGGAATTCCGAAATTCGAAATCCGAAATCCGGAATAACTTCGAATGACGAAAGTTCAAATATCCCCGACGCGACGCGCGCACTTTTTTCGCGCCTCGAAGTTTCGGATTTCAGATTTCGGATCCAAATGAAACGCTTCCTCTACGAGCTGA
>JBBSED010000044.1:0-33154 GCA_038240025.1 Chthoniobacterales bacterium
GGGCTGGCGAACTCGTAAGACTCGGCGCTCCGTGCAACCAGCGGAGCCGAGAAGCACTCCAGCAACCCGGAAGCAATGCGGCTAACTCTGGACCGGGAGAAAACGACGCCTTCAGAGGAATGCACCACAGCACCTAACGAGGATTCGACTGCAAAGTGCAATCTATTTCTTGCTTCATCGCTTAAGAATGATTAAAAGACTGAGCTGTGGCAAGCAATTCTTTCGAGATTTTGGTCCCGCCCGCCGCGCCGAAGTTGCTCGAGCAGGTGCGCGCACGCTTGCGCGTGGCGCGCTACGCCAAGCGGACCGAGGAGTCTTACCTGAATTGGATCAAGCGCTACATTCTTTTCCATGGGAAGCGGCATCCGCGGGACCTCGGGCCGGAGGAGGTGCGCGCTTTTCTGACCCATCTGGCGGCGGAAAAGAACGTCGCGGCCTCGACGCAAAACCAAGCGCTAAGCGCGCTGCTTTTCCTCTATCGTGTGGTGCTGGCGGTGGAGCTGCCGTGGGTGGATGGCTTTGAGCGGGTGCAACGGCCTCCAAAGGTACCGGTGGTCTTGACCAAAGAAGAGGCCCGCGCAGTGCTGGCGCGGTTGAATGGCTCGGCCCGGTTGATGGCGCATCTGCTCTACGGGAGCGGGTTGCGCCTGATGGAATGCATGCGTTTGCGGATCAAAGACATCGACTTGGGCTACCTGCAGATCACCATCCGGGAAGGCAAAGGCGGGCGGGACCGGGTGACGATGATCCCGGTGCAGCTGGTGGAGCCGTTGCGGCGACAAATCGAGAAGGCGGCGCGGATTCACGAGGAGGATCTGAGTGCGGGGGCGGGCCAAGTTTATCTACCCCATGCACTGGCGCGGAAGGCGCCGGGGATGGCGCGGGAACTGGGGTGGCAGTATCTCTTTCCGGCCGCGCGCCGCTCCTTCTGGCAGGATGAACCGGAGGGCGAACCGCACGAAGGGCGCCATCACATCGATGAGAGCTATGTGCAACGGGCGGTGAAAAAGGCGATCCGCGAGGCCGGGGTGCGGAAAGCGGCCAGTTGCCACACCTTTCGGCATAGCTTCGCGACGCATCTCCTGGAGAACGGCTATGACATTCGCACGGTGCAGGAGCTCCTGGGCCACAAGGACGTCTCGACAACCATGATCTATACCCATGTGCTGAATAAGCCGGGGCTCGGGGTGCGCAGCCCGCTGGATTGAAGCGCCGGGAGCCCGGGCGGGGCAAGTATGGGGAAAGTAGGAAGGCGGAAGGCGGAAGGCGAAAGGCGGAAGGCGGAAGGCGGAAGGAGAAAGGCGAAAGGCGGAAGGCGAAAGGCTAAAGGAGAAAGATGGGGTGGAGGGAGCTGTTGGCACGAGGGCGTCCCAAGTAGAAAGTGGAAAGGGTAAAGGTGGAAGATGAGGCGGAGGGATCGAGGACGAGTGACGAGGACGGGCAGGGACAAATGAACAGGGCTCGGAGATGCTGCCGCCCTTGGTGCGCGGTGGCCTGAGAGATTATTTAAAGAGAAACGGAGAAAGGTGGAAGGAAAATCGCCGATAACCGCGGCCGAAACCAACCGCGCCTTGCTGGGCCTGCTGGCGCGTCATCCGGGACGGATGCGCTTACCCTGACCGGACCTGCCGGCGTTGTGTTGGCCACGTTCCTCGCGCTGCGATGGCACCATCCGGCCACTGCTAAATTAAACTGGGCTGTCGGTGCTGCTCTACTCCGCTCGGCAACTGCTGGGAATCCCAGCGAATTGCCTGGCGATGCTGATTAGCTTCACTGGGCGACCCGATCAGCTTCACCGGGCAATCGGATAAGCTCCACCAAGCATCGGATCAGCTTCAGTAGGCGACCTGATCCGCTCAACCGGACAGCCTGATCAGCTCAACCGGACAGCCTGATCAGCTTTACTGGACAACTTGATCAGCTTCACCGGACAATCGCATCAACTTCACCAGACAACCTAATCAGCTTCACCAGGCAACCTGAGGAGCTTAAGCGGACAGCCTGATCAGCTTTATCGGACAGGCGGATCAGCTTTGCCAGGCAACCTGGTCAGTTTTACCAGGCAACCTGATCAGCGGTACCGGACAACCGGATCAGCTGTACCAGACAACCTGACCACCCTGATCAGGCGACCGGATCAACTTGGGCCCGCGATTCTGTGCGGTTTTCGTCGCAGAAATGATAATCCTGTTCGCGAAGCTGAGATTCCGCGCCAGGAAATGGGCGGAGGTGCGATCCCAAAGCGGGCGCTGAAAATATTTTTTTCGGACGGTTCTTTCCCGGATTTTGGCATCTCGCAAATCGAAGAACGGCCCGAGCGCGCGGCCCCGCCAGTGGCTTGTCTTACAAATGGAAGGCGAACGGAACAGAGTCACCCTTATCCTCTACGTCCGTTCGGTGCGGACAATCCCATAAGCCTTAATCCGGGCGAGGCCTCGCCGCGCTAAGTGGCACGGGACCGGCTGATTTCATCTGCGTGCTAAGTCACGGTTTGATTCAGCGCATTCAGTAAACCTCAGATGGCCCGATGAAAAGGGTCTGTTAGTTAAGATATTATGGATACAATAGTCCTATTCGCCCGGGTTCTGCTCGGGTTCACCAAACTGAGCAATGATGCTTTGATCATGTTCTTCGACAATGTGCTCGCGATGATGACCGGGAACGCAAGTTACACCGCACCGTCGCCCACCTTGCCCACATTCCAGGCGGCGCTGGATGCCTTCCGCACCGCCGTGCAGGAGGCGATGAGTGGCGATCGAGTCAAAATCTCGACCCGTCGCGATGCTCGGGTCACGCTCCTCTCGTTCGGTCGCAATCTTGCGGCCTATGTCCAAGGACATTGCAACGAAGACGTCACGACGCTCCTCAGCTCCGGCTTCCACGCCGCTCGCCGCCCGTCGCCGTCTGTCATCCCGATCGCGCCGCGCAATCCGCGCACCGCGGCTGGCCCGACCAGCGGCACGGTCTACCTGCGCCACCAGAAATCGCCGAATGCCACTAACTATACGGTGCAGATGGCGACGACTCCGGCTGGCCCGTTCACGGATTACGCGCTCACGACCTCGACCCGCACGCTGGTGGAAGAGATCGTGCCCGGCACGACCGTCTATTTGCGCGCACAGGCGCACGGGGCAGCCGGCTCGAGCGACTGGAGCACCGTGGTAAGCCGGATGGTGATCTAACGCGAACGAGGTAACCTTCCCAAAGAAGGACCCGATAACTCAGGGCCGCGACGGGGAGAGATCCCCGTCGCGGTTTTTGTTTTCAGAAGCCTCGGGATTAGTCACAGGGCAGGGGATACTTATGGCAGTGTCTGCTCGCTCCGCTGGCTGCGATGCTGCCTAACGGCAATACCACTGGCAATGGCAATGGGAACGGCAGCCATGCCGTGAACCGCCTGAGCTAGCTCTTAGCCTTTAACCATGAAGCCCGCGTCGCCGAGAGGTGGCGCGGGCTTTTTGAGCTTGTCCCCGCCGGAATGTCGGCCACGATAGGGGGACGACATGAGCAGGAGCAGCGAGAGAGGAAGGCGTATCGCAAGCTTGGGTCAGGTGGCTTTGGCGGCGACTATGATCGCCCTTGGAGTTATGGGCCTGAGCAAAGGCGATTTTACTCCGGTGTGGGCACCGGTGCCCAAGGGGGTGCCGGCCCGCGAGGTCCTGGTCTATCTGTGCGCTCTTATTTCTCTGGGATCTGGCCTGGGCCTGCTCTGGCGGCGCACCGCTGCGACCGCCGCCCGCGTGCTGCTCGGGTGGCTGCTGTTGTGGTGGCTGTTTCTAAAGGTGCCCGCCGCCTTCCCCGCGCCGACGGTGATCGGTTCCTGGTATGGCTGCGCGGAGACCGCGGTGGTCGTGGCGGGGGCCTGGGTGCTGTATGCCTGGTTCGCCGCGGAGTGGGACAGGCGGCGCCTGGGTTTCGCCACGGGCGAGAACGGGGTGCGCATCGCGCGCGTGCTCTACGGCCTGGCTTTGATCTTCTTCGGTGTAGGCCATCTCGCCTACGTCAAACAGACCGCCGTGCTCGTGCCTGCGTGGCTGCCGGGGCATGTGTCGTGGGCGTATTTCACGGGCGGGACTTTTATCGCGGCGGGTGTGGCGATTCTCATCGGGGTGTGGGCACGGCTGGCCACCGCGCTCTCGGCGTTACAGATGGGCCTGTTCATCCTGCTGGTCTGGCTACCGATCGTAGCGGCCGGCCACATCGGCGCCTTCCAATGGGGTGAGTTCGTGTCCACTTGTGCGCTGACGGCCGGCGGGTGGGTGGTGGCGGATTCCTACCGCGGCGTGCCTTGGTGCGCGGTGAACAAGCGCTAACCCAGCTTGTTCTCGTTAGGCGCGGGCCGATCAGGCTTGACCGATTGGCTCGCTGTTTGACACATTGCTCCATGACATCTCCCAAACACCCGACATCGAAGGTCCACTTGAAGCGAGTCACTGCCATCGGGGGCATCCGATGAACGTCCTGTTGTGGGTCCTGCAAGTCCTCGCCGCGCTTCTCTACGGAGCGTCGGGCGTGATGAAGGTCTTCATGTTCGACAAGATAAGCGAGGGGGTCCGGTCCTTTGGGGCGTTGCCGCGGGCAGCCTGGATGGCCCTCGGCATCCTCGAACTCGTCTGTGTGATCGGGCTCATCGTCCCGGCCGTCTGCCGCTGGCATCCGACGCTTACGGTGGTGGCCGCCGCGGTCCTGGCGATCGAGAGCCTGGTGTTCATCGGCGTGCACGCGAAATACCACGAGATCACGCCCATCATCATGTGCGTGGTGCTAGGCCTCCTCATGGCGTTCATCGCCTATGGCCGGATGGTCCTGCAACCGATCTTCTGACCTGAGATGAGTCAGGCGAAGCCTAGCCATGCGCAGAAACTGACGGCGAGTCGTTAGGTTCGTTCTCACACTTACCCTATTCCATGACACTCGATCAAGTCCGTCGCTTTGCCCTATCCCTGCCGGAGGCTACGGAGGAGCCACACTTCCAATACACTTCGTTTCGAGTGGGCGGCAGGATTTTTGCCACCGCCCCGCCGGATGGCGAGTATCTGCACGTCTTCGTAAATGAAGAGCAGCGCCTGCGCGCGCTCGGGGAGCAGCCCGATTTTCTGGAGGAGCTGCATTGGGGGCGTCAGGTCAGAGGCCTGCGGGTGCTGCTACCCGCCGCGAAACCGCGCGTGGTCGAGACTCTGCTCCGCCAGGCGTGGTCGTGCCGGGCTCCTAAGCGACTCCTCGCTCCAGCCGCGGATTCTTCCCGACGCGCTGAAGCGGACTGACATCCCCAGATGCTTCTCAGCCGCCGCCGGAGCGGGTAATTTGTCCCGGCCCCGGCTCGCAGCGAGCTTCCTCGCAATGTCACAGCCGGTCCGGAATCCTACCCGCCAGAATCCGCGTCTGCTCAGCGGGGGCGTCGGCAACATGCTGGTGGCGACCCTGGCCTTTGCGGTGATGAATGTTTTCATCAAACAGCTCGATCGCATCCCGGCGATGGAGATTGTTTTCTTCCGCTGCCTGGTCTCGGGGATCATCTGCGGGATCGAGATCGCGCGCGGCCGACTCGGTTGGATGGGGAACAACCACAAGCTGCTCATCGCGCGCGGCACTTTTGGGACGCTCGCTCTCTTCGCGTTTTTCGTCACGCTCCAGAACATGAATCTCGCGACAGCGGTCACGATTCAATATCTCTCCCCGATCTTTACCGCGCTCATCGGCGTCTTCGTCCTCCGGGAGATGGTGCCGGTGCGGCAATGGTGCTTCTACGGGATCGCCTTCGCGGGCGTCTTTGTACTCAGAGGCTTCGATTCGCGAGTCTCGATGTTTTACCTGCTCATCGGCATCGGCTCCGCCGTTTGTTCCGGCATGGCCTACAACCTGGTGCGCCGACTTCGGGAACGGGAGGCGCCGATCGTGGTGGTGTTCCATTTCCAACTCGTCGGGATCGCCGCCGGGCTCGTCTTCATTTTGTTCCGCTGGCGCACCCCGGCGCCCTGGGAATGGATCTCCCTGCTCATGTGCGGTGTCCTGACTCAGATCGGCCAGATTTGCCTAACGAAAGCGCTCCAATCCGAGCGCATCGCGAAGGTGGCCGTGCTGAATTACATCGGCCTGGTCTACGCCCTTATCTTTAGTGTCACGATTTTCCACGAACGCTACACGACCCAGACCGTGCTCGGCATTTCGTTAGTCATCGCCGGCGTGCTCCTCGCGGTTCTCTACGGAAAGCCGAAGCGCCCGGAAGTGATCGAAGAAGCGGAGACGGCGGTCGTCTGAACCGCAGGGTTGCTTCCATCCTCCAGAATTGTTATCACCTCGACCATGCATAAAACTATGAAAAAAATCAGCCTGTTTATCGTCGCGATCAGCGCTTTGTGTTTGCTCGGCGTTACAGCCAAGAGCTCGAAGAAAGTGTCGGAGGCCGAGGGCGCGATGAGCGCGGACCAGCACGTCGTGTATAACGCCGCCGAACTGCAATGGGCCGATGCGCCGCCCTTCCTGCCCGCGGGCGCGAAGTTTACCGTGCTGCAGGGCGATCCCGGTAAAAAGGGCGTCTATACGATTCGTCTACAGGTGCCGTCGGGATACAGGATTCCGCCCCACACGCATCCGACCACGGAGAACGTGACGGTTGTTTCCGGCACGATGAATTTCGGAATGGGCGACACCTTTACCGAGACCGGCGGGAAAGCGGTCGAGGCGGGCGGATTCGCCTGCATGCCGGCCGGGATGAAACACTTCGCGTGGGCGACGGGCGAGACCGTGGTGCAGGTCCACGGCATGGGACCGTTCAAGATCAACTATTGCCATCCCGAGGACGATCCTCGGACGAAGAAGTAGCCGTCAATCGCAGCGACCAGCGCGGTGAGCTGACCGGGACCGAAGATTGATGGCCGCGGGCTTCGCGCGGAGCCCGCGGCTCACCGCGCCGGAGAAAATCAACGGCGCGTTCACTTCCGAATTAGACTAAGCAGACGATGACCGCGTCGGTCGGAGACTGTGAGGTTAATCACAAAAGGATTCCCGGGGACTTTTCCCAGCAGCTCAGTGGTGAGCCCGGTCTGGCGAAAGGAGCGATCCCGGAAACGCCGCTGGATCCGGCGCGTCCTGTCGAGGCGAAGCCAGCCCCTTTCAGTCGAGACCCGCTCGACTAAGTAAAAGCGCGGGCGCCGGCTGCTATGTGATAACTCGGAGGTTTCGCAGCATTCCACCTAGCTCTTCCTGGTCCTCCGCGTAGTAACTCTCCCACCTGCGCTTCTCCTCCGGAGAGAGCGCCTCATATTTGCGGGCCTTGCTGTTTAGTCGGTGATAGACGCCCTGGAGAGTGCGTGCGACCACGGCAGACTTCAGGACTTTACCGGCCACCGGGAGATGGGAGACGGTTTCGTAAAGCCTTTGGGCGCTTGATTGCAAAAGGGGAAAGCGCGGAGCGCGGGCGGCGTTCTGGCCCTGCTGCGCGAGCTGTGGCTGGAATTGCGGATCGACCCCGAGGAATTCATAGGTCTGCGCGCGGACCTGCGCGGGATCACGCCGAATGGCCTCGAACTGGATCACGAGAATATCCTGCGCGGGAAAGCGCTCGAGGTAGGGCCGAAGATGACGGGCGAAGCAGCCGAGATCGCGGAGAAACGGATCCTCCATCATCGCCGTAAAGGTTTCGGGCAAGGTCGCGACCACGGCGTTGCGGTTATACCAATACCAGGAGTAGATCATCTCTACCGGCGGTCGGAGACAGAGCAGCAGTTTGATGCCCGGGCGGTAAGCCGCAATCCTTCCAGCCGCTTCCTCAGAGTAGAGATAGGCCGGGCAATACTCACCCCGACAGGTGACCTCTCCGCCCGGGGGCGGAAACTGTTCGTGATACCAGCCCACGCCGCGCTCGAAAAGGCCCAGCTCCTTATGGGCGATCCGCCGCATGATCGTGTCGGCGAAATAATAGACCTCCTTGTCCGGCGCGAACCCAATCTGCGGATGCGCCTCGAGCTGAGTGGAAAGCCAGGTCGTGCCGCACTTGGGCGCGCCGATGCCGATGAAATCTATGAGAGGCGTGGGATCAATCATTCTTATACTCGTTAGGTCTGGTTATCGGAAGTAAGGCCGAAGAATCGCATACTTATGGTCGCCGATCCCCGACACCCTCGCCAGGTCGTCCGCGCTCTGGAACGGGCGCGCGGCGATGATGCGGGCGGCCAGCACCGGACCGATGCCCGGAAGGCGTTGTAACTCACCGCGGCTCGCGCGGTTGAGATCAAGCTTGCCGCCCGGGATGGAGGTCGCCCCGCCCGCGGAAAGGGTCTGCCCAGGAGTCGCGGCTGGATGGAAAAAGGATTCGAACGAATCGGTGCCGTGACTAGTCGCGGAGCTGGCTCCCGGCGCCGCCTTTGCGGTCACCGCGCGCGTGTTCAGCCGCCCGGTCTCCACGCCCCAACCTCCAAGCTTCTGGCTCCGCGCGTTGCTCTCGAGCTGTTGGAGCCTGCGATGCTCGGTCTCGGGATCTTTGCCCGCCGGTCTCGTCGCGGTCGCTCCGTAAATCCGGGCCAGCCCGTTCGCGACCAGCGTCTCGGCGAGATCTTCCTGGCCTATCTCGACGAAGGCAAAATAGCGCGGCAGATGGCTCCGGCCGCGCGCGTCCTGTTTGCAGGTCACGACCGTAAAGGGCCGCCCGAGTCGCGCACGCGTGAAGCGCTCGGCTTCGATCCCGATTTGCAGCGTTTGGGGCACCATGACGTGGAAGTATTTCGCCTGCTCGGCCACCCGTTCCGGGAGACTCGCGTCGGTCTCGGGCGTATCGACGAAATAAAGGCGAAAGATATATTCCTTGCCGCCCGCGCGAACGTGAAAGCTATCGCCGTCGTTCGCCGCGTTTTGGAGCAGAGTGCAATTCTCGTAGGTCTGCCATTTTTCCTCCGCGTGCGCGACGACGGTCGTAAGGCTAAGGGCCAGCGCGAGAAGAGTTTTTTTCACAGGTGAAGGCCGACGTTGCAACGCCCGGGACATTAGCGGTCCGCGCCGTTCCGGCAACCGCGCTGCCCGGGAGATGCGATGTCTGGTTATGCTCTATACGATTGCGGTTATCCTCCTCGTGCTTTGGTTAATCGGCTGGCTCGGCTTTCATCTGCTCGGCGCGGCCATTCACATTCTGATCGTGCTCGCCGTGATTTGCGTGGTGTTGGCGCTCGTGCGGAAAGCCTAGGTGTTGAGCCCCCTGCTGCTAGTCGCCGCGGAGGTGGTGAAGCCCGTGGGCGGCCACTCCCTGCAACTTTTCGGGATCAAGTTCGTCGGGATCAATCCCGAGAACGGGCAGAAGTTGCTTCTTACCCTCGTAGCCTTCGGCGTTTTTCTCCTCATCCGGCTTATCCTGCGAGGGCTCGCGCGGGCGGTCGTGCCGCGAGCGAAATCGTGGATAGCTTTCTGGACTGGCCAGGCGATCACGCTCGGGACCGCGCTCGTCCTGCTCCTCACCGTCCTCTCGATCTGGTTCGACGATCCGACCCGGCTCGCGACCGCCGTCGGTCTGGTGACGGCGGGGCTGGCTTTCGCCTTGCAGAGAGTGGTGACCTCGTTCGCGGGTTATATGGTGATCCTGCGCGGAAACACCTTCAGTGTCGGTGACCGCATCGTGATGGGTGGAGTGCGCGGCGATGTAATCGCCCTCGGGTTTCTCCAGACCACGATTATGGAAATGGGTCAGCCGCCTTCGGTGCAATCGGCCGCCCCCGAAGTGTGGGTTCATAGCCGCCAATACACCGGTCGCGTCGTCACGGTCTCTAATGGTCAGATCTTCGAGGAGCCGGTGCTGAATTACACCCGCGACTTTCCCTATCTCTGGGAAGAGATGGTGCTCCCGGTCTCTTACAACGATGATCGCGCGAAGGTGGAGGAGATCCTCCTCCGGGTCGCCCGGGCGCATAGCGTGCGGGTGAGTGAAGTGGGTCACGAAGCCCTGCAGGCGATGCGCGAACGCTACTTCGTGAAGGACGCGGAATTCGAGCCCAAGGTCTATTTCCGGATCACGGATAACTGGGCGGAGTTGACCCTGCGCTTCGTCGTCAACGAGCGCGGCGTGCGCGACGTGAAAGACACCATGAGTCGGGAAATCATGGCGGCGCTCGAGGAGGCGAAGATCGGCATCGCGTCCGGCACTTATGACATTGTCGGTCTGCCCCCGATCCGGTTGATCACCGAGACCAGCGTGCAGAGCCGCCAGGGTGCAGAGGCCACTTAGGGTGCGGTCGCAGGCGTGGGCGGCGGCGCACTCTTCCACAGGATCAGGGCCACTCCCAGCAGGATCAGGATCGCGCCTAACAATGCCCAAGGCGTGAGCGTCTCTCCGGCGACGAACCAGCCGAAAGCCACCGCGAGTGGCGGGGTGATCAAGGAAATCGTGAGCAGATTCGTGACCTTCACCCGCTCGAGCAGCCAGTAGAAAAGCAGAAACGCCACGACCGATCCGATGAGCGCGAGATAGAACAGGCAACCGACTGCCAGCCGGGTCCAGTGAAACTGCAACGGGCTTCCCTCTTTCCAGAAACCGATAAGTAACAGGGGCACGACCGCGAAGAGCATCTGCCACGCGGAAAGAACGGCCGGCGCAAACGAATGCGGCCGGCCTTTGATGAGGACATTAACGTAAGCCACCGTGACCGCGCCGAAGACGATCGCGACGCCGCCCCAGAAAGCCCAAAGCCCATGGAAATCGAGCAGCTTCAGGCAAATGAGCGCGACGCCCGCGAGTGCGAGCAGCGCGCCCGCGAGACGCGGCCAGCGCATCGGTTCCGAGGGCAACATGAAGTGCGCGAAAAAGAGACCAAAGGTCGGGATGGTCGCCTGGAGAATGGCGGCGAGACCGGAAGAGATGTGTTGTTCGCCCCAGAAAAGCAGTCCGTAGTTCACCCCGAAAGTGATGATGCCGGTGAAGGCGAGAAACCCGTAATCCGCGAGCCGGCGGGGCAGGGGATAGCGGCCGATGCAGATCGCGAACAAAACCGCCGAGGCGATGACGAAGCGGAGCGCGCAGAAGGAAATCGGCGGGAGATCGTTTAAGCCGATCTTGATCACGAGCCAGGTCGAGCTCCAAATCAGGCAGAGCGTCACCCAGGCGACTGGAACCCAGCGCCGGTGGGCTTCGGGCCGCGGGCCTGCGCCCAGCGGAATTTTGTGTGCATCCATGCTCATGGTCCCGTCCCCTTAGCCCGTGACGACTCCGCCGACCAACTCTTCTTTCGCCAGAAGGACGCAGGAGACCCTCCGGCTTCGAATAGAGACGTAACCAAACCGCAACTTCAAAACAGAAAGAACATCCCATGGGCCTTTTCCACACCTTAATGACGAAAATCTTCAGCCACGCCTCGAGCGTTCCCGTCGCCACGAGCACAACTGGCGCTCCGGCACCCGCGAGCGCCCCCGCCACCGCCGGCTCCTCCACGCCGGCCATGCCTGCGCCGACCGCGGCGGGCCAGCCCTCTTCCAGCACCGCTCCGGCTATGCCGGCAGCCGCCGCTCCCGCCCAGCAGGTCGATCTCGCCGCCGTGCTCGATCAGCTCGCGGCGAAGAATTCCGAGAAGCTTGATTGGAAACATTCCATCGTCGACCTGATGAAACTGGTCGGGATGGACAGCAGCCTTTCCGCGCGCAAAGAGCTCGCGCAGGATCTGCACTACACCGGCGACACCAGCGACTCCGCGGCCATGAACACCTGGCTGCACACGGCAGTAATGAAGGAGTTGGCTGCCAATGGCGCCAAGGTTCCGCAGGATTTGCTGAAAAAATAAGCCGACCGGCGCAGGGCGCCGCCGCCAAACCTAACGAGTAAAGGTCGCGTTCGAGGTCGAACGCGGCTAGGTTGCTCGATGCAGAAGAAACGCTTCGCCGAGCTTGATCTCGCGCCGGAAATCCTCAAGGCGGTCGAGCGGATGGGCTTCGAGGAAGCGTCTCCGATCCAGTCCGCCGCCATCCCGGTGCTGCTCGGCGGCGCCGATGTGGTGGGTCAATCGCAGACCGGCTCTGGCAAAACCGCGGCCTTCGGTATCCCGGCGGTGCAGTTGGTCGACCCGGCGTTGCGCGCGCCGCAGGTGCTCATTCTTTGTCCGACGCGCGAGCTCGCCGTGCAGGTCGCGGAAGAAATTGCGCGGCTGGCGTTCTTCAAGCGCGGCGTGCGCGAGTTGCCGATCTACGGCGGGCAATCTTACGAGCGGCAATTTCGCGGGCTTAGCGCGGGCGCGCAGATCATCATCGGTACGCCCGGCCGGGTGATGGATCACCTCGAGCGGAAGAGCCTCCGGCTCGACCAGGTGAAGATGATGATCCTCGATGAAGCCGATCGCATGCTCGACATGGGCTTTGTCGACGACATCAAGACCATCCTGCGAGAAGTGCCTGCCGAACGGCAGACGGTCTTCTTTTCCGCCACCATCCCGCGCCCGATCGCCGAGTTGATCAAGAGCTTCACCCGCAACCCCGTAAACGTGCGGGTCGAAGCCGAGGCGCTCACCGTGCCTGCGATCGAGCAGGTTTATTACGAAGTCGATCGGCGCTCGAAACTCGAGGTCCTCTGCCGGTTAATCGATCTCGAGGACGTGAAGCTGGCGATCATCTTTTGCGCGACCAAGATGATGGTGGATGAGCTCACCGAGCATCTCACCGCGCGCGGCTACAGCGCCGACAAGCTGCACGGCGACATGACGCAGGCGATGCGCGAGCGGGTCATGGGAAAATTCCGCAAGCACAAGATCGAGATTCTGGTCGCGACCGACGTGGCCGCCCGCGGGCTCGACGTCGATGACATCGAAGTGGTCTTCAACTACGACCTGCCGCATGACGGCGAAGATTACGTGCACCGGATCGGCCGGACCGGCCGCGCCGGCAAAGGTGGGAAAGCGGTGACCTTCGTCGCTGGTCGCGAAATTTACCGGCTCGAAAACATTCAGCGTTTCACTCGCAGCCGGATTCGGCGCGAGAAAATTCCTTCGGCCGAAGAGGTCGAGGGCAAGCGCGCGAGCGCCTTTGCCGAGTCGTTGCGGGAGACCCTGGAGAAGGGCGAATACAAGCGCCACGAGGAGCTGCTCGATCGTTTTCTGGGCCAGGATTATTCCGCCACCGATATCGCGTCGGCCCTCATCCACTTGTTAGGCGAAGACAAGAGCCGAAGCAGCGAGCAGATCCCGGAAGACCGGCGCAGCCGCGACGACGCGCGCCCCCCGCGCCGCGACGCCCGCGCGCAGCGCGAGCAGACCCGCGACGACTACGAACGAGCCGAACGGCCCGCGCGTGGTCCGCGGGAAGTAGCGGGCGCGCTCAGTCACGAGCCGGGCATGGTGCGATTGGCCTTCAACGTCGGCCGCGCCCATGCCGTGAATCCCGGTGACTTCGTCGGAGTGATCGCCGGCGTGACCGCCATCCCGAAGGGCGAGATCGGCGCGATCCATCTGCAAGCCTCCAAGACCCTGGTGGACGTGAACGAAGCGCGCGTCCCGCTTCTCTTGAAGAAGCTGAACGGGATTCAGTTCAAAGGCCGCAAGCTGCTGGTCAAGGTCTCGGCCTAACGAGTCTAAGACCTAGCGCGGAAAAGGCTTTCCGGTTCCCAAGTGGCGGAGCAGGTGACGGACGCTCGCCAGGTCGGGTGCCGGCTGCGGGCGGGATGAGTCGCAGATTCCGGCATCAGGCGGCTCCGGCGGGACGTGGCCGAGGTAGCTCGGTGCCGTCCGGGCGAGGAGTTCCTGCTCCAGATCGTAGGCAAAGCCGATCAGCTCTGGCTCGTGCAGGAAGGTGCCGTACATCCAGATCCCGGCCGGTTTGTTATGCGTCGTGATCCCTACCGGGATGGAGATGTTCGGATAACCGGCCACGGCCGCTGGGGTGGAGGCATAGCTGTAACTCGGGGCGATGATCGCGTCGAGGTTATCGAGTTGCAGCGCGGCGTCGATGCCCTTGTCGCGCGAGAGTTGGAGGCAGAGAGCGCGCGCCGCGACATACTCGGGATCAGTCAGATCGCCGCTGGTCGCTTCGGACGCGAGGAACACTTCCTGGCCGAAGTATTTCATCTCTTCAGGACAATGTTCGAGGTCGAATGCAATCAGGTCCGCCAGAGTGCGAATGGCAGTATTACCCAGGGTCGCGAGATACTCGGCGATCTGCACTTTAAATTCGAAGAGGAGCACGGTGAATTCCGCGTCGTAGTAAGCGCGGGCGTTACCAGAGTCAGTCGGGATCATGGTCGCGCCAAGGCTTTCCATGACTTGGAGCGCAGGCTCCACCACCGCGATAATATCCGCTTCGCCGCCGTAGCCGATTCTGAAGTAGCGCCGATCGATCCCGATGCGCGCGCCTTGGAGCGAGCCGCGTTGCAAGAACTGGGTGTAGTCACTCGGCAGATCATGACCAAGCACTTCACCGAAGGGCGATTGCAGGACGCCGAGAAGGATCGCCGCGTCCGTGACGGTGCGGCAAATCGGACCCGCGGTGTCCTGGCTGTGTGAGATCGGGATAATCCCGTCCTGCGCGACCAGACCGACCGTCGGTTTCAGCCCTACGACCAGGTTGTTCCCCGATGGACAAACGATCGAGCCATCGGTCTCCGTGCCGACGGAGATCGAACATAGATTCGCTGCCGTCGCGGAAGCGGAACCAGAGCTCGAGCCGCAAGGATCGAAATCCAGCCGGTAAGGGTCCCGGGTGAACCCGCCGCGCGCGCTCCAACCATTGAAGGGAGCGTTACCGCGGAAGTTAGCCCATTCGGAAAGATTCGCTTTCCCCAGGATGACCGCGCCGGCGGCCCGCATCTGCGCCACGATCACGGAGTCCGCCGGCACTTCGCTGCCGACGAGCGCGAGTGAGCCCGCGGTCGTCTCCATCTTGTCATCCGTCGCGATGTTGTCCTTTACCAGCACCGGGATGCCATGGAGCGGGCCGCGCAATCTGCCGTGCTTCCGTTCCTGATCGAGCTGCGCCGCGATGCTCAGCGCGTCGGGGTTGGTCTCGATGACCGCGTGGAGTAGCGGGTTGATCTGCGCGATCCGCGCGAGATATTTCGCGGTCAGTTGCTGACTGGTGATCGAGCCGGAAGCCATCAGCGCTTGCAGCTCTGGGATGGTCGCTTCCTTGATCGTCTTCTCGATCCCGAGAAAGGCCCCTTCCGCGGTGGAGGTGGAGAAAAGTGAGGTGAAACCCCCGGTCAAAAGCGCGGCGCCACCAGCGAGGGTCGTGCCGACAAAGGCCCTCCGCGTGACACCGTCCCGACCGGAGCCGCGCTGATCAGGCTGCTCCATTTGCATGAAGGAGGTTCAGCCGGGGACGCGTCGGGTCAAGGCGAAAAAACGGCGCGATTAACTTTCAGCCATCGTGCTCGCGAGGTCGCGCGTCGGATCGATCTGCCAACGTTGCGCGACGTTTTCTAACTCTCGATTAAGTGACCAGCGGTCGGGCAGGGGATCACCGGTGAACTCAGGGTTGGCTCCTTTGAGAGTCATGCAATTACGGTTATCTCCTATCTCCGCGATCAAGGCATACTCTTCTGGAGTAAGAGTTACTTCCGGTAAAGTCGCTAGCTCCTCGACCTTGGCTTCGATTCGCTTGGCCGCCGGGCCCGGTTCCTGGATCAGAGTGGGGACGACGTTTTCCACCGCCGGATGCTGCAAATTCCAGATGCAGGCGAGTTGGAGCATGGTCAGGCCGTGCGCCTCGGCGACCCCGCGCATCTGCTCCATCTTCGAGCGTCCCGCTTCCACCCAGCCCGCGGGGCGGAAAGTGCGATGATCGCGCGCCGCGAACTGATGATCGGGCTTCACGTCGTCGTGAAAGAGGCCGCCGTAATCGACGACTCGGGTAATGAGTTTAGTGCCCGTCTTTTCGGCTGCGCCTAACGACAGCCGGCCAGGCCAGGGCTCGAGGGGATTAAGAATGATCATGGCCCAATCGAGGAGACCCTGGAAGCGTTCCAGACTGAGAAGGAGGTCGAGGGTAAAACCATTGGCCGGCCCGGGTGCGATCCCAAGTTGGCTGGTGAGTTTATCGTCCCTCAACTTTGCCATCCCTTTCCAGACCGCATCGCTGGTGTAGCCGGTCTCGTCCGGATTATGCAGAAGAAGCAGGTCGAAGTGATCGGTTTGGCACCGGGCCAGGGACTTCTCCGCCGCGGAGCGAATGTAACTCGCGTAGTCACTCGGTTTGCGTAGCGCCGGGCTGGTAAAACGGGGATAACCCTTCGAGCCTTCGCGTTCGCCGGTGTAGAAGTCATGCCCGATCGCGCCGACCAGGCAGTAGCTCTCGCGCGGCAGACCGTCCAGCGCGCGCCCGAGCAGGGTGTCGGATTCCCCCGTGCCGTAAACGTCCGCAGTGAGAAAAGTGCGGATACCTCGGTCGTAAGCCAGCCGGATCAGACCAAGGAACTGGTTGTCTGCCAACGCCTCGCCGAAATGCATGAAGCGTCCGCCGCTCCACATGCCAAATGATGTTCTGGTTAGCTCCATAGTTGTTTGCGAAAGGTTAGAAGGTTTTTAACTCGAAAATTTCTCCCGGCCATGGGGCGTCGTGAGATCCAGGATCGGACCCAGTGGAACGATGCGCGTGGGATTGATGGCGTCGTGCGTCATGTAGTAGTGGCGCTTGATGTGATCGATATTCACGGTTTCGGCGATCCCGGGCTGCTGGTAAAGATCTTTCAGGTAGCCCTGGAGATTCGGGTAATCGACAATCCGCCGGAGGTTGCACTTGAAGTGACCGTAATAGACGACGTCGAAGCGGATCAGCGTGCAGAAAAGGCGCCAATCGCTCTCCACGAGGCGCGCGCCGAAGAGATAACGGCTGTTCGTCAGGCGCGCTTCCATTTCGTCGAGCGCGGCAAAGACACCGCGGCAGGCGTGCTCGTAGCCGCGCTGCCGGGTGGCGAATCCAGCGCGGTAAACGCCGTTGTTGATCCGCTCGTAAATGTGGCTCGAGAGTTCCGCCTGCTCGGCAGCGAGGTCGGCGGGGAAAAGATCGCTGATCGGTGTGCCGAAAGCGGCGAAGGCGTCGTTGAACATCCGGCAGATATCGTCCTCCGAGTTGTTCACGATGCGGTGCGTTTCCTTGTCCCACAGGACCGGAACAGTCGCACGCCCGTGGAAGGCCGCGTCCGTTGCGACATACGCCTGCTGGAGAAAATCGAAGCCGTTGATCGGGTCCGCGCTGTATCCCGGCCCGTCGTGAAAAGCCCAACCCCGTTCGTCGCGCACCGGGTCGGCCACGGTGAGTCCGATGACCTCCTCGAGACCGCGCAGATGTCGGGCGATGACCGTGCGGCTGGCCCACGGGCAGGCGACGGAAACATAGAGATGGTAACGGTCGGCCGCCGCTGGATAAGGGGTCGAGCCGTCGGCGGAAATCCACTCGCGAAAAGCGTCGTCCTGCCGGACGAATTCGCCAGCGTCCGATTGCTCGGAAGCGAATTGGGCTTGGGCGGTCACGGGATTCTTTTAGCGCACATCGGGGAGAGCCGCGAATCCGCGAGCCTAACGAAAGCGGCCGGCGGATAAAAATCCGATCTCGTGGCGCGTTCCGCCGTCCAGCGCGAGATCGGCGGCGATCTCGCCGATCACCGGGGCAAACTTGAATCCGTGGCCCGAGAAGCCACCGCAGAGGATCACCCCGGGGTGCGCCGGATGACGATCGACCACGAAATGTCCGTCCGGCGTCAACGTGTAGGGGCAGACTTTCGCGGAGTGAAACGAGGCGGCGGCGCCGGGCATCCATTCTTCCAGCGCGGCCGCGAGCGGCGCGAGGTCGCGCGCCGGGTCGATCGCGCGTCTGAGTTCGTTAGGCGTCGTGATCGCGCCGTGGGCATGGAAGGCGGCTTTGACGCCGTCGCCGAAATCGGGGAAACCATAGAGCGGTGCGGGAAAATGATCGCGCTCGAGCAGGAACGGCGGGAACCGGCCCGCGCTGTAGGCCGCGGGAGCCGGCCGGAACCACGCCTGCACATTGCGCTGAATCCGCAGCGGGACCCCAAGCGCTTCCGCGAACCAAGGGCCGACTGCGAGCACCAGCGTGCGCGCGGAAATGGGCGCGCCGTCGTCGAGCAGGACTTCAAAACCATCGCCCACCGGTTCCCATTGCCTAACGACGGTCCCGAAGCGGAGATGCGCGCCCGCGCGGGTCGCGACTCGAAGCTGCGCTTCAACCGCGCGTTCCGGCACGAGGACGCCGCCGTCCGGTTCGAAAACGCCGATCTCGTCAGGCAAAAAGCGCAGCGTCGGATAACGCGCGCGTAATTGCTCCTGCCCGAGGACTTCGAGCGCGAGCGCATGTTCCCGCGCGGAGCGTTGCGCGCCGGCGACGATCGGCGAGCCTGCCGGTCCGACCATGAGGAGACCGGTGATGGTGAGCAGTTCTTCGCCGGAGGCGACCTCCAGCTCCCTCCACAAATCGTAACTGCGCAGGAGCAAAGGCACATAGGCAGGATCCTCGAAGTACGCTTTGCGAATCAGCCGGCTCCGGCCGCTGGAGGAGCCGAGTTCATGCGCCGGACCGAACTGTTCCAGCCCGATCACGCGCGCGCCGCGCCGCGCGCAATCCGCGAGGACTGCGCTGCCGATTCCGCCCAGCCCAATGATCGCGACGTCGTACCGCATACGTATCATATTTGCCGGAGCCGGCGCACCCCGCTACAACATTGTCGATGTCATCGCTCAGCCTCACGACGCTGCTGGAAAATGCGCCGCGCCATCTCGCGACCTTCCAAGAGCGGACCGCGCCGCTCTCCAAGGCAGAAAAGGGAATCCGGCTGAGCGAGATGTTTTTTCTCTACGCGACGGTCGCGCACCTGGCGCCAACGCGGATTCTCGAATCGGGACGGGCCCGCGCGCAAAGCACGCTCGTGCTCTCCGCGGTTTTTCCGGAGGCGGAAATCATCAGCATCGAATCCGATCCGAATTCACCCGACGCTGCGGTCGCGGCGGAACGTCTCGCAAGCCGGAAAAATGTTGACTGCCGCTTCGGCGATTCGCGTCTGCTGCTACCGGAGTTGGTCCGTGCCGACGACGTCATCCTGATCGATGGACCGAAGGATTTCCGCGCGTTGAAGCTCGCGCTCGCGTTGCTCCAGGCGGGAAAACCCGCGGCCGTCTTCGTGCACGATCTTTGGCGCGGCCTGCCGGCGCGCGATTTCGTCGAGCGGCATCTGCCCTCGGCCTTCCTCAGCGATGACTCGGAGTGGGTGAGGGAATATGCCAGTCTCGATTCCGCGCGCCCGACGCCGCCCCTGGCTCAGGGCGAGCCGATCATTTACGGCGCGACCCTCGGCTGTTTCCCGGCCGGCTCGGAGGATTACGCGGCGAGCCTGCGCCAATGTGAACGAGCCCAAGCCGCGGATCGAATCCGGTCGACCTTTGGGAAGCTCTGGCAAAGAGACGCCGTCGATCGCCCGCCCGATTTTACCGTTGTGGCCTAGCGAGCGGCAGAAAGTAGGAGCTAGAAAAGTAGAAAGTAGAAAGTAGGAAAGTAGGAAACAAAGAAAACAACCAACAGCGCATCCTGGCCATTGCAGGGCGTGCGCTTCTACCGCCTAGAGGGACGACCGCCGTGTCGTCCAGGGACGGGAAAGCGCCGGAAGAATCATTCCTCCCCGGCGCTTCCCTTTGCGGCTCCGAGCTTACCTTCTTGTTCGATCGGCCCGCGTGAGCCTAACGAGCGCGTGCGCTCGTGATCTTAACGTCCCTGCGAAGTCGTGACCGAGGAATCTTCCTTCGTGAGCGTTTCACTTGTTGTTTGCCCACCGGTCTTCAGCTGATGCGATTGCGGATAAGAACTAGAACCCGCCGTGTGCGATGGTTGTTCTCCGGGATGAGTAGTGTTCGTGCATCCAGCCAAAACCAGAACTCCGAGATAAATTAGTTTTTTCATAAGTTAATTTATTGCCTGAGACTATTCATTTACATTTCGGTCGTGGCGCCGAGAGATTTACCCGCCGTTCGGCTCGTGCGGGATGTTGCCCGTTCTCTGCTGATAATCCCAGAATTACTGGCCATCCACATTCTGCACGTTCTTGGCTTCGGGACTCCCGGCGAATGACTAAGAGTTTTCATCTTGAGATTGGGCATGGGTTACGGACGAAACGCGAGACAAGTCGGGACGACATGGGAGAGCAGGACCGTCTTAGTCCCGTCGGGAGCGATCTTCAGGATATTTGGGTAGTCGGCGACGTAGAGGTTGCCCTCCGGATCGAAGGTTATGCCGAGGGGCTGGGAGAGTCCGGTGGCGAAGATGCTTTTGGTTCCATCCGGGGAGATTTTGTAGATCGCTAAATCCACCAAATCAGACACATAAAGATTGCCCTCCGCATCAAAGGCGAGACCCACCGGCTGGCCGAACCCCCCGGCAAAGGTCGTGCGGCTGCCATCGGGCGTGTACTTGAAGACCACGTTCCTGAGGAAATCGGTCGCGTAGAGATTGCCAGCGGTATCGAAAGCGAGCTCGGTCGGCTCAACCTTTTGGGCGAACAGTGTTTTCGTCCCATCAGGGGTAATTTTTGTGATGCCAGGCACAATCCCGTTGTGAGCCACCCAGAGGTTCCCGGCAGAGTCGAAGGCCAGGCCGGAAGGATTCGAGAGCAAGCGATTCCTGGCAAACACCGTCCTCGCCCCGCGCGCATCGAAACGATAAATAAGGTTGTCCTGGTAATCAGTGACGAAAAGGTCGCCTGAGCTATCGAAGGCCAGGCCGGTAGGCGTGTTCACCGTAGCCACCAGATGCCGCCCTCCATTGGGATTAATGCGGAAAACTTTGGCCTGACTATCAGTGTAATAGAGGTCGCCTGCTCTGGAGGTGACCGCGGCCGAGGAGAGGGCGAGCGCAGTGAGCGTCGTCAGAGTTAAGAAACACTGCCGTACATTGGTTTTCATATAGTTGAGAACACCAGCCGCTTTTTTCCTTGTCAAGCAAATAAGCTTTTCGCCCGGTGCGGCCCGGCCCGGGCCGAAACTAGAAAACGAAAGCGCCGGAAGAATCACTTCTCCCGGCGCTTTCCCTTGGCGGATAACTCTCCGCAGTTAGCTTGGACCTAGACGGCCATCTTCGAGATCGGCGACGACCAGTCACTCGACCCCTTGGCGCCATTCGCCTTCAGCCGGAACCAATAGGTCTTGCCGGGGGTCAATCCCGGGAAGAGAACGTTCGACTTGGTCGAGAGCGGCCGATCGATCCAGGGGCCCTCGGGGGCCTCCGCATACTGCGGGGAGAAGTTGCGAATGTTGCGGCCACCGGTGCAAGCAACGACCGCTTCCCCGCTGTTCGCGCCGTTGCGGGTCCGCAGGTTCGTCGGGATTGACGGGATTTCGCCCGTCCCCGGTGCGCGGCGGGCATCGAAGCCCGAGCCGATGATCACCGCCAGGACGCCGTCGGCGGCCGTGTCGATGAAGTTTGCCCATTGGCCGAAGCCGGTGACGAGAACCTTTTGCGACATTTTGCGCTGAAGGATCTCCATTTTGCCGCGGTTTTTGGCCGCCGCATTCTTGGCGCTGAAGTCATCGAACGCGGCCTGCTGCGCCGCGACCGCTGGTTTGATTCCAGCCATGAGCGGATCGCCGGTGACCTTGGTAATGACGTTGGGAGCGAACCCGAGAAGCTCATCGGGTTTATAAGTCCCGAACGCTCTGGCACAGATCGGGAAGTGCCCGTCAGTGATAGTTGATTTTAACATATTTGTCTTACCGCAACGCTTCTAAAGGAGCGTAAGAGTCAGTCTGGGGTTGCCCTGATTTGACGGACAGTGGGATTGGGGTCAAAAACCCGAGGAACCCACATGAAGACACAGATCAGCAAACCCGCTCGTGAGCGAACGAGCTACACGCAGGAGTATAAACAGGAGGGGCTCTCGTTATGGCGCGCGAGCGGCCGGGGTGCGGCCAAGGTGGCCGCGGAGTTGGGGATCCGCCCACCGCTGCTCTACCGCTGGGCTCACACTGAGCGCGTACCCGACAAGCCTGGAGCCGGAGGTAAACCGCGGCGCAGCCTAGAAGAACTGGAAGCGGAGAACAAACTTTTACGCGCGGAGAACGCCAAGCTCTTGGAGCAGCGTGAAGTGCTAAAAAAATCGCTGGGCATCCTCTCCGAAGTGCCGCCGAGCGGTATGCCCGGATCGAAGCCCTGAGCGGCCAATACAAGGTAGCTTGGTTATGCGAAGCTCTCTTGGTCTCGCGCAGCGGCTATTACGACTGGCAGGAGCGACGGCGTCAGCCTAGATCGCGGCAAGTCGAGACGATCCACTTACGAGCTGGGATCTGGGGGAGTTTGCCCGCAGTCGTCAGACTTATGGCAGTCCGCGCCTGGCGCAGGTGCTCGGTTGTCCAGGACGGCGCAACCGCATTGCCCGGCTTATGCGGGTCGAACGCCTCTTTGCCCGGCAGCGCTCCAAGTATCGCCACGCGACGACCGACAGCCGCCATGGCGGACCCATTGCTCCTCACCGTATCCAAGGCCTCGCTGTCCAACGCCCCAATCAGGTCTGGGCCACTGATGCCACCGGCATACTTACTGGCGAGGGTTGGCTCTATCTGGTCGCCGTGCTGGACCTTTGCAGCGGCGAGTCGTCGGCTGGGCCATGAGTCCTATCCTCGATGCTCCACTGACAATCGCCGCGCTACGCATGGCCTTGCACCAGCGGCAGCCGGGCAGAACCCTCATCGTCCACTCCGATCGGGGCAGTCAGTTCGCCAGTGCCGCTTACCGCCAGGTCCTCGCTCAACATGGTCTGCTCGCTTCCATGAGTCGGGCCGGCAACTGCTACGATAACGCCTTTATCGAATCGTTCTGGAGCAGCCTCAAATACGAGCTGGTCTACCACCGCCGCTTCGCCACCCGCGCAGAGGCCCGCACCGCCATCTTCGACTACATCGAGACTTTTTATAACCGCACCAGACTCCACTCCAGTCTTGCCTACACCAGTCCGATCGCTTTTGAATCCCAACTAAACAACTAACAACAGGAATTGGTCCCTCATTCACTGTCCGAAAAATCAATGCAAGCCCAGTCCACGTTTTGTGTTCCATTACTCTCGCGTTGGGTTTAAGCAGGCGGCGTGCCGGATCACACCAAAATATCTTATAAATTGTTCAGGACAAGTTACTTAGGAAGTAGAATAATTTCTCTTAGCAACAGAAAAGACGTGACTTATGGCGCGGAGTTCTCTTTGTTCGTTAGGGCGACTCACCCGGGAAAGTTTTCTTGGGGAAGGGGCCGGTCGGCGCCTGTTTTAGGGAGAAACCGAGTTAAGAAAAGAAAAAACCAGACTCAGAATTTAAAAATCTGAATACAAAAAAGAGAAATCTGAATACAAAAAAGAAAATTCCAGACTCAAAATTTCAAAATCTGAGTTCAAAAAAGCAAAATTTGAATACGGATTTTCAAAATCCAGACTCAAAAAAGAAAATTCCAGACAGAGATCTTGAAAAACCGAATCCAAAAAAACGAAAACTGGATTCAGATTTTGAAAAACCGAATTCAGAAAAGGAAAAACCGAACTCAGAATTTCGAAATCCAGGTTAGTTAACGAACCGGAGAGTCGAGAGCCTCCGGCAGCTCCAAACGCCTCGAAACGGTGGCTGCTCTCATTCTCTCTCTATATATAAGAGAGGCCGGGGCCGCCGCCGCTGCGCTCCGGAACGCCGATTGCTACCAATCGGGCATGAGCATCCGTTTCCCTATTCTACTCTCCCTGGTTCTGATTGCCACCGCCGAGGCGCGGATCGGCGACACCTCCCTGCAGTTCATCGATCGCTATGGTGCGCCAAAGGATTCCCCGGCGTCTCAGATCACCGACAAGGGTTCGCCGCTCGTCGAAGGCGCGATCCATCACACCTACGAATACCAGGGCTGGAAGATTCGGGCGGCATTCCTGCAGCTCGACGGCCCGGCGGTGCGAATGGGTTTCTCCAAGCTCTGGAACGGCCAAAACATCGCAATCAAAGGCTACGAACTCGAAGCGATCGCAAGCGCGAACACGCCGCCCGGAATGTCTTGGAAACCGATGCTTTACGACAACCCTGATTCCAAGAACGGCCTTATCGGCAAACTCGGCGAGGCATATTTTGCGGGAGCGATCGGGCAAAAAATGTGACAGCGCACCGACGGCGCGATTCTTTGGTCGCGAAGTAATCTCATCGTCCGGCTCGAACTCCCGGTCGCCCGACAATACGAAGCGCAGCTCAAGTCCGCCCAAGAGCAGAAGGCGCGCTCATCGGTCCCGAGCTTCTAGGCAACGATGGCAAAAGTATAGATGCGACCCCCAATCGATGCCACAACTGGGTCGCTTTTGAAACCTGCCCTCGGTCTTGCATTGGGGCATTCTCTTGGTTTCAAGTGATTCGCGATCTTAGCGACCTATTCTTTCCCGCTTCGGCCAACGTTTGCCACTCGACCGTCCGTCGCATCAATTTAAGAAATTCAGAAGGTTCGTCGGAATATAGCAGATAGACCGAATCGCGCGCGCGTGTGATCGCTACGTACAACCGCAAGGCATCACGCCAACTTTCGTCTTTGCACCTTCCGGGAGCAGGGAGTTCTTCCTTTCCACACCCGACAACGATCACCAGCGAAAATTCGAAGCCTTTCAAATCTGCGAAATTGGCTACAGTCACTGTGTCTCTCTGCTCGGTATAGTCGCCGCTCAATTCCGCCACCTTGTAGGCGAAGTCGGGAGGCCTTGCCTTAATAATGCTCTCGGTGTCTATCAGGTGAGGACTTGCGGTGCTGATCGTGACCGACCAAGGCAGCGCTGATTTGCTATCTAAACACTCCCCGGCTATCCGCCAGGCAGCTGCTATCTGATCTTTATTAGCGACCTTTGCTGCGATGGGCCGTGCAGTCTCACGTGCCGAAAGCTGCGGATCGAGAATTTCAATCTCCTCGCCTTGTTCCTTTGCCTTCGCTCCATATTCCTCCGCCAATAAATGCGCAGCCTCAAGAATTTGCCGGCTGTTCCGATAGTTTTTTGCAATTCTTAACCATTGGGCGCCAATAATGTCCAATCCGACTGCACGCAGGCGCAAATCCTTCACTAAAACGCGCTGAACTGGATCGCCCGTAACGAACAGTCCGTTCGGCTCCAGCTTGGTAGGAATTCGCCGGAGGAGAGATAGGTCCAAGGTAGAGAAATCCTGAAACTCATCGATAAGGAGACATCTAAACCGTCTTTCGTCCGGTACATCACGCAACTCGAGCACATGAGGAAGCAAGGCAGCCGTTAAAGATAAAGCGTCAAGCATTCCACCGTGCAGCATGGTTTCCTCAAATAAAAGCAATGCTTCTAGAATTTGCCGACGAATTGTGGGTGGGAAAGCTACAGCGCGGCCCGTTCGCTCCATCTGCTCGTAGTCCCTCACTCGCGCACTTGTCGGAAACGCGCTTCGAACTAAGCTAAATTCCTCACTCAGGTAGGACTCCGTATCAATGTTCCACTGATACTTCTCCAAGTGGTCACGAAAATAGGTTAGGAGAGTCTGAACCGCTGGCTGATCAACGAAAACATCCCAAGTGTCCCTAAGGTCTTCCCGCGAGAGAGGGTCCTGTTCTCGGGCGAAGGTTCCGGGCCTAACCGCGTCAATCGTTCTTATGATATCTTGTTCTTGAGGTTGACCCTTCGCCAACTCGCGGAGTTGCGCGAGGTAGGAAACAGGCCCGAACGAATCCACCAATCCCTTGAAATAGTCGTAGAATGCAAAGACGTGGATACTCTTACGAACGGCAGGTTTGCAGAGCTCGTCGAGCTGATTAGATATCAGTCGTGACAGGCTCCGACTCAAGGTTATCACTCCTATTCTTTCTCCGGGATATTTCCGCGCCAGATACCGCGCTCGATGGACCAAGATAACTGTCTTGCCGCTCCCGGACACCCCGGTCAGCACCGCCGGTCGCTCGTAGTCGGCCTCCGCTACTCGCTTCTGGTCGGGGTGGAGAAATAACATCCAATCCCGAAACCCGTCGGGCGAAAACAACCTCGCGACATCCTCTTTGGAGAGCTCTGAGAGGTTTACCAAGCGTTCTGAATTTGTGATATCTTTCACCGACGCTTCTTCGAGTGCCGCATCTTCCGCCACTGGAACGGCCTCAACTCCGCGGGAAACGCTCTGGCCGAATCGTTCTTTAACTCATCCAACCATTGCCTCCATTGACACCGACCGGCTGCGTTGAAATAACGTAATTCAGGCATGTGACTCCTCCAGCTCCTTCTTGAATATGACAAACTGTTCGGCGGCGTGCTGCTGCTGGCAAAACCCGCCAATCGCTTCGTTCACCCATTCTTCGACGTCATCGAGGAAGGCGCTGTCGTCGTTTGGATCAGTTGCTGGATCGTCACCATCTGGTGCAGGGCGACCAGCGAGTTGCGCAGCGAAGACGAGCCAGTCGTTATCCCGCTCGACTGCGTCGTGCTCGGGACCGAGAAGCAGGCGGTCGAGGATTTGTCGGATGACGGCAGGATAGACGAGGGCAATGAAGTCGGCATCACGGGCAAGAAGAGTGATGTCGCGCGGTTCGCGAATGCCAGAGTTCAACTGCAGCCGAACCTCGTTGCCTTCGAAGCGTAATTTCCATACGAGGGGGCCGAGATCGACTGTTTCCACCGGCAGAATGCTACGACGCCCGGTGTTAACTTCGTCGGGAGCAAGAGGCGTAATTGCGTCGGCCCACGCCAAGAGGAGGCGGTCGGGACCGGGATCGACGACCTTCACCCGGAAATGAGGCCTCAAGCCGGGCGGGAATTCGCCGAGCGTCGTATCGGCGGGATGCTCGGGGTGCTCAACCGTTCCGAGCGAAAAGCGCATAACGACCGGGCCGGTGTAGGCTTCGAGAAAGACGAGCGCCGCGGGATCCAGCGGCCTTTCAAGGGTTAGATCAACGGTGCCGCGAAATTGGAGTGGGCCGGCTCCATTTTCGACCCACGCGAGATGCACCTGAGCACGCGGGATTTTCTGCCGATCGGTATAGTTGAAGCGACGAATCATAGCTCGTTCTCGGCGGTTTCGGAGGCATCGATTTCGCTCTCGTCAGCAGCGGCATCGTGCAGCGGACGAACATCGACGATCAGGTCGCGGTGGGGATCGAAGCCCGTGGCCGTGAGCGTGAAATCCGGACGATCCACGTTAAGGATGAGCCGATTGGGAGTGGAACTTGAGATGGTGAGACCTTCGAGATCGAGATCGAACCCCGACGCGTTGGTAAAGTCGAAGTCGGCTGGATGGTGCAGGCGAAAAGGATTTCCGCGAACCACTTCATAGGCCGCTCGCAACTGGATGGATGCGGGCGCACGCACCGCCTTGCGATGCGGACGGAGGTGGAAGCCGCTGTGGATCTTGGTGCATTCGACAAAATAATTTGGCGGTTTGATCGCCGGAATGATTGGCGACACGGCGGTGCCGGGTTTTGGTCTTGGGCCTGTGCCGGTTGCCTGGCCGGACTCCGGAACGTTGAAGAGATGCTGAAGCAGGTCCTTGTCGATACCTTCGGGGCGGCGGGAAAGAAGAGAACAGAGATTTAAGGCCGACCGTTTAACGTAGCTTAGGATCGCCGGGCCGTATTGGTAACGACCGCGGAAGTGCTTTCCACTTTGCTCCCACCGGGTGTGCGCCGGGTTCTCGGCATCGCCAAGGAGCGTCCCGAGCGGGTCGTCAGAAACGTCGCCTGCTTTGACGATGGCGAGAATGCCTGGTTCGCGGAGGAAGTGCTGACCGGAAATGGTAAGGCCATCGCGCAGGAAAGTCTCGACCGCGGGCCCGCCCGTGTCGGTGCGCTGAAGATAGACCTCAAACGAACTCTGCTCGTCTGAACTTCCGTCCTTTCGCTGAACACGCACGGGCACGTCGAAGCCAAGCAATTCGCCGCCATGATAGCGGTGACGCACATCATCGATGATTTCCGCTGACGCGAAGCGCTCTTCCGCCGCATCCCATTTTGGCGCCGACCCGGTAGGGCAGACGTTCAAGGGAATGATCTTCTTCTGGTCAAAAGCCAAAGCCTCACGCCCGAACCTCAACTTACGGAGTAGTTGCTGACCTTCCACCGTGGCCTCGCCCACCCGCTGGCGAATAACGTCTTCGACGGTGTCAGCTGCCAACACCACATCGTCCCCGGTGGCGGGGAGGCTTATGCGCACGACCAGCCGGTCATCGAGAATGACCCAGAACCAGTGCTCAACCAAGGAGCGTATCAGTGCGTCCAATGTCACGTCTGTCTCCGGCCACGGGATGACGAGCGAGAGGCCAGGCTCATCGAAGCGGCGGGTCAGATCGAAATCGACCGCGAAGTCATCAAGCGTGGCGGCGTCAAATTCCGGGGTGGCGAAGTAGGCGTGCTCGGCGTCGTCGAACCGACCAAAGTAGCCTTCCGAATCATGCTGTTGCCCGGCATCGTGATGAACGGCGAGAACGGATCGCCCAACGAGCAGCCGCTTTTGATCACTCCGTCGGACCGTGTAGGCAAAGAAACTACGGATTTGCGATGCGGCTGGATAGACGATCTTTCCCAAGCCCCATCGACCACGATCGCCGCCCTTTTTTCCAGACCGCCCCACATTCCTGATGAACCAGAAAAAATCGTTGCGAAGAGCCGCGCCTCCGACCGGATCTTGAAAACACTGCGGATCCCCCTCTAGGCCCGTCGTAGCAAAGTCTTCGATGACGAGCCATTGCAAGGGGCGATTCAGTGAAGGTTGAACGCCTAACTCGTCCTTAATTTGGGGCGCTGCGAGATGCGTCGCCAACCCCTTAAACCATTTGTCATGCTTTCCTGCGGCGACCGGTCCGCACAAACGGTAGCGAACTTCGACACGCGGTTCATTCCGACCGCGTGCGTCGAGCCGATTCTGAATGTCTTCACGCGCCAGCGCATCCACGGCAGATTGGAGTGCCTCGTTATGAAAGAACTCCAAGTGTGAAGCGTTCTGGAGCGTGTCGTTACGAGTGAGCTGCTTGAAGCGCCATTCCATAGGTTAAAATTCGCCGGATACTGTTTACTCAGTGAGACTCCGCGCGCACGCACGGGAAGCCTACTGCGGCGGGATGCTAGGACCTCAAATCCTCGTAGAGCAAGTCCGAAAGCTCGGAGAATCCCTTCATTGAACCGTACTTGGCCGCGTCACCGCGATCACCTTCATCGGTCCCTACCGCCCAGTAGGTAGGATTGCTGAGCGCACCACAGTGCTCTAAGACCTCGCGGAAGTTTTGTTGGTTCCACGGCCTATGGCCGGTCCACATGTCCTTCATGACGCGCAGGCAAAGCCGGTGCAGAGCAAAGATTCCAGGCGTTTTCTGCAGAACGTAATCCGCAGCATTCTCGAAACACTCTGGTGCCAGATCGCGCACGGCGCGCCAGAAGGCGTCGATCACGTCAAACAATTTATCAGAGCGTTGCTTCAAATCCTCGTTCGTCGTGAAGAATTCCGTCAGCAGGTCTTCGATCGGTTTGAGCGAAGTCATGAAACTCGTAGCACGGGCGATTCGACGGTGCGCCAACGCTGGATCATTTTCTTGCTCCGCTCGTGAGTATGCCCCTTGGTCGGGCATCACGATCCGATCGAACCAAGGGCCATCGGGATCGGCGCTTAGCCTCGACACCGCTCGGGTGACTACAACTTTCCAGTGCTCGGCTTGACGCACGGAATCGTCGCCTTCCCGTTCGCTGAGCTGCGTAAGGATCATGTTTACCAAATCCGTGCGCACGGATTTTTGAGTTCCGTTTACGATGGTGAATTGGCGCATCTCCGTCACCTTGTCTACGTCAAGCATGATGACCACGGGCACTTCGAAGTCGGCCAGCGCCGACATTCCTTTCTCATGGATTGCGTATTTGAAGCCCTCTGTGCGGTGTTGCCCATCCACGAGCGGCAGCTTGTTCGTGCTCTTCAACGTTATTGTCCCGTTCGGTGCTAAGACCACTTCCGCGGCACGTCCGCTGAGCAGGATCGCCGTCGGCACCCTGACGTGACCACCTTCTTCCATTTCTTTTCGCATCCAATTCCCGAATTTTTTGATTCGGGGCATTTCCGGAGGGCGCTGATACCCTTGCTCCGGGTCATCGAAGTTTTTTCCGGTGACGTATGGATCTACTTTTGTGTAGTGCGGAAGGTCGCCCGCTCTCATCTTGGTGACGAGCAGGCGAGTGGAATTCTGGCGCAGTTCTATTGCAGGTAACGTAATACTTTTCATTTTTGTGTCTATGCCCTTGTCGGCGCTGCATCCGACGTTTTTGTCGGGTCGTCTGGCCAAGTCGGGCGGGTCGTGATGGCGACCAGAATAGTGACGCGTGACTATCACGTCAAGAAAAAACCTGATCGGATGAAATAAGGCGTATTTTTTGAGCGATCAGGAGATTTATTTCAATAAATCAGGATCCACGCCTCGTTGGACGAGCGCTCGGCCGTCGCGGGCGGTGATCCGGGTGACGAATTAAAGGAATTGATGAGCGCTGCCGGCGCGCACCCTTCGGGCCCCTCCTGCGGATGACGTCTTGTCGCTACTGCCCCAATCGGCGAGGGCCCGGCGTTGATTGGTACGAGAGTTCGGAGGGTTGATTCTTCAGCGGAGGGCATGGGGCGTTCGTTTTTAGCGGAGCCGCGAGGGATGTCGAGGGGAAAAGCGGCTTTGCGACGGCAAAGCGGTTGTTCGTTACGGGTTGTCGGTTATTGGGGCGTGCGTGCGTTTTGACAGCGCAGCAAGATGCCGCTCCGGTGAACTCCTCCGGCCGCTGGCGTTGCGCTTGCTTCTCCCGGTGGCTCCAGCACCGCCTGGGGTTGCGGCCGCCTTTTTTTATCTTTCATGACTATCGTTGCCCCACGGAAACATCATCCTTGGATTTGGTTCGTCTGGCTCGCCGGGTTCTATGCGGTCTGGGCCTGGGTTGTTTTTGGGCACGGCCGCTGGGGCGACGCGAAGGCGCATTGGCCAATGGCGCTGGCGATGGCGCTGGGCAGCTATGTCGCCGGCTCGACGCCGATGGGCGGCGGCACGGTCGGGTTTCCGATTCTCGTCCTGCTCTTCGGGATGCCAGCGACGCTCGGGCGCGATTTTAGTTTTGCGGTGCAATCGATCGGGATGGTGAGCGCGGCGATCTTCATCATCGCGCGGCGGCAGGTGCTCGCGTGGTCGATGCCGCAAGGCGCGATGCTCGGTGCGGTCCTCGGCACGCCGCTCGGGATTTTTTATCTCGCACCGCTCATTCCGGGACTTTGGATCGAGATCATTTTCGCGGTCGTATGGGCGAGCTTTGGCATTCTGCACCTCTACCGGATCAACGAAATCTCGGGCCACGACGGGATGACCGAATTCGATGAACGCTGGGATTTCCGGGTCGGGCTGCTCCTCGGGATTCTCGCTGGCGCGACGGTCGTGGCCGTGACCGGCGTCGGCATCGACATGGTGCTCTACGCGGCGCTCGTCCTCCTCTGCCGCGCCGACCTGAAGATCGCGATCCCGACCTCGGTCGTGATCATGGGCTTCACCTCGGCCTTTGGGATTTTGGTGAAACACTTTTCCTCGGGATTGCAGCCGGGGGTCTACGAGAACTGGCTCGCGGCCGCGCCGGTGGTGGCGTTAGGCGCACCGTTAGGCGTCTTTGTCGTCAACGTCGTCGGGCGCAAGCCGACGCTGCTTTTCGTCGCGGTGCTGTGCGTGGGGCAATTCATCTGGACCTGCAGCACGGAACGGCACGCGCTCGGCCTGCGCGGGATCGTGCTCTCGCTCGCGGCGGTGGGCGTGTGCCTGCTCGGGTTTGAAAAACTGCGGGCCTGGGGCGCGGTCCTGGTGCAGCAGGCGAAGGCGCGCAATCTGGCCACCGCGCCGGCGCCGGCACCGGCACCGGCACCGGTCGGACCAGCGGAGCCCTAACGAGTCTCCGGTCGTCAGGCGCCTCCCCGAGAAGGAATTGGTCAGCGCGGGGGAATGATGCTTCTATCGGCGAACACTTCGGGCCTATAGCTCAGCGGTTAGAGCAGGGACTCATACTTGTAGAAGGCGGTTTTTCGCTGTTTTGCACCGTCTTGCAAAAACTGATTCCGCGAGGGAGGAACTCCGCTGGATCGTGGCGCATCTTTGCGGAGTGTTGCGCGTCGAAACCCGCGGACGGTAGAAAACGACCGTGAAAGATCGCGAACGCAACATGCATCTCACCCCCTTTGTGAAGATCCATCGGAAAGGGGCAACCTTGAATCTAGAAACACTGGCAACCGTGCTCGGCGTTTGCACGCCACGCCAGAAGCAGGTAGCGGACTTGATCGTAACGGGGAAGCGCGATGCGGACATTGCTCGCACTCTCGGAATCAGTCCTGGCCGTTTGCGCCAAATCAGACTGACTCTGGCGGAGCGGTGCGAGGAAAAAGAATCGGCGCTCCGCTTTACAGAGAATCGTCGAGCGCCATGGGCTGCGAAATGGACCGGGCGAATAAAGCCGACTCCGGTTTCGCGAACGGCGCGTCTCAGCGTGGCGGCATCGCTCCGAGCAGTTGCCGCCAGTCGCCGAGCTGGCCCCGAAAACCGAGATCGCAGGCTTTCTACCAGCTGAGTCGAGCCGCTGTCTGGTGCCGGTGGCCGCTTTTTGTGTCGGACATGGTCTGATAATGGCGACGGGAGACAAAAATATGAGACGCGAGGGGATCATGCTCCCTTCGGCATTTCCGCGAGGGCGGAGTTCACTTCGCAAACGGCCGCTTCGAGCGAGTGAAGGGCGTCTTGCAGTCGCTTGGCACGCATCTGTTCAGGCCAACCTGAGAACGTCAAGGCTGGGCTGAAGGCGTTCCCTACGCAGCCGATTAGCCTTGCGGAGTCGTTAAAATTGCCATAATTGCAAGCTTTACCATCCGTGCAATAGCGGCTCCGTAGATATGGCAACGAGCGTAACCATCATTGAAATCCAACCCTATCGTTCGGGTTGGCAGGTTCGGACAGGGCGAGGGAAGCCGCCGCCGTTCTTCACCGGAGTCTGTGCAGTTGAACACGCTATCGATTACGCTTTGGAGCGAGCCAACCAGCGCGAGGGCACCGAGGTCCGGTTGCTCGCGAGGAATGGAGAAGTGATTACGACGATAGTGAAGGGAACAGGTTCCGTGAAACTGCGTGATCGCAGGAGCTGGAGGAAGGCGTCAGGTTAGGAGAGCGACGCCAATACCGCCAAGATTGCGGGCAGGTTGTTTCGACGGTGCTTTTCGGCTGCTCGGTCGTGA
>JBBSED010000045.1:0-32266 GCA_038240025.1 Chthoniobacterales bacterium
AGCGGATCTCCATCTCTCAAACCCCTTCCACCCTGAGCGGGGATGCCATGGCCAGCAGTTACCCCAACTCTTGGCGGGCTCTACGGCACGACCGTCAACGTGAGATCATTCCCGTCGCCGCCGGTGTAACTCACGAGCAACCTGTTGCGCCCGGCGGTGAGGGTGGAGCCGTCGGCCAGGTTTGCAAAGGTGCCGCTGATCTCGCTCCCAGCCGTGTTGCTGATGACGGTGAAGACCGTGCCGCTGGGCAGCTTCTTGTTTCCTATCGACTGCAGGGCGAACTGCGCCCCGCTTGCGAGCGTCACGCCTTGGCCAACGACTTGGTCGGCCTTGGATTGGCTGACGTTCAGCGCAGCGAAGTATGTCCCGTCTGTGGCGACGGTGAGTGAACTTTGTAAGGTCAGGGTTGCGGGATCACTCTTGCCGTTCGCGGGCGCGAGCGTAGCGCCGCTTCCTGATCCGGTGCCGATGGTCACCGCTCCAGCGATTACACCACTGCCCGCTAGCGTCCCCGCATCGATCGCAACCGCGCCCGTGCCCGTGGCTGAGCCGGTGATGTTCGTTACCGAAAGGGTGCCTGCGCTCACCGTAGTGCCGCCAGTATAGGTGTTCGCGCTGCTCAACTGCAGCGATTTTGTGCCGAGCTTGCTCAGGCTGCCGCCGCTAATCTTACCGTCCATGAGCAGGCCGGAGAAAACGGTGTCGCGATTGACGAGGCCGACGGCGAGATTTTGCGCGCCGAGCACAACGTTGCCGTCACCTTCCAGTGATCCGATCCTGACGACGCGGCCATGAGCGCTAACGTCGAGGAGCGCATTGCCGTAAATTTTAAACTGGGCAAAGCGCGCCGTCGTGCGCCCGCCGAGGATGATTTGCGCGCCGTCGCCGCCGTTGACGCCGCCGTTAGCGACGATGATGGCGCGATGCGCGCTCGACGTATCGGTAAAGAATAAGAGCGAACCCTTCGCGCCGGCGACTGTCCCGCCATTGTTGGTGATGGTAGCGGTTCCGCAGTCTGCGGCGCTGAAAAGGTAGATGGTGCCCCCGCCCGCGCCGGCGACGCTGCCGCCGTTATTAGTGATTACGGCACTGCCCGCACTGGAATTACCGAAGAAGAAAAACTCGCCGCCGAGTCCCTTATTGGACGCCCCGTTGTTGACGAAGTTACCTTGCGCTGCGGTAGCATTATCGTTGAAGGAGATAAAGCCGCCGAAGCTGGCCATGTCGCTGGCCCCCTCATTGAAAAACGATGCGCCGCTCGCGCTCGATTGATCGTAAAATTCGACTTTGCCGCCCATTGCGAACGAGGCGGAGCCGCCTTGGTCGATGAAGGTCGCGGTGCCGGCGGTTGAATCATCGAAGAAGTCGCAAATTCCGGTGCCCGAATCAGTGCCTTGCCCGTTCGTATAAGTTATCAAGTCACCGGCGCTGGCGCTGGCGTAAAAATTGACCGCGGCCACGCCCAATTGGCCCGGGACCGCCGCATTATCAAAGTTCTGCACGATGCCAGACTGATTAATGACACCCTCGCCCATCATGCTTACCCCGCCAAAAGAATGACTGGTGACGGTGAACGCGCTCGCACCAGGGTTGAAATGAATGGATGAAACCAATTCTAGCAATTGCCCTCCACTGCTGGCCTGGTAAAGATCGACCTGTGGTAGGGAAGAAACACCGAAACTGGCGACGTCGTGGGGCCCATCGGGCACGCTCGCGGGCGTCCAGTTGCTAGCCACGCTCCAATCTGAGGTAGTGGGATTGGCAGACCAAGTGGCGCTCCCCGCGGAAGCGAGCGGGGCAATTGCGGCCCAGAGGAGCGCGGAGAGACCAAGCAGGGTTTTCATAGTTTCCACTCCGCCAGAGCCAGGGGTCCGGGTCAAGCCAAATACTCTGGCTAACTCTGCCTACCGCACGGTCTGCGTCAGATCGTTGCCGTCGCCGCCGGTGTAACTGACGAGCAACTTGTTGCGCCCGGCGGTGAGGGTGGAGCCATCGGCCAGGTTCCGCGACCCGGGGAAAAAGAGCGTCGGCGCGAGACACCCTACCCAGGCCAAAGCATCCTCGCGCTCACCGCTAGTATTTTCTCGCCAAAGCCTTCCGGCCTTGCCTACGATCAAGGCTTATGAAAACACCAGCCCTTGTTTATCTCGCTCTCGTGGGTTGCACCGCCGCCGCGCTCGCCGTCACTCCGCCGCCGGGCGGTGGGTATCCCGGCGCGAATACGGCTCTGGGCGATGACGCGCTTTTTAGTCTTACCACCGGGTTCGATAACACCGCGATCGGCTCGAGTTCGCTTTACAATAATACGAGCGGCTTCACCAATGTGGCGCTCGGCAACCTCTCGCTCTATAACAACAAAAACGGCATCGATAATCTCGCGCTCGGTTATGCCGCGCTGATCGGGAACACCAGCGGCTCGGCGAATATTGGAATCGGCGACACGGCGCTTTTCCTGAACCAAACCGGCAGTTTCAACCTGGGCGTGGGTAACAGCGCGCTCTACAAGAATTTCACCGGCAGCAATAATGTCGCGATCGGCCAGCAAGCGCTCTGCCAGCTCAATGGCGGGAGCAATAACATCGCTCTCGGCTTACTGGCCGGCGAGTCGCTGACCAGTGGCGATAATAACATCATCATCGGCCACGACGGAGTCGGGGTAGAGTCAGGCGCAATCCGCCTCGGCACCAATGGCACGCAAAAGGCCACCTACATCGCCGGGATCGTGCATACGGGCGTGGCTAATGGCGTCGCGGTCGGGATTAGCCCCAGCGGGCAACTCGGGGTGCGACCGGGCGCGGCCCGCTTCCAGGAAAATACCCAGCCGATGGCGCGGGCGAGTGAAGCGCTGTTTTCTCTCCGGCCGGTCACTTTTCGCTACAAGAAGGAGCTCGACGCGGCGGGTATCCGGCAGTTCGGCTTGGTCGCCGACGAGGTGGCGAGAGTCGCGCCTGACCTCGTCGCGCGCGACGAGCAGGGCCAGCCCTTCACCGTCCGCCCCGAGGCGGTGAACGCAATGTTGCTCAACGAATTCCTGAAGGAACACCAGAAGGTGCAAAGCTTGGAGGCGACGGTGCAGCAGTTGCAAGCGGCGTTGCAGGCGCAGGCCACGCAAATCCAGAAGGTCAGCGCGCAAATGCAGACGGCGCACGCCCAATAGCCCGGCTAACTCTGCCTACTGCACTGTAAGCGTGAGATCGTTGCCGTCGCCGCCGGTGTAACTCACGAGCAACTTGTTGCGCCCGGCGGTGAGGGTGGAGCCATCGGCCAGGTTGGCAAAGGTGCCGCTGATCGCGCTCCCCGCCGTGTTGCTGATGACGGTGAAGAAGGTTCCCGCCGCTAGGCGCTTGTTGGCCAACGCGGTAAAGGTGAATTGCGCCCCGCTCGCAATCGTCACTCCGCTAGCTACCACTTGGTCGGCTTTCGCTTTCTGGGTGCTGAGTTTGCAGGTGTAGGTTCCGTCCGCATTGAAAGTGAGTCCACTCTGAACGGTCAGCCTTACCGTTTGGCTAAGTCCTACACTCGGTTGCAGGATCGCACCCGTGCCGCTGCCTGTGCCTACGGTCACCGCGCCGGCGATCGTCCCCGTGCCGCCTAACGTTCCGGCATTCACGATCACGGCCCCGGTTCCCGTGGCTGAACCGTTCGGGTTGGTCGCGCGCAGCACTCCGCCAGCGACGGTGGTGCCGCCCGTGTAGGTGCTCGCGTTAGTGAGGGCAAGAGATCCCTGGCCGAGCTTATTCAGGCTCCCGCCAGAGTCCATCACGACGCCGCCGTCCATGAGAACTCCGGCAAAAACTGTATCCAGATTATTGAGACCAACCCCGAAAATCTGCCGCCCGAGAAAGACGCTGCCGTCGCCCTCGAGCGAGCCGATCTGAAGGCCGCCCTGGCCGCGGCCGCTGACGTCGAGGGAACCATTGCCGTAAACCTTGATTACTGAGTTTCTGGCGGTCGTGCCCTCGGAAAAGACGATTTGGCCGCCGCCACCGCCGCTGGTGCCGCCATTGGCGATGAGGATGGCCTTATTTGCGAATGCCTGATCAGTGAAGCAGAGAGTGCCCCCACCCGCTCCCGAAACCGTCCCGCCGTTATTGGTGATTTGGGAAGTTGCGCCACTGCTGGAGTCGCGGAAAAAGATCGCCCCGCCGCTCCCCGCTGCGACCGTTGCCCCGTTATTAGTGATGATCGCGCTGCCGGCGTTCGAGCTCTGACTGAAGAATATCTGCGCGCCAAGAGCCCCGTTATCCGCTCCGTCGTTAGTGATGACCGCCTGGGCCGCGGAAGAGTCGTCTTGGAAGGAGATCATTCCCCCGAGATTCCCCGCAGCGAAAGCGCCGTGGCTGATGATGGTGGCCGTGGCCGCGCTGGCCGCATCGCCAAACAGGGTACCTCCACCCCAGGCAGCGAAGAGCGAGCCACCCTCGTTCGTGATGGTAGCGCTACCGGCATTCGCGGTATTGTAAAATCCTGTGCCTCCACCCACGGTAGAGAATGCCTTCGCCCCCCCGTTGAAAAACGTGGTCTGCGTGCCAGTGCCCGCGCTGCCCTCGAATACGACCGCGCCTACGCCCAAGTCGCCCTCATTACCGATTTCCACGAAATGTTGCGTCACTCCGGACTGGTTGACGATCCCCACTCCGGTAAGAACGAGATTGCCAAAGTCGTGACCGGTTATGGTAAAAGCGCTGGCACCGGGATTGAATTGCACGGCCGACACGGATTCGACTCTCAGGCCACCGTTGTCGGCATGAAAGAGGTCCACCTGTGTCACGGTGGAGTTGCCAAAGGTGGCCACATCAGAAGATCCATTAGGGACGGTTGCCGGCGTCCAGTTACTCGCCACGCTCCAATCGGTGCTCGCTGGGTTGGAACTCCAAGTCGCACTGCCGGCGGAAGCGAAGGGCGCGGTTGCGGTCCAGAGGAGCGCGGAGAGACCGAGGAGGGTTTTCATAGTTGCTATTCCGCCAGAGCGAGGGCTCTGGGTCAAGCCAAAAACCCCGGCTAACTCTACCTACTGCACGGTCAACGTCAGATCGTTCCCGTCGCCGCCTTCGTAGTTGACCAGGAAATTGTTTCTCCCGAGGCGACAGATGGTCCCATCGGGGAGATTGGAGAAGTTCCCGCTGATGGGAGTGCTAGCAGTGTTGTTGATGATGGTGAAAGTGGTGCCAGCCGGCAGCAATTGGTCAAGAACGGTCTGGAAGCCAAAGTCCGTGCCACTGTGGATGGTCACTCCATTGGCCACGGTTTGGTCGGCCTGCGCGGTCTTGGTGTTGAACAGGATGACATAACCGCCGTTGGAATTAAAAGTAAGGCTGCTCTGGATGGTAAGGGTTGCGGTGCGAGTCGTTTGAACACTTGGCCGGAGCGAGGAAAAAAGCGCGCCGACAGCACCGACCGTAACCGGTCCGGCAATGGTGCCGCTCCCGCCCAGAACGCCGCCCGCGACTCTAACTGCTCCGCTGCCGGTGCCGGAGCCGATCGTGTTCGCGACGGCGAGGATACCGGCATTCACGGTGGTGCCGCCAGCGTAGGTGTTCGCGCCGCCCAGAGTGAGGGTGCCGGTGCCGACTTTGAGCAACGGACCGAAACCAGAGCGCTGATCCCCATCCTGGATCACGCCGGAGAAGGTCGTGTCGAGATTGTTCGTGCCGATGGAGAGTGGGATGGCACCGAGAATGACTGTCCCTGCGCCGGCGATGGAGCCAACCTCTATCGATCCTTGGTCATGTCGACTGAAATCGAGCAGGGCATTGCCTGTCATGCTGATTGGTGCCGTGCCGCCGTCGCTCTTTCCTCGGAAGACCAGCGAACCCCCGAGCCCGCCGGACGTGCCACCGGTAACGGTGACGCTGCCATCGCTCAAGGTGCCTGTGTAAGTGACGATCATCAGGCCGCCCGCTGTTTGCTGGCCCATTCCTCCCTCGACCACAAATGTGCCTTGCGCCGCACTATCGCTTTCCAGAGACAGCGAACCCGGCGAGCTCTTGCGACCGGTCGCGCCGTGAACGGTGACCTGAGCTTCATCGACCGTGGACGGAGGGCTGAAATCCACGGAGCCTCCTGCGCTGCAATCGATGATGGCGTGCCCGCCGTGACTTTCGGGAGGACTGAAATCAAGAAAGCCTCCGGCGACGTTGAAAGTAGCGTTCCCTGCCGTCCCATCCCCAAGAACGACGAATCCTTCGGGCAGCACAGTGAAAGTGGCATTTCCTGCCGTTCCTCCCGAGAAAAAAACATTACCAGAATTCGTCCCACGACCTTGCACGGTAAAGTTGGCCGTGCCGGCTGTGGACGAATCGTAAAACGATATGCCGCTAAAGACGTTCACAAAATAACTCGTATTATCTCCCGCGCTGGCGGAGTTGTAAAAGCCTATTCCGCCGTTCGAGATTGCGAACTGCTGGGTCTGACCGGAGTCATTCACCACCCCAGCCCCATAAAAGCCAAAGGTCGTCGCGCCTGTCGCGCTGATGGAAAAGCTGTCCGCGCCGGTATTGAAGATCACGCTGTCGAGGCTGACGCCGCTGGATAAGGAAACCTGGGTGACTGCAGAAGTTGCAAAAGTCGCGATGTCGGTCTGCGCATTTGGCACCGTCGCGGGATTCCAATTGGCCGGGGTGTTCCAATCGCCGCTGCTGGGGCTGCTGCTCCAGGTAGCGCTCCCTGCTTGGACGCTCGAGATGCCCATCGTGGGCAGGAAAAGGAGCGCGGCGAGACTTGCGGGCAGGTTACGAAGGAAGAGCGAATTCATGCCTCCAGCTAGGTCAGCTCCTGGCCGGAATGTAAAGGCAATTCCATCGCCGATAGACTTGATCGCCTGCCGCGAAACTCCTCACTGCACGGTCAGCGTAAGATCGTTGCCGTCGACGGCGCGCAGGACAGCGCCAAACTTTACAACCCAGGGAGCGGGACATGGATTCTGATCGGTTCGCTGGGGACTGGGCGCTACTCCCATAACATAGCACTACTTCCTAACGAAACGGCCTTGGCCGCCGGGGGTATAATCTCCACCGGCATCACCGCCAGTGCGGAGATTTACGACCCGGCGAGCGGAACGTGGAACGCCATCGACGACATGAGAGCGGCACGAGAAGCTTTCACGGCTACTTTGTTGACCGATGGCGCAGCCTTGGAGGCGGCGGGAAGCAGCGGCCCGCGCGTCCTCAAGACTGCGGAATCTACCCGGCAAACTAACCAATAGCTCCGAGGAGCACTTGGGAACGCAAGTGTGCGGGAACTGGGCTTCGAAGCTCGTGAAGCCGCCCAACCTCCTCCAATGCCGCCGCTGTTCGTGATCGAGACCGAACTGCCCGCGCTCGCATTTTGACTGAACTGAATCGTTCCCGGTTTGACGTTGGAATCGCCGGCGGTGGTAAAGTTCTGCGTGGCTGGAATTGTTCATCAGGCCGACGCCGCTGATGCTCAAGGTAACTCCGCGGGGAACTGAGACTGTGAACGCGCTCGCGCCCGGAGCGAACACAGCGCTATTAGCCTCTGCGCCCGCGGAGAGCGAAACCGCGGTGGTGTGGAAACTCCCAACGTCGCCGTATCCGCCGGACCGTTCGGCACGGTGGCCGGGTCCAGTTAGTAGCGGAGTTCCAGCTGTTGCCTGTCGGCGCTGACTTCCACGTCGCGCTTCCGGCCTGAGCCACTGCGAGGCTAAGGAAGAGACCGAGCGCGGTGGCACCGAAGGTCCGGAGAAGAGACAGAAGTTTTATGTGCCGGTTCTCCCAGCAAAGCGCGTCGAAAGTAAAGCCTATCCCGCCGCCCCGTGCTGTTCTGGATAAGACCGGACAACCGGCTATTGCACAGTCAGGGTGAGATCATTCCCATCGCCGCCGGTGTAACTCACGAGCAACCGGTTGCGCCCGGCGGTGAGGGTGGAACCATCGGCCAGGATGGCAAAGGTGCCGCTGATTGGGGTCGCGCTGCTGTTACTGATGACGGTGAAGACTGTGCCCGTCGCGAGGCGCTTGTTGGCTAAGGCGGTGAAGTTGAATTGCGCCCCGCTCGCGATCGTCACTCCTTGGGCAATCACCTCGTCGGCTTGCGCTTTCTTGGTGCTCACCTGGTAGGTGTAGGTGCTGTCGACCTGGCAGGTCAGGGTATTGCTCAGGCTCAGGGTGAGCGGTTGCCGCGAGCCGACGCTCGGGGCCAGGATCGCTCCACTCCCACTGCCCGCCCCGATGGTCACCGGCCCGCTGAGTATGCCTTTGCCGCCTAACGTGCCCGCGCTCACCCGGGCCAAAGGGCAGGAGTTATCCCGCAGAGTAATGGGTAACGCTCACAGGACAAGCTAATGATTCTTCGCGGGATTGGTCATCATTCCGACTTCCGCGTTGCTCTTCCCGGGCCTGGTGCCACCGGCGACGAGTATCGTCCCATCGGGCAGCAGGGTCTCGGTATGAGCTTCGTGCGCCGTCTTCATGGTGCCGCTGCTCCAGAGAGAGGTAACGGAATCATAGCTTTCCCAACTGGAAAGACCGTTCGAGCGGTCGTCCAAGCCGCCGGTGACGACGGCTTGTCCGTAGGCCAGCACAGCGCAGTGCTCTCGGCGCCCTGTATTTAACGGGGCGGTCAGGGTCCATTGGCCAGTCGCCGGGTTATAGAGTTGGGCGGTGTTTAGGACTCCCGTAGAAATCCCGCCGGCCAGTAGCACCTGTCCATTCGGGATAAGCGTCGCGGTGTGTTGACTGGTCGCTTGCGGCATCGCCCCGGTGGTGCTCCAACGGTTGGTCACAGGGTCGAAGATTTCCGCCGAGTCGAGGGCGTCTCGCGACACACCACCCGCAGCCAGAACGCGGCCATCGGGCAACAAAGTAAGACTGAAAGACTCTCGCTCTGTCCGCATGTTTCCTACCTTCGTCCAGGTGCCGGCAACCGGGTCGTAAACCTCGGCGGTATTAAGAACCTTGCGGCCACTGGTTCCGCCAGCGACTAACACTTTACCGCTCGGGAGAAGGACTGCGCAGTGCACCGCGCGCGGGATCGACATACTCGCGGTTGGGCTCCACCCGCCCGTTGCTGGGTCGTAGACTTCGGCCGAGGACAGGTAAGTCGAGAGCGAGATTCGCCCGGCGGCAAGCACTCAGCCATCCGGCAGCAACGTGCCGGTGTGATCTAATCTGAGTGTGAACATGCTACCCGTGAGGCTCCATTTCATTGTTGCCGGATTAAACAACTGCCCGCCGACCCATCGGCTCCGCCCGCGACCAGCACCATTCCATTCGGGAGCAGATTCGCGGTGTGATCGAAGACGACGGGGTGCATCGGGCCGGTCGACGTCTAGGTCAGACTCTCGGCGCTGGGGTTGTCCGGGGGTATTTTCCAGATCGCATTGCCCGCGGGAAGATAGGAAACAATAACAAGATTAAGAGTGATGAAACTGGCTAACTTGGTTTCATAGACATTACTTAAGGAACAAGTGTAAGGTTCAAATCATTCCCGTCGCCGCCGGTGTAGGTGAAGGCGAAGGCATTCGGTCCGGCGGTGAGAGTAGAACCATCAGGAAGATTGGCCAAGGTGCCGCTGACAGCTCTTCCGAAGGGTTACGGGTTCACAACCTGCTTGTTCACCTTCGATTGGTTGGGCACAAAGGTCGCGTCGCCGTTGTAGTGCGCCTGGATAAGATGCCTTCCGGCGGCGAGTGTGGACACGGCAAGCTTCGCCTGGCCATTGACCAAAGTCGCTGTGCCTAACGAGAACGTGCCATCGAAGAATGTCACCGTGCCCGTGGGTGTGCCCACGGGAAAGGTCGGAGTGACACGGCTGGTGAAGATGATCTTTTGGCCGACCTGCGCGGGATTTTTTGATGAGATGGTCTTCACCTGGCTGCCCCCGGTATTGGAAAGAACGGCAACGACCTGCGCACCCGCGTCCGAGCCTATGTCCACTGCTCCATCGCCATTGAAATCAGCGGCGACCACCGACTTGGAACTGATACTCCCAAACGAACTGTAATACTGCGGCGCCTGAAAAGTGCCGTCGGCGTTGCCATAGAGCACGGACACGCCTGACACCAGCACCAGATCGAGAAGACCATCCCCGTTGAGATCGGCCAACAGAATGCCGGAAGGGAACACGAAGGGGTAGATCATGGCGCTGGGGCTATTGATGGGAGCCTGAAAGGTCCCATCGCCATTCCCGAGCAACGTGGCCGTGGCGCCGAGGCTGCGCGCGGCGACCAAATCCAGGTGTCCGTCGCCGTTCACGTCGCCGGCAGTGACGAGGACGACGTCGAAGGCGGGATCGAGAGGGTAGTCCACCCGGGGTTGAAAGGTCCCGTCGCCTTTACTGATGAAGACGCTGATCAGGCCCGCATTAATCGCCTGACTATAATTCTCGTAGGCCACGGCAATGTCCGGCTTCCCATCGCCGTTGAAGTCCGCCGTGATGACATTCGTGGGAGAGGTGGCGACCGTCAGATCGGTATGCTTAGGAAAGGCGCCCCCCATGCTGAGCAGCACGGAGAGCGTGCCCCCCGGCGGTGGCGCAGCATTCGACGTCACTAAATCCTGAGCGCCGTCGCCGTTAAAGTCCGCCGCGGCGATGACCTGTGGCCCGTTTTTGCCGCCAGGATAACTTATCGCCGGCTGCAAAGTCCCGTCGCCGTTGCCCAACAGAATACTCACAGTGTTATCGAACTGATTTCCCACCGCCACATCCTCTTTCCCATCGCCGTCGAGGTCGGCAGCGACCGCCGCGCGAGGAGATCCGCCCACTTCGTAGTTGACGCGGTTCGGAAACTGCCCAATGCCGTCGTTCAAAAAGACCGAGACCGCGCCCTCGCCCGTCACCGCGATCAGGTCGGGTTTGCCGTCGTCATTCAAATCCTTCGTCGTGACGTTCACCTCCTCGTAATCGAAGTAGGCGCGAGGCGCCAAAAACGTCCCGTTGCCCTGATTAGAAAGAAAACCCAGCCCTCCGATCGTGAACGAAGCGCCGTTCACCATCAGATCAAGACCGGGTTTAGCATCGAAATTGGCAATCGCGGCCACCCCTCCCACCGGCGCATAACCTACCGGGGCGCGAAAGGTTCCATCCCCGTTGCCAAAATAAATGCTGGTCAGCCCGTGGGATACGACCAGATCTACCACCCCGTCCTGATCCAAATCCCCCGCCACGATGTTGCCCGCCCCTCGCTCGATCGGCGTGCTGATCGCAGATGCGAAGGTCCCGTCGCCCGTATTCAGCAGCACCGAAAGGTCGACACTGGTCGTGGCCGCGACATCCAGCTTCCCGTCGTGATTGATGTCCGCCAGCGTCAGGTCGTTCGCGCCGCCCGCCAACGTGTAATCCTTCCGGGACTGAAAAGTCCCATCGCCTTGGCCAAAGAGGACACTTACGCCGGAGCTCGTTCCCACCACCAGATCGAGAGCTCCATCCCCGTCGAGATCGGCCACGGCCACACGCCCGGGGCCGTTCGCCGTTGGATAGGAGACGGCCGTCTGCAGCGTGCCATCGCCATTGCCGAGCAGCACCTGCACGATGCCCGCGTTGGCCGGGGTCGAAGATTGTGCGACCGCCACCACCACGTCCAATTTTCCATCCCCATTAAAATCGCCCACGGCCGCGGCATCGGGATGGTTGCCGCTCAGGTGATAAAGCTGACCGGGGCCGAAGGTGCCATCACCGTTGCCCAGGAAAACCCGGAGCTGATTGTTGGTCCCAAAGCTGTTTCCATAATCTGGCACCACCAGGTCGAGCACTCCGTCGCCGTTCAGGTCCCCCGCCGCCGGATCAGTGGGACTGATGCCGGCCGGGAAATCACTCAGCGTGCGGAACGTCCCGTCACCGTTACTGAGCAGGATATCCATGGTGCTCCCCCCAAAGTAAGCGCCCGCTGCGACGTCGGGCAGCCCATCGCCGTTGAAGTCCGCGGCGATGAGGGAACCCGTGCCATACCCATCCACCGCAAAAATAGGCGGATCAAGCAAGCGCGGGACCTGCGCTCGAGCCGAAACGGCGAGGAGCACCGCGATCGTCGCGAAAAGTAATTTAGTTGGGGTATTCATAGCCTGCCATCATGACCGATTCCTCGCCTCAAAGGCAAGCTAAAGTCCGAGGCGCCCTGCGGCGGAGGCGCTTGATCTCCCGCAAGCCGCTCAAGGAACACAGGTCGAACTGCTCCTCGTTCCCAAGCTCCAGCTTGGGAACGTAAGTATCCCCGAAGCTCTGCTTCGCCTGCGTGAATGCCAAGACCGACGCTCGACGTTATCTCCACCCCATCACGCCGAAGCAGCGGCCTCGCCGCGGCGGTCCATCGGGGTGGCACGGGGACGAAGCAGAGCTTCGGGGACAAGCGCATGGGCTAATCTTGTAGCGGCGCTCTATGAGCGTCGAAGGGGGGATCGCGATGGCTAACTCAACCTACTGCACGGTCAGCGTCAGGTCATCCCCGTCGCCGCCGGTGTAACTCACGAGCAACTTGTTGCGCCCGGCGGTGAGGGTGGAACCGTCGGACAGGTTGGCAAAGGTGCCGCTGATCGGGGTGGCGCTGGTGTTTCTGAGGATGGTGAAAACCGTGCCGCTGGGGAGCTTCTTGTTCCCTACCGCCTGCAGGGGTGTAAGTGTTGTCGCGGTTGCTTCCGCTGACAGGAATAATTCGGAAGTTATCTCGGGGAAGAGGTGGGGTTGCATGTCGCGACAGTCAGCACCTTCCAAGAGTTTACATTTCTCTTCCCGGGCAGACCGGTTTCGCACATCTCCAAGGTAAGGACGAGACTCGTCCTTGTCCCCGATGGAGGCAGGGAAGGAAGCGGTCGGCGTCACAGCTTCTAAGTCACCCATCAAGAGGCCGCAAACTCATTCGTGCATTTGAAGCATGAAACTGCTTAGGATGGTCGAAGAAATGAATGCTTTCTTTAGATTCCTCTCCGCAACGGTCGTCATTCTTCTCTCGATTTCCACTCGTGCGCAGGTGCCGCGCTTGCTTGATTCGCCTGTTTTTGCGGTGAACGGGTTTGGCGTGGGCGCCGTCATCGCGGCCGACTTCAACGGCGATGGCCTGCCCGACGTCGCAACGAGCGCTCAATTCGGGGGGAGCACCGTGGATGTGCTGCTCAATAACGGTGACGGGACGTTTCGGACGCTGAGTGCTTTCGATGCGGGCATCAGCCCGTCCCGCCCGACGACGGGGGACTTAAACGGCGACGGAGTGCTCGATCTAGTCGTGCCAGATTATGGAAATACCTTTGGCACTAATAATCAGCTCCGGGTTTTCCTAGGCAATGGCGATGGCACGTTTGGCCCTCGCCAGCTTTATCACTTGGAGGGCAACCATCCCGACGCAGCGGCTGTGGGCGATTTCAACGGGGATGGGAACCTGGACGTGGTGGTGGCGATCGCACAATCCGCAGCGAGAGATGGCATCGTGCAGGTGCTACTCGGCAATGGCGACGGCACGCTGCAAGCGCCCATCTCTTATTCGACGGCCAGCGGTGCCGGGCTTGTTTCCGTGGCCGATTTGAACGGCGACGGACTCCTCGATCTGGTCGCCGGAACGAGCTCAGGCATGAGTGTCCTCTTCGGCCGAGGCGACGGGACGTTTCAATCCCGGCAGGATTACACCTTGGCGAGCGGCCCGAACGATTTGATCCTGGTCGACATCAATCACGACGGCAAGGTGGACGTGGCAGCCACCACCACTGTGGACCTTTCGGTGCTGCTAAACGAGGGCGACGGCACTTTTGGGCCGGCGATCAGCACGCCGATCGAGGGAGGTGCGGGGAACATCGTGGCCGGGGATCTGGATCAGGACGGGGTGGTAGATGTGGTTGTTTCCCATGGGCTGAACAGCATTTATTTCGGTAAGGGGGACGGAACCTTTCGAGCGCCGGTGAGTTATCTGCCGGGTTCAGGAGTGGCCGCGATCGCCCAGTTCGACGCGAATCCAGGTCTCGACCTGATGGTGAACGGCGCTTCCTTTACGACCATAGGGCTCGCTTTTCTCGCCAATCAAGGCAACGGGACATTTTTAGCGCCTCGCGGTTATCTCGAACCTAGTGAGCTGAATGTTGCCACCGGAGATCTAAATGGCGATGGCAAACCTGATCTGATTGGGGTGACGGGGGAACCCTCGACGGTGAACGGCGCGGTCTCGATTTACTTGAACGACGGCACGGGAGAGTTCCCTACCCGCGTCGACTACGAAGTGGGTGAATATCCACGCGCGGTGGTCGCTGCCGACCTTAACGGTGATGGAAAACAGGATTTGGCCGTTGGAAATCTGATCGATAAAACGGTGAGTATTCTGGCGGGCAACGGCGATGGGACTTTCCAACCGGCGACGAGCTTCCCGGCGAGTAGCACCGCACCGCAAACGATCGCTGCGGGAGACTTCAACGGCGATGGCGCTCAGGATCTAGTGACGTCGAACGCTGGCCTGCCTGGCACGATCAGCGTTCTACTGAGCATGAATGGCGCTTTCCCAAAGCACACGGACCTGACGGTGGCCACCGGCCCGACCAACGTTATTGCCGAGGACTTGAACGGCGACGGGAAGGCGGACATTGCCGTGGCCTACACTAACTCCAGCCAGTTCATCAATTCGGGCCTTATCAGCATCTTCATCAGCAAGGGCGATGGGACCTTTCAACCCCGGGTGGATTACCCGCTCGATCCCGAATTCGACCTGGTCCTGGTCACTGCCGGAGATGTGAACGGCGACGGGAAACTGGATTTGGTCGCCGCACGCAGCGTCGGCGCGACGGCGCTTTTGTTGGGCAACGGCGATGGGACTTTCCAATCTCCGATTAATAGCCCCAGCGCCCATATCTATCCCTTCGTCTTTCCTTCCGGCATTCAGTTGGCCGATCTCAACGGGGATGGCATCTTGGACTTGGTGTTGGTGTCAGGCGTGTCTGTTCTCTTTGGCAACTCCGACGGCACGTTCCATACGCCGGAATATTTCAGTTCGTTTTCTGGCTTTGGGACTCTCAACTCGGTGGTCGCGGCCGATTTCAATGGCGACGGGGCGGTGGACGTAGCTGCCGGCGAGGGAGCAATCGCCGTTCTTTCCAATACAGGAGGCAGCCGCCTAACGTTGACTTCTTCCAAGAGCTCGCCTTATGTCGGCGACAAGATCACCTTTGCCAGCAGGGTGATCCCTACCTTTCCGGTGGGCACGCCCACGGGCACGGTGAGTTTCTTGGATGGCACGCAAGTGCTAGGCACCGTTCCGCTCGTCGGCGGCAAAGCCAAACTAAGCACCTCCACTCTCAGCGCGGGCAAGCACCTTATCCAGGCGCATTATAACGGCGACGGAACGTTCGTGCCCAACCAGTCGAAGACTAAAACGCAGATCGTCAATCCGTAGCACTTATAGGGAAAGCCATGAGGGGTCAGAGTGGGCTTGCATTGATTCTTCGGACAGTGAGGAAGGGACCAATACCCTGTTAGTTGTTTAGTTCGCATTCAAAAGCGATCGGACTGGTGTAGGCAAGACTGGAGTTGCAGTCTGGTGCGGTCATAGTAGGTTTCGATGTAGTCGAAGATGGCGGTGCGGGCCTCCGCGCGGGTGGCGAAGCGCTGCTGATAGACCACTTCGTATTTGAGGCTGCTCCAGAACGACTCGATGAAGGCGTTATCATAACAGTTTCCGGCGCGGCTCATGGAGGCGAGCAGACCATGCTGGGGCCAAGACCTGGCGGTAAGCGGCGCTGGCGAACTGACTGCCCCGATCGGAGTGGACGATGAGGGTTCTTCCGGGCTGGCGTTGGCGCAGGGCCATGCGTAGCGCGGCGATCGTGAGGGGTGCATCGAGGAGAGGACTCATGGCCCAGCCGACCACGCGCCGGCTGCAGAGATTGAGCACTGCAACCAGATACAACCAGCCTTGGCCGGTGAGAACGCCGGTGGCATCGGTGGCCCAGACTTGGTTAAGACGATGGACCTTCAAACCGGGAAGACGATTGGGCGCGATCGGTCCGCCATGACGGCTATCGGTGGTGGCGTGGCGATACTTCGAGCGCTGCCGGGCAAAGAGGCGCTCGGCCCGCATGAGCCGGGCGATGCGATTGCGCCGTCCGGGACAACCGAGCACTCGCGCCAAGCGTGGACTACCATAAGTCTGGCGACTGCGGGCGAACTCCTCCCCGATGCGAGCACGTAAGGAGCTACTCTCGACCTGCCGCGGCCCGGGCTGATGACGCCGCTCTTTCCAGTAGTAATAGCCGCTGCGCGAGACGAGCAAGGCATCGCACAACCAGGCTACTTCATATTGGCCGCTCATGGCTTCGATCCGGGCATACCTCTGGGCGGCACTTCGGAGAGGATGCCCAGAGATTTTTTTAAGACTTCACGCTGTTCTAAAAGCTTGGCGTTCTCCGTGCGCAGCCGCTGGATCTCCGCCTCCAGCTCTTCCACGCTGCGCCGCGGCTTGCGTCCGCTCCAGATCATCCGGCATTCGCTCGCGGCCCGCCCAGCGGTAGAGCAGCGGCGCGCGGATTCCCAACTCCGCCGCCACCTCGGCCGCGCTCCGCCCAGTCGCGCGCCATAACGAGAGCGCCTCTTGCTTATACTCCTGCGTGTAGCTCGTCCTCTCACGAGCGGGTTTGCTGAGCTGTGTCTTCATGTGGGTTCCTCGGGTTCTTGACCCTAAGCCCCCTGTCCGTCAAATCAGGGTAACCCCACTCTGACCCCGAACTTCTCCCTTGACCCCGAACTTCTTTCTTCGCCCTATCTCCAGCCGCTAGCGGGCTAGTCAATAGTGACACCGACCATCTGATCGGACTGACTCTAGGGACCGGTGCGCACGTCGGTATACGTGAGGCCAATGCGCACTTCGTCAAAGCCCCACTCGCCGTCGTTCGCGCCGCAGACGAGGCTTACCTCGTCGAATCCTTGTTCCTGAAAGTCCCGGCGCATCTTCAGTTGGACATCGGGATGAGGCGTTTCTTCGATCGTGGTCGGGTTGGATTATCTTGACTCTCTGTCCGTAGTCCCGTTATACCTGACTCCCATGAAACGACCGTCACTCCCTGGCATCGGCTTCGCCCTCTCATTTGTTTCAATCGCGCTCGCCTCCCTGGCAGGCGCCACCGGGAATACGGCCGCTTCACCGTCGGCGACCACCTTTACTTGGTCGAAAACAGGATTTCTCGTAAAGCAGAGATTCGACCACGCCGGCTCGTTGCTACTCGACGGCCGCGTTCTATTGACGGGTGGGGATGCGGGCAGGGTATCGACTCAGACCGCAGAGGTTTACGATCCGGCTAGCGGCGTATGGGCCCTCACCGGGAATATGAGCACGGTACGGTACTTCCATACCTCGACCACCTTGCCGAATGGCAAAGTTTTGATCGTCGGCGGGCGGAAAGACGACACGCTGCTGGCGAGCTGCGAGCTCTACGATCCCGCCACCGGCACCTTCACCCCGACCGGAAGTCTCCACACGGTCCGCGTCAACCACCGTGCGACCTTGCTCCAGGATGGCCGTGTACTCGCCGCGACGGGAAGCGACGGACAGGCCCTCACGAGCTGCGAACTGTACGATCCCGCGACCGGCGCCTGGACGCTCACCGGTCCGCTGCACATCGGCCGAACAATGGCCACCGCCACCCTCCTACAGGATGGCCGGGTCTTGGTCGCAGGAGGGTTCTCCTCTACTTTCAACTCCTCCAGTGCGGAGATCTATGATCCGGCGACGGGAGGTTGGAACACGGCCGCCGACCTGCCCCTTGCGGTGTCGAATCACACCGCGACTTTGCTGAGTAACGGAAAAGTTCTTGTCGCCGGAGGAATGAATTTATCCGGCGGCTACGGCGTCAGCACCTGTACACTTTACAATCCAGCGACCGACAAATGGACGATAACCGGCAGCCTGAAGGAAGCTCGTGAGAGTCACGATGCGACCCTGCTGCCTAACGGGCAGGTGTTGGTCACCGGGGGGTCGAGTGGAGCAGGGACCTATTTCAAGCCCGCCGAGGTCTACGATCCCGCTACCGGCAAATGGAGCGCAGGCGGCAACCTCGTCCGCGGCCGGCAGGAGGATACCGCAACTCTTCTTCTTGATGGCCGGGCCCTCCTCGCCGGCGGCATCGGAAGACCGGCGGCAGCCCAGACAGCAGAGATAGGCGCTCCCGCAGCACGGTAACCGCAACGTTCGCGCCAATTCCGCGCCCCGTCTGGTTCACTAAGGAGACACCGCAAACATCCGTTCGCCCTGTCACGATCCCGCTATTGATCCGGCAGGTGACAGAGCGATCCTGAGATCGCCCTAACTAGTGCCGGGTGCGCACATCAGTATGCGTGAGTCCGATGCGCACTTCGTCGAAGCCCCACTCGCCGCTGTTCGATCCGCAGACGACGCTCACCTCGTTGAATTCTTGTTCCTGAAAGTCCGGCCGCATCTTTAGTTGGACATGGGGATGACGCGGTTCATCGATCGTGGTCGGGTTGATAAAGAGCGCCTGAAATCGGCCATCAAAATCCAGCTTCGCGACCACCCACACTGGCTCCTGGGTCGGCACAGTCTTGGTGCGCGCCTGGCTGCCGAGGCCGCCATCGTCATTATCGATCCACTGACAATCGCCGCGCTACGCATGGCCTTGCACCAGCGGCAGCCGGGCAGGCCCCTCATCGTCCACTCGGATCGGGGCAGTCAGTTCGCCAGCGCCGCTTACCGCCAGGTCCTGGCCGAGCCTGGTCTGCTCGCTTCCATGAGTCGCTCCGGTAACTGTTACGATAACGCCTTTATCGAATCGTTCTGGAGCAGCCTCAAATACGAACTGGTCTACCATCAGCGCTTCACCACTCACGGCGAGGCCCGGACCGCCATCTTCGACTACATCGAAACCTTTCTATAACCGCACCAGACTGCACTCCAGTCTTGACTACACCAGCCCAATCAATTTTGAATCCCAACTAAACTAAAGGAATTGGTCCCTCATTCACTGTCCGAAGAAACAATGCAAGCCCACTCTGACCCCTTATTTCTACCCTCAGCCGGATGGATGATCGCCCTTAAAGTCATGAGCGGAGCCTGGCGACTATCAGCAGTCGTTTCAAATCAAAGTGACTGCCGCGCGCCCTCGTGGAATCTTGATTCCGTTGGCGGCCAGAATAGCTTTCCTTTGATACTCGTGAAGTCGTGCCATGGTTCGGTCCTATTCCATGATCTGTTAACCTTCAAGAATTCTTTGCGGATCAAGACGGCAAAATGCCGCGAAATCAATACGTTTCTGCCGAGATATTGTTTGAATTTTTTCTCCCGGACAAGATAGAACCGTGAAAAAGAAACCGGACGAGCCATGAACCCGAAACCGAACGAACGGGTCGCGACCAGCATACATAAGTTCCGGGCTTTCATTTCTTACAGCCACGCGGCTGACCACCGTTTGGCCCCGGCTCTTCAAGCGGGTTTGCAGCGTTTTGCGAAGCCTTGGTATCGCCTTCGCGCTATGCGCGTTTTTCGTGATAAGACCGGCCTCGCCGTAACACCCGACCTCTGGGGCACGATTCAGAATGGTCTAACCAATTCCGAATATTTTCTCCTCCTGGCGTCTCCGCAATCCGCCCAATCGAAATGGGTGGAACAGGAGGTGGATTGGTGGCTGCGAAATCGATCCACCAGCCAATTGCTGATCGTGTGGACCGACGGCGAATTGGCATGGAGCAGTGCGGCGGCCGATTTTGATTGGGGCATTACGAATGCCCTAACTAATAAATTGAAAAACGCCTTCGCACGCGAGCCGCTATTTTTGGATTTGCGCTGGGGGAAATCCGACACCGATTTATCATTGCGCCACCCGAAGTTTGCTGACGCTATCGCCAGTTTATCCGCCACTTTGCAGGGCAAGTCAGTCGACGAACTGCTCTGGGAAGATAAAAAGGCAATGCGTTTGCTGCGCTTCGCTTCGTTCGCATTCGTGGCACTGGCAATCGCGGCGCTCGGGGCCTTGATGGTCGCGAAGCATGCGCAGGATCTGGCTAAGGCGTTGTCCAACAAACAGGAAACCGAAGAAGCTAGTCAGGCCAATCAGGAGTTCTCTCGCAGCCTGGCTGCCACCGCCCGGAACCAGCAACCCTCCGATCCGGAGTTGGGAATCCTGTTGGCGTCGGAAGCCGCCCAAGTCGCTCCGACAAACGAAGCCAGAAGCGCACTGCGCCAATCTCTCGCCTCGATGCTGAAACCCCTCCTCATCGTCCGCGGCCATCGAGAACAGGAGTGTTACGCAACATTTAGCCCGGACGGAAACAAGGTGCTCACGTGGGGAGATGAGACTGCCCAGATTCACGATGCGGCCACCGGCAAGGTCCAAGTGGAACTTCGCGGACACACTAACGAAATCCTTGAAGCATTTTTTAGCAATGATGGCGCGCGCGTTTATACGGTCAGCGAAGATGATTCCGTTCGTCTTTGGGATGCGATGACTGGCCGAAGCCTGCTCGAGATCCGGCATGCGGGAGTGAGCGCGGCGCTAACGAGTCCGGATGGAACACGCCTCGTTACCCTAGCCGCGGGAGAAAAAGCGTTGCTTTGGGAAACAGCAACCGGAACGAAGCTGACCGAACTCGATTACTCGGAAAATTCCTTCCTAGCCGACCAGGTCCGAGATGCCTCCTTTAGTCCTGATGGCAGCCGGTTGGCCAAATGCACTACGCTCGACCCGGTTATTTACGAAACAAAGAGCGGCAAATTGTTATTCGCGCTCGAAGGCCATACCAAACCGGTCCGCAGCATCAGATTCAGCCCGGATGGAAATTGGCTGATCACCTCAAGTGAGGACGGAACCGCCCGGCGGTGGCGAGCCGGCGACGGCAAACCGGACAACATCTTCAAGCAGGATGCCGCCCTGTTTGACGCCCAGTTCAGTCCCGACGGAAAATGGGTGGCGGCCAGAGATGCGGATACAATCATCCATCTTTGGGAGGCGGATACCGGCAAAAAAGTTTCCGACATCGAGATTCGCCCCAAACCGGCGGAACCGGTTGTCTACACCTTTAGCCCGAATGGAGAATGCCTGCTCAGCGCAAGCTTTGATACCGCCACCGCCCAACTATGGGAAACGCGGACAGGTGCGCGCGTGGCCCAATTGACGGGAGAGAAAGGAGAAATCCGGACGTTGCATTTCAGCCCGAACGGAAAGCAAATCATCGTGGGAAGCATTTTCGCTCCGGCGCGCATCTATTCAACTGATATCAGTGGTTCGTTAGGCGATCTTCTTGCTCTCGCCCGCCGTCGCGTCACTCGCGAGCTGACAGCGGCCGAACGGCAACAGTATTTGGTGCGACCTCGGGCGGATCAAAAATCCGCGCCGACGCCGGCGAAGAATTCTGACTAGCGACAGATCGGCGGGCAGATCGCGCGGGCCGGTCAAATAATTGACTGCCTCGAGGCGATTTGATATTCCGAGACCAATCCCACACTCGGTCATGAATTTCTTGCCGCGAAAAATGCGTGTCGCCTCCGTTCTCCGGTTCGGTCTCGCCGTCTTCTCGCCGGGTGCGCCGGCAATCAGCCGTATCATTCGAGGAGGGGAAATAAGGGTCAGAGCGTGAATGTTGGCAAGTCACAGTGCTTAAACTTAGCCGAGCAGTAACGGCTTACACTGGTCAAGCTCGTCCCGCCCAAGCGCCAGCGCCGCCGCAGTTCCTCCGTCTCCGCCTGGAGCTTCCCGCGCCTCTCTTCGACGGCCCGCTGCCGCATCCGCTCCGCATAGCTGCGCGCGCTGGGCGGCGCAGCGAACCGGGCCGGGCGAACGAGTTGGTTCGAGGGTCAGCGCTAGGGTCAACGCTTGAATCTTGCGGGATAAGTGGATTCAGGCGTGAGTGAAGGGCGAGCACGCTTTCCAGAAAAGCAAACGCCGCGGGGCGAGGCGGAAATAAGATCGACATCATCGACTCGCCTGGCGTAAAAACGGGCAGGAAATTCTCTATGAAAAAGAAATCGTCAGTCTTCATCCACGCGGCGGCGGCACGTAGCGCGGTCGGTTTATCGTTCGTGCTGTTGCTCGCGTTCAGCGCGGCGCCGGCGCGAGGTCAATCCCAAACCGAGGGCACGGCCGCGGCCGCGCCGGTGAGCGCGCCGACGCCGGGGACTTGGACCTCGAAGGGGCCGTTGACTCACCCTCGGCTCGCGCACACGGCCATTTTGCTCTCGGATGGACGTCTGCTAGTCGTCGGCGGTGAAGATCAGTATGGCTCGCCGACGAAGACCGCGGAGATTTATGACCCGGCGACTGATACCTCGAGGAAGACGGGGTCGCTCGACACCGAGCGGCTTTTTAACACGGCAACGCTGCTGCCCGATGGAAAAGTCCTGGTCGCGGGCGGAACGAGCAGAGGCGTCGTCCTAAATACGGCGGCTCTCTATGATCCGGCGACGGGAAAGTGGACCCTGACCGCGCCGATGCCCACGCCGCTCGCATCTCACACCGCGACCCTGTTGCCCTCGGGCAAGGTGCTGCTCGCGGGCGGAGGCAATGGGCCTGATTTTGTCACGACCTCGACGCTCTATGATCCAGCTACGGGCACCTGGTCGCAGACTGGCAGCTTGAGTACGGGCCGGGTTTATCACACTGCAACTCTGCTGCCTTCCGGCCAGGTGCTGGTGGCTGGCGGTTCCGGCGGTTACGAGACTTATCTTTCCAGTGCGGAACTCTACGATCCCGCCACCGGAAAATGGACGACCACGGGCGCCCTCAATATCGCCCGCTCTAGCCCCGAAGCTATCCTGCTGCCCTCTGGCCAGGTGCTGGTGGCGGGTGGGGTTAAGAGCACTATTCCCGAATTCATCGGCCTTAGTTCCGCGGAACTCTATGATCCCGCAGCTGGGAAATGGACCGCCACCGGGAGCATGACCGGCCCGCGCGCAGGTCATACGCTGACACTTCTGCCTACGGGGCAGGTATTGGCGGCGGCTGGCTACGGCCCCGCATATCTGAATACCGCTGAGCTCTACGATCCGGCGACAGGAGTATGGACGGCGACTGCAAGCTTAAAGAGAGAGCGCACGGGGCACAGCGCCACTCTGTTCCCGTCGACGGGGAAGGTGCTAGTGGTCGGAGGATTCATGAATGGCTGGACGTTAAGGAGCACCGAACTCTACACCCCGGACACGGGCTCGGATTCGCCGTAGGTCGCCGATGCGGGACGCGCTCAAGGCGCAGTCCGCGCAAATCCAGAAAGCGAGCACGCGGGTGGAGGCAGTAGAGCCCGAGGCTGGTCTCGGCAGATGAGTAGGGAAAGGAGGCAGGGTGAGCTTCAGAAGTTTCCTAAGTTCCAAGCTGGAGCTTGGGCAAGAGGGGCCAGACTAAGACCGACCTCTAACTCCGGCGAAGCTGATTGACAGTTACGCCGATTTTTGCTCCAAGATGGGTCGCCATGAAAACAAATCGCCCTATTCGCAAAACGTCGCGATTCTCTCAGGCCCGCTGGGCTTCCTACGCCCTCGCGGCTGGCGCCACGGCCCTCGCCGGGCCGCCCACGGCTGAGGCGGAGATTCACTATTCCGGGCAGGTCAATTACAAGTTCGACAAAACGTCCCGCGGATCTGAGACACATAGTTTCCCGCTCAGCCAGGGGATTGTCCTCGTGGGGTCCCGGTATGTGCGGGGCGCAGTCGATAACAGCGCCACGTTGCGTATCGACGGACCTGCCGTCTCCAGCGCATTCCGCAATCCTGATTATTTTACTTCTACTTCTGCTTCTGCGTTGCCGCGCGAAGCGGTCATTTCCCACGGGCGTTTTAATGGCTTTGGCTTGGGGGGCCTCCAGGACTATGACTGTGAATTTCGGGATTGGCAGGGACCGGGCACCTTCTATGCCGGCTTTCGCTTCAATACCGGCGCTGGCGTGCAATATGGCTGGGTGCGGATCAAGTGGGGCGGTTGCTCTTACAATGGATATATAGTCAAGGATTACGCCTGGGGCGATCCGGGCGACCAAATCAAGGCTGGGCAGCGGAAACTGCGGGAAGCCGAGACGCCAGTCGCACCGCAGGCTGCCCAGAGGGCAGAGGCCGCTCCGGTGGCCGCTTCCCTGGGCTCACTCGGCCTCCTCGCCCTCGGGGGTGTCGGATTACAAGCACGGCGGGAAGCCCGTCGCGCCGGGGAATAGAGGGAGAACTGCAGGTTCTGCTTCGGCTCAGGGAGCGGGTTGAGTCTGGGCTGAGCGTTTCTTTTGACCGGGCTCTGCCGCGCGAGCTACCGCGCCCGGCCGGACCCTTCCGCCTCTTCTCGCATCTGAACGGGGGAAGCGGGTAACGTATCGAGGATGATGTTCTTCGCGCCGTCGTAGCGACCGAAGGAGAGGACGCCGGTGGGACATTGCTGGACGCAGGCAGAACAGCGGACGCACTCGGGGTCTTCCATGGGCAATCCTTTGTTGGCGAAATTCATTACGTCGATGCCCTGGTGACAGACGGAGGTGCAGACATTGCAGGAGATACACTTATGTTTGTCGGGAAAGATCCGGTAGCGCGAAAAGCGGGTGTAGATATGCATCAACGCCGCCAAGGGACAGGCGAAGCGACACCAGACCCGGCCGCTGAACCAGAAGTAGAGTCCTACGCCCAGGATACCGCCCATGAAGATATCGACACTCCAGGAGTAGTTAAGAAAGGGGATCCCCTCGAAGAGCTGGCGATACCAATGGGTCGCCCATGAGTCATCGCCCATCGTCCAACCCGCGATGCGCAGTCCCAGGATAACGAAGGCAAAGAGCAAGGCGGCCTGGCCGACCATGTTGACCCGATTCCAGAACGGACCGTGCGGCATCTTCTCCCGCTGGGTGTCGCCCATCGTCTCAGCGAGCGCGCCGCAGGAGCAGATCCAGCCACAGTAGGCGCCCTTTCCCCAGCGGAAGATGATGAGCGGGATGATGACAAAGGTCTGCACGAAACAGATGCCGAGCCAGAGCCACATCGGCTGGTCGGTGAAGACGTTGTAGACGTTGAGCGGGAAGGCGAGGATGAAACCGTAAGCCCGCCAGTAAGCCCGTTCGTGACCCAGAGCGCCGTCATAACTCTCAAACAGGTGATCGGCCAGCCAATGCAACGGATGGCCCGGCTCGAACCAGCCGTTGCGTCCCATCCACGGAAGGATGAGTTCCGGCAGGATGAAGAGCGGGATACATTGCGAGCAGATCAGGACAATGGTCTGCAATTTCACATAAGGGGTGCGCCGACGCCGGATCCGACGAATCCCGAAGACAAAGACACAGGTGCAGTAAGCGAGGGTGTAATAGAAGGATGGGTTCCCCAGGCCGCGCTTCACGGTGTAGAGGAAGTTCCCCGGGCGTTGCGACCATTCGGATAGCTTCCCGCCCGCGGCACCGATTGCTTGCGGGACGTTAAAAGGAAAGGCGTGCGCCTTGCTCGCCCATTGCTGGATCGGTAACTCTGCGGGGTGATTCGACTTCCAGTGATACATGATCACGCAGAAGCAGACGAAGGCGAGACAGCTCAGCCAGGTCGTGAGATGCCAGTCACCCCGCACCTGGAGCCCGCTGCGCCGGAAGAAATCGAGCGGCGCTTCGCGGCCGAGCATGGTGAAAACGACGTCGTTAGGCAGGGTCGCCTCACTGCCGTTCTTCAGGTGAACCTGCTCGGGTTCGATCCGGGTCACCACCGTGCCCAGCGCGAGCTTGAGCGAACCACTTTTCTGCCCGCGCCGCAGGCCCCGGGTCATGGCCGAGTTCACGCGGTCGGAGGTAGGCCTCTCCACCTCCACCTCTGCGTTGGCGTCCGCGACGAGGGCTTCCACCTTCCGGATGTTCTCCGGCTTGGCGCGGGAAAGTTCCTTTTTGCGATAGCTTAGGGTCACCTGCGCGCCGCTGGTGGTGAGAGCGATCGCCGTTTCCAGTGCACTATCTCCGCCGCCCACGACGAGGGCATTTTTCCCGGCAAACTCTTTCGGGTCGAAGAGCCGGTTGGAGACTTTGTCCAAGTCTTCGCCGGGGACGTCGAGCTTGCGGAAGTTCCCGCTCCGCCCGATCGCGACGATGACTCGCCGGACGCGGGTGGTCTCCCCTTCCGCGTGGCGCAGGCTGAGGCTATCGCCGGCGCGGTCGATTTGTTCGATCCGCGCGGGGGTCGGCTCGATCCCGGCGGCCTGTCGCTGCGCTTCCATCTCCTGCACGAGCGCTTCCTTCACTGTGGCAGTAAATTGCAGGCCCCCATCTAGAGTCATGCCGGTGGGATAGGTGTAGATCGGTTTCTGTTTCGGAAAATTGATCACGGTCGAGAAGACCTGAGTCGCCTCGAAGAGAATAAAATTGAGACCGGCGCGGTGGGCCTCGATGGCGGCGGAGACACCCGAAACACCGCCGCCAATGATCGCGAGATCATAGGTCTCGTCGTCGCCAGCGCCTTTGCGGAAATCCGGTTCCGCCAGAATCGCTCGCACCGCGCCTGAGCCGGTGGCGGACGAAAACTTGAGCAGCGGAATGCCGGTGAGATCACCGACGATGCGCACTCCGGGGATGGCGGTCGCCCCGTTTTCTCCCGAGACCGGAAGCTGCTCGACCGTGCCGGCCGGCCATTGGGTGTGCAGCCAGTGAGTATATCGAGCAATCGGATTCATGATGTGCGCAAGGTCTTAAAAGAGGCGAGAGCCGGAGGGAAGGCAATTATTCCCACGGTTCCGTTGCCGCGCGCGCGCAATCGATGCTACGGTGCGGGCGATGGCAGATGATCGCTCCGGAGCAATCCGGGGAGGAAAGTCCGAACACCACACGGCAGCATGCCGCGCAGAACGCGCGGGCGTCTTTCGCGCAAGCGGCGGGCGACGGATAGTGTCACAGAAAACATACCGCCTAACGAGTGAGGCAACTCACCGGGAGGTAAGGTTGAAAAGGCGAGGTAAGAGCTCACCGCGCGCGAAGCAATTCGCGCGGCAGGAAAAACCCCATGCGGTGCAAGACAAAACAGAGGAAGGGCAGCCGGTCCGCCAGCCCCGGAGAAATTCGGGATTAATCCCTCGGGTATCGTCGCATCACGCGGCCGCGCAAGCGTCCGCGGGCGTCCCGCGCGAGCGGGATGAGATAAATGATCATCGCGGCTGAGCAATCAGCCGGCACAGAATTCGGCTTATCGCCATCGATACGAAGGGCGTTCTCGGAAACGAGGGCGCCCTTCCCGTTTTCGGTGGCGACCCTGATGCTCCCACGGAGCTGTCGGCCTCATTTAGATAGGCAGGCGGTTGCGGCCCGGATAAAGATGGAGCGTGCAGCCGGAGTCCGACGACGATCTCCACCTGGAAATCGGGTACGTCCTGTTCATCGACATTGTCGGTTACTCCCGGCTCCTGATCGAGGAACAGAAGGAGCGGCTCAACCAGCTCACCGGAATCGTGCTCGCGACCGCACAGACGCACGACCCGGGTGTGACCGACCTGCTGAGCGATCCTTTCCTGCGCGCCTACGAGGACGACCCGCGCTTCATCGCCTTCGCCCAAAAGGTCGGGGTCATGCCGAAACCCGCCGCCAAACCATAAGCGCCGCTTGCGAGAGCCCACGCTCGCTACACCATTTGCACGACGCGCAGAAAGCAGCGAACAGCGCCTCGCGGCGACGGGCAGCCGTGGGCGTCGTTTGCAGAGGGCCAGCTTTGATAACTGCTCCGGCGAGTTGAACGGCGACCGTTCCGGGTGCCCCGACTCTATCCTGGGCAGGCGGAGCGCCTGCCCTACAATTTATTCTTACTATCGGTTCCAAAACGCGCAAAAGGGCGCGCCGACTTCCGGCGCGCCCTTCGCGAGTTCCAGCGTAAACGTTTCTACTTCTCGTAGTGCTTCGAGACCGCGTCCCAGTTCACGGTATTCCACCAGGCCTTGAGATAGTCGGGCCGGCGGTTCTGATAGTTGAGATAATAAGCGTGCTCCCAGACGTCGACGCCGAGCACCGGGGTGTTGCCTTCCATTAGCGGGCTGTCTTGGTTGGCGGTGGAGACGACTTCGAGCTTCCCACTCTTGTTCTTGATCAGCCACGCCCAGCCGCTGCCGAAACGTTTCACGCCGGCATCGGCCACCTTCTCCTTGAACGCGTCAAAACTGCCGAAGGTCGACTTGATCTCCTCCGCGAGTTTACCGCTCGGTTCGCCGCCGCCCTGCGGGCCCATGATTTTCCAGAAGAAAGAATGATTCGCGTGGCCGCCACCGTTGTTGCGCACCGCGGTGCGAATGTCTTCGGGGACCGCGGCACAGTTGTTCGCGAGCAGGTCCTCGATCGGTTTGCCTTCGAGCTCGGGCTTGCCTTCGAGGGCTTTGTTCAGGTTCGTGATGTAGCCCTGATGGTGCTTGTCGTGATGGATCTCCATCGTCTTCGCGTCGATGTGCGGCTCGAGCGCATCGTTGGCGTAGGTTAGTTTGGGTAATTCGTATGCCATAGGTCCGAAATGTCGGGCCGCTCGTCCCGGTTGGGTAGTGATTTTTTTACCGCCGGAGACGCTGCCTACCGACCTCTCCTCACGGAAGGTGGTAAACCTCAACCAAGGCCACGCCGGTCCCGTTGTTTTTCCCGCGGACGACCGCGGTGTAGTTGCCCGGGGCGAGGGGTCGAGAATGGCCGACTCAAGGTCATTGGTGGGCGGCCCGCCGATGGCGATGGCGGTTTCTGGATGCTTTTCCAGTTGTCGCTGCTCTTGAGCAGATTGCCGTTCGCATCGTGCAGCTCGAGGGTTCGGATTCTGGAGCGCACCGACCACGCCAGCGGCGGTCAGGCTCGGTCCAAGGGCACGCACCAATCCGGTCGCCGTGCCGCCCGCGCTCCCGGCGCCGACGATGAACCGCCGATCATGACGTTCTCCCCGGTATCGACGAACCCGCGCGTGCTGATGTTCGCCAGCTCGGAGGCGGCGGCTTGGTTCAGATCATGGGCTTCGACGAGGCCAACGCCGGTGCCGCTATTCTTCCCGTGAACGATCGCGGTGTACTTCCCCGGAGCGAGGGTGGCGACAATGGCCGATTCGAGGTCGTTCGTCGGCGGGACGCCGGTCGCGATGACCCGACGGCACCTTCGTGACGAACGACGTCCCCGGCCACCGCGGGTTCATCGCGTTTAGTTTTGTGATTAAGTAGTTCATTTAGTAGTCCTCGTCTGTGGTGGACCTGGCAAAGAAGTGTTGTTCATCAGTGTGTCCTACCGACCCACCATCACGCTGGCTCCCTCGCTCCAGTGGCCCACCCCGTAACTAGATTAAACAGCGTCCCCATCCCGCTTCGCTACCGCGCGCGAGCGATAAAGCCGTGGGGAATGCCGGCGCTGTCCGTGTAGCGTCCGCACATCAACCCCGCATTGTTGATTCCGTTCAGGCCCGTTTCGGTTGCGCCCGGATAATCGAATGAGAGGAACGCGCCTGAACTGAGCATGAGCAACCCATGGTTTTGCCCAGCGCTGTCGTTGTAACTCCCGACAATCCGGCCGCTGTCATCGAGGTCAGCCAGCACGGTCAGGGTTGAACCAGGAACGTCCATCGGAAATGTCAGCACGCCGGACGCATCCCGGAAGAAACCGTGCAGGCCGGAGGGATCGAAGTAGAGACCAACCGCCTCGTCCGAGCTGCTGATGCCCAGAGGTTCCGTGGCCGAGGCTCCGGGGACATTGAAGACCGTCGTCGTTCCGCCCTCGTTGATAAAGCCTTGGAAGCCAGACGAGTCGATAAAGGAGCCGACGAAGTTGCCGGCATCGTTTAGACCGAAGAGGAAGGTCTGGCTCGCGCCGGCAACGTCAAACTGGGTGAAGGTGCGGCCAGAGAGGAAATAGCCGTGGTTTGACTGATCGGCCCCGTTTAAGTAGTAACCGCAGAGAAGGCGCGAAGAATTGATTCCTTCTCCACGCGTCGAATTTCCAGTGTCGTTAGGCTCGACAATCGGAGCGGTGAAGCTGCCATTGCGGAGGCGCACAAAGCCGCGCGTCGCACCACTGGAGTCCACGAAATAGCCCGAAACGTCTCCACGGTCGTTGATCCCGATGGGAGAAGTAGAAGTTGCCCCAGGGTAATCGAAGGTGGTTAAGAGCTGGATCGAGGTCGCGGGCTGCGCTTGTCCTGCTGTAACCAGGCACGTGGCCGGTAGGATAATGCTGAGAAGCAGATGCTGAATCGTTTTCATGTTTGTTAGGCTTTTTGGTTGGGCTGCCCGGCGTTATACCAGGCGATTGGTGAATGTTGCGCCCTCACTAACCAGACGTGCATTCCGCTGCCGAAAACGGACATTGCCTTGCAACTTATTTTCTGTTTAGATCGGAAAAGGTGGCGAAAGCGATGCCTAACGACATGGATGATCCCACCCAGATTTTGCAGGCTTGGAATGCCGGCGACCACGACGCTCCGGCGCGCCTCATGCCGCTGGTTTATGCGGAGCTAAAGCAACGGGCCGCCGCCTACCTGCGCCGGGAACGCACCGACCACACCCTCCAGGCGACCGCGCTCGTGCACGAGGCCTATTTAAAGTTAGTCAATCAAGACCGCGCGCACTGGCAGGATCGCGCGCACTTTTGCGCGATCTCGGCCAAGCTGATGCGGCGGGTTTTGCTGGAACATGCGCGGAGTAGGAATGCCGAGAAGCGTGGCGGCCAAATGGAGAAGCTCTACCTCGATGAGACGCGCGAGCTGGCGCAGGAACGCGGCCCGGATTTGCTCGAGCTGGATGAGGCGCTGCAAAGTCTGGCGGCGACCTATCCGCGCGAAGGCGAAGTGGTGGAGATGAAATTCTTCGGCGGATTGGAAGCGAGCGAGATCGCCGCGGTCCTGGGGGTCTCGGAGAAAACCGTTCTGCGCGATTGGAATTTCGCCAAACTCTGGCTGCGGCGCGAGCTGAAGAGCACATATGCCTAACGAGCGCCCGCAACGGCTGGCGGAGATCGTGAAGACGGCGTGGGAATGTCCGGCGGAAGATTTGCCGAGTTTACTTGCTCAAGAATGTGGCTCGGATGTGGAGCTTCGTGCGGAAGTTGAAATCCTGCTGGGGCAACAAGCGCAGATAAGTCAGTTCCTCGAGCAACCAGCGTTACATCACGTCGCCGAATCCTTCTTAGGCGATGAGATCAGTCTGCAGGGAGAAGTCATAGGTCAATATGAGATCACATCCCTTATCGCTCGCGGCGGGATGGGAGAAGTTTATCTCGCGCGAGACCGGGAGCTGCGGCGTAATGTTGCGCTCAAGCTCATCCGCCGCGGGATGCACTCACGGGAGATTGCGCGCCATTTCAAACGCGAAGAGCTCCTCCTGGCGAGCTTGAATCATCCTCATATCGCGCAGCTTTACGGCGGCGGGGTGACCCGGGACGGTCTTCCCTTCTTCGCCATGGAATACGTCGAGGGTCAACGCCTGGACGAGCATTGCAAGGAACGGCAGCTTTCGATCGACAACCGCTTGCAACTCTTCCGCAAAGTATGCGCGGCGGTGACCTATGCGCACCAGCACCTGGTGATTCATCGCGACATCAAACCTTCCAACATTCGCGTCACGGCGGAAGGCGAACCAAAGCTCCTGGACTTCGGCATCGCCAAGCTCCTCGAGGAAGGCTCCTTACCTAACCAGACGATGTTGACCCTGGCCCACGCCATGACTCCCGAGTACGCCAGCCCGGAGCAGGTCCGCGGCGAAGTGATCGCGACGACCAGCGATGTTTATAGCTTGGGCGTCCTTCTCTATGAACTGCTCACTGGAACCAAACCGTATCGCCTAACGAGTCGGAATCCGAAAGAACTCGAAAGCGCAATCACCGACCAAGTCCCCGAACGCCCAAGCACCGTGTGCGAGAAAAGGCCGACGTCTCTCCGCGGAGATCTCGATAACATCGTGCTGATGGCGCTGCGGAAAGAGCCGGCGCGGCGCTATGAATCGGCGGCTCAATTTTCGGAAGACATCCGACGGTATCTCGAAGGTCTGCCAGTCCGGGCGCGCAAAGATACTTTTACCTATCGCGCGAGTCGGTTCGTGGGCCGCAATCGCCTCGCGGCGGCGGCGGCGGCGATCGTTTTTGTCACGCTCGTCAGCGGCGTCGTGATGACGGCAAAGGAAAAGCGAAAAGCTGATCGCCGGTTCAACGATGTCCGTCAAATGGCTAACTCCTTTATCTTCGAAGTGGACGACGCTATCCAGAAGGGGCCGACTCAGGCCAGAGCTATGCTCGTTAGGCGAACGCTCACTTATCTCGACCGACTGGCGCAGGAATCGGACAACGATCGGGAGCTGCAACTTGAGTTGGCGGCCGGCTACCTCAAAGTCGGAGACGTCCAGGGTAAGCCCTATCGCCCGAATCTCGGCGACAGCACGGGAGCGTTGGCGAGTTATCGCAAGGCGGAGGAAATTCTCCAGTC
>JBBSED010000046.1:0-30466 GCA_038240025.1 Chthoniobacterales bacterium
ATCGCTCAGATTAGCTCCACTGGTCTTTTCACCTGGAGTGGCGGGACGCTGAGTGGTTCCGGCGTGACCAACGCTAACGGCGGGATCCTCTTTGACGGCCTCTATACTTATCTCGACCAGCGAACCCTCAACAACGCCGCCAGCCAGACCGCCACCTTCGCCACCCCTTACGGGCTCTACTTCTCCAACGGCGGCATTTTCAACAACAACGGCACCTTCCTCGCCCAGGGCGATTCCGCCGCCTTCTACGCCTACGACGGCATCGGCGGCACCTTCAACAACACCGGCACTTTCACCCGCAACACCGGCACCGGTGACTTCTATGTGGCGCCGAATGTCGCCTTCCAAAATAGCGGAACTGTTCAGGTGCAGACAGGAACGGTCTCTTTCGACGGCGGCTACACCCAGACAGCAGGAACGCTTAATCTCGCGGGTGGTGATGTCACCTCGAGCAGCGGCCTGCAGATACAGGGAGGCCAGCTTATCGGTGTCGGAACCATCACTTCAACCATCACCAATGCCGGCCTTCTAGGACCGAGTTTGGGAGCCGGTGGATTGGCGGTAAACGGCAACGTAACTTTGCTCGCCGCCTCGCGACTTACCTTTCAGCTCGGCGGTCTCACCCAGGGGACACAATACAGCTCCCTTAACGTGAATGGGACCGTCACTCTTGGCGGCCAGCTCGTGCTGACGTTCGTAAACGGCTTTCAAAATACCATCACTGGAAGCAATAGCTTCACCGTGCTCAGCTCGACGACTACGGTCGGTGGGGTTTTTGTTAATGTCGTCCCCGGCGGCCGACTCACGACCAGCGATGGCTTTGGCTCCTTCCAGGTCACCTATGGAGATGGCAACACCATTGTCCTCTCCAATTTCGAACCCGGTGGTCCGCTCCCTCTCGTCTCCACAAACTCAGCCAGCGGTGTCGGCGAGGCGAATGAGCAGAAGCGTTCGCTCCATCTTCCTTCCGCAAAAGGCTCTGGTCGGACGGCCTATCTGCCAAGCGGAGACGCCGACACTAGCTCTGAGCCAGCCGACGCCCCAGCCAATGCACGAACCGGCGGACTCGGCCAAGGGCCATCGGCTGCCGGCCGCTCGACCCTCGCAGGGCGGAATACTGGCCGCCTTGGCGTCGGGTCACGTAGTGTGATCCAAGTGGGTAACTCGAGCGATCTCCTCTCGATGCTGGACGACGCCGCGCCGGGCGCCGCCGGCCGCATCATCGTCGCGGCTCCGACCATCGCCTCCGCGCCGGCCGCGAAGGGTGCCATCGGGCGCGGGAAAATTCCGGTGGAGCGACCCCGCGCCGGGATTCTGCGGGCCGGGCAGGTGCAGAGTGCGACGGCCCACACGGCGCAGCCTCGCTGATTGAGCGAAGCCAGGAGCCAGTCTGCGACCTGAGCGATGGTGCTTGACGCCATAAATTCTTTTGCCGAAAAAGGAGAATCCGCTCCGCCGTAATCACTCAACCCTCTACAAAAATGATCACATCGTCACTCTTCCGCGCCGGCTTTCGCCGTTTTCCCATTCCTCTTTCCGCAGGCGCGGCTTTCGTCCTCGCGCTGGCGTCAGCCAAGTCTGATGCCGAGCAGCTCAAGGAGGCGCGCGTCAGTCAAGTGGTTAAGGACGTGAAGCTACTCCCCGCGCAGGCTGCGCCTCGGCCGGCGAGCGTGAGCGACCCCGTGCACAACGGCACCGCCGTGCGCACCGGGATCGATTCGCGCGCGGAACTCACCTTTACCGACGCCACTCTCGCCCGCCTTGGCGCGAACACGATTTTCAGTTTTAACGAAGGCACCCGCAATCTCGATCTGGGCGGCGGCGCGATGCTCCTGCGCGTCCCGAAAAATTCCGGCGGCGCGCGCATCAACACCGCCGCCGTGACCGCAGCGATCACGGGCACGACGATCATGCTCGAGTATCACCCCGACGCTTACATCAAGTTCATCGTGCTCGAGGGGACGGGCCGGATCTTCCGGAATAACCGGATCGGCCAGTCGGTCCTGCTCCACGCAGGTCAGATGTTGATCGTGAATCCGAATGGTGAAGGCATGCCCGATCCGGTGGATGTGGATCTCGATCGGCTGCTCCGGACTTCGTTGCTCATCAACGGTTTTCGGCCATTGCCGAGCAACGACCTGATCGCGGGTGAGATTCAACACCAACTCTTCGAGAAAAGCGGCGGCGAGCTGGTCGACACTAATCTGGTCATCTTCGGTCGCGGGACGGCGGTGACCCTACTCGATCCGACTTACACAAACCAACTGGACCAGGCCAATGCAAATGACGTCCGGAAGACGAACACTTCCCCAGCGCCCACCCCGACCCCAACGATGACCCCGACTCCCACCGCGACGATGACCGTTACCCCCACGCCCACTCCGAGCAAGTTCGGGACTCCGGTCGTCATCACCTCGCCCAATCCCTACGTCGTCACCGCCGAGACCACGATCACGACGGATCCGACCATCACGACGAACGGCCAGACCGATTTCGGAAAAATCTATAGCGGTCCGACCTTGGACGGTTCAGCGTCAGCGTATCTTTTCACGAGCACCTCGGCCTTCGATCAGCTCTTGGGTTTCGACGCGCATTTCCAGGATGTGAATCTGCTGCCGCTCGCGGTCTTCAAATTCGCCGGGCTCGAGTTGGATGGGAACCCGACGATCTCGACGGCGAACGGCGGCGCGAACAACCTTGCCTTGATCAGCGTGGGCGACATCACTTCCGGCCCGACCGGCGGTGTGCTGACCTTCAGCGGGCTCAATTCGCTGCTCCTCGCCACAGAGAACGGCTCGATCACGCTCTCCGACAATCTTAGCTTCTCGGGGATCCCTTCCCTCGCCCTCTACGCGCGCGGCACCGGGTCCAACCTGAACCTCAATTCCGCGATCACCGGTACGACCGACATCTTTTTTGGAGCGGAAGGAAGTATCCTGACGGACGGCGCGTTCACTCTCACGCAGGTGAATAACGGCCTCTCGGTCGGTCTCTTTGCCGCCGTGTTTGCCGGAATCGATTTCGTGACCGGTGATAGCCTAACGATCGAGAACGACAATTCTCTGACGGGCAATCTCCTCGTCGGCGGAACCATTAGCCTAACGACCGGACGCGACCTCACCGTGAACGGCAACGGCATTCTCAGCCTGACCGTGGCTAACAACGGAGGCGCCCAGATCGGAGACGGAGGAAACATCTCCGTCACCACCGGCGGCAATCTCACCGCCGGTTCGATCGCCGTGCTGGTCAATAATCGCGACGGCGGCACGATTACGAACGGGGGCAGCCTGCTTTTTGATATCGGCGGCGCACTGACCACCACCGGCGATGCCAGCTTTGTCGTCTCGGGCCGGGACGACGGCGGTGGCGGCGGGACTTTTGGCTCGGGCGCCAACATTAGCCTGACCGCCGGGAGCATCTCGATCGGAGGCAACCTGAACGTAGGCACGGGTCTGAGCGCCGGCGGGAGCGCCGCGCAAGCCACCAGTAATGTCTTCACGACCGGCGCCCTAACGACGGTGGGGGCCTTCACATTTAACATCCAAAACGGCGGCCAGAATATTAACCAGATGCTGACCGGCGGCCAGGTCATCGCGAATGATGCCGCGCTCTCGCTCAGCGCGGCGAGCGTGTCCACCGGCGATATCCTCGACGTCTTCCTGAACAATCTGGACGGCGGCGCGATCAACGGAAATGCCAGCATCCTCTTCTCTTCCGCCGGCGCGGTGACGGCGGGAACCGACGCGACCTTCGAGATCATCAGCGCGACTAACGTGGGAGTCACCCTCACCTCTTCGATCGGTTCGGATGCCTCGATCGCCTTTAACTCGGGCAGCTTCTCGGCCGGCAGTTTATTGACGCAGATCGTGAACCTGGACGGCGCGACCATCGGCGGCAACGCGGACCTCTCCTTCAGCACGACGGGCGCGCTCAACAGCACTGGCAACACCATCTTTCGCCTCCTCAATTTCGATGACGGGCAAGGCCTCGGCGGCGGCACCATTAACGGCGACGCCTCGATCAACGTGAATGCCGGGAGCCTCGCCAGCGGCGGGTTGCTGGTGGCTCGAATCCTTAGCCAAAATGGAGTAATCCTGGGCGATCGCAGCGTCACGATCTCGGTGGCGAACGCGCTCACCGCAGGAGGAGACGCCGATTTCGAGATTCTCGATTTTCCGCCGTCTGGCAATGGCGGCACCGGCAACTTTAGTATTACCGTCACGGCCGGTTCGATTGGTGTGACCGGCTCGCTGAATGCAGATGTGAACATCGGCTCGGATGGCGCGGTTTATCTCACGGACAATGTGAGTATCTCGGCGGATCAGGACGTGACCGTCGGCGGTCTGATCAACATCTTCGGCAGCCTGAATGCCGGTGGTAACGTGACCGCAGGTGGCACCATCACGATCGGCGGGGGCAATCTCACCGCCGGCGGCAACGTCACCGCGACCGCCGGGGACATCACGCTTCAACTCAGTCCCACCGACTTCGGCGCGCTCAGCGCGGGCGGCTCCGTGAGCGCGATGAATCTGCGGGCGCTAACGGTCCAGGCAGGGGCGAATATCACCGTCGGCAGCACCGTCGGTGGCCCATTTCTGCTCGAAGCGAACACGGTCATCGCGGGCGGCGCGCTGAACCTGCTCGATGTTGGGACGGTGATCGGAGCGACCTCCATCTTCGGGCCCAACGGCGGGTTCACGCCGGATCCCTTCACTCTGAGCGCCGGCACCCTTACGGTCACGGGGCTCTCGATCCCGGCGCTCTCCTTCAACGGAACCGATGGGGGCTCGACCGATCCGGGAAATGGCGGCTCGGTCACGCTCAACCTTACCGCGGACAGCCTGACCATCGGAGCGACGGGTGACTTCACCTCCATCAGCGCCAACGGGGGCGCGTTTGTCTTCGGCGGCTCCACCGCCGGCGGCAATGGCGGCACCGTCGACCTCACCACGAGCGGCGATGTCACGGTGAACGACGCCGGCATCACCGCCGATAGCGGCGCGAATCCCACCGGCACGCCTCACGGGAATGGCGGCACTGTTAACATCACCAGCGGTGGCACGGTGAACGTCAACTCCGTCATCCAAACTTCCGGCAACGGCTCCGGCAGCTCGAACAGCCTGAAGGGCGGCAACATTAACCTGACGAGCAACAAGGCCACCGGCGTCGCCATCAACGTTGCTAACACCGGTCAGCTCCTCGCTCTGCTCGACGCTGCTGCGCCCGGTCCGGGGGGCAAGATTACCATCCTCGCCACCGGCGCGATCAGCACCGTGGACGCGAAGGGCACCATCACCGCGGACCGCGGCACGATCGATATCCGGCACACCGGGGCGAACGGCGAGATCTACACCGGCGGCACCGCGGATTTCCTGAACGCCCACGCCGATGTCTTGAAAGTCGGCGCCCTCGGCTCCAACGGCGTCCTCACCATTGGCAACGGCAGCCTCACTGCCGACAGCGTGCTCAAGCTCTACGCGCCTGGCAGTAACGGGACGCTCAATTTCGTCGCCAACGTCACGATCAGCAGTGGCACCGACGCCATTCTTGCCGCCAACACTGTGACGATCCAGCCGACGGTGGTGGTCAATGTCCAGGGCAACGGCGGCCCGGCCCAGGTTTTCACGACAAACCCCAACTACAGCGGCTTCGGCGGCACGAATGACACGAACGGCACCTTCAGCGGCAACGGCGCGAACAACCCGCTGCCGCTGAACCAGGCGCCGCCGTTCGATGGCCCGCCCGGCGGCTAACGGACTCGTTAGGCGTTAGGCGTTAATCGCTCAGCTTCTTCTCGAGATAACCCGAGCCGAGTGCGATGCCGGCCATGAGCAACGCGCCCGCGGTCGCCAGCGGGACGGGATCGAACGGCGGGCGGGGCAGCGAGACCACGCCCTGCTCGTTCACTGCCGCGGGGCGCGAGACGTAGCGGCCATGCCGCGGCGCGGCAAACTTCTTCGCGAAACGGTCCATGCGCTCCGGCAGATCGCCCCGCGTCATCGGGATGCCATGACCGCAGGCGGCGACGTTCGGCCGCAGATCTTTCAGCTTCTGCACCGAACGCCAGGTCGCGTCCCAATCCATGTTGAAAGGCGTGCCCGCGCGTGCCAGTTCCATTTTCGCGCTCACCAGGCCGACCCAGGAATCCATGTTCATCGTCGCAAAGGCGTCGCCCGCCAGGAGCACGCGATCCGACGAGCGGAAGTAGGAGACGTGACCAGGCGAATGCCCCGCCGTCGCCGTCCAATGCCAGCCGTCCAGCCCCGGCAGATCGCCGTCCGGTAATTCCTGCAAGCGGTTCCCAAGATTGGTACCGCCGGCGGGAAAAAATCGCGAGAGAAACGCAATCGCTCCGCCCACCGTCGGATCGGGCGGCGGATAGGCGGAGCGCCCGGTGAGATAGGGAAGCTCCATCCGGTGCGCGAAGATCGGCACGTCCCATCGTTCCGAAAGCTCCCGCGCGGCACCGCAGTGATCGAAGTGGCCGTGCGTGAGATAAATGGCCTCCGGCTTCGAGCCCGCGCCGAAGCGCGCCTCCGCCGTCTCGAGAATCTTCGTGACGCTCCCGGGTAATCCCGCATCGACCAGCGCCCAGCTTCCCCCAGGGCGGCCGACAAAATAAACATTAACAAAACTGATCGGCAGCCAGCCGACTTCAGGAGCGATGCGTCCGATGGATTTCATGATTAAGAGAGGCCTTCCTGAATAAAACGGATGCGCGGGCCGCTCCTGTTGTAGCTGCCGGCAAGTTTCCGTTCCGGTTCTGCTCTCTTCGGATCGGAAGATTGAGTGTGATTTTTCCAGGATTCCCGCGAATCACCTTCACAACAGAAGATTAGATTCCGCCACTCGATGCCCGCTCTTGCCCAAACTATGACCCCCTTCTCCGACCAGGAGAATTTTACCAGCCTGCTCGAACAACACGCCGGCATCATCCGCAAGGTCGCGTTCAGCTACACGAACACCTTCGCCGATCGCGAAGACCTCACGCAGGAGATCATGCTTCAGCTTTGGCGCGCCTATCCTCGCTATTCACAGGATCGGCCTTTCTCGACTTGGATGTATCGCATCGCGCTCAACGTCGCGATCTCGTTCCTCCGCCGCCACGCCCACCCCGGCCGCCAGACCGTGCGGCTCGAGGAAAACGAAATCGCGGATGAAAATCCGGGCGATGGCGGGACCGACGAGCGCGTCGTCGTTCTGCAAAAAGTCATCGGCGCCCTCCCGCCGCTCGATCGCGGCCTCATGCTTTTATACCTCGAGGATCACAGCTATCGCGAGATCGCCGCGGTCCTCGGGCTCTCCGAGACGAATGTCGCCACCAAACTCCAACGCCTCAAACAGCGTGTCCGCGAGGAGATGCTGAAACTCAACAAGACAAACTCATGACCTACTCCGAACTCGACGACCTCAAAGCCTCCTGGCAGGTACTAAACCGCAACCTCGAACGCCAGAACGCGTTCGCTTTTCACGAACTCAAGGAACGCAAACTGACCCGCGTCCGCTCCGCCTTCCGTCCGCTCGTGACCGGCCAGGTCATCCAAATCATCGCCGGCGCATTGCTCGCGTTGATCGGGGGAAGCTTCTGGGTCGATCACATCGGCGTCGCTCACCTCATGATTTACGGGATGTCGCTTCACCTCTACGGCCTGATGTTCATCTTTTTCGCGGCCCGCGATCTTTATCTGGTCAAGCAGGCGGACTACGCGGCGCCGGTGCTCGTGCTCCAAAAGAAGATTGCCGCCTTGCGGAGCTGGCACGTGAAGACGGGACTCTGGTTCGGCATCGCGGGTTGCTTCATCTGGATCCCAGGAATGCTCATGATCTTTCAGGCGCTCGGGGCCGACGTTTGGCGGCACAATCCCGGGGTGGTCGGCTGGCTCTTTCTGAGTGGCCTGGTTTCCCTCGGAATCCTGTGGGGCATCATTGCCTACTCGCGCCGTCCCGGCCGGGAAAAATTCGCCCGCAGCCTCAACAACAGCACCGCTGGCTGGAGCGTGCGGCGCGCCGAAACGTTGCTCGAGGAAATCGAGCGCTTCGAAAACGATTGATCGTTAGGCGACTGCTGCGATCACCTTCAGCTCGATCGCGATCGGCGTCGGCAAAGCTCCCACCTGGACGGTCGTCCGGGTGGGATTCGGTTTTCCCTCGCCCGCGAAATACTCCGGATAGATCCGGTTAAACGTTGCGAAGTCGTTCTTCATGTCGGTGAGGTAAACCGTCACGTCGACGATGTCGTTCCAGGCCGCGCCCGCGTCGTCCAGCACTAGCCGCACGTTTTCGAAAACCGCGTGGCATTGCGCCGCGATGTCGTGGCTGGCCACGCTCCCATCCGCGGCCAGCGTCACGCCCGGGATTTCCTTGCTCCCACGTACGCGCGGACCGATGCCCGAGAGGAAGAGCAGATGGCCGACGCGCTTCGCATGCGGGAAGGCGCCGACCGGTTCCGCCGCCCGCGAACTTTCGAAGGAACGGTCCATCAGGCGGTCGCGAATCGTTTGGCCGAGCGCGCGCGCGCGTTCGCCGCTTCCACCGCGCGATCGCGCGGCGAAGCCTGCGTGACTAACGAGTGAAGCAACTCGTCGACGACCCGCGCGACCTCGTCGACCGCTCGGTTAAAGGCCTGCTCGTTCACCTGCGAAGGCTTGGTGAACCCGCTGAGCTTGCGCACGAATTGCAGCGACGAGGCGCGGACCTCTTCCACGGTCGCGGGCGGAGTGAAGTTATGAAGGGTGCGAATGTTTCGGCACATAAGTCGTTAGGCTATTTCGCGATGCAGATGTTTTTCGGTTCGGTGAAAAAATGGAGCGCTTCATTCCCGCCTTCCCGGCCCACGCCGCTCTGTTTCATCCCGCCAAACGGGACCCGCAGATCGCGCACCAGCCAACAGTTCACCCAGACCGTCCCAGTGTGAATCTGCTCCGCGACGCGATGCGCGCGCTGTAGGTTTTGCGTCCAGACGGTGGAGGCGAGGCCGTATTCGGTGTCGTTCGCATAGGCGAGCACTTCGTCCTCGCGATCGAACGGCGTGATCGTCACCACCGGGCCGAAGATCTCCTCACGATTGACCCGGCAATCGACCGGGAGATCCGTAATCACGGTCGGCGGGAAAAAATAGCCGCCGCGGCAGCGATCGTTAGGCGGCTCCGGGCTTTGGCCGCCGGCGGCAATCGTGCCGCCCTCTTGGCGCGCGAGGTCGACGTAAAACTTCACCTTCTCGAGCTGCGTCTGCGACACGATCGCTCCCTGCTCGGTCCCCTCCTCCAGCGGGTCTCCCATTTTTAGTTGCGAAGTTTTCTCGACGAATCGCCTAACGAATTCGTCATAAGCCGGCCGTTCCACAAACACCCGCGAACCGCAGAGGCAGACCTGCCCCTGATTCGCAAAGGACGAGCGCAGACTTCCCGCGATCGCCGCGTCGAGGTCAGCATCGGCGAAAATTATGTTGGGATTTTTCCCGCCGAGTTCGAGTGAGACTTTTTTGAAAAGCGGCGCGCCCGCTTCCGCCACCTTCCGCCCCGTGACCGTCCCGCCGGTAAACGAAATCGTGGCCACTTTAGGATGCCCGGTGATGACCGAGCCGACGTTTGGCCCGGTCCCCTGCACGATGTTCAGGACGCCGTCTGGCAAGCCCGCTTCGTGACAAACTTCGCCTAACAAGCAAGCGGTCATCGGCGTCAGTTCGCTCGGTTTCGCGACCGCGGTATTCCCGACCGCGATGGCCGGCGCGATCTTCCAGCTCAGCAAGTAAAGAGGGAGGTTCCACGGCGAAATCAGCCCGACGACCCCGCGCGGCTGGCGCAGCGTGTAGTTGAACGCGACGCCGTCCATCACGTGCGCCTCGTTCTCCGTGTGCAGGATCGCGGTGGCGAAAAAACGGAAATTGCTCGAGGCCCGCGGGATGTCGAGGCTGCGCGCGAGCGCCAGCGGTTTGCCGGTGTCGATCGATTCCGCGCGCGCGAATTTCTCCAGGTCGCGATCGATCAGTTCCGCGATCCGCAGGATGATCCGCGAGCGTTCCGCGACCGGAGTGCGCGACCAACCGGTGAAAGACTTCTCTGCGGCCCCAACTGCCAGCTCGACATCGCGCTCCCCGCTATCCGGCACCAGCGAGTAGGTTTTTCCCGTGGCCGGCTCGACGTTTTCGAGATACTTCCCACCCGCCGGCTCGACGAATTGGCCGTCGATAAAATTGAAAATTTTATGCGTCATCGAACTCGATCCCTACAGTAACTGCCTCAGTATCCGCAGCCAGTTGCCGCGGAGAAATTTTTCCGTCTCCTCCTCGCCAAAACCGCGCTCCCGGAGCTTGCGGAGCAGGTTCGGAGCGTCCGCATGATTGCGCAGCTCCGGGACGAAATGCACCGCGGTCGTTCTCGCGGCCATTTCCACGCGTTCAGTCTGCGGCAGCAAATCGAAAAGCGCTGCGCAGAAATCGAAACCGATCGCGACTCCTTCGATTCCGATCAGGTCCGCGACGTGCTCGAGGTGATCGACGTAGCGATCCAGCGTCGCGCCGGCCTGCGTCGGACTAACGAAAATTGCATTGATCCCGACAACGCCGCCGCCCGCACCAATCATCCGAATCTGCTCATCGCTGAGGTTGCGCTCGATGTCGTAGAATCGGCGAACGTTGCTGTGCGACACGATCAGCGGCTTCTTCGTCCGCGCGCAGATTTCCTCGAATCCCGCCGGGTTGATATGGGCGAGATCGAGCACGATGCCGAGCCGCTCACATTCATCGACTAGCTCTCGTCCGAAGCTCGTTAGGCCAGTCGTGGGCGAGCCTCTCGCGGCGAAAACAGCGCCGGCCGCCGCGGCGTTGACGCGGGCGTGGGTGAGCGAAAGAGCGCGCAAGCCGCGCTCGTGAAAATCCCGCAACAGATCAAGATCGTCACCCAGCGGTTCGACCCCTTCCATCGTGAGGAGGAGCGCGATTCTGCCCACAGCCTCGGCCTCAACGATCTCCGCAAATGTGCGGCAGAGTTTCAATTTTGGGTTCGCTGCGATTTCGTCCTGCAACAACGCCAGCTCGTCACGCGCAACCCGGAGTGCGTCTCCCGGCAAATACTTATCCTCGACGTAGAGAGCAACCCCGAGCAGACCGATGTGACCGGCCTCAAATTCCGGCAGAAATTGGGTCGTGAGCAGACCGGGACGGTCGCGACCGAGAAAAAGGGCGAACGGTAGATCGAAATGCAGATCGATCAGCCGGTAAGCTGGAGACCGCGCCGGATTCATCGGGTGTCCAAGACCTTGAGGATGGCGCGGGCGGCAGTTTCGTTGGCGCCACCGGCGCCGAGTTGGCCGATCACCGCGTCGAAATCCGCCAGCATTTGCGCGCGCCGCGCCGGGTCGTCGAGGAGCCGGCCGAGCTCCGCCGCGAGCGTGGCGGGTCGCGCGGCGCCTTGGATGAACTCCGGAACGATCTCCTTTTTGGCGAGAACGTTAGGCATGCCGAGGTGTTTCACCCTAATCAGAAGCTTCCCGGCAAGGTAAGTTAGGCTGGCGACTTTATACACGAGCAGGAAGGGCAGCCGAAAGAAGGCCGCCTCGAGCGTCGCGGTGCCCGACGCGACCAGGCCGACCGCGCTCCGTTGCATGGTGCGCGCGGCTTCCCCCACCGTCACCGTGGCGGCTTTGCCTAACGAGTCTCCGGCCGCCGCCAGTTCGCGGCGGATCGTCTCGCCTAACGACTCCGAAGCGGCCGCGATCTCGAAGCGGAGCTCCGGCCGGTCCGCGTGCAGTTGCCGCATCACCTCGAGCATGACGGGAAAAAGTTTGCGAATCTCGCGCGCGCGACTTCCCGGGAAAAACCCGACCAGGTGCGGGTCGCGCGGTTCCGCAATCCGTTTGGCCTCGAGATTTTCCAGCATCGGATGCCCGACGAAAACCGTCCGCAAACCCGATTGAGCATAGAGCTCCGCCTCAAAGGGGAAGATGCAGAGCATGAGGTCGAGCCAGCGCGCCATTTTGGGAATCCGGCCGCGATTCCAGGCCCAGACCTGCGGGCTGATATAGTAGATGATCATTGCGCCTAACGAACTCTCGTGGAGCGCCTCGGCCAGCCGTAGATTGAAACCCGGGTAATCGATCAACACGACCGCGTCCGGTTTCGCGGCCGCGATTTCCGCCCTCGTCGCGCGCATCTTGCGGCGGAAATACGGGTAATGCTTCAGTACTTCCCAGAGGCCCACGACGCCGGCTTCCTCGATCCAGTCGTCGAAGTTGCCGCTCGCGAGCCGCGCCATCCGCGGACCGCCACGCCCGGCAAATTCAACCTCCGGACGCAGCTGCCGCAGCGCTTCCATCAGCGCCGCGCCGTGGTTATCACCGCTCGCCTCGCCGGCGACGAGGTAGATGCGCAGCGGTTTCACAGCCCGTCCTGGATGCGCCTCGTGATTTCCACCGCGAGCTCGAGCGCGGCCGTGGCCTCGAAGCCCGAGACTTTCGGCTGCAGACCGCCCCGCGCGCATTCGATGAACGACAGAATCTGGCGCTTGAGCGGCTCTTCGCGTTCGATCTCGACCTCTTCGCGTTCGATGCTCGCGCCGACGCGCCGGTAGATTTCGCCCGTCTGATTCTGGTAATCGAGCGAGAGATAAGCATCGCCCTGGAAGACGCGAATCTTCCGCATTCGCTCCGGGCTGATCCGACTGGAAGTGATGTTCGCGACGCAGCCGTCCTCGAAGCGAATCCGCGCATTGGCGATGTCTTCGCGCCGGCTCAAGACCGGCACCCCGACCGCGTCGATCGTCTGCACCGGCGAGCGCACCAGATGCAAAATGATTTCCAGGTCATGAATCATGAGATCGAGGACCACGCCAATGTCAGTGCTGCGATTAGGAAAAGGCGAAAGCCGGTGCGCTTCGATGAAACGCGGACGCGAGAGCCGCGCCTCGAGCGCGCCGAGCACCGGATTGAAACGCTCGACGTGCCCGACCTGCAAAACGAGTCCGCGCGCTTTCGCCAGCTCGGCGAGCGCGCTCGCATGGGAGGCGTCGTCGGCGATTGGTTTTTCGATCAGCAAATGTTTGCCCTGCTCCAGCAACAGGCGACCGATTTCGAAATGGGTGTTGGTCGGCGTCGCGATGGAGGCGGCATCGGTGAGCCCGCTAAATTCCTCGAGCGAGTGCGCAGCGTGCACCTGGTATTGCGCGGCAATGGCGGCCGCAGTTTCCGCGTCCTGATCGAAGATCGCAGTGAACTCCGCGGTGCCGCTCTCAGCATAGAGACGCGCGTGATTTTTCCCGATGTGACCAACGCCGACCACGCCCACGCGAAGTGGTTTCATCGGCACGCGCAGTTGGAAAAAAGTGCATCCATGCGGGAAGCTGCCAGTAAACCGGAGCCATGAAACAAACGCAAACCGATTGGGACGAAGCCTATCAACGCCGCGAGACGCCGTGGGAAAAAGGGAAACCGCATCCGGCGCTGGTGGATTTCCTCGCGGAGAACGGACCGATCGGGGGTGAAATTTTCGTGCCCGGCTGCGGCTCCGGGCACGACGTGCGCGCGCTCAGCACCCGGGAAAATCACGTGCTCGGGATCGACCTCGCGCCGTCCGCGATCGAAAAGGCCAGTGCGTTTCCAAAATTCGGGAACGAAGAATATCAACTGGCGGACCTCTTCGCGTTGCCGTCGGAATGGAACGGTCGCTTCGACGTCGTCTTCGAGCACACCTGCTTCTGCGCGATCGATCCCGCGCTGCGCGGGGATTACTTGGAAGCCATCACCCGCCTGCTCAAGCCCGGCGGCCGCTTCATCGCCATCTTCTTCCTCAATCCCGACAACGACGATGAAGGGCCGCCCTTTCCCGTGAGCGTCGAGGAGCTCGAGGAGCGCTTCGGTCGCTCCTTCGCGGTCGAACGAGAATGGATCCCCGCGCGCACTCATCTGGGTCGGGAAGGCCGGGAGTTGATGCGCGTGCTGATCCGTTTGCCTGCCGGGACTTGAGGGCAGTTTTTTGCTTGACTGCAAAATTTAGAGGCAGGAAATGCTCGGTATGAAAACTCCCGAGACCCTGCACGCGTTCTCAAAACAGAACCGCAAATCTCGCGCCACCACCGATGATGGCGGACGCAATCAGATCAACCTCAGCAGGAGCGCCTTTGCGAGCCTGCTCAACAGTGTCTTCTACCCGAACCCGGACGATTCCGGTAACCCTGGCGGCCCCTTCGGACCGTACGGCCCCGGCGGTCCAGTAAGTCGGCTACTCTGGGCCGCGCTGAACCCGCAGCCGCTCCCGCCTGGTCCGGGCGATCCTTATTCGAAGCTCGCGTGGGTCGCGCTCAATCCGCAACCGCTCCCGCCCGAGCCTGATCCCTACCGCGCAGCCCTCGCTGCTCGCGCCGTGATCACGCGCGCCGCGACCCAGGCTGACTTCGCGGAACTGCTCGGGAACAAACATTTCGAGAACGGCATCATCATCGTCGGCGGAAGAGTGAGCGACGTCGTGGACGAATGGTGTGGCACCAAGGTGCCGGGGCATCACGGGCCGGGGCCGCATTTCATCTCGCTGCTCGCGGCCGGGGCGCAGTTCCAGAGCGCGGCCGATAACATGTCGAAGAGCGAGCTTCACTCCGTCTTCGCCTCCGCGGCGAAAAAACTCTTCAATACCGCGCTCGAGCGGATGGAGAACTAGCAGTCCGCGCTCATGCCAGCACACAAAAAGAAAAGCAAAGCGCCCTAGCGCAAATCCCATTCGAGAAAAGCGCGAGGCCGGCTGGCAGCCTCCGCCTTTCTCGGCATGAAGACGCTCACCGGGGGTGACGAAGTAATCGTTCATCGCCGTGGAACCGGCCTCGAGCGCGGACGTCGAGTTGGCCGGCCGCGTGGAGCTGACGAAAAAAGGACGCATCACCGCCGAGTGTGATCACTTCAATTTAGCCGATACCCAGGTCGGGGCACTCGACTTCGAGCTCTTCGCGCAGGAAGTCACGGTGCAGGACAACGATTAAGGCGACCTCTCTGATCGTCCTAGGCGCCTCTGCGGTTAAGAAAAGCTCAGCCCGCCTGCTGACGCTGAAACCACTCGTAAGTCCGCGCGATCCCGTCGCGGAGCGAAATCTGCGGCGACCAGCCTAACGAATTGATCTTCGAGATATCGAGGAGCTTGCGCGGCGTGCCATCCGGCTTACTCGCGTCCCAAATGAGCTGGCCCTCGAAGCCGACGATCTCTGCGATCAACTCCGCCAGCTCGCGGATGGAGATGTCTTCGCCCAGGCCGACGTTCACGATCTCGGGGCTGTCGTAATGCTGGAGCAGGAAAACACAGGCGTCGGCGAGGTCATCGACATGGAGGAATTCGCGCCGCGGCGTTCCGGTGCCCCAGACGACCATCTCGCGCGCGCCGCTTCCTTTCGCATCGTGAGCTTTGCGCAGGAGCGCCGGCAGGACGTGGGAACTGGCGAGATCGAAGTTGTCGTTCGGCCCGTAGAGATTGGTCGGCATCGCGGAGATGAAGTTGTCGCCGTACTCGCGCGCATACGCCTGGCAGAGCTTGATCCCGGCGATCTTCGCAATGGCGTAAGCTTCGTTCGTCGGCTCGAGCGGGCCGCCTAACAATGCGCTCTCCGGGATCGGTTGTGGGGCGAACTTCGGGTAAATGCAGGAGCTGCCGAGGAAGAGGAGCTTGCGCGCGCCCACCTCGTGCGCGGCGCGGATGAGGTTGTTTTGGATCTGTAGGTTCACGAGCAGGAACTCGACCGGCTCGTCGTTATTCGCCTTGATCCCGCCGACGCGCGCGGCGGCGGCGATCACGATCCGCGGCTTCTCGAGGGCGAAAAATTCATCGACCGCCGCGGTGTTCGTGAGATCGAGCTCCGCGCTCGAGCGGGTGAGCACGCGGGTGAAGCCGTCGCTTTCCAGCCGGCGCAAAATCGCGCTGCCGACCAGACCGCGATGGCCGGCGAGAAAGATCGAGTCGTCTTTTTTCATCCTTCCGCCTTCATCCTTCATCCTTCGCCATGCGCCGCACCATCCGTTTAGCGTTTTCTTTTTCAAGGCCTTGCGCAATGGTCTCGCCGTGGCCAGAAAAGCGGAGCGCCTCGCGGTGCAGAAAACCTATAAGCTTTTCGTCGGCGGGAAGTTCATCCGGAGCGAGAGCGGCCGAGTCGCGGCGGCGGCGAGCGGCGGCCAGGTGATGGCAAATTACGCGCGCGCTTCGCGGAAGGATTTTCGCGATGCGGTGACGGCTGCCCGGAGCGCTTTCGCGGGCTGGGCGAAACAGAGCGCCTATCTGCGCGGTCAGATTCTCTACCGCGCCGCGGAGATGCTGGAGATGCGCCGTCCGGAGTTGGAGGCGGAAGTGGCGCGAGTCGCGAAGCGCAACGGCAAGGCCCACGACGAAACCCAGCTCGCGATCGAGCGGCTGGTCCATTACGCGGGCTGGACGGATAAGTTCAGCCAAATCTTCAGCTCGGTGAATCCGGTGGCGAGCTCGCATTTTAATTTTACTTCGCCGGAGCCGACCGGGGTGGTGGTGGTGCTCTGCCCGAACGAGCCGCCGCTCCTCGCCCTCGTCTCGCTCCTCGCGCCGGTGATCCTGAGCGGGAACACGGCGGTCGTGATCACCTCGGCGACGAAGCCGCTGCCGGCGCTGACCTTTTCCGAGATCATCGCGACGAGCGATCTGCCGGGCGGCGTGGTGAACATTCTCTCCGGCGATCCCGCGGAGCTCGCCTCGCACATCGCGGGTCACATGGATGTGAACGCGATCGTCGATGGGACGGGCGACGCGAAGCTCGGGTTGGCCTTGCAACAGGGCGGCGGCTTCAACGTGAAGCGTTACGTTGCGCGCGATCTCACCCCCGGGGCGTGGCGCGGTGCCGACGCGGAGAATCCGTATTGGATCCTCGACACGGTGGAGATGAAAACCGCCTGGCACCCGATCGGGCTGTGAAGAAAAGGATGAAGGAAGAAGGAAGAATTAAGAAAGATCGTCGTTAGGCGATTTCTTACTTCTTCCTTCATCTTTCTTACTTTTCCGCATCCTGAGTAAATGACGACGCGGCAATTTTCTGGGAGAACAAACGCGAGCGTTACCCGAAATCCCATGCACGTCCCGAGCCTGATCGAACGAAAACGAGAGGGTGAAGAACTCGCACCTAACGAGATCGCGGAGCTGATCGACGGGTTCACCAAAGGCGAAATCCCGGACTACCAGATGAGCGCGTTCGCGATGGCGGTCTTCTTTCGCGGGATGACGCCTCACGAGACCGGTGAGCTGACCTCCGCGATGCTCCGCAGCGGGCGCACGCTGCGTTACCCTGACGACTCGCCGCCGAAGGTGGACAAGCATTCCACCGGCGGGATCGGCGACAAGGTCTCGCTCGTGCTCGCGCCGCTCCTCGCCTGCGACGAGGTCTGGGTCCCGATGATTTCGGGCCGCGGCCTCGGAATCACCGGCGGCACGCTCGATAAACTGGAGAGCATCCCCGGGTTCAACGTGCATCTCGACGAGGCGCGCGCGCTCCGGCAGCTCGAGCAAATCGGCGTTTTCATGATCGGCCAGACCGCGGATATATGCCCGGCTGACAAGAAACTCTACGCTCTCCGCGACGTCACCGGCACGGTGCCGTCGCAACCCCTGATCGTGGCGAGCATCATGAGCAAGAAGCTCGCGGAGAATCTCGACCGACTGGTGCTCGACGTGAAATTTGGGAGCGGCGCCTTCATGAAAACGCGCGCGGCCGCCGCTGAGCTCGCGGCGGCGATGCTTGCGGTCGGTGAACAGGTGGGCGTGCAGATGTCCCATCTCCTGAACCCGATGGATGAGCCGTTAGGCGAAAACGTCGGCAACGCGCTGGAGGTCGCCGAGGCCGTGGCGACCTTGCAGGGCCGCGGGCCTAACGATCTCCTGGAGCTGACGCTCGATCTCGCCGCACAGGTGGCCACCGCGCCGCGGGAGCAACTGGCGCGTTGGCTGACGGACGGATCGGCTTGGGAAAAGTTCGTGGCCATGGTCGAAGCACAGGAGGGGGACGCCAGCGTGCTGGAAGAAATCACCGCGCATCATTCCGCACCGCTTCGGCAGCCCCTCCCTGCGCCGCGCGGCGGCAGCATCGTGCGGATGGATGCGGAAGCGATCGGCCGAGCGGCGCTGCTGCTCGGGGCAGGGCGGGCGAAAGCGGACGGCGCGATTGATTTTGCGGTCGGGTTCTCGCAGATCAAGAAAGTCGGCGCGGAAGTTGCGCCTAACGACCCGGTGCTTTACATCCACGCCCGCCAGGAGGCGGATCTCGCGGCGGCGCTGGACTTGGTGGAAAAGGCCGTGACGATCGAGTAGCCGGTGCGAAGGACTCCCATGGCCGGCTACTCAGGAAAACCGTTGGTGGAGAAGCTCGGGATCAAGCCGGGCTTTACCGTGGCCGCGCTCCACGCGCCGTGAAACTACCTGGAATTGCTCGCCCCGCTGCCGGAAGGTGTGCGTTTTCGCACGACCGCGGACCGGCCGGAAGTGATTCATTGTTTCTGCACCGCACGCGCCCGCCTCACGACCGATCTGCCGCGCCTTCGCCGGGAGATGCGCGACGACGCCGCGCTCTGGATTTCGTGGCCGAAGAAGACGGCGGCGCTGGCCACGGATGTAACGGAAAACGTCGTGCGGGATTTGGCGCTGCCCCTTGGCCTGGTCGACAACAAAATCTGTGCGGTGGACGAGACCTGGTCGGCTGTGCGCCTGGTCGTCCGGCTGATCAATCGGAAGCCCGCTCCCGGAGTCGCGCAGCCGAAAAGATAATGTGGTTTTCGCGCGCGCCCGGTCTTATCTAGAAGGTGTTCGCCCGGTTGGTGATCGATCGTTGCGCAACTGAAAGAGATGCCCTACACGACGGAGCTTTCCGATGACTACATGGGGATTCATCATGTCGGCAGTGGCCTGGTGACAGGGGCGGAAATCCTCGAGGCCTGTCGAGCAACGACGCAGTTGCTCCAGAACACGGAGAATTTTCATTACGAGTTCATCGATTTCTCCGAAGTGACGGAGTTGAAAATCTCCGCCGGCGAGCTGGACCGAATCATCGCGCAGGATTTCTATGCGGCCATTTTCCGGCCCGAAGCCGTGATAGTGATCGTCGCCCCACGCGAGGACCTTTTCGAAACCATGAAAGAATGGGAACAGCGGGTGCAAGGCATCGGCTGGCTGACGCACATCGCGCGCGACCGCACGGAAGCGAAACGCTGGTTGCAAGAGCACTATCCAGATCCCGCCACCCCCGCCGACCGAGCCGCGGAAATGAGTGCTGCGCCCTCCGATCCGCCGGCTCTCGCCTAACGAGTCGCGAAGTTCGCGGAGTTGGTTTCCATTGTCGGCTAACCACCGCAATTCGACATGGCCTACCTCAACGAAAACTACCTCAAGCTCCAGGCCGGTTACCTTTTCCCGGAGATCGCGCGCCGGGTGCGAGAATTCTGCGAAGCGAATCCCGAAGCCGCGAAAAAGGTCATCCGCTGCGGCATCGGCGATGTAACCGAGCCGCTACCACCGGCGGCGGTGACGGCGATGAAAGCGGCCGTCGATGAGCTCTCCGTGCGCGAGACTTTTCGCGGGTACGGCCATGAACAGGGCGGCGATTTTCTGCGGAGCAAGATCGCGCAGATCGATTACCGCGGCCGCGGGATCGAGATCGCCGACGACGAAGTCTTCGTCTCCGACGGCTCGAAGAGCGACTGCGGTTTCATCCTCGATATCCTCGGCGAGCAGAACCGGATCGCGATCACCGATCCGGTCTACCCGGTCTACGTCGATACCAACGTCATGGCCGGCCACACCGGCTTGCCTAACGACGCTGGCCGTTACGAAGGCATCATCTACCTGCCCTGCCGCGCGGAAAACGAATTCGTCCCCGAGCCGCCTAACGAGCACGCCGACGTCGTCTATCTCTGCTTCCCAAACAATCCAACCGGCGCCGTCGCGACGCGGGAGCAGCTGGAGCGCTGGGTCGCCTACGCGCAGGAGCACAAGGCGCTCCTCCTCTACGACGCCGCCTACGAAGGCTACATCAGCGACCCGGAGATTCCGCGCTCCATCTTCGAGATTCCCGGCGGGCTCGAGTGCGCGGTGGAATTCCGCAGCTTCTCGAAAACCGGCGGCTTCACCGGGGTGCGCTGCGGTTTCACCGTGATGTCGAAACGCCTGCTCGCCCAGACCACCGACGGCCGCGACCTCCCGCTGCACAAACTTTGGCATCGCCGGTGGAGCACGAAGGCAAACAGCGTGAGCTACCCCGTGCAACGCGGCGCCGAAGCGCTTTACAGCGAAGAAGGCGGCGCCCAAGTCCGCGGACTGATCGAGCACTACATGGGGAACGCGCGGATTCTCAGCGAGGCGGCGAGCGCAGCCGGCATGCGCGTTTACGGCGGCAAAAACGCGCCCTACATCTGGGTGCGCACGCCTGCCGGCCTAACGAGCTGGCAGATGTTCGACCGGATGTTACAGGAACTGAATGTGGTCGTGACCCCGGGGAGCGGCTTCGGTTCGGAAGGCGAAGGCTACTTCCGCATTTCGGCCTTCAACGGCCGCGAGAACGCCGAGGAAGCCGCGCGCCGCCTGCGCGAGCACCCGTTTGCCTGATTCGATGCAACCTTGCGCCGCGCGGCGCGGGCCGCCAATTTGTCGCCTTGCAACGCGAAGAAATCACCGAGCTCTCCCGCAGCCTGCCCCAGCTGTATCGCTTCTGTGTTCTCATGACGGGCGAGGCGGCGAAGGCGCTGGAGGCCTTCCAAAATACCCTGCGCGAAGCGGCGCTGCTCGCCTCTCGCCGCCAGTTGCCGGATGACCGGCTCTGGTGTTTCCACGAGGCGCGGCACCAGTGCGTTTTAATCGCGGAACAGAATGTGAAGCCGGAAAGCAACGAGCTCGCCGAGCAGGCGATCGCGGCGGATGCGCCCGGCCGGGTCGCGCAGCTCGAGCCGCCGCAACTCGCGGCCTGGATCGCCGCCGCGCCGGAACCGCAGCGCAGCGCCCTCGCCTTTTACTATCTCAATCAATTTTCCCATCGCGAAATGCAGAACCTGCTCGACGTGAAAATGGAAGAGCTCGCCGGCCTCATCTCGCATGGCCGAGCGCAGTTCCAGGCCTGGCTGAACGCCGCCACGGCGGAGATTGCGCCCGAATGAAGCGCTGGCTCTCGCGGCGCAAACGCGCGCTTCTGGAATGCGCGCCGATCAGCGACCGGCCGCCGAACGACCGCGCAATGCGCTCGGCGATCGAGAGCGCGCGGACAATTCCCGAAGCCGCGGCCAGCCTGACGACGCAGCAGCAATTCGATCAGGCGCTCGCGCGCCTCGTGGGCCAGATCGAGATCCCGAAGGCGGCCGAGGAATGGTTCGTCAACGTCGCGCTGATCAAGGGCGCGAAGCGGAGCTGGAAAAAGACCGCGCGTCATCCAGCGATCCTCGCGACGGCGCTCGCGGTGCTGGTGATGGCCGGTCTCACCATCTATTTCGTGATGGAGCGGCTGCACGAATTTCCCGGCTCGGTGATCGCGAAGAAAATGCTCGTGGTCGCGAGCACTACGAAGCGCGGACAGCTCGACCCGTTGCATACCGACGCGATCAACATCGGCGATTACTTTTTCATGAAATTCCAGCTCGAGCACTTCGATGTGCCGATGGCGTTCGCCGATCTGCGCGCGACCGGCGCGCGGGTGGTGGACGACGATGACGGCAACCGGGTGGCGCAAGTGGCGCTGGCGGAAAGCGGGCTGCAATTTTTCCTCTACCCGGCCGATGCGGCGGAGGCTGCGGAAGGCGCCAAAAAAAGTCGGAAGCCGAACTGGAATTTCGTGGAAAACGAGGGCTGGACGGGCGCGGTGGAAGTGCGCGGTGACGTTTGTTTCATGATCGCGATGCGCGGGAGCAAGGCCGATCTGGAGCCGTATCTCGCGAGCCGACAGAAGTAGCGGGAATTGGGTGGGCCCCCGCGTTTCTTCACTTTGATCCTGCACCTACACTTACACCTACACCGCCTCTCCGTGCGCAAAAGGGAGGTGTAAGTGCAAGTGTAGGTGCAGGATCAAAGTGGTGGCAGAAAACGCGCCTGGGCGACGGCGCGTTCTTCCGGCCGCTGGGGGTGCCAGAGGGGAGAGTTGAACTCCCGACCAAGGGCTTATGAGTCCCCTGCTCTACCACTGAGCTACCCTGGCGCGAGCGGGTAGCTTTGATCGCCCGGCCACACCTGTCAACGGTCCCGCCGGTCTCGCGGCGATTTGACAATGAATGAACGTTCATTCACTGTGCGCCTCCGATGCCCGCCAAACGAGTCGAACCCATGCTTGATCGTCGCGCCCAGATCCTGGAGGCCGCGATGCTTTGCTTTGGTGAGCGCGGTTTTCACCAGACGACGATGCTCGACATCAGCGCGAAGGCGGGGGTGAGCGTCGGGCTGATTTATCGCTACTTCAAAAACAAGGAGGAAGTGATCACCGCGCTCGCGACCGAACACCGGAAACACATCGCGGAGTTGCTCGCCCGGGCGGGCGAGGCGCCCAGTCTACTCGAGGCGATGGAAGTGCTTTTCACCTCGCACGGTTGCGGGCGTTCGCCGCAGATCATTTCCGCTTTCGTGGTCGATCTCTTTGCGGAAGCGAGCCGCAACCCGCGCGTCGCCCAGCTCGTGCGCGGCGTGGTGCGAGCGAAAACCGACGGGGTTGCCGCGCTGATCGCGCGTTCGCCCGACCTGAAAAAGGCCGAGCCCGGGCTCACTCCGCGCGCGATTGCAGAAATGATTTTCGCGGTGAATGATGGAACCATGATGCGCAGTGTGCTGCGCCCGGCCCGCCAATCGGCCGCCCAACAACGCGACGAGCAACTGACCGTCGCGCGCAATCTTTGGCGCCTTCTCTTTAGTCCTACATCCCATGCAAACGGCCACAACTAGACCTCCTCTCCGCAACGATCGTCCCGCCACCACCACTTCCCGCACTCCGCGGCGCAGTCAGAAGGGCCCGATCTTCTGGGTCATTCTCGGGCTCGTCGGCGTGTTCATCCTTTTCGCCGGCATCAAGGCGCTGCAGATCATGACCCTGATCAAATCGAGCAAGGCGGCGGCGCCTCCTCCTACGACGGTGATCAGCGCAGTCGTGAAACAGGCGGACTGGCAGCCGACACTCGACGCCATCGGCTCCATCTCTCCGGTGCAGGGCGCGACGATCAGCGCGGAATTAGCCGGCCGGGTGAGCGAGATCGATTTCGAATCCGGCGCCAAGGTGCAAAAAGGCGAGCCGCTCCTGAAGCTCGATGTCGCCGCGGAAGAAGCGCAGTTGCGTTCCGCGCAGGCGGACGAGGCGCTGATGAAATCCGAACTGGATCGCTCGACCAACCTGGCGAAAGGCAACGTCATTTCGAAGTCTGAATTCGACACCGCGAAGTCGAAGTATGACGCGGCCGCCGCAGCGGTGGAAAATATGCAGGCGACGATCGACAAGAAGGCGATCCGCGCGCCCTTCACCGGGGTGGCGGGGATTCGCTACGTCAATCCCGGCCAGATGGTCGCGGTTGGTGACAAGCTCGTGAGCCTGCAAACCCTCGATCGGGTCTTCGTCGATTTCTCCCTGCCGCAAAACGATCTCGCAAAAGTGAAGGTCGGTCTCGAGGTCACGATAACGACGGACGCGATTCCTGGCCGTCTATTTAAGGGCACGGTGAACGCGATCAATCCCTCGGTCGACACCGCGACCCGGAGCGTGCAGGTGCAGGCGAGTCTCGATAACGAGGATCACGCCTTGCGCCCCGGCATGTTCGCGAAAGCCTCGGTGCAGTTACCGCAAAAGATCACCACGCTTTATATCCCCGCGACCGCGGTATCCTACGCGCCCTTCGGCGATTCGGTCTACGTGATCGAGAAAAAGAAGGACGAGACGACGAAAAAGGAAGGGCTCGTTTTGCGCCAGCAATTCATCCGGCTGGGCGAGGCTCGCGGCGATTTCGTGGCCGTCACGGAAGGTTTGCAGAAAGACCAGGAGATCGTCGGCGCCGGCGCCTTCAAGCTGCGCAACGGCATGGACGTCGTGGTCGACAACAAGCTCGCGCCGAAACCGCAGCTCGCCCCGAAGCCGGCCAATACCTGACGACTGCCTAACGACTTCAGGACGTGAATACTTTCACTGATCTCTTCATCCGCCGGCCGGTGCTGGCCGTGGTCGTCAGCCTGGTGATCATCATCGCCGGTTTGCAGGCGATCTCGTCGCTGAACATCCGGCAATACCCGCGGAGCGACATCGCGTCGGTCAGCGTGACCACGGTCTTCGTCGGCGCGAGCGCGGATCTCGTGCGCGGCTTTATCACCACACCGCTGGAGCGCGCGATCGCGGCCGCGGACGGCATCGATTATCTCGAATCCCAGAGCGCGCAGAGCGTTTCCACGATCACCGCGCACCTGAAGCTGAACTACGACTCGAACAAGGCGCTCTCCGAGATCAGCTCGAAGGTCAACCAGGTCCGCAACGACCTCCCGCCCGAAGCCGAAGTCCCGGTGATCAACATCCTCCCGGCGGATTCGCAGTTCGCCTCCGCTTATCTCAGCTTCACCTCCAACATTCTTCAGGCGAATGAGATCACCGATTATCTCACCCGCATCGTCCAGCCGCGCTTGACGGCGATCGCCGGCGTGCAGCGGGCGGAGATTCTCGGCGGCCGCACTTTTGCCATGCGCATCTGGTTGAAACCGGATCGGATGGCGGCGCTCAATGTCAGTCCGGCGCAGGTCCGCACGGCGCTGGCGGCGAACAATTTCCTTTCCGCGCTTGGCAGCACCAGGGGAGCGCTGGTGGAAGTGAATCTGACCGCGAACACCGATCTCCATTCGGTGAAGGATTTCCAGAATCTGGTCGTGAGGCAGGAGAACGGCGTCCTCGTTAGGCTGGGCGAGATCGCCGACGTTGTCCTCGGCGCGGAGGATTACAACACCGAGGTTCGTTTCTCCGGCGAGCGCGCGGTTTTCATGGGCATCTTCGTCCTCCCGAACGCGAACTCGATCGACGTCATCAAGCGCGTCCGGACCGAGCTGGATGACATCCAGAAGGAACTGCCCACCGGCCTCCAGGGCCGCATCGCCTACGACGGCACCGAGTACATCAACACCGCGATCCACGACGTCTTCCACACCCTGGTCGAGACGCTCCTCATCGTCATCGTCGTCATCTTCCTTTTCCTCGGCTCGTGGCGCTCGGTTATCATCCCGGTGGTGGCGATCCCGATCTCGCTCATCGGCACGATTTTTCTCATGCAGGTTTTTGGCTTCACCATCAACCTGCTCACCCTGCTCGCGATCGTCCTGTCGGTCGGCCTCGTGGTCGACGACGCCATCGTGGTGGTGGAAAACGTCGAGCGCCATCTGCGTGAAGGACTGAGCCCGCTCGACGCGGCATTGTTAGGCGCGCGTGAGCTGGTCGGGCCGATCATCGCGATGACGATTACGCTCGCGGCGGTTTACGTGCCGATTGGTCTGCAAGGCGGCCTTACGGGCACGCTCTTCCGTGAGTTTGCCTTCACCCTCGCCGGCGCCGTCACCATTTCCGGCGTGGTCGCGCTCACGCTCTCGCCGGTGATGTCGGCCACCTTCCTGCACGCGGGGGAAGAGGAGGAAGGTTTCTCTGGCCGGGTCAATCGCGTCTTCGATCGCATCCGCGACTGGTACGGGCGCCAGCTCGACCGCACCCTGCGCGTGCGCCCGGCGGTTTATGTGGCGTGGATCGGGCTCTCGATCATCGCCGCGATCTTCCTGAAAATGTCGCTCTCGGCGAAGGAGCTCGCGCCGACCGAGGACCAGGGCGTCATCTTCGGCATCGTCAACGCGCCGGCCAACGCGACGATGGAGCAAACCCAGTCCTACGCCGACGCCGCGGCGAAAGCGTTTCTCAGTTTCCCGCAAACTCGGTTCACTTTTCAGATCACATTTCCCTCGAACGGCTTTGGCGGCATGGTCTTGAAGCCCTGGGACCAGCGCAAGGAAACCACCTTCGACCTCCTGCCCCAGGTGCAGGAAAAACTCAGCGTGATTCCCGGCATCGAGATGTTTCCCGTGCTGCCGCCGGCGCTGCCGGGCGGCGGGCAGTTCCCGATTGAATTCGTCCTCCTCTCCACCGCGGAGCCGGAGCAAATGCTCGGGTTCGCGAAACAGCTCCAAGACGCCGCGATGAAGAGCGGGAAGTTTTATTTCCCGCCGATCGTCGACACGAAAATCGATCAGCCCCAGGCCGATCTCGTGATCGACCACGACAAGGCTGCGGCCCTCGGCCTCAACCTCGCGCAAGTGGGCGCGGACGTGTCGGCGATGATCGGCGGCAACTACGTCAACCGCTTCGACATCTCCGGGCGCGCCTACAAAGTCATCCCACAAATCCAGCGGGTCGATCGCCTGAATCCCGATCAACTGAAGGACATTTACGTCACCGGACCCGACAACAAACTGATCCAGTTGAGCACGATCGCGAGCATCCAGACGAAGGTCGTCCCGCGTTCGCTCAATCGTCTGCAGCAGCTCAACGCCGTCAAGATCAGCGGCGTCGCTGGCATGCCCACCGACCAGGCGCTGAAGCTTTTCGAGGACGAAGCGGCGAAGATTTTGCCGAAGGGTTACTCGATCGATTACACCGGGGAATCGCGCCAACTCCGGACCGAGGGCGACAAATTTTTGCCGGCTTTCGGGCTCGCCTTCGTTCTCATCTTTCTCGTGCTCGCGGCGCAGTTTAACAGCTTCCGCGACCCGCTCATCATTCTCTTCGGCTCGGTCCCGCTGGCCATGTTTGGGGCACTTATTTTTACCTTTCTGAAGATGCCGGCCCCGAACGTCCCATTCTTCACCAATGGCTGGACCACGACGATGAACATCTACTCCCAGGTCGGCCTCGTCACCCTGGTGGGTCTGATCTCGAAAAATGCCATCCTCATCGTCGAGTTCGCAAACAAGTTGCAGCAGCAGGGCCGCGACAAAGTCGAAGCGGTGGCGGAAGCCGCGCGGACCCGTTTGCGGCCGATCCTCATGACCACGATCGCGACCGTCGCCGGTCACTTCCCGCTCGTGCTCGTGACCGGCGCGGGCGCCAAGGCACGTAATTCGATCGGTCTCGTCCTCGTCGGCGGGATGAGTATCGGCACCCTCTTCACGCTTTTCATCGTGCCCTCGCTCTACGTGCTTATCGCCCGGACGCACAACGAAGGCCGGCCCGCGGAGACGGCCAGAATCGCGCCGAAAGAAACGCGCGATGAGGACCTCGTCCCTGATTTCGCTGAAGCGTAAGACTCGTTAGGCTGGAACCGGGCGGGCGAATCGGTATCGTCACCGGCCATGGGCTGGTTTTCCTGGGCGATTCTCTCGGCGGTCTTTGCCGGCGCGACCGCCATCCTCGCCAAAATCGGCGTGGAAGATGTGGACAGCAACCTGGCCACGGCGATTCGGACGACGGTCATCTTGTTTATCGTCTGGGCGCTTTTCTTCGCCCTCGCGCCCGCGCGCAGCCTCGCGCAGTTGACCACGCGTAACTGGCTTTTCCTCGCCCTCTCCGGTGTCGCCACTGGGCTTTCCTGGCTCTGTTACTTTCATGCCTTGCAACTCGGACCGGCCTCGAAGGTCGCGCCGATCGATAAGTTGAGCGTCGTCTTCGTGATCCTCTTTGCGGCGCTTTTCCTTCACGAAAAAATCACCTGGCATACCTGGCTTGGCGGCCTCCTGATCCTCGCCGGCGCCGGCATTCTCGCCCTGCGCGGATAAGCGCGCTACAGGCCGCGCGCGAGCTCGCTGCACTTCCGCAGATCGAGCTTGCCCGTGGCCAGGACGGGGATCGCTTCTACTTGCCTAACGACTTTGGGAATCCACAGATTCGGCACGCCGGCTTCCTGTAATTTTTCCCGCAGCGCCGTCTGATCAATCGGCATCGTGCTCAGGATGACGAGGGCTTCCCCCTTTGATTCATCCGGCGCGGAGGCGACCGCGATCGTGCGTTCGCCTTCGGTCGCGAGGCCGAGCGCGGTCATAATTTTTTGCTCGACCGTTTCGTGCGGCACCATCTCGCCGCCAATCTTCGAGAAGCGCGAGAGCCGGCCTTCGATAAAGAGGAAACCGTCTTCGTCGAAGCGGCCGAGATCGCCGGTTTTCAACCAGCCATCCTGAATCACTTCCGCGGTCCGTTGCGGGTCGTCGAGGTAGCCCTCGAAAATATTCGGGCCGCGCAGCCAGAGCATACCGGTTTCGTGCAGCGAAAGTTTGGCCCCGGTCTCCGGGTCGCGAATCTCCGCCGCCAGGCCCGGCGCCATTTTCCCGACCGAGCCCGGGCAATTCGACGGCTGCACTTCGGCGCCGGGAGCGGCCGGTTCCTGATCCGGCAGATTCACGCTCACCACCGGCGACGTCTCAGTCAGGCCGTAACCTTCGAAGACGGTCTTCCCGAAACGCTCGGCAAACGCGTCCGCTAGACTGCGCGGCAATTTCTCCGCGCCCGTAATCGTTAGGCGCACACTCCGCAGTTGCGGCCCCTCCGCCTTGCGCAGATACCCGCGCAGAAAAGTCGGCGCCGCGAGCACGATCGTGATCCGCCGGCGCTCGATCAGTTCCGCACATTTCGCGGCTTCCAGCGGGTTCGGGTATGTCGCGAGGCGGACGCCGTCGAGGAGCGGAAACCACAGGGTCACGGTGCAGCCGAAGCTGTGGAAAAACGGAAGCGAAGCGAGGATCACGTCGTCCGGTTGTGCGTCAACCATGGCGCGAAATTGGGAGACGTTGCCGACTAGATTGCGATGGCTCAGGACGACGCCTTTCGGATCGCCCGAGCTGCCGCTGGTGAAAAGGAGGACCGCTTCGGCGTGGTCGCCTTCACGCGGCAGTCCGAGCAGCCTAACGAGTAAACCCGTGGGCAAAAAAATCGCGGCCATCCACCAGAGGAAAATCTGCCGTTTCACCCGCGGCAGGAGGGCGTCGAGTTGGAGGACGTTTTCGGGCCAGGGAAAATCGGTCAACCGCTTTGCGAACACCTGCGCGGAGATCGCAGTCGTTAGGCCAGCAATCGCCTGCGCCCGCTCGAGCGCGCCGCGGCCACTGGTGAAGTTCAAGCCCACCGGCACCTTCCCTGCGAGCACGACCGCGAGGTTTGCGACCACGCCGCCTTTGCTCGCCGGGAGCACGATGCCGATCCGTTTCTCCGGGCAATTTGCGCGCAGATGCCGGCTGAAGGCTGCGGCCGCGCCGAGCAATTTCCCGCCGCTCAACTCGGAGTCATCGAGCCCATCGATCACCGCGACGCGAAACGGACGACGCTGCAAACCGCGCACCGCGGCCACGCCCAGATGCTCGCGCAGAGCCGGTCGCCGGCTATAGCAGCGCTCGCCGAGTTTCAGCAATTCTTCGCGCACCGTCGCGCTGTTGGCCTCGTTAGGCGCGAGCGGCACGCCGAAGGCCACGGTCGTCGGATACGGAATTTGGCGCGGCCATTTCCTGAAGAACCGCTGACCCTGATAGGAAAAAATCGAGCCCCAAAGTTGATCGAGCCAGACCGGCACGACCGGACAGTCCGCCTGGCGCGCGATGATCTCGTAACCGCGCCGGAGGCGTTGCAAGGTGCCGGTGCGGCTGAGCTGCCCCTCGGGAAAAAGACAGACAATCTCGCCCGCGCGCATTCGTTCGGCGGCGAGTCGCAACGCGTCCTTCGCGCGCCGGGAAGAGATTGGGATGCAACCAACCGTCCGCAGCACCGGATGCAGGATCCGGTTTTCATAATATTCCTTATCGATCAAAAACCGGATCGGCCGCGGACAGGCCAGCAGGAGCACGATCGCGTCGACCCAGCTGATGTGGTTAGGCAAAAGCAAAAACCCGCCGGCCGGCAATTGCTCCGCGCCGAGCGCGGTGACGCGATAGATCATCCGCGCGAGCGGCATCGCGAAAAAACGCAACCTGCGCTCGGCGGCGGAAATGGGCGGCATCTCTTTTAGGTTTACAATCGGCCCGTCACCTCGTGCAATCGGCAAATCGATGGAGAGCAAAACAGCAGGGAGATCAGGGGCTCGTTTCGCGCTGGCGCTGCTGCTCGGGATCAACCTGCTCAACTACATCGATCGCTACATACTCGCGGCGGTGGAGCCGAACATTCGCGAGGCGTTTTTCAAACCGGGCGATCCGAATGCGATGGCCGTGACGGGATTGTTAGGCACGGCCTTCTTCGTCACCTACATGCTCTCCGCGCCGGCTCTCGGCTGGCTCTCGGATCGGTTCTCGCGCTGGCTCATCATCGGGTCGGCGGTGATCTTCTGGAGCCTTGCGAGCGGCGCTTCCGGGCTCGCGGCGACATTTGGGATTTTGCTCTTCACCCGCGTGCTCGTGGGCGTCGGTGAGGGCGGCTACGGGCCGGCCGCACCGACGATTTTAGCGGACCTTTTTCCGATCGCGATTCGTGGGCGCGTGCTCTCGACCTTTTGCGCGGCGATCCCGGTCGGCGGCGCGCTCGGTTATGTGATCGGCGGGCTAATCGCGAGC